>CAZHSC010000017.1:0-39984 GCA_964534995.1 uncultured Bifidobacterium sp.
GGGGGGCATTATTTATTGATATCCTGGCTATTATTGTATTATAGGCTGAATGTTCCGAAACTATACAACCGGCATTTAAAATATCATCAGCAATCAAACAATTTGTTAATCAACATTATGGGTTACAGTTTTTTCCCTGAATAAACAGTGGCGGCCTGCCGTTATCCCCTTGATATTGATTAATCCTGAGAATTCTATGGGGTTTTAATGTCCCTTGCATAATTTATTTGTTAATCCAATTGCCTGGTACTGAAAATGCTCCGTTTCCATGTTTTTTTCATGATAAAGCGCTCTGAGCTACGAGCTATCCATTGTTACTTAAAATATACAGCTTTATTGATTGTAAACATCAAAAAATTGATGTGTGTTTTAAATGGAGAATGGATTTTGCTGGAAAGGTCTTTGGCCTGAAAAGCCATGGGATAATCCTTTTGAAGAATTCTTTCCGCAAATCAGTGATTTTCATAATTTAATTGTAAATATTTGAAATTGAGTGACATTATTTTCAACAGGTTTTATTTTTATTGGAATCTGCCCCGCTTTGTGCCGGACTTAATTGCCTGTTTCATAAATATTTTAAAAAACATCTTGCTTAAATCATTTTCTTGGTTAACTTTGCACTCCCTTTTTAGGGGTATAGTGTATATAAATCACTGATTCAGAATCGTAAAAAATTAAGAATGCCAACAATTCAACAGTTAGTTCGCAAAGGCCGTGAGGCGCTGGTGGATAAAAGTAAATCTCCCGCACTCACTTCTTGTCCACAACGCCGTGGGGTATGTACCCGTGTGTACACGACTACTCCCAAGAAGCCAAATTCAGCGATGAGGAAGGTGGCGCGTGTTCGTTTAACCAACAAATTTGAGGTGACCGCCTATATTCCCGGAGAGGGACATAACCTGCAGGAGCACAGCATTGTAATGATTCGTGGCGGCAGGGTGAAAGATCTTCCTGGAGTTCGTTATCATATCATTCGCGGAGCCCTGGATACATCGGGTGTTGAAGGCCGTAACCAGCGTCGTTCAAAATATGGAACGAAGCGTCCTAAAGCGGGTGCAGCGCCTGCCGCGAAGGGTAAAAAATAAGTCATTAATAAAATTATAGTTTCAGGTATATTATCATTCTGATCCATGAGGAAGACCAAACCAAAGAAGAGACCCATACTGCCGGACCCCAAGTTCAATGATCCGTTAGTAACACGCTTTGTAAATATGCTGATGTATTCCGGTAAAAAAGGCACCGGCTTTAAGTTGTTTTATGATGCATTGGATAAAGTGGAAGCCAAAACCAAGGAGAGCGGCCTTGAGCAATGGCGTACGGCATTGAATAACGTTATGCCTGCCGTTGAGGTAAAGAGCCGTAGGGTGGGAGGAGCTACCTTCCAGATTCCTTCTGAAGTGCGTCCGGACCGTAAAATTTCGGTGGGTATTAAATGGATGATTCTGTATGCCCGTAAGCGCAATGAAAAGAGTATGGCCGACAAATTGGCGGGCGAAATCATCGCTGCTGCCAAGGGCGAAGGTGCTGCCGTAAAGAAAAAGGATGATACGCACCGTATGGCCGATGCGAACAAGGCTTTCTCACATTTCAGGGTTTAATCAACTAATAAAATAAAGGTAATACCTCCAGGAAAAGATGTCACAGGATGTTAAAGATTTAAGATTTGTGAGAAATATCGGTATCGCAGCGCATATCGATGCCGGTAAAACGACCACCACCGAGCGTATTTTGTACTACACCGGTGTGAACCATAAGATTGGTGAAGTTCACGATGGTGCAGCCACCATGGATTGGATGGTGCAGGAGCAGGAGCGTGGTATTACCATCACTTCCGCTGCCACTACCGCTTTCTGGAATTACCGTAAGAATAATTATAAACTGAATATCATCGATACCCCGGGTCACGTGGATTTTACCGTGGAAGTGAACCGCTCTTTGCGTATCCTTGACGGCTTGGTGTTTCTTTTTTCGTCTGTGGATGGTGTTGAGCCCCAGTCGGAAACCAACTGGCGCCTTGCCAATAATTACAACGTTACCCGTATCGGATTTGTCAATAAAATGGACAGGGCCGGCGCCGACTTCCTGAATGTGGTCCGCCAGGTTCGTGAAGTACTGGGTGGTAACGCCCTCCCCCTGCAATTGCCCATCGGCGCAGAGGAAACTTTCAAAGGTGTGGTTGACCTGGTAAACTTCCGTGGAATCGTATGGAATGAACATGATCAGGGTATGACTTTCCAGGAGGTTCCTATCCCTGCGGATATGGAAGAGGAGGCAAAGGAATACCGTGAAAAACTGTTGGAAGCCTGCGCCGAGTTCGATGACAAGATCATGGAAAAGTATTTCGAGGATCCTGCATCTATTACCGAAGCTGAAATTTTAACCGCGCTCCGTCAGGCTTGCGTAGCAAATAAAGTGGTGCCCATGTTATGTGGTTCCGCGTTTAAAAACAAAGGGGTACAGACCATGCTGGATTATGTTATGGAACTGATGCCCTCACCCCTGGATAAGAATAATATTATAGGAACCAACCCTGATACCGGTGAAGAAGTAGTGCGTCGCCCGGATGTGAAAGATCCTTTTACTGCCCTGGCCTTTAAAATTGCGACCGATCCTTTTGTGGGTCGTCTGGCTTATTTCCGTTGCTATTCCGGTAAACTGGATGCGGGATCGTATGTACTGAACACCCGTTCAGGAAATAAAGAGCGTATTTCACGTCTCTTCCAGATGCATGCCAACAAGCAAAACCAGATCCCCGCCATTGAAGCAGGTGATATTGGTGCTGCCGTTGGTTTTAAAGACATAAAAACCGGCGACACCCTCTGTGCCGAAGATGCGCCGATTGTACTCGAGGCCATGAATTTCCCTGAGCCCGTTATCGGTCTTGCCATTGAGCCGAAAACACAGGGTGATATGGATAAGCTGGGAGTAGCGCTGGGTAAACTAGCAGAAGAAGACCCTACCTTCCGTGTGAAATCGGATGAGGACAGCGGTCAGACAATCATCAGTGGTATGGGTGAATTACACCTTGAAATCATTGTTGACCGTTTGCGTCGTGAATTTAAAGTGGAAGTAAACCAGGGTGCCCCCCAGGTAAATTATAAGGAAGCCATCACCGGCTCTTTCGAACACCGTGAAGTATATAAAAAGCAAACAGGTGGTCGTGGTAAGTTTGCGGATATCAAGTTTGTGATTTCACCCGCGGATGCCGATTTTGAAGCGAATGATAAAAATGGAGGATTGCAGTTTGTTAATGAAATCACAGGTGGTAATATCCCCCGTGAATTTATTCCGGCGGTGGAAAAAGGATTTAAAGCAGCTATGGTGAATGGCGTGCTGGCAGGATACCAGGTTCAAACCATGAAAGTGCGTTTGATCGACGGTTCATATCACAACGTTGACTCCGATTCTCTGTCCTTTGAAATCTGCGCCCGTACCGCTTTCCGTGAGGCTGTTCCCAAAGCCAAGCCGATTCTGCTGGAACCTATCATGAAACTGGAGGTAATTACCCCCGAGCAAAACATGGGAGATGTGGTAGGTGACCTCAACCGCCGCCGCGGACAGATGGAGGGTATGGATTCACGTGCAGGCGCCCAGGTTGTGAAAGCAAAGGTGCCCCTGTCAGAGATGTTTGGTTATGTAACCGCTTTACGTACCATTACTTCAGGACGTGCTTCCTCTACCATGGAATTCTCCCACTATGCCGAAGCTCCCAGAAATATCGCGGAGGAAGTAATTGCGAAAGCCAAAGGCAAAGCGGCTGCTGAAAAAGTATAATCAGAATATAGATACAGTATCAACATCGTTCTTATAAAATGAGCCAAAGAATCAGAATTAAATTGAAGTCTTACGATTTTAATCTCGTGGATAAATCCGCGGAGAAAATTGTAAAGACCGTGAAACCAACAGGAGCCATTGTCAGCGGACCCATTCCACTGCCTACCGAAAAGAAAATCTATACGGTACTCCGCTCTCCTCACGTAAACAAGAAAGCCCGTGAGCAGTTTCAGTTGTGCTCATATAAGCGTCTTCTCGATATCTACAGTTCTACAGCAAAAACCGTAGATGCCCTGATGAAGCTTGAACTTCCCAGTGGTGTGGAAGTGGAAATCAAAGTATAGGGATAACCCCTGGGATTTCGAATACGTTCTTTACATCCTATCCGAATTAATAAAAATTACCGGAGATAATTCATTCCGGTATTCAATCTAATTATAAAGACCAAAACAACTAAACCATAGTTAAGATGGCGAGCATCATCGGAAAAAAAGTCGGCATGACCAGCATCTTCGATGCAGATGGGAAAAATATCCCCTGTACCGTAGTTGAAGCCGGCCCTTGTGTAGTAACACAGGTTAAAACGGTCGAAAAAGACGGCTATAGTGCCGTTCAACTTGCCTTTGGCGAGAAAAAAGAAAAAAATACATCCCAACCTATGTTGGGACATTTTAAGAAAGCGAACACGTCGCCGAAGCGTCGTCTGTTGGAATTCCGCGATTTTGAGCAGGAGTTTCAGATTGGCGATGTGGTGAAATGTGACTTATTTCAGGAGGGCGACTTTTGTGATGTCGTTGGAACCTCTAAAGGAAAAGGTTTTCAGGGTGTAGTGAAGCGCCACAATTTTGGTGGAGTAGGTGGCTCTACACACGGTCAGCATGACCGCCAGCGTGCCCCCGGTTCTTTGGGCGCATCATCCTGGCCTTCCCGTGTAATGAAAGGCATGCGTATGGGTGGCCATAAAGGCGACGAGCGCGTGAAGCTTCAGAATCTTCAGGTTGTAAAAGTGTTGCCGGAACAAAATCTCCTTCTCATAAGAGGAGCTATACCCGGACATAAAGGATCATTTGTAACGGTGACGAAATAATCATGGAACTAGCAGTTTATTCTATCTCAGGTAAAGAAACAGGACGCAAGGCGTCGCTGAATGATCAGATCTTTGGTGCGCAGCCAAATGACCACGCTATCTATCTTGATGTGAAACAATTTCTGGCCAATAAACGCCAGGGTACACATAAGGCAAAGGAACGTAATGAAGTTTCCGGTACCACCAAAAAGCTGAAGCGCCAGAAAGGTACTGGCGGAGCCCGTGCCGGATCCATGAAAAGCCCGGTTTTTGTTGGTGGCGGACGCATCTTCGGACCCCGTCCACGCGATTATTCCTTCAGTCTGAATAAAAAACTGAAGCGCTTGGCCCGTATTTCCGCGCTTTCTCATAAGGCAAAAGTCAATAGTATTATGGTATTGGAGGATTTCAATTTTGATCAACCACGTACCAAACAAATGGCCGATTTGGTGAAAAATCTGCAGGTTGCCGATAAAAAAACCTTATTGGTTCTGCCTCAATCGAATAAAAACGTATATTTGTCGTCCCGAAATTTGGAGCGAAGCAAAGTTGTAACTGCCAGTGATTTAAATACTTACGACATTGTCAACGCAACGAATATCATTGTAACAGAGAGTTCGCTTCCGGTAATCGAAAGCACATTGCTTAAATAAATAACAACCCGGCAGGAAAAATTCCGGTAGGAACGGAGAATTTCCATCCGGGGTACAGTCAAAATAAACACTAAGTGCATAGGCACGATAAACCTATAGAGTAACATGGAAATTCTGAAGAAACCAGTAGTAACGGAGAAAATGAACCGGATTACCGAGAAGCAACCCCGGTATGGTTTCATTGTTTCTAGGCGTTCTAATAAACTGGAGATTAAAAAAGCCGTGGAAGCGATGTATGGTGTAACCGTGGAATCGGTAAATACCATGATTTATCGCGGTAAGACTAAGTCGCGCGGTACAAAAACCGGATTTGTAAGTGGACAACGTCCTAACCTGAAAAAGGCGATCGTTACACTTAAGAAAGGTGAAACAATTGATTTCTTCAGCAATATCTAATAACGACAAGAGCAAAGAGCAATGGGTACACAGAAAATTCGTCCTATGACACCGGGTCAGCGTCACCTGGTTCGTAACGATTATACAGAAATTACTGCAAGTGAGCCTGAGAAGTCACTGATCGTTTCCATGAAGCGCAGTGGCGGCCGGAATAATTCCGGTAAGATGACCATGCGCTACATGGGTGGAGGTCATCGTAAATTATACAGGATTGTCGACTTTAAACGCGACAAAACTGATATGCCGGCTACAGTACAAACGATCGAGTATGATCCGAACCGTACTTCTTTTATTGCATTGGTGAAATACAGCGATGGTGAAAAGAGGTATATCATAGCCCCCAACGGCATTAAAGTAGGCCAAACGATCCTTTCCGGATCGGCTGCCGCGCCTGAAGTAGGCAATGCCATGCCACTTAAAGATATTCCATTGGGAACTACGGTACACAATATTGAAATGCGTCCTGGTCAGGGAGCAAAAATTGCCCGCAGCGCAGGTGCTTATGCACAACTCGCGGCACGTGAAGACCGCTACGCCATTCTTAAAATGCCATCAGGTGAAACCAGAAAAGTATTGGTAACCTGTATGGCTACTATCGGTTCCGTTTCCAATGCCGACCACGATAAGCAGAGCAAAGGAAAGGCAGGAAGAAACCGTTGGATTGGTATCCGCCCAAGAGTACGTGGTGTGGCCATGAACCCGGTGGATCACCCAATGGGTGGTGGTGAAGGACGTGCATCCGGAGGACATCCCCGTTCACGCAAGGGCCTTATTGCTAAAGGCTATAAAACCCGTAAAAAGAGCAATCCGACGAACAAGTACATTCTGGAACGTCGTAAGAAATAATTGTTAACAGGATTCAGAAGCATAAATAACATGAGTCGTTCGCTTAAAAAAGGACCCTTCATTGATTACAAACTCGAGCAGAAAGTGCTTGGCATGAATGAAGGAAAAAAGAAAGCCACTATTAAAACCTGGTCACGCAGGTCAATGATTTCCCCTGATTTTGTTGGGAACACATTCGCCGTGCATAATGGGAATAAGTTTATTCCTGTTTATGTAACAGAAAATATGGTTGGACATAAACTCGGAGAATTTGCTCCTACCCGTACTTTCAGAGGGCATTCCGGTAATAAAGACAAAGCATCTAAATAATCATGGGAGCCAGAAAACGTAACGTCGCCACAGAACGCAAGGCTATACTCAAGAATGTAGCTTATGCCAAATTAAATGATTGTCCGACTTCCCCTCGCAAAATGCGTCTGGTGGCCGACATGATTCGTGGAAAAAGGGTGGACATGGCCTTGGCTATGCTTCGTCTGAGTACCAAGGAGGCTGCAGGCCGCCTGGAAAAATTACTGCTCTCAGCTTTGTCGAACTGGCAGGCTAAAAATGAGAGCCTGAAGATCGAAGAACAGGAGTTGTTTGTGAAGTCGGTGAATGTTGATTCCGGACGTCAGTTGAAACGCCTTCGTCCTGCACCCCAGGGCCGCGGTCATCGTATCCGCAAGCGTTCTAATCATGTAACACTCATTGTAGATAATAAAAACATGGGCGTAACCGCCGAAAATAATACCGCTAACTAAGCAAGAAGAATGGGACAAAAAGCAAACCCGATAGGTAATCGTTTAGGAATCATCCGCGGATGGGATTCAAACTGGTATGGCGGAAAAGATTATTCCGACAAATTGGTTGAAGACGAAAAGATCCGTAAATATCTAATGGCCCGGCTTGCGAAAGGCGGAGTATCGCGTATCGTAATTGAGCGTACCTTGAAGTTAATCACCGTTACTATTCATACTGCCCGTCCGGGTATCGTTATCGGAAAAGGTGGTACAGAAGTGGATAAACTGAAAGAAGAAGTAAAGAAACTTACCAGGAAAGAGGTTCAGATCAATATTTACGAAATCAAACGTCCGGAACTGGATGCCCAGTTGGTGGCAGATGGTATCGCCCGTCAGCTCGAAGCCAGGATTTCATTCCGTCGTGCCATGAAGCAGTCAGTTGCCTCAACTATGAGAATGGGTGCAGAAGGTATTAAAATCATCTGTTCAGGCCGTTTGGGTGGCGCCGAGATTGCACGTACGGAACAATATAAAGAAGGTCGTGTGCCCCTCCATACTTTCCGCGCGGATATCGATTATGCATTGTCAGAAGCCCTGACTACCTACGGAATCATCGGTATCAAAGTGTGGATATGCAAAGGTGAAGTATATGGAAAGCGTGACCTGTCTCCCAATATTGGCATTGCAAGTACACCAAAAGGGGGTAAAGAGCGCAGCGAACGCCCGGAACGTGGTGAAAGAGGTGATCGTGGCGACCGCGGTGGAAGAGGAGGAAGAGGAGGCAGCAGGGATGGTGGACGTGGAAGATCTTCAAGAGGATAATAAATAAATTAACAGAAGAATATCAGATAATTAGCTGAATCATGTTACAGCCAAAAAAATCGAAGTTCCGGAAGCAGCACAAAATGGTTCCGAGTGGTACAGCTACCAGAGGCACCTCACTGGCCTTCGGAACTTTTGGAATAAAATCATTGGAGACCTGCTGGATTACCTCCCGTCAGATAGAAGCGGCTCGTGTTGCGGTAACCCGTTACATGAAGCGTGAAGGACAAATCTGGATCAGAATATTCCCGGATAAACCCATCACCCGTAAACCACTCGAAGTACGTATGGGTAAAGGAAAAGGAGCTCCCGAATATTGGGTGGCTACCGTGAAACCGGGAACTGTCATCTTCGAAGCGGAAGGTGTTCCCATAGATATCGCCAAAGAAGCGCTGCGCCTGGCAGCACAGAAATTACCGGTAACTACAAGGTTTGTGGTGCGTCCGGATTATCAAGAATAATATTAAACCATTGCCATGAAACAGTCCATCGTTAAGGACCTTACCACGGATGAAATCCGTGAAAAGATAAAAGAAGAACGCGCAGGCTATATCAAAATGAAAATGGCCCACGCTGTTTCTCCTGTCGAAAACCCGATGAAGCTCCGTGCTTCCCGTCGTGCCATCGCGCGCCTCGAAACAGAGTTCCGTAAACGTACGACTCAAACCCCATCTGCTGAAAAATGATCATGGAAGAAAGAGGATTAAGAAAAGAACGGATTGGTATTGTTACCGGTACCAAAATGAATAAATCCATCGTGGTTTCGGTAGAAGCCCGGGAGAAACACCCTATGTACGGTAAGTTCATCAAGAAAACCAAGAAGTTCATGGCACATGATGAAAAGAACGAATGTGGCGTGGGTGACACAGTTAAAATCATGGAAACACGGCCATTGAGTAAGCTGAAACGCTGGCGCATGGTTGAGATTATAGAAAAAGCGAAATAATCTGTATCCTTCCCGCAAGGAAGAACACAATCATCAACAAGATAAAATGATACAGCAAGAGTCAAGGCTCGTAGTAGCCGATAACAGTGGTGCCAAAGAGGTACTTTGCATCCGTGTGCTTGGAGGAACAGGCAAACGCTATGCTTCCCTGGGTGATAAAATTGTAGTGACCGTGAAAAACGCACTTCCTTCAGGAAATGTGAAGAAAGGAACGGTGTCTAAAGCAGTTGTTGTGCGTGTTAATAAGGAGGTTCGTCGCGATGATGGCTCTTATATACGCTTCGATGACAACGCAGTGGTGTTGCTGAATAACCAGGATGAATTACGCGGCACCCGTATTTTCGGCCCCGTAGCACGTGAATTGCGTGAAAAACAATTTATGAAAATTGTATCCCTAGCCCCGGAGGTGCTCTAAAAGAAATGGAACGTAAAAAGAATAAACAGCAAAAACTCCATATCCGCAAAGGTGACCTCGTGAAGGTTCTCAGCGGTGATTCAAAAGGCCAGCAGGGTAAGGTACTGGAAATGTTGCCGGATGACCGTTTGGCCATCGTCGAAAAAGTAAATATGATTTCCAGACATACCCGTCCCAATGCGAAGAATTCACAGGGTGGAATTGTGAAACAGGAAGCTCCTGTTCGTATTTCCAAACTGATGGTGATTGATCCCGCTACAGGGAAGCCGGGTCGTGTAGGCCGGAAGTTGGAGGACGGAAAACTCGTTCGTTATGTTAAAACCAAGAAATAACAGGGGAGGGAAAAAAATATGAAGTACGAACCACGCCTGAAAACAAAATACCGCAATGAGGTTGTTAAATCTCTTCGCGATAAGTTTCAGTATAAAAGTGTGATGCAGGTTCCGCGTCTTACAAAAATTTGTATCAACCAGGGACTGGGAGATGCGGTTTCTGATAAAAAGATCATCGAATCTGCGATCCATGAAATGTCAACCATTACCGGACAGAAAGCAGTGGCTACCAAGTCGCGTAAGGACATTTCTAATTTCAAGTTAAGGGCAGGTGTTCCTATCGGAGCCCGTGTTACCCTGCGTGGTGACAGGATGTACGAATTCCTCGATCGCCTGGTGGCTGTTGCTTTGCCCCGCATCCGCGATTTCCGTGGTGTGAATGACAAAGGTTTCGACGGCCGCGGTAACTATACCCTTGGCGTTACCGAACAAATCATTTTCCCGGAAATTGATATTGATAAAGTGAATAAAATCCAGGGAATGGATATCACCTTCGTGACCACTGCCGAAAAGGACAATGAGGCACTCGAACTGTTAAAAGAATTTGGAATTCCATTCCGGAATCAAACAAAATAATCTGTCGAACGATGTCAAAAGAATCGATCAAGGCGCGCGAGTTGAAGCGCATACGCATGGTAGAAAAGTTTGCTGAGAAGCGCAAAGAGCTGAAAGAAGCCGGCGATTACACAGCACTGCAGAAGTTGCCTAAAAACTCCTGCCCTACACGAGTGAGAAACCGTTGTAAACTTACCGGTCGCCCCCGTGGTTATATCCGTCAGTTCGGAATTTCACGCGTGATGTTCAGAAAACTTGCCCTCGAAGGGAAAATCGCCGGTGTAACAAAAGCCAGCTGGTAATATCCGGGTTTAATCAATAAATAAAAAGAATTAACTAGTCCATGTATACCGATCCAATAGCCGATTACTTAACCCGTATCAGAAATGCGGTAAAAGCAAATCACCGTGTAGTGGAAGTTCCTGCGTCAAATATGAAAAAGGAAATGACAAAGATCCTCTTTGACAAAGGCTTTATTTCAAATTACAAGTTTGAAGATACAGAAAACAAACAGGGCAATATAAAGATCGCGCTGAAATATAATGCCGTGACCAAACTGCCGGCAATATCTTCCATCCGCCGTATCTCTAAACCCGGATTGCGTAAGTATGTAAAAGCTGACCGTATCCCCAGGGTTATCAATGGCCTTGGTATTGCTATCGTTTCTACATCACGTGGCCTGATGACAGATAAGGAGGCCCGGCAGATGAATGTAGGAGGTGAAGTAATCTGTTTCGTTTATTAAAATAAAAAAATTACGACGATAAAATGTCACGCGTAGGAAAAAACCCGATCAATATACCCAGTGGGGTACAGATTAATGTAAATGGCCGTGAGGTATCTGTAAAAGGTCCTAAAGGCACGCTTACCCAGTCTGTAGAAGATGGAATCGAAGTCAACATTGAAGGCAATCAGGTGGTACTGAGCCGCGCTACCGAGCAAAAGCGTCACCGCGCGCTCCATGGTTTATACCGTGCCCTCATCAATAACATGGTGGTGGGTGTATCAACCGGCTTTAAAGTGGAACAGGAACTGGTAGGGGTGGGTTACCGTGCCTCCAACCAGGGTAATATGCTGGATATGGTGCTGGGTTATTCCCACCATGTGGTGTTTGAACTTCCCTCCGAAATTAAGGTGGCTACCCGCCAGGATAAAGGGCAGAATCCTATCATTACTCTGGAAAGCCACGATAAACAACTATTGGGACAGGTGGCTGCCAAGATCCGCTCACTGCGTGTACCTGAGCCATACAAAGGAAAAGGAATCAAGTTTGTTGGTGAGCAATTGCGCAGGAAAGCCGGTAAGTCAGCCTCTAAGAAATAAAATTAATTAACCGAAAATTTACGGTTTGTCATGCAAGAACAAAAAATAATCCGACGCTCCAAGATACGTAACCGTATCCGTAAAGCTATCAAAGGAACTGCAGAACGTCCGAGACTCTCTGTGTTTCGTAGTAATAAGGCCATTTATGCTCAGGTAATTGATGATATCAAAGGAGTAACCATTGTAGCCGCTTCATCCCGCGAAAGTGGTGTGGATGTGAAAACCAATAAGGTGGAACAAGCGGTGGCTGTGGGAAAAATCCTGGCTGAAAAGGCAAAAGCCGCAGGCGTTTCTTCTGTGGTGTTTGACCGTGGTGGATATCTGTATCATGGAAGGGTGAAAGCCCTTGCGGATGGTGCACGTGAAGCAGGCTTACAATTTTAATATGAACCGATAGTTACGAAATATCAAATGATTCAGAACAGTAAACGCGTAAAGTCAACCGATACAGAACTGCACGACAAACTCGTGGCGGTAAACCGTGTTACCAAAGTGACCAAAGGTGGTCGCGCATTCGGCTTCGCCGCCATCGTGGTGGTGGGAGATGAAAAAGGGGTGGTAGGCCATGGCCTTGGGAAAGCTAAGGAAGTAACCGATGCGGTAACAAAAGCCATTGACGACGCAAAGAAAAACCTGGTTCGTATTCCCCTCCGGAAAGGTACCGTCCCTCACGAGCAGGAAGGTAAATTCGGCGGAGCACGCGTATTCCTCAAACCCGCCGCTCCAGGAACAGGAGTAATTGCAGGAGGTGCGATGCGTTCCGTACTGGAGAGCGTTGGCGTAACCGATGTACTTGCGAAATCCAAAGGGTCATCCAATCCTCATAATGTGGTGAAAGCTACCATTGATGCGTTGCTGAAAATGCGCGACGCCCGTGCTGTAGCACTGCAGAGAAATGTTGAAATCAGTAAAGTGTTTAACGGATAAATTCCACTATCATCATTGCACCAATGGCAAAGTTGTCAATTACTCAGATTAAAAGCGGAATCGACCGTTCCGAAGTTCAGAAACGTACGCTGAAAGCGCTCGGACTGACAATGAATAAAACCGTAGAAGTGGAAGCCACTCCTCAGATAAAAGGAATGGTTGCTAAAGTGAAGCACCTTGTACGTGTTATAGAGAATTAATTATCCAGCTGAACAAGAGAAATATTACACAGATTATGGATTTAAGCAATCTTAAGCCGGCAAAAGGTTCAACCAAGAACCGTAAACGCATTGCACGTGGATCTGGCTCAGGCCATGGCGGTACTTCTACCCGTGGACATAAAGGAGCAGGTTCCCGCAGCGGTAACAGCCGCAAAATAGGTTTTGAAGGTGGTCAGATGCCTTTGCAACGCCGTCTTCCGAAATTCGGCTTTAAAAATATTAACCGCGTAGAGTATGCAGGGATCAACCTGGATACACTTCAGCGTCTGGCGGAAGAACATGCGATTAGCAGCTTTGACAAGCAAGTGTTCATTGACCGCGGTTTGATTTCAAAAAATGAACTGGTGAAAATCCTCGGAAGGGGTGAGCTGAAAGCAAAAGTGGATGTTAAAGCGAATGCCTTTTCTGCTTCTGCCCGGGTCGCAATAGAAAAAGTGGGTGGTACAGCCTCAACCCTCTAAAAAGAGCTTATGAAGAACTTCATACAGACATTACAAAATATATTTAAAATCGAGGACCTTCGTTCCAGGATCCTGAATACACTGCTTTTCCTGCTGGTGTACCGTTTGGCAGCCCATGTGGTATTACCCGGTATCGACCCGACACAACTGGCCGGCCTCCGTGCTCAAACCGAAGGTGGTATTCTTGGATTGCTGGATGCATTCTCCGGGGGCGCCTTCTCACAGGCTTCTGTGGTGGCCCTGGGTATCATGCCTTATATCTCCGCTTCTATCGTGGTTCAGTTGTTGGGAATAGCCGTTCCCTACTTCCAGAAATTACAGAAAGAAGGAGAAAGCGGCAGGAAGAAGCTGAATCAGATTACCCGTGTTCTTACTGTAATTGTGGTTATTTTCCAGGCTCCGGGTTACCTTATTAATCTCAAAACCCAGGCTCCGGGCGCGATCATCGCTTATTCAAATCCGGATATTATTTCTCCCGCATTTTTTATGTTTACCTCAACACTGATTATTGTAGCCGGAACGCTCTTTATCATGTGGCTCGGTGAACGTATCACAGAGAAGGGTATTGGAAACGGCATTTCCCTGATCATCATGACTGGTATTATTGCACGCCTTCCATTCGCTCTGCGCGACGAGTTCCTTTCGCGTCTGAATGAGCAGGGAGGTGGTTTGGTAATATTCCTGATTGAAATGGTGGCTTTGTTTGCAGTGGTGGTATCCGTAATTCTCCTGGTTCAGGGTACAAGGAAAATACCTGTACAGTTCGCCAAAAAAATTGTGGGCAACAAGCAATATGGAGGCGTACGTCAGTATATCCCCTTAAAAGTAAATGCGGCGGGCGTTATGCCTATCGTATTCGCCCAGGCAATAATGTTTATTCCTGCATACATCGCGCAGTTCTTTCCGGAATCAGCTTCCTGGCAGGGCTTCGCTTCAAATATTACCAACTTTACATCGCCCTTGTACAATATCGTATTCGCGGCACTGATTATTCTCTTTACGTACTTCTACACGGCAATTGCTGTTAATCCCAGCCAGATGGCCGATGATATGAAGAAAAACGGAGGATTTATTCCCGGAGTGAAACCCGGTCGTAAAACATCGGAATTCATCGATGATGTGATGTCAAAAATTACCTTACCCGGTTCCATATTCCTTGCGCTGGTGGCTATTCTGCCCACCTTTGCGAATCTGGCCGGTGTAAATTCAAATTTCGCTCAATTCTATGGTGGTACTTCCTTGCTCATCCTGGTGGGCGTGGTACTGGATACATTACAGCAAATAGAAAGTCATCTGCTGATGCGTCACTACGATGGCTTAATGAAATCGGGTAGGATTAAAGGCCGGACCGCTGTAGGTGCAACCGCCTAGTGTGAGATAAAGAGGATAAAATGAGCGCGGGTACTATAGTGTACAAAACAGAAGAGGAGATTGATTTTATCCGGAAGAGTTCTTTACTTGTTGGCAAGACTTTGGCAGAGGTAGCCCGTCATCTGAAACCCGGTATTACTACGGGAGAGATGGATGCAATAGCGGAAAAGTTTATCCGTGACCACAATGCCGTTCCTTCGTTTAAAAATTACCACGGTTACAAGCATACGCTCTGTATATCGGTAAATGAAGAAATAGTGCATGGAATCCCCGGTAAAAGAGTGATTGTGGATGGCGATGTGGTATCGGTCGATTGTGGGGTGTATATGAATGGCTTTCACGGCGATTCGGCCTACACCTTCCCGGTGGGAGAAGTAAGCGATGAAGTATTGCAATTGCTTCGCGTTACAAAGACTTCACTCTATCAGGGAATAGCGAAAGCCCGGAATGGTAACAGAGTGGGCGATATCAGCGCGGCGATTCAGACCTATGCGGAATCATTCGGATATGGTGTTGTGCGGGAGTTGGTGGGACATGGTATCGGTGCCAGTCTTCACGAAAAACCGGAAGTGGCGAATTATGGAAAGAAGGGGTCCGGACCACTGCTGAGAAAAGGAATGACGATAGCTATTGAACCCATGATCAATATGGGAACAAGGCAAATCCGTCAGATGAGTGATGGATGGACGGTGATTACCTTCGATAAGAAACCCGCCGCGCATTTCGAACACACCATCGCAATTACGGATGGTGAACCGGAAATCCTGAGTTCCTTCGAAGTCATTGAACTTGCCATAGCAGAAAATAGTTACATCACAGAAAAAATAGCAACACTCGCCTGATATAATGTCTAAGCAACCGGCTATCGAACAGGACGGCACGATAACAGAAGCCCTCTCCAATGCGACCTTCCGCGTGGAGCTGGAGAACGGACATGAAATCATTGCACATATCTCCGGAAAGATGCGGATGCACTACATTAAAATTCTGCCCGGGGATAAAGTAAAAGTTGAAATGTCGCCTTACGATCTTACCAAAGGAAGAATTACCTACCGCTATAAATAATTGCTAACGGGAAATATATTAAAATGAAAGTACGCCCATCACTTAAAAAACGCAGCGCAGAATGCAAGATTGTGCGCCGTAAAGGTCGCTTGTATGTGATTAATAAAAAGAACCCGCGTTTTAAAATGCGCCAGGGATAGTCTTTATATAGTTTAACCAAATAGAAATTACGTCAGATAATGGCTCGTATATCTGGTATTGATTTACCAAAGAATAAAAGAGGTGAGATAGGTCTCACCTACATCTATGGCATTGGCAGAGCCTCTGCCCAGAAAATCCTCACTGAAGCCAATGTAGATTGGAACAAGAAAGTGCATGAATGGAATGATGATGATCTCAACAAGATCCGCTCCATCATTAATGAAGCTTTCAAAGTGGAGGGTGCGCTTCGTTCAGAAACACAGTTGAACATCAAACGCCTGATGGATATCGGTTGCTACCGTGGTATCCGTCATCGTGTGGGCCTTCCGGTTCGTGGTCAGCGTACCAAGAACAATTGCCGCACACGTAAAGGAAAGCGTAAAACTGTTGCGAATAAGAAGAAGGTAACCAAATAATTAATTTAACAGCATAACATATTCGTATTGACCAATGGCTAAACAAACAAAAGCCGTAAAAAAGAAGGTGGTGAAAGTGGAAGCAGCCGGTGAAGCCCACATTAATGCCACTTTTAACAACATTATCATCAGTCTGACCAACACCAGCGGACAGGTGATATCCTGGGCATCGGCAGGTAAAATGGGTTTCAGGGGTTCAAAGAAGAACACTCCATATGCTGCCCAGTTAGCAGCAGCGGATTGCTCCAAAGTCGCTTATGAAGCCGGATTGCGCAAAGTAAAAGTGTTTGTAAAAGGACCTGGCTCCGGACGTGAGTCCGCTATCCGTACCATCCACAACTCCGGTGTTGAAGTGACCGAAATTGTGGATATCACGCCCATTCCTCACAATGGCTGCCGCCCCCCAAAGCGTCGCCGTATTTAATATTATTGGTCATAAAAAGAAATTAGCATAATACAATGGCAAGATACATAGGCCCCAAGACCAGAATCTCCCGTAAATTCCGCGAGCCGATTTATGGTCCTGATAAAAATTTCGAAAAGCGCAATTACCCTCCGGGGCAACATGGTAACAGCAAGAAGCGCGCGAAGGTTTCTGAATATTCCACACAGTTGATGGAAAAGCAGAAAGTAAAATACATGTATGGTATCCTTGAGCGTCAGTTTGCGAAAATTTTCGACCGTGCCTCCCGGATGGAAGGTATCACCGGCGAGAACCTGCTGAAACTTATTGAATCCCGACTGGACAATGTGGTTTTCCGTCTTGGCCTCGCGCCCAGCCGCTCCGGTGCACGTCAGTTGGTATCACATCGGCATGTTACCGTTAACGGTAAACTGGTAAACATCCCGTCTTATACGCTGCGTGCAGGTGACGTGGTAGCAGTGCGTGAGAAATCCAAGTCCCTTGAGTCAATTAATAACGCCCTCGCTTCACGTATGGGTAAGTACAGCTGGCTCGAATGGGATGGAAGCAAGATGAGCGGTAAGTTTATCAATCCTCCCGCCCGCGAAGAATTGACAGAAAATATCAAGGAGCAACTCATCGTTGAATTGTACTCTAAGTAATTCCCTGAATGCTGCTCTCCGGCAGCTATTATAGCCGGAATAATTCAAAATTGAACATTAGAAACTCTAAACACAAATACTACACATGGCGATATTAGCTTTTCAGCGACCGGACAAAGTGATCATGAATCATTCGACCGAGACTTTCGGTCAGTTCGAATTCCGTCCCCTCGAACCGGGATATGGAATTACGGTTGGAAATGCATTGCGCAGAATCCTCCTCAGTTCTTTAGAAGGCTTTGCCATCACATCGGTAAAACTGGCCGGGGTTGATCACGAGTTCTCAACGATCAAGGGTGTTATCGAAGACGTCACTGAAATTATTCTTAACCTGAAACAGGTTAGGTTTAAACAACAGATTGAAGGTACAGATTCAGAAAAAGTGCATGTCATGATTAATGGCAAGGAAACCTTTACTGCCGGCGACATTGCCAAGCATACAACCGCTTTCCAGGTATTGAATCCTGATTTTGTTATCTGTAACATGGACCCTTCCGTTAAACTTCAGCTGGATATCACTATCGATAAAGGCCGCGGTTATGTTCCTTCTGAAGAGAATAAAACCAATTCCGCCCCGATCGGTACCATCTTCCTGGATGCTATCTATACGCCTATCCGTAATGTTAAGTATTTTATCGAGAACTACCGTGTAGAGCAAAAGACAGACTATGAAAAACTGGTTATGGAAATCACCTCTGATGGCTCCGTGCATCCGAAAGATGCCCTTAAAGACGCCGCGGAAATCCTGATCCATCATTTCATGCTGTTCAGTGATGAGAAGATAACCCTCGAATCAAAACCAAAGCAGGTTGCCGAAGAACTGGACGAAACCACCCTGCATATGCGCCAGATGCTGAAAACAAAACTGGTGGATATGGACCTGAGTGTACGCGCACTGAACTGCCTTAAAGCCGCAGATGTGGAAACACTCGGCGATCTGGTAAGTTTTACCAAAGCTGACCTTCTTAAGTTCCGAAATTTCGGGAAGAAGTCGCTCACAGAACTGGAAGAACTCGTTCGCAGTAAGAACCTCAGCTTCGGAATGAATATCGCTAAATACGGTATCGATAAAGATTAATTAAAATTAAAATAAATCCGTTCATCGAACGGCAATACTAACACGAATCCATCATGCGTCACGGTAAAAAGGATAATCACCTCGGTCGTAAGGAAGCTCACAGATATTCTCTTCTGAGTAACCTTGCCGTCTCATTAATTACTCATAAGCGGATTTTCACAACCGTTGCCAAAGCAAAAGCTTTGCGCACTTTTGTGGAGCCCTTGATTACAAAATCTAAAGATGACTCTACTCACTCACGTCGTGTGGTGTTTTCTTATTTGCAGAATAAGGAAGCTGTAACGGAATTGTTCCGTGAGGTGAGTCAGAAAATTTCAGATCGCCCGGGAGGATATACCCGGATTATTAAAGTTGGAAACCGTCCCGGTGATGCGGCCGAAATGGCGATGATTGAGTTGGTGGATTTTAACACCAATCTCCTGAAGGAGAAAAGTGCTAAGAAAGGCGCGTCCAAAACTACACGACGCAGCCGTGCGAAGAAGACCGCGGCACCAAAAGCCGAAGGCGGAGAATCAACCACAGAGTAAACAGAGATAATGCTGATAAATGAAAAAGAGGAGCCTGAATAAGTCTCCTCTTTTTTTATGTACTCAACATACAATGGCTGGTTTTTCAGCTGCTTCGCTTTCTTCGGATAATTTCGATCATTGAAGTAATAACCTTCTGGTATAAACCCTCGTTGGAGATACCACCTTGAGCACATAAAGCCCTTTAGGAAGGCTATTGAGATCAATTTGATATTGCCAATCTTTACCGGAATGGGCTATGCTCGCTTCAAGACAAGAATTCCCTACCGCGTCAAAGACACTAATCTGCGATGTATTACATGTGAAATTCTTTCCGCTCAGTTGAATGATGCCGCTGGAGGGATTGGGATATACATAGAGTGCAGATAAGTCCTCAATGGAAGCGATCTTCGCTGTGGCACTGGCTGTTGAAAAAGAGCGTATAACACCCCAGGAGGAGTAAAGCGGTGCAGCAACATCACACACCGAACGAACCTGCCATTCATAGCTGGTGGCGGGCGATAAATTGTATACTATTCGGGAATTCATCGCCGTTAACTTCTTTATCCATGTCGAAGTACCGGTTTTTCTGTAACGGACTTCGTATGATGCCGCGCATTCCGTAGCGTTCCATGTAAACTCAACTGAGTTGGCCTTGACATTGGAAGCCTTCCTGCCGTTGGGTGAAGGACAAAAGGAAGATAGGCCGCAATCCTGAACTGCGATGAGCCGTGGATCTGAAGCCAAACCGGCTTGCTTTGAGATCCAGAGGGAGCATTCATTTTTTAATTCAAAATTAAGCCAGGGGAGGAGGTATTCATTTACGATGGATTGCTGTACAGTTCTGGCGATGGCAGCCGCAGGCGAACAGGTAGCTTCTCCCAGGGAACAGTTGAAATTTGCATTGGCGAACTGGCAATGTGAGCCTCCGGCAATACTCAGATACCATTTGCAGGAGGAGTTGATGTTGTCGTAAATCAACCGACTGTGCTGGGCAGCAGGGGTAACACAATCATTGCCGCCGGCAAACAGGAGGGCCGGAAGGCTTATCTGTTGTGCCGCAGTAGACGCGGAGGGGTTTGTTTCGGCAGGTGCAAGCCCCGCTACGGCGGTGATAGATGGGAGATATTGTACGGAGAGCATTGCCGCTCCACCACCCATGGAATGTCCAATAACAGCAGAAGTTGCCGCCACCTTGTTAAAAAAAAGATTGCTGGAATTTGTACCGGCCTGCTGTAAGGCAGAAATGACAAAGGCCAGGTCCCGGCCGAAATTATTGTGGTTGGGTAAAATCCCACCTTCCGTCTTGGGAAGGGCTACTATATAGCCTTGCGGAACCACGGCGGTCCATATATTCTGATAAGCAGACACATTCATCACAAATCCATGACCAAAGGCAATAACGGGAAATTGACCGTTGGCAACACTGACATTGTTTCCCTGTGTTACAGCAGGATAATAGATATCGGTTTCTATAGTCCGGTTGGAACGTGAGGGATCAGTAAATGTAATCGTGGTTGAACCTATCGCATAGGGTTGTGCGTAAACTCCGATACTATAAAGCAATGCCAACAGGGTAAACAGGTTTTTCATAGGTGCTTTTTATATAAAAACAAGGTAATTCAAGAAAAGTTTATTTACCTTTCACAGAGCTGGCAGCTATTAAAAGTTTGTATTCATACAGGCGCCTTTTGTGAAATTTAATTTTTCAGGAATGTAGGACCAATCTGAAACCATGAAATTTTTGTAATGGATGTTGCATTTTGGAAATCAGGAAATTATTGGCTTCCCGCCAAGTTTTATCTCCATGGATAATCCGTGACAGTTTTCGCAGGATGAACAGTCATGAAGGCTGCCCCCGTGTTAAAAGCAGGATATGTAACATGCACAAATGCAAAAACGCCTGAACAAAAAGTTCAGGCGTCCTAAGATGTATATTAACAACAAGCTGCGATGTTACTTCACCCTTTCCACATAAGCACCGGTTCGGGTATCCACTTTCACTTTGTCACCTTCATTCACAAACAAAGGAACATTAACCGTAGCGCCATTATCGAGCGTTGCCGGTTTTAAAGTGTTGGTTGCGGTATCGCCTTTCAGGCCGGGTTCGCAATAGCTTATGACCAGTTCTACAAAGGTAGGTGGTTCGGCAAGGATGACATTGTCACCTTCAAATGAAACCTTTACCTCCATGCCTTCTTTCAGAAACACAAATGAATCGCCAAAAAGTTCTTTCGGAACAGGAACCTGCTCAAAATTTTCTTTATCCATACAAACGAGGTTATCTCCGTCATTATAGAGATATTCCATGAGTTTATATTCTACGCGCGCGATCTCAACTTCTTCTCCCGAACGGAACCGGTTTTCAACGGTTTTACCGGTTTTCAGGTTTCTCATCTTTCCCTGGTAAAATGCACGAAGATTACCTGGTGTGCGGTGTTGCCATTCGATTACCTGGCAGAGTTCACCATTGTAACGTAATACGGTGCCTACGGATACATCGCCTGTGTTTGCCATTTTTTTTGTTTTTAAAAGATTTAATTATTTGCGTTAATTCGGGTGAATTTTAATAAAGAAGGCAGAGTAGAAAACCCTGCCTTCGTATTCCTTAGAACGCACCTGTTAAGCTTCTACTACTTCGAAGTTCAATTTGGCGCGGATGTCGCGGTGAACAACCACTTCAGCGGTATAGTTTCCGGTTTTCTTGATATGTTCCTCAGGCATTACGATTTGCTTCTTGTCGATGGCATAACCCATGGACTTGAGTTTATCTACGAGCTGCTGGGAGGTTACAGAACCGAAAAGTTTACCGTTTTCACCCACCTTGGCGCCAATGGAAAGCGTAACGCTTTCTAAGGCTGCAGCAAGCTTGTCGGCATCCATACGGAGTTTACCAAGTTTATGGGCACGTTGCTTTACAACTTCAGCGTGTATTTTTTTATTAGTGTCATTGGCAATTACCGCCAGTCCACGGGGGATGAGGTAATTCCGGCCATAACCGTTACGCACCTTTACGATATCGTCAGCGTAACCAAGGTTCTTTACATCTTGTTTGAGAATGATTTCCATGGCTTCGCTTATTTTAAAAGGTCAGTAACGTAAGGCATCAGGGCAAGGTGACGTGCACGCTTTACCGCCTGACCCACTTTACGCTGGAATTTCAGCGAAGTACCGGTAAGGCGACGTGGCAGTAATTTACCCTGCTCATTTACAAATTTGGTCAGGAAGGTGGCATCTTTGTAATCGATGTACTTAATGCCCATCTTCTTGAAACGGCAGTATTTTTTCTTTTGTACCTCCACTGCCGGGGGATTCAGGAATCGGATGTTGCCCGATGCGGTTGATGTTGTCGACATGTGTTAGTGTTTTAGTTTACTGCTTCTTCTTGTTTCTTTTGGGTTGCGTTTTTGCGCTTTCTCTCATTGTACGCGATAGCGTGCTTGTCAAGAGAAATGGTGAGGAAACGCATGATACGCTCATCCCGTTTGTATTCAACTTCCAGCTTAGCCACCAAAGTGGGTTCAGCCTGGAATTCAAATAAAAAGTAGAAACCTGTGTTCTTCTTTTGTATCGGGTAAGCCAGTTTGCGTAATCCCCAATTGTTCTCGTGAACAATTACGGCACCGTTGTCGGTGAGGAATTTACGATACTTTGCAACCGCTTCATCTACCTGCTCCTGAAGCAACACGGGAGTCAGAATGATTACGGTTTCATAGGTTTTTTTCATTATAACTGGTTTTTTCCTTTAGAGGACTGCAAAAATACAAATAATCAGAATAGCTGACAACATGAAATTAATATTTTTTATAAGGCTATCTACTTATTTATCAGAACTTTAATTTCATCAGTAATGCCTGCGTCCATTCCATAAACCTTGTGATCGCTGATCTGCTGGTATTTTGTGAATGGGCTTGAATTTCCAGGCTTTCTGAGGATATATGGAAGAGGTCAGGCTGTGAAGAAAAAATGCTATTGTCACCAATTTGAAGATGTCTGCCAGTCTTAAACCACCTTTTATTTTAATAAATTGAGTTTCATTTTCGTTGATATTAGAGCAAATATTTTGGAGTAGAGGTATTTGTGACCATGTAAAGATTGGGCTTGACTGCTATTTATTTAATTGATATCTTGCATGATTATAAACCAAGTCTGTTTGCCGGTTCCTTTAAAGATAATCAAGGAAATTCTCCCGTTTATTGGAGTACCTTGTAAAATCCGGGATTGTTTTTAATACTGGCCTAAAGTTGTTTTTCACCAACATTGGTGATTTACTCACTTTTGTATAGTCACGAAGTTTGATGGGACATTACTGTTAGTGTCTTTCTGAGATTTTATTATTTGTTAAACCCGATAACTCATATATTATGAAAATTGAAAATCATCCAATTTGTTTTAAGTCCTTCTCATCTGATGTTAAATGGAAACTTTTTCTTGCCGTCGTGTGGGTTGGAATGTTTATTAGTCAAGCGAGTGCACAATCCTTCACAAGGTCCACCTTTAATGATACATATGTTCCAATTTCAATCGGAACAGGTGCTTCAGAATCTTCAGCTACAGGTGATAATTTAAATCAAACGGGTATTCCTATTGGATTTAATTTTGGCTATGGCGATAGCATTTTTTCTGCCATTGGCTTGAGCACAAACGGAGTGATTTGGTTTGATGCCGTGGCTCCTCTTGTAACAGCAGGGAATGTCAATATAGTTACAACTTCCTCCCCAAATCAAAGTTTGGCCCCCTGGTTTAATAATTTAATTGATGATGCGGCATCAAGTATTCTATATCAAACTCAGGGTACCCCCGGTAGCCAGACATTTACTATTCAATACACCAATTACCCAACATTTACCGGTACGCCCGGAAGTAATGTGAGAATGAATTGTCAGGTCATTCTGTATGAAAGCTCAAATGTTGTGGAGTTCAGGTATGGTGCTTTGAATGTTATTGGTCCCCAGACAACCAGTGGTGGAGCAATGATTGGTATTGAATGGGGAGCGGGTGGAGATGGTAAATTTATAGACGCTGTAACGGGTTCTTCAACTGTCAGTCATCGAATGTTAAGTCCGCTGAGTGGTTGGCCGGCTTACCACTTTCGGTTTACTCCGGGAGCTCCCGCACCGGTTGCTGCTGGCGCATACAATGTAGGAGTTGGGCAAACTTATCCGAGTTTAACCCAGGCGGTGGCTGATGTGAATCACAGAGGAATATCCGGTGCGGTTACATTAAATTTAACCGATGCACAATATGATACAACAGCTGCAAACGGGAGTAATATATACCCAATATTAGTGGCCACACCAAATGGTAGTGCCACCAACAAATTAACAATTAGTAAGACGGGAAGTCCTGCAACATTGGCATACAGAGGCTCAAGTATTGCAGCGGGATACTTTGGTACGGGTGTAAGCACGAGTGCTGTAGGGGATCAAATTGAACCACTCCTCGGCGTGTGTGCATCTTATACAACAATTAGCAACCTCAACCTTGTAACTCATGGAGCACCTCAGACTGTTGAAATAGGGCTGGCTGTTTTTGAATTATATTCTAACAAGGGTGCTCAATATAATATGTTCGATAAAATTTCAATTGACTTAAACCGTTCCCAGGGTGGTGTTTATGGCATTTCATCTTTCAGCACAAGTTCTCCGGGAGGGTTTGCCGGGACAAATTCTTTTAATACGTATCGTGATCTGAATATAAAAGATTGCAATGTCGGCATAAACCTTGTCGCTCCCAATAATGCAACCGGACCTGCTGACCAGGGCAATAAAATAATAACCTCCTCCTGCAATACTTTTAACTATATTGGTGATCCCAATGTCCCGGATGATATTATTAATGCAGGCGATGTTTATGGTATATCAATCGCAGGCCAGTTTAATTTTACAGTGCGTAACTGCATCATTCAAAATATAACAGGTACAACTACCACCAGCGATATAGATGGTATTGTAGTCGGAAATTCATACGGTAACAATGAAATAAGCAACAATGTTATTCGTACATTAAAAAGAAGTAATGCCGGTTTGAATTCCTTACATTGGGTTACAGGAATCAGATTGAATTGGGATAATCAGGTTATGAATTTCAGGATTTTTAATAATAGTATCAGTAATCTGTTATCTGCTTATACGGGTGCACCCACTGCCGTTGCTGCTATTATTGGTATTTACTATCAGGATACCGGAGCTGGCACTGTTTCATCGGAAATTTATAATAATAGCATTGGCCTGGACGGCAGCACTTTTCCGAATGCATCTTCAACTTGCTTATCTATTATAAGTACAAGCAAATCTTTTCAGATAAAGAATAATGTATTTGCAAATTTTACAACAGGTCAAACGGGTGTTGCCTATCACGGATGTTTTCACACCAATGCAGTTGCAAATTATGGCAGTCCATCTTCATTGTCAGATTTCAATAACTATTATTTGGCAGATACCACAAATGGTTTTTTATTCCGGGCTTCAACCACCGAATTTCCTGATCTGGCATCATGGCAGGCCGCAATGACTTTAAACCCAAATTCTGATGTAAATTCACAGGTTGCGAACCCGAATTTTGTGAACAATGCTACAGATTTACACGGCACGGTTTCCTCTGTTTCATTGGATGGAACAGGTACCAATGTTCCCGGTTTTGCGGGATTGGATATTGATTGTGAGCCAAGAAATTTTCCATATGATATTGGATTTGATGATTTCACTAATAACGCGATCGTACTTAATCTTAAGGTTTTAATAGAGGGGTATTATAGCGGAAGTAATGCAATGAGTCCGGTTTTGTGGAATTCCGGTGAAGATGTGAACAGCCTAATCTCTGATACAATTACTGTTGAATTAAGAAACACGATCAGTCCATATTCGCTGGTTGCTAACAAATCTGTTTTATTAAAAACAGATGGGAGTGCCGTGGTGTATCTGCCATTGGCAATTACAGGAGGTAGTTATTACATAGTTGTAAAGACCAGAAACAGTATCGAAACATGGAGCAAGGTGCCTGTCACATTTGGCAGTATTACTTCATATGACTTCAAAGAAAATTAAATTTAAAAAGTTAGTGTAATCAGGAATTGATTTTCCGGATCAGATTCTGAAATGTACGATTGTAAAGCAGCATTCGTACATTTCAGGATTTGCAGGGTATGTTTTACGCTAAAAAGCTTCCATGATGGACGTAACTTTTACCCATCGGAAGTATCATGTGTATTATTTTTAGAACAATTGATATTTTTTTTTAAAAAAAGTAAATATTGAACGAAGCTGCTTTTAACTAAGCAGGGTTCATGCGTACTTTTAAAATAATATTCCGAAATCATTCATACCTTAAAGCTTCAATAGGATCCAGGTTTGATGCTTTTATAGCCGGGTAAATTCCGGAAAGCAAGCCAACTGCAAAGCAAAGTCCTACGCCCATACCAATCCAGTCCCAGGGTATGATAAACGAACCACCCACTGCCATGGAAATCATATTTCCAATAGCTACCCCCAACAGTATCCCCGTAAGACCTCCCAACTGGCAAATGACAATCGCTTCAATGATAAACTGCCTCCTTATATGGGAACGCGTTGCGCCCAGTGATTTCCTGATCCCGATTTCACGGGTGCGCTCGGTTACCGATACCAGCATGATGTTCATAAGACCGATGGAGGCACCGAGCAAGGTGATAAATCCGATGATGGTAGCGGCCATGGTGACATTGCTGAGGGAATCAATGACCATTCCGGCAAGACTGTCGCTCTGCGTGATTTCAAAACTATCATCCTGACCGGTTCGGTCTTTCCTTATTTGCCGCATGACTCCGATGGCTTCTCCCTTGGCAGGCTCCAGGTCTGCCACCTGATCTGCTTTAACCGTGATGCTGTAGGTAGTGTTTTCGGTAGCATAAAGTTGCTTAACATTGAGAAGCGGAATGAGACAGATTTTATCTCCTCCAAATCCCATGCTGGATCCCTTTTCAGCAAGCGTACCGATCACCCTGTATTTTGAAGCCCCTATGCTTACAATCTTGTCAATAGGATTCGTTTTAGGAAATAACTTCTCAACCATTTCCTTACCCAGAATGCAAACATGGGAGCCGCTTTCCAGGTCATGATTGTTGAAGTTACGCCCCTCTGAAAGCTTGTACCCCGATACATGAATGTAGGGCTGGTCAACTCCCATGACCAGGATGTTTGGATTCGTTTTAACTCCTCCATATTTCACTACAGCTACCGAAGTGGCCATAGAAGATACCGAAACCTGCGCCGGAAAATGAAATTGCTTTCCGAAGTCAATGGCCTGATAATAAGTGATTTTAGGGTGTTTTTTGGCCTTTCTTGACCTGCCTCCCATGTGAATGTTCATTCCGGAATTACGGATGGTGAATGAATTGGATCCCATACTCGAAAAACTGTCATTGATGGAACCTTTTAAAGCGTCAATAGAGGTCAGGATACCTACCAGGGCCATGATTCCGAAGGCAATGATCAGGATGGTTAAAACGGTGCGCAGCATCTGGCTGCGGATGGCTGTAAGGGCAATTTTGACGTTTTCACGGATCGTCATAGTCCAAAAGTATTGAGTAAAAGCTTAATTCTGTCACATTTGTGAAGAAGTGGTTAAATTTTAGTTTGAAATGAAGTTTCAGGTACCTATATTTGTAATATTGCGTTTAAGGATAAATCAAAAAATAAATAAACCCCATGAAAAAAATCTTCATCGCAGCAGCCTTTATGGCTTTCTGCTCTGCCGGTTCAGCCCTTGCTCAGGCTCCTGCTTCCTCATCTGGTACTCAGGAAAAGGCTATTGCTGCACCTACTGAATCTAAAACAGAAAAGAAGGCTGCTTCCTGCTGCTCCAAGAAATCAGGCGCTAAAGCATCCTGTTCTTCAGAAGCAAAAACTGCTAAGAAATCATCCTGCGGTCATGGTTCATCGCACAGCGATGCCAAAGTTGAAGGAAAAGAAGAAAAAGAGTAATCTGAGGCAAGTTGAATTGCACTGTATTATTCGAAAAAATAGCCTCCGTGTTCCGGGGGCTTTTTTATGGATTCAGCGTTTTGATTATTGTAGTATGAACGCTCAGTCCGATAAAGGGCCTTCACTGGCCGGCCGCAAAATAAATTTTAAAGGGTTTTCAGAGATGGTGTAAAAGGTCCTCCAATGCCCTTATGGTAATGACCGGATGATGGTGCATGATTTCTCCTCCCGGAGCAAAGTGTACAGCGGTCATGCCCACATTCAACGCTCCAAAAACATCGGTTTGAAAGGTGTCTCCAATCATCATGCACTGTTCCATGCCCGCCGCTCCGGTTTTCTCAACAGCATGGTGAAAAATTTGAGGGTCGGGCTTATGAACCCCGATTTCTTCCGAAATAAAAACGTGGTCAAAGTAACCGGATAGTCCGGAAGCATTTAGTTTAATATGCTGCGCTTCTTTGAAACCATTGGTAATAATGCTAAGGGAGAATTTTCCGCGCAACTGATTAAGCAGGGAAACCGCGCCGGGAAGCAGATGTTTTTTAAATGGGGTGCGTTGCACAAACTGATCCGCGATAGTATGTGCAAGCTCGGCGTTGTATATGTCGAAATCCTGTAAAGTGTGAAGAAAACGATGGGTACGTACTGCGTCTTTTCCAACCTTGTTTTCTGCATAGAGCCCCCAAAGGCGTTCATTATGGTTCCTGTAACAACGGTGGAACTGATCGAAATCGGGTATGCCTTTTTCGGAGAGACCCTGTTCTTTAAAAATTTCCCGCAAACTCTCTTCCGCGTTCATGTCGGTATCCCACAAGGTATGATCCAGGTCGAAGAAGAGATGACTGTACCTGCTCATTGTATTACCTGTTCTTTTAAATCTTTTACACTGGCCACATGAAAAAGTTCAAAGGCAGTTGTCATTACCACCGACCAAAGCAGGATAGAGACAAACATATATATCAGTATTTTTTTTCTGTTCGACTCAAGGCTGTTGGCCACAATCGTTCCGATGGGTATCGATAATATCACCGGGGTAATGATGGCAATACCGGTCAGCCCGTATTTTTTCCAGACTTTTACAATTCTCCGGTTGCGTTTGGTAAAGACACGTCTTTTCCGGGCATCCCTGTCAATGTATTCATATTTTATTTCAAGAGCGCCTTCTACATCGGCCACGGGAGGTGAAAAGGGTTCGGGTTTTGAAAAGTGCTTTCTGAATTTCATCACGATCCAATGTTCAAGCCGGAAGAAGGGTTTCGACAAATAGGAAAAAATCAACACGCCCAGCATGCCGCCAATAACGCAGTATAACACGGTTTCCACTACCGAAAAATCATAACGTTTGTCGTAGTACGCAAACGGTGGTCCTGCAACGAATTTTACACTGCTCAGCAATATCACCTGTATGATTTTCCAGAATTCTCCCATGGGGTCAGTCTTCTTTTACAAAATTACAGGTTCCTGAATGATTAAAGGTATGTATGTTATGAACATAAGAGGAGTGCCTGCACCGTATATGCTTTTTTCCGACAGCACAGCGATGATGACAAATACAATTGAATTTCCGGATAATTTTTGGCGGAAATGTAGCCCTGGCAAGGATTATTGTTTTTCACCGTAGGCAAGGTCACCCGCATCGCCCAGACCCGGAACAATATAGGCCTGCGCGGTAAGTTCTTCATCAATGGCTCCTACCCACAGGTCTACTTCAGCGGGCATATGTTTTTTAATAAAGTCAATGCCCTGTGTACTTCCCAGTGCGGCGACAATATGGGTATGTCTGGGCCGGCCGTATTCGAGTATTGCCTTATAGGTGGTAACCAGCGAGGCTCCTGTGGCCAGCATGGGATCGGCAAGGATTAATATCCTTCCATCGAGTGAAGGACTGCTTATATATTCAAGGCGGATATCAAAACTACCATCTTTGTGGTGTTTGCGGTAGGCGCTGATAAAAGCGTTATCCGCATGGTCAAAGTAATTCAGCAGGCCCTGATGGAGGGGGAGGCCGGCGCGGAGTATGGTACCTATCACCGGCTGTTCCGTGGGCAGTGAAATATTGGCGATGCCAAGTGGTGTGGTAATTTCTTTGTTGGCAAATGGTAGCCTGCGGCTGATTTCCATGGCCGCTATTTCTCCGATCCGCTCCAGGTTACGCCTGAAGCGCATCCGGTCATTCTGGACGTCAACATTGCGCAATTCGGCGATGAACTGGTTGATGATAGAGTTTCCTTCACTTAAAAGATGTACCATAGTTTTTCAGATATATAGGCCTCCATTGACATGTATTACCTGTCCGGTAGTAAAGGCGGCTTCTTTACTGCACAAATATACAACAGCGGCCGCAAGTTCTCCGGCATTTCCCAGCCTTCCTGCCGGAGTTAGTTTTTTTAGTTCGGTTCTGGTGGCTTCGTCAACAGCGCTTATCATGCCGGTATCGAAGTACCCGGGGGCAATGCAGTTTACGGTAATGCCAAAACGTGATAACTCAATAGCCTGTGCCCGCGTGAGCCCTTCCAATGCTGCCTTGGAAGCAGCGTAGGCCGATGTGCCGGCAAGCGGACGATGCGCAACTACGGAAGATATATACAGTATCCTGCCCTGGCTCCGCTCACGCAGCATGGGAATGCAGTGTTTGCTCACCATCCAGGCCGCAGTGGTGTTGATGGCGAATACTTCCTGCCATTGTTCAAAGGATTGCTTCCAGCTTAAACCGCTGAATGGGATGCCTGCATTATTAATAAGAACATCCAGAACCCCGGATTCATCCCTGATCCTCTTTACCATGTTTTCAATCTCCGCCTCACTCCTTAAATCCGCCTCTGCCAGGAGGTGCTCCCCGCCGTTAGCAGGAAGACTATTTAAAAGGGATTCGGCTTTTTCGGCATTCTTGTAATAATGCAGAGCCAGGCGGTATCCTTTTTCAGCCAGGCTGTGAGCGATTGCGTTTCCCAATCCCCCGGTAGCACCCGTTATTAACGCAAAGCCTGTCATGATTTATCGTTTTATCCAGCGCAGCGCAGCTGGTAGCCTGTTTATTTTAAGTCGTAAATATAGGCAATCTGTGCTTCCGAAGCTATGGTAAAATCGCGCTACACTTTTAACCGATGATCCACCGAAATCAAGTGTGAGGGACCGGCCCGCATGCATTTTAATAATATGATCGAAGAGGAAATGCATAGCTCCGTTTTTCTTTCCTTCGGGACTTGAAAAGCCTTTCAGGTACAAAAGCTTGTTGTTTTTATTAATAAAGAACGCGCCCGCGTCAGCCTGTCCTGAACTGTTCAAAACTGCGTAGGAACAGGTGACGGCTTGATGGGCCGATTTTTCCATTAACTGAAGGAGGGTATTGTAATCCGCATCGTTGAATTCTTCCCTTTGTGTTTTCTGATGGGCTTTGAAAAGGTTTACAATGTTTGCAGCCTGGTAGTCCTCACGGATCACATAACCGTTCCTGACCGCCTTCCGGAGATTACGTATTAGGTTGGTATGATAACCCTTGTGTATATCCGCATACGCCCTGCCGAGAAACAGAACCTGGTATGTCTTTTCGCTCATTTGGGAACTGTAATTTGCAAGGGGGGAATGACCATGGTGTAGACAGATGTCAATATACTTTACAGTTGCGGGTATGGAAGCGATAAATTCTCCCTGCTGTTTGGGCCGGCTGCCCTTTTTTGCGATTACCCCAAAGTGCCTGGTGAAGTAGGGCTGATACAGGTAAGTAATACCGAGTTTTTGCCTTTGTGCCATCGGGAATACGGCCTCGTAATCTCCTTCTACCAGCGCCGACCATCCCGGACAACAAGTGTCCAGGTACCAGGTATAGAAAAAGGCCTGGCCATCCGGGCTCTGTTCGATACACTCATTCCAGCGGTGGTCGTTAATTTCTTTCCTGCTAAGTTGGCAGATCATGGGTTACCTGTTTTTTCCGCCGCCAGACTGCGGAATTGATGTTTGCTTTTTTGCGAATGAACAAATTGTTCCAGTTGGTGAAGCCCGTAACGTGTCAGGGCTTTCGGATGTCCAATTACTACCATATCTGTTTTACCTGCCCGCATATGCTGGCGCAGGGCACGATTCAGCAGGCTGGCATTGTATCCATCCACACTCACCGTATTATGCGTCCACCGGGTAAGCAGCCTGAACCTTTGTCCGGGTGCGGGTATCGGCACTCCGTCGCCGAGAGGTTTGTGTTGATACGGATTCAGGCGCCCCAGGAGGAACAGTCGCCAGTAAAATAAAGGAGAATTGTGGATGGAGCTGATCGGAATTTCTGTAAAAACGCCTTCCGGATCCTCGCACACCGGATCCTCGCCAAATGTCCAGCGACCTGCCAGCGGCGCGCCCCTGAAATCGTACTGATATTGTTCGGATTCGAAATGCCCGTTGGCAAATACACTGCTGTCAATTCGTATTCCGGCTTCGATAAGCGGCTTCTTTAGCCTTGAGAAAGGTTGTATACACCATCCGCCGGCACGGAAAGCGATGATGTCAGGGGCAAATTGTGCCAGACGCTCCTTGTATCTGATAACGATATCCCTGATTTCAGGATCGCTGAAATCAGAAAGTTTATAGCGCTTCACATTACATTTCCAGCGGCTGCCGTCGTAGTAACTGTCTTCCCAGTGTGGATGTATGTGTAACTGCAGGTCATGACCGCCGCTGACCAGACTTTCAAGTTGCCGGCAAATGAGAGTATAGTCATGTTGAAGCGCAGTAAATTTTTTCATTTCCTCCCCGAGGCGTATCAGGAAACCCACATCAATAAAATGGCAGAGTTTTACGTCATGGCGGTCGGCCATACGGGTGAGCATTTCCGTAGGGCCGGTGATGCATTTTTCCACGCTTCCGGTACGTTCACCGAAGTACAGTTCGTAGTCGAAGGTCAGGAAAATACGCATCAGGCCTTTGTTTTTTTTATGCCGAAAGGCGTGTACATCGTAATACCGCTTTCGTTATACTTACGTATCATCACTTCAAGCATACCATGTGCATCAATCAGCATACTGGATGCATCACCCACTCTGACGTTTTTCAATACGCCTTCCTTTTCGAACATGGGCTTCAGGGCATCGCAGTTTCTCTTCGCTGACCATTGGGGGTTATGGACTTTTGTGCACATGGTTCTTTTATCACCCTTTTCATCAATGACGACTACCTCGTAAATTTTATCTTCGTACACCGGATAGGTGAAATCAACAGCGTCTTCAAGGCAATGCAGGCTGGTACCTGCTCCGTTAAGGGTAGTACCTAACATAAGAATTTTACCTCGCTTTTCAGCCAGTTTCCGGAAAGGCGATTGCGCATTATAAGGCGTTGACTGTCCGAAATGTGAACCCGTGTAATATCCTGCCAGCGGCCCTAAGGCGCAAACCGGATCAGTGGGATGCAGGCTGCGTATGACACCCGGCATCGTCCGGAAAACTTCAGTCACGGTCCCCATGGCCGAAGGCGTTAACCTGACGTCAAAAGTATAGCCGCTTTCCAGGTAATCTTTGTTTCTTCCTGAAGCCGGAAAGGAAGGCATCAGCAGTGTACCATGCTGCCCCAGTACATTCAGCAGCGCCCGGATGAGTGTGGTCGCTCCGCCTTCAATATATCCGATTTTACTGAGACTGCTGTGCACCAACAGTGAATCGCCCGCTTGTATTCCTGTTTGTTTGAGCTGTTGCTCCAGTCCTGTTAGAGTAAGTCCTCCGCTTTTCTGTTGCTGCGACAGTTTACGTCTTCTCAGCATTTTTTTCAGTCGCCTGGCGGTTTGCACCCAGGTTTCTGGACTATGGCTGATGATAAGCCTGTGTAATGATCCCTTCATACGGCATGGATGACTTTTACGGGTACATCTTTCATCGCGTAACTGACAATTTCTTCGTACACATGCCTCCAGCCTTTCCACTCTTCCCTGTCATTTACGCTCTGGTTGTGCCAAAGGGTCACGAAAGTTCCGTTCACCGCTTTCACTTCATCAATCAGTTGCTTTGCCCTGTCAATGGATTCCGGAATACTCAGTTTCATATAGTCTTTCATGGTTCCGTCCATTAGCATAAACGGCACAAGTCTGAGTTTGGTACTTATGTTAAGGTCAAGGTCGTAAAAGTTAAAACTGCTGCAGATGCTGGCCCTGAAACCAATCTCGGAGGCGTATCCCATGGAGTAGTCTTCTTTGATATCGAACTCGAGCAGGTTGCGGTAGGTGTTTGGAAAAGTAACTTTTAAAAAATGCTGCCTGCTTTTAACGACTTCCCTTTTCAGGACTTTACTCAATCGCCGGATTTCTTTTCGGAGCTGTTCTTTATTGCTGTTGCTGAAGTAGGAGGGATGCACTCCCACTTCAGCATAGTCGGCAATGGATTTTATCAGCGACTGAAAACTGCGGCTCCCTTCCACGGGTAAATTTTTATCATATTCACCATAGTCACCAACCAGGAAAAAATAAATCTGTTTCAGGTGATAACGCCTGGCGACCTCAAGCTGCCATTCATAGGTGTCGTAAGGGTCTTTTTCCAGGTTCAGCAATACCCTGACACGCTCTGCTATTTTCCTGAAATTAAAAGTAAACAATGCCAGGGCGAATGCACCGAAATGCCTGACAAGCCCCTTTTCTTTATAGGCAAAGGCGGAGTCGATATCAAAAGTAGATATATAACGGTAGTGGGTTTCTGAAAAAGTAAGTGAAGGATAGTGGTTTTGCAGAATTTTTTTTATCTCAAGCGCCCAGATATTGACCATGGGCTTATGTAGGAAATTTTTCTGGTATGCCAGGCTTTGCTGGGGGCTGAAGCGCATGTGCTCATCCTTGATGTGCGGTAAATATTCTTCATACCTGCTTACGAGGTAGAAACTGGCCGCGAATGGGTCAAAAGGCATGAGGTATTTAGGGTGGGTACCAAAGAAAACCGGCATGCCGTTCCACTCAAATACATTGATTTGCTGATCTTCGATTCCCTTTTCGAACAAGAGCCTGGCGGCAAAGAAAAATGGCTCATCCCCGATGGCATGATCGCCATAGCTCATCTTTGGTCCCTCGCATTTTTTAAATTCTTCGGGAGCATGTGTAAAATAATAACTGAGGCCAAGCAAATCCCCGAGGATCAGGTCAAAGATATAGCTGAGACGCGGTGATTTCTTTGAAGTATAAATCAGCAAGGGTTGGGTCATGGGTACATACGGGGATGTCCGCAATCACTTCAACGGATTTTACAACGTCCCGGCATCTGCAAAGCTATAAAAACTTGACCCTGCAATGATGATATGATCAAGTATGGATATCTCGAGCAGTTTTCCTCCTTCCATCAGCTTGCGCGTAAGTTGCCGGTCGCTTTCACTGGGATTGGGGTTTGTGCTGGGATGATTGTGACTGAGGATGATACCACTCGCCCGGTATTGCAGGGCTTCAAAGAATATCATTTTCGGATCCACCACGGTACCGCTGATACCGCCGCGGCTGATAGGTCGGATGTCAATTACCTTGTTGGCCCTGTTCATCAGGATCACCCAGAATTCTTCGTGTGGCAAATCGCTGAGCAGAGGGGAAAGCAGATTGACGGCATCGGTAGAGCATTTAATGTTTTCCTTTTGCTTGGCTTCGCTGAGTCTGCATCTTCTGCCTAACTCCATTGCGGCAACCAGCGTAATCGCTTTTACCGGGCCTATGCCTTTCGTCCGGGCGAGCTGAAGGTAACCGCTTCTTGATATTTCACGGAGGTCATTATTGCATTGCGCCAATACCTGTCGGGCGAGATCTATTGCCGTAAGTTTGGCGGTCCCGTTTCGGAGCAGAATGGCAATCAGTTCTGCGTTGCTTAAGGCAGAGGAGCCGAGTTGTTGCATTTTCTCCCGCGGCCTGTCGGCATGCGACCATTCTTTGATTCCGAAATTTTTCATGCTGCATCCGGTTTCTGACCGGATCCTGCAAAAATAAAAACGCCCCCCGTGAGGAAGGCGTTTATAATCGTTTAAATACGGTTATGTTATGCGAGACCGTTAACGTGCTTCTGAATGCTCGATTTCAGGTTGGCCGCTTTGTTCTTGTGAATTACGTTCTTTTTGGCAAGACGGTCTAAAAGGGCACTGACTTCAGGTAACAGTGAAGCAGCTTTGCTCTTGTCCTTGGTGGAACGAAGCTCTTTCAAAAGATTACGGGTTGTCTTGGCCTGATAGCGGTTTCTTACACGCTTGGACTCACTGGAACGGATTCGCTTTTCGGCTGATTTGTGATTTGCCATTGCAATTTCAATGTTTAATAATTAGTTCAGTGTACTCTTTTCTTCCCACTTTCGACAGTGAGTTTACTGATATTGTAGCCCGTACGGGAATCGAACCCGTGTTTCCTCCGTGAAAGGGAGATGTCCTAGACCCCTAGACGAACGGGCCATAGGGGATGTTTCTTACGAAACGGAGCGCAAAATTAGCGCAATATTTTGAATAGACAAGCCTTAAATCGTTTTTTCCTGTCAGATTTCCCGGTTAGGGTCAAATTGTTCAAGGTAATCTGCCACTTTTCTGATAAAGCTTCCGCCAAGACTACCATCTACCACCCTGTGGTCGTAGCTCATCGATAAGAACATCATGTGGCGGATACCTATGGTATCCCCTTGTGGCGTTTCGATTACAGCCGGCTTCTTCCGGATAGCGCCTACAGCCATTATGGCCACCTGCGGTTGGTTGATAATAGGTGTACCCATCACATTACCAAAGCTCCCTACATTGGTTAAAGTGTATGTACCACCCTGAATTTCATCAGGTTGTAATTTATTTTGCCTGGCTCTGGCCGCCAGGTCATTCACCGATTTGGTAAGTCCTACCAGGTTCATCCGGTCAGCATTTTTTATAACGGGAACAATCAGATTTCCAGAGGGTAAAGCGGTTGCCATTCCTATATTAATATTCTTTTTGACCAAAATCTTGGTGCCTTCAACACTAATATTGATTAATGGGAAATCCTTGATTGCCTTAACAATGGCCTCAATAAATACCGGGGTATAAGTTATTTTTTCACCTTCTCTTTTTTCGAAAGATTTCTTGATCCGCTCTCTCCACATTACAATATTGGTTACGTCAGCCTCCACATAAGAGGTGACGTGAGGAGATGTCTGTTTGCTCATGACCATATGATCGGCAATAAGTTTCCGCATACGGTCCATTTCAATAATTTCTACATCTCCAGATACAGAACTGGCAGGTTTCGATGGACTTGCGGCCACAGGAGTTTCGCTTTTAGGAGCTGCGGTGGCTGGCGAAACGACCTCAATCCTGGGAGCAAATCCTTTCTTCTTTTGGTCAACAAAGCCCAGGATATCTTTTTTCGTAACCCTCCCTTCGGCACCTGTTCCCGGTATACTGTCCAGTTCAGCCTGGCTGATACCTTCGGTACCTGCAATAGTTCTCACCAACGGGGAATAAAACCGGTTGCCATTGGAAGTAACAGGGCTAACAGCAGGGGTATGGGGTACAAAAGGAACATCAGATATTGCCGCCTGTTGTGTAGCAGCCTGAGGACCGGCACTAACTGTAATATTTTCGGATACAGACATTTGACCGTTTGATGGGCCTGTATTGACAGGGCCTTCTGTCGAGATAATGGCAATGGGTGTACCTACCTGAACTACCTCGCCTTCCTGAAAGAGTCGTTTCAGGAGGGTACCACCAGCGGTGGAGGGTACTTCCGAATCTACCTTGTCAGTAGCTATTTCCAGTAAAGATTCATCGGCTTCGATGCGTTCTCCTTCGTTTTTTAACCACTTGATTATAGTTGCTTCATGAACACTTTCGCCCATTTTAGGCATTTTAAGTTCTACCTGTGCCATAACAATTCGTTCTTCGGTTTAAACCTGAATAAATTCGTGCGAAGTTAGGAATTATTCCCCTCATCACTCAAATTCTACGCCTCGTCATGGAAAAGCCCCTGGTTCAAAATAGGAAATTTGATCAATCGTCATTACCCTTGCAATGTCAACTATCACACCCTATACCGTTTCAATGACGCAGCAAAATGAAACCATACATAATGCGGTGCAGAAGTACCGCAAACGACTGTATGATTTTATCCGTCTGCGCGTAAAAGAAAGTGCCGATGCCGAAGATATTTTACAGGATGTCTTCTATGAACTTACCTCCAGCTACCGTGTGCTGCAACCGGTGGAGCAAATGGCTGCCTGGCTTTTCAGGGTGGCGAGAAATAAAATAACCGACAGGTACCGTAAGCATAAACCCTTGTTATATGATGACCTTCATCAGGGTATTTCAGAAGAAGGGGAGCAGCATTCATTTCTCGAAGAATTGCTTGGAGCCGGTGATGATCCCGGCTTTTTGTCGAAAGACAATGAGGTGATTCGTGAAGCCCTGTTACAGGCCCTGGATGAATTGCCACAGGAACAAAGGGAGGTTTTTGTAAAACATGAACTTGAACAAAAGAGTTTTAAGGAAATCAGCGAAGAAACGGGGGTTCCAGTCAATACTTTATTATCCAGGAAGCACTATGCCATTAAGTTCCTGCGAAAGAGGCTTGTCTCCTTATACAAAGAACTGTTTGATGAAAGATGAATAAGAGGCCTGAATTAATTAATAATTACATGTCAGGTGTCAACGGTGATACAGTGGTGTGTAACCTTAAAAATTGTAAATAAAAGTTAAAACCCAAAAGCTGCGTAAAATGAAATCTGATTTTATCTTAAAGGCGATAGCCGGATTTATCGCCATGTTTCTACTCGTCGGTGCAGTACTGATGTATCTGTGGAACTGGCTGATGCCTGAATTATTTCAACTTCCCGGCATTTCATTGCTTCAGGCCTGGGGTTTGTTACTGATTTCAAAAATTTTATTTGGCGGCGGCGGGGCGCACTTTCAAAAGAAGTGGAAGGGAGCATGGAATGAACATTGCCGGAACAAACTGGAGTCGATGTCGCCTGAAGAGCGAGAGAAGTTCCGTCAGCGCTGGGAAGCCCGATGTGGTAAGTGGAAGCAAGAGGATTGAACCTGCTTTTAAGGTAGCAGGGTACAATTGTATTCAATAATGCCCTCAAAAAAAAGCTCACCTTGATGAAGATGAGCTTTATTATCCAATGATTCGCTGTTATTTGTCGGTGCCGTCTTCTTCTTTTTCTGAGGCATTGATCTTTTCTGTTGCACGGCGCTCTTCCATTTTCTTCTTTACTTCACTTCTTCGCTGATCTTTCATGGCTTCGTATTTTTCCATCTGCTCAGGATTCAGGATTTCACCCAGTTCTTTTTCGAAAGTCTGCCTTGTTGCCATGGCTTTTTCACGGTCGTTACTGCGTTCCTGTTCTGCTTTTAATGCGGCAGCTTTAACCCTGGCGGTCTGATCATCAGTGAGTACCAGTTTTGATTTTAATAATTCCGCACGTTTGTTGGCCCTTTCTTCAGCACTCAATTGTTTGGCAGCAGATCGCCTTTCCTGAGCGAAAGTGGTACCTGTCGCGGAAATTCCAATGAAGAGGACAAGGAGGCAAATGATGTTTTTCATATTTTTTTTAATTTAAGATTTCAAATATAAGCGATAGTTTAAAGGCTACCATGTATTTTTCATTAAGACCGGATTTCGGTTTCATATCTGCCTGATCATTTCTTTCAGGCTGGTTTTGACGATGTCACCCATGTTTTTACATTTATTGAAGGAGGCAGTTTGGTAATATTGGCTCAGCTCCTCCTTTAATTGCAGGGTTTTCTCAGGCGTGCTGATAGTGTCCTGGCTCATACAATCCAGCAGGTCTTTGAGCATTCTTTTACCGGCTTTCATCCGCTTGGCGATGAGGGTACGTTCTTCAATCTGATATTGGTGTACCGTTTCCCTGGTCATGAGTTGGATGGCCAGGTTTACAATAACATTGTTTTCTTTAAAATATTGCGGCATATATAATGACCTCCTGCCCTCATAGCTCTGCTGATCGAAATCAATTGCACGGATCCG
>CAZHSC010000017.1:39994-52093 GCA_964534995.1 uncultured Bifidobacterium sp.
TCCGGTAGTGTAATTCTTCAAAATCAGGGGTAATATCTATTACATAATTATAGGACCGCATATCTCCCAACAAACGAACAAAACAACGCTCATTGAACTTTACAAACTCCTTGGCCAGACGTATGGCGTTAATTCCTTTGTCCTCCAGATGGTTTTTGATGAACATATCACCCGGGATGCCCGCGATATGCTCTTCCACCAGGGTGTCTTCACTTACAAAATAGCTGATGCGGTTAGGGGACAATATATGCTCAAGTTCAAGTCCGTAAACACGCGACGCATCAGCTTGTTTGATGTAGAAATAATCAAAGTTATCATTCAGGTTATTTACTATTTTAATACGAAAAGGTTTTGAGTTGCCGAAGGTACAGTAGTCAACACGCTCCACATAAAGATGTTCAATTACCGTTTTGTCACCTCCTGTTTTCAGTTGGGCATAAATATGGGTAAGCGCCTGGTTGATATGTGACATATCCGTAGGAGAATAGTACACGCTTTCCCAAAGGGTGTCCTTGCCGGTTCTGTCATAGTAAGGGAAGGAGGAGTTAAAATGCAATAAGTCTTTGTAGTCAATTTCAGCTTTAAATTTACGGCCATAGCCCCGGAGGTACTTGCGCAGGGGAGCATTCAGAGAGAAATTTGGTTTTTTTTGTGAAATGCGGTTTTCCGTCATACCCGATCTGCCAGGACACGAAGGTACATAAATTCGTTTGCTGCTGCGATCCTTTGCTTGCAGAAAAAATGCGTAAAGCAAAGAGATGAACGGTTACCGCTTGTGGGTGTTTCTGCAATCCCGGTGTGCGTGAATAACCCGGACGGAAGCCGCGTTTCCGGAAATGGATGCTGCTGCTATTACTTCTTTTGGATGATGCTCAGACCATCGCGCAAGGGCAGCATACAAACTTCTACACGGGAATCCGATTGAATTTTAGTATTGAAATCAGAAATTGCCCGTGTGTCCTCGTCTTGCTGCTCCGGCGATTTTAATACATGTCCGCTCCAGAGTACGTTGTCGGCGATGATAAATCCACCCGGCCTCACCTTGTCAATAACCATATTGAAGTAATGTATATATTCTCTTTTATCGGCATCTATAAAAACCAGGTCGTAAGTGTAGGGTAATGTGGGAAGAATGTCGGTGGCATTGCCTGTTTTTTGTTCGATCTGTGATGCACGGCCGGATTCGAAAAAATAAGCGGCACTGAATTCCTCCAGTTCGTCATTGATGTCAATGGTGATAAGCTTTCCATCCGCTGACAATCCTTCGCACAGGCACAGCGCCGAATAGCCTGTATACGTTCCTATTTCCAGAATACAGGATGGCTGAATCATTTTACTGATAGCGGATAAAAAACGGCCTTGTAAATGACCGCTGAGCATGCGGGGATTTAATACCCTGGCATGGGTGTCGCGGTTCAATCGCTGCAATAGTTCCGGCTCAGGTGAACTGTGGTGTTCACAGTAATTTAAAATATCATTTGAGATGAATTCCATGTGTGACAGGTTAACGCGGTTGCTACTGATGATAATGATTTGGCGCAGTATCTGGATTTTTACTTACTCTCCCAGCCGGTTTAGACCCGATTTAGCCTTTTGATCGATGCTGTTCTGGTATTCATGGTCTCTCAGCGTCAGCGTTCTTTTATACCATTCTACCGCCTTGGTTTTATGGCCAAGATCTTCGTGTATCTGGCCAATATGCAGACATGAACTCGCCGCAAAATAGTAGGCATGCGAGGCGCCATTGTTGTAAGTGCTTTCATAAAGCTGAAGTGCCTTTTCTTTTTTACCCTGCTTATCGAAAATCCTCCCCAGGCGGTAGGTGTATTCCAGTTGATTTTTTACAGTTGGAAAAAGGGTCATGGGTTTACCTGCAAGTTCAAGCAATGCCCGCTGATAATAACCGCCATCAAAGAGGAGCCGTGCCTTTAACAGCAACACATTGGGTTTTTCACCGCTCTCCAGTTCGTGTATAGCTGCCTTGTCCTCATCCGTAAGATCTTCCCCTTTGGCATGAAGGGTGCATTTGGAAATGTAATTTTTGTATCCTTCTTCATCGCCCTGTAACAGTCGGGTCCAGGCAAGTCTTTGCCATGCGGACTTTACGTAGGTGGTACCCCGGTAGTTCTGCAGGTATTTCAGATATAGTTTTTCGGCGCTAAAATCCATGTTGTACAAACGGGCATTGGCTTCCATGAAATTGAGATAGTGCAGCGGCTTTCCTTTAATTTCAGGACTTCGTTGCGACAGCAGTTGGATGACACTGTCGTTTTCGGCTACCGAAAAATGAAATATACTTTTGGCAAAAAGCAATAACGGACGCTGGTGGATGTCCTTTATTGGGTAAAATCTTCTTCGTATCGCTTCATCGTCCTTTTCTTTTTTTCCTAAGTTAAGTTCCAGGAAGGTCAGCATGACAATGGTTTCGTCCTTGAGATAATTCAGTTCAGGATTCCTGTAGCAGGCATTCAGGAGCATTTTAAGTTCACCTAAACCCTGCTTGATACTCCCGTTTAAACCAAGAAGACTGGCCACCCATTGATAGTTTTTTGGGATGGTTCCCACGGCGGCGTGAATCAAACCCAGACCCCTGAGATTGGGTTTGAAATCCGGGTATTCTCGCTGGTTCTCTTCCAGCAGCTTGTAGGCTTTTCTTACATCATAGGCCGCTACCATGAATTCCTGGAAACGCAACCGGGCAATGGCCAGTTGCAAATACATTTCGGCAATGCATAAACGTTGGTACGGCGATTGGCCTTTGTGCTTTTGAAGGAGGTCGATGCGTTCACTGTTGCGCGTTTTTATCCCTTCCAACTGCACTTTATCCTCATCAATAAACGATTTCAGAAAATCTACCTGGCTTTCAATATAAACAGGCAGGAGGTTATCCGGTCTTTCGGCTTTTTCCAGTTGACAAAGTTTCAGGGCATTTTCAAAATCAAGTTGAATGGCTTCCGCGTAAGCCTGCTGGCAACGTGTTGACCAAAAAAAGTCGGCATTCGCATTTTTTATGCCTCCGCACAGTAACAGAATACTTAAAAAGGCAATTTTAAAATTCGTCATAATTTTCCAGCGGCGAAGTTCAGAAAAGAATGAGACAAATTATTGAATTGAAACCATTATTTTCACAGGCGTAAAATCATGCCTATGTTACTTGTATTAGCTGATGATCAATACCGTGACCATCTGCTGCCATTTACCTTTACCCGGCCAGCAGCCGATTTACGTTGCGGCATCTTCACAATACGCCGTAAGTGGGAAATCCTCTTAAACTTTCCTCACGGTTCTTCAGGTTCCCTTACCCAGTTTTATCTGTCGGGGATTTTCCCCTTGCCTGCAGGTACCGAATGCCTCGTAATTAATGGCGCCTTGTTGCCGGATGAATCCATTTTCCGGCTTGTGAATGCATTAAAAATCAATCAACAGATAGTCTGGAAAGATCGCCTCCTGGCAGCACTTGTCCACAGGGACCAACTGGTGGGTCAAAGTCATGTTCAGCCTTTTGAAAAGTTGGAAACGATACATTATATCGGTACCCCGGTGATGATTCAGCATCCCTGGGATATTTTCACGTTAAATGATGAAGCCATTCGCTCTGATTTTCAAATTATAAGGAAAGGTCGTAAATCAGAATTGATTTCGGGCACTAACCAGACTTTTAAACCGGATGAGATTTTTCTTGAACCTGGAGCGAAAGTGGAGTGTTCCGTACTCAATGCTTCAACCGGTCCTATATATATTGGTAAAGACGCCGAAGTGATGGAAGGTTGTATGTTGCGTGGTCCGATTGCCCTGGGTGAAGGTGCGGTACTTAAAATGGGAGCAAAAATTTATGGGGCTACTACCCTGGGTCCCGGCTCAAAAATTGGAGGAGAAGTGAGTAATTCAGTGATTTTTGCAAACAGCAATAAAGCGCATGACGGATTTCTGGGTAACTGTGTAATCGGCGAATGGTGTAATCTGGGTGCCGATTCAAATAATTCCAACCTGAAGAATAACTATTCGGAGGTCAAGGTGTGGAATTATCCTGCCCATGATTATATCGGAACAGGATTGCAGTTTTGCGGATTGTTCATGGGTGATCATAGCAAGTGCAGTATCAATACTATGTTTAATACCGGTACTGTTGTAGGCGTCTCCGCCAACATTTTTGGTGCCGGTTTCCCTTCCAAATTCGTAGCTTCATTTACCTGGGGTACCGATAAAGAAACGGAGTTGTTTATGTTGGATAAGGCGCTGGAACTGGCTGAAAGGGTAATGTCAAGGAGAAAAGTTCAAATGACCGAAGCGGACCGGAATATGCTGAGCCACTTGTACCTCATGCAATTGCATCCCAAAGCGGAAGATTGATATTCTTTTACTTTACGCGAATAAGAGCAGTTGCCTCTTAATAGCAATTCTTTGCTTTAACGATTTGATAAACATTAACAAGCCCTTGGCATAATGATTGAATAGGCGGGCAATCGTATAATTTTACGGCTATACTGCCAAACTGACACAAAAAAACGAAGATGACATCACAATTTGATAATAATGATCTGCCGATTGGTCAGATGGCGATTAATGACGATGAACCGGAATTAATTCCGCTTCTTACCAACGAGGACGAAGAATTAATGAATAAGGAACAACTGCCGGAAGTGGTTTCGGTGTTGCCCTTACGCAACACCGTGTTGTTTCCCGGTGTGGTGATTCCGATTACCGTGGGCCGCGATAAATCCATAAAACTGATAAAAGATGCCTATGCCAGTGACCGTATCATCGGTGTGGTTTCACAAAAGGATGTCAGTGTGGAGGACCCTCGGTTGAGCGACCTGAATAGCATTGGTACTATTGCCCAGATTTTACGGATGCTGCGTATGCCGGATGGAAATACGACAGTAATTATCCAGGGGAAACGTCGGTTTAAAGTAGCGGATATAGTTCAGGATGAGCCTTACCTGCGCGCCAAAGTGGAAGCTTTTTCAGATACTGCCAAAGTACTGAAGGATGAGGAATTCAACGCTATTGTTGACTCTTTGAAAGATATATCAATGCAGATCATTCAACAGTCGCCCAATATTCCCACTGAAGCCAGCTTTGCCATCCGCAATATTGAGAGCCCTACTTTCCTCATCAATTTCATCTCATCCAACATGAATGCTGATGTGGAAAAGAAGCAAATGCTTCTCGAGATGAACGACCTCAAGCTGCGTGCCACCCGGGTGCTTGAACACCTCACAAAGGAGTTGCAGATGCTCGAATTAAAAAATCAGATTCAAAGCAAAGTTAAAACCGACCTGGATAAACAGCAGCGCGAGTATTTCCTGAACCAGCAGTTAAAAACCATTCAGGAAGAACTGGGTGGTAATACGCCCGACAAGGAAATCAGTGAGATGCGCGAACGCGGGCGGAATAAGAAGTGGGGTAAAGCGGTGGAGGAGGTTTTTAATAAAGAGATGGACCGACTCAACCGTATTAACCCGGCTGCCGCAGAATATTCGGTAACGATGAATTACCTTGACTTATTGCTGGAATTACCCTGGGAAGAATTTACGAATGACAATTACGACCTGAAGCGTGCCGAGAAAATACTTAACCGCGATCATTTCGGGTTGGAAAAAGTGAAAAACCGCATTCTTGAATACCTCGCGGTGATTAAACTGAAAAAAGATATGAAGTCGCCGATTATGTGCCTGGTAGGTCCTCCTGGCGTCGGTAAAACTTCACTGGGAAGGTCTATCGCGGAAGCGCTCGGCCGCAAATACGTGCGCATGTCGCTCGGCGGCTTACGTGATGAAGCTGAAATCAGGGGGCATCGTAAAACCTACATTGGAGCCATGCCCGGACGCATCATTCAGAACCTTAAAAAGGCGAAGTCCTCCAATCCGGTTTTCATCCTCGATGAAATTGATAAATTAACCAATGATTTCCACGGCGACCCCTCTTCCGCGTTGCTTGAGGTGCTGGATCCTGAACAGAATACGACTTTTTATGATAACTATGTTGAAATAGAATTTGATTTATCAAAAGTGTTGTTTATTGCCACCGCCAATACCCTCAGTAACATCCAGCCAGCCTTACGCGACAGGCTGGAAATAATTGACATTAGCGGGTACACACTGGAAGAGAAAATTCATATCGCGCAACAGCACCTCGTAACCAAACAACTGGAAGCGCACGGACTTAAAAGCGGGCAGCTTGCTTTTCCGCAGTCTATGCTGAAAATGATCATTGAACAATATACGTGGGAGAGTGGTGTGCGTACGCTTGAAAAATGTATCGCTTCAGTAGTACGAAGCATTGCCAAAATGGTGGCCATGGACGAGCATGCACCCTCCAAGGTAACGGAATCGCATATCCGTAAAGCGCTGGGAGCTCCCCGTTTCCTGCCAGACAAGCTGATCAGCAACGATACCGCCGGAGTAGTAACAGGACTAGCCTGGAACCAGAATGGCGGCAGTATTCTCTTTATTGAAACATCACTCAGTAAAGGCAATGGCAAACTCACGCTCACCGGGAATTTAGGTGATGTGATGAAGGAATCGGCCATGATTGCGCTGGCCTTCCTGAAAGCCCATGCCGAAGAAGTGGGTATAGATCCCAAAACTTTCGAGCAGTGGAATATCCATATTCATGTACCGGAAGGAGCAATTCCTAAAGATGGCCCATCGGCGGGAATTACCATGCTCACTTCTCTGGCATCGGCATTTACGCAAAGACGTGTAAAAAGTAAACTGGCCATGACCGGTGAAATCACATTGCGGGGCAGGGTATTGCCTGTGGGTGGCATTAAGGAGAAAATCCTGGCCGCGAAAAGAGCAGGAATAAAGGAAATAATTTTAAGTGCCGATAACGAAAAGGACATCAATGAAATCAAGAAGGATTATATCAAAGACCTGGTGTTTCATTATGTCGAGAATATGTCGGAAGTACTCCATGTAGCGCTCACACATCAAAAAGTGAAAAATGCGATTTCATTTAATGGAAAGGAGAATGGATCTGACAAAGCCAGGCTGCATCCTTCCACTAAAGTTAAAAAGCAGGTACGTAAATAGGTTTACCCACTTACATACTATGTATTGGGCATACAGTCCCGCTTTCACTGTTGTTAATGTGTTATTCAGGAACCTTTGGTAAGGGTGGTTCAAAATCACTTGCATTTATCACAACCGGATGCGGCTGACCCGGATCGCAGTCGACACAAAATATAATAGGCGGAGGCCAACACCAGTACAATTACAATTGCTTCCTGCATCTTGCAAAATTAGGGCATTCAAGGCTAAAAGCCATACCTTTGCCGCAATATCTGCCTTATGTTAAGCACCGCAGCACCCATTCAATTTAACCGGGAAGGACTTTCCAGCGAAACCCTCATTGATTTATACAAAGCCCTGATTAAGCCACGTCTTATTGAGGAGAAAATGCTGGTGCTACTGCGTCAGGGAAAACTGGCAAAATGGTTTAGCGGAATTGGCCAGGAGGCGATTTCTGTTGGAACAGCGATGGCGCTTGACAGAGAGGAGTACATCCTTCCGATGCACCGTAATCTTGGAATTTTCACGGTGCGTGGTATTCCGCTGAATCGACTGTTTTCGCAGTTTACGGGTAAGCCGGGTGGCTTTACCAAGGGTCGCGACCGTTCGTTTCACATGGGAACGCAGGAGTACCGGATTGTGGGTATGATATCACACCTGGGTCCGCAAATGGGGGTAGCCGATGGTATCGCGTTGGGCAATCTCCTGAAACAGCATCCGCAGGTAACCGCAGTGTTTACCGGAGACGGGGCTACCAGCGAGGGCGATTTTCACGAGAGTATCAATGTGGCGGCAGTATGGGATCTCCCCGTCATTTTCATTATTGAGAACAACGGTTATGGTCTGAGTACGCCCAGCTCAGAGCAGTTCCGCTGCAAGCAGTTTATTGATAAGGCCATTGGTTATGGTATTGAAGGGGTGCAGGTGGATGGAAATAATATCCTGGAAGTATACAACACAGTAAAGTCACTGGCTGTATCAATGCGCGAGCGTCCGCGTCCGGTCTTGCTGGAGTGTATGACTTTCCGTATGAGAGGCCATGAAGAAGCATCCGGTACAAAATATGTTCCTCAGGAGTTGTTTGAGCAATGGGGAAGAAAAGACCCGATAAAGAATTATGAAGAGTACCTGCTGAGCGAGGGCGTAATCGATGACGATTTTATTAAAATGGTTCGTGCGGGTATTAAGGAAGAGATTGAAAGAGGGCTTGAAATCTCTTTTGCTGAAAAGGACATTGTGGCGGATGATTCAAGGGAACTTGCTGACATATACGCTCCCTTGAAAAAGGGCATCATAGCGCCTTCAAGTGGAAAAAAATCAGAGAAGCGATTTCTGGACGCGATCACAGAAGCGATGCGACAGGCATTGGAGCGGCATCCAAACCTGGTCATCATGGGTCAGGATATTGCGGAATACGGAGGCGCTTTTAAAGCGACACAGGGCTTTGTGAATGAGTTTGGAAAAATGAGGATCCGGAATACGCCGCTGTGCGAATCTGCCATTGTGGGTGCCGGCCTGGGACTTAGTATCAATGGTTGTAAATCAATTGTTGAGATGCAGTTCGCCGACTTCGTAACCTGTGGATTTAACCAGATAGTGAATAACCTGGCTAAAGTACATTACCGCTGGGGCCAAAATGCCAATGTGGTGATACGCATGCCCACCGGCGCAGCAGTAGGAGCCGGGCCTTTTCATTCGCAATCTACGGAAGCCTGGTTTTTTCATGTGCCCGGACTAAAAATAGTGTATCCGGCTTTTCCGGAAGATGCCAAGGGCCTGTTGGCTGCTGCTGTGGAGGACCCCAATCCGGTTATGTTTTTTGAACATAAAGCCTTATACAGGAGTATCAGCGGGGAAGTGTATGACGATTATTATTCATTTGAAATCGGTAAAGCCAGGATGGTTCGTGAAGGGAGTGACCTCAGCATCATTACCTATGGTCTGGGGGTGCACTGGGCCATGGAAATGCTGGATAAACACCGGCATATTTCCGCCGACCTGGTTGACCTCCGCTCCCTGCTGCCATGGGATGAAGAGGCGGTACTTAACTCAGTTATAAAAACCGGGAAAGCCCTGATATTACACGAAGATACCCTGACAGGTGGAATAGGAGGGGAGATAACGGCAAGGATATCCGAAAAATGTTTCCAGCATTTGGATGCGCCCCCGGTACGTGTCGCAGCGCTTGACACCCCCGTGCCAATGTCTACTGCCTTAGAGTGGAGTTTCCTGCCGAAGGACCGGTTTGAACAGGCCCTGCTATCGCTTGCGGAGTATTAACGGGTGTGGGAAGTAATTCCATCAGGCGTTGCAGGGATTGCCTGTTTTCGAAGGTCAGCGCCGCGTCCTTTAAAAACAGTTTTTCGCTTTCCGTAAGGTGCCAGCTTAATGACACCCTGTCATCGGTTTCCGGCATTTGAAATATTACTACATCCAGAGGTACTTTAAGCCAGCTGGAGGCATGTTGAAGGTAGCGGTCAAAATTATAGTCCTGCATGATCAGGAAATTACCTGAAACATTACGCATGGGCGTCATGAGTTTCTCCACAATGGTTTTTACGGAATTGTCCTCCACTTTAAGATGTTTGTAGGTATCTCTGATCTGCAGAAAAACAACACCGGAAGTATTTGATTCAATCCATTGGCTGAATGTGTGCAGGAACTGAATGGAATTCATAATACCGTAGTTATCGCGGATACCTGCATCCATCACCTCCATAGCCGGTGAGCTGGGCAGGGAAATAGCCGGCATCACATAGGGAAATGCCGAATTCATGCGCAGGGCGCTGGTGAGTTTGAGATTACCCGGATTGTGTTCGTTGAAAAATCTACGGTATTCCACTCCGTTAGCTACCGGCTGTATTCCTTCGCTGCTAACAGGTTCGTTTTGCAGGAGGAAACTAACAGGCTGTGACGCGATATGGAGCGCGCGGCCGTCGTTAATAATGGTAGGACTTATTACCAACATCGGAATTTCCGCCGCCTTTTCCGCCGCATCATAGTCGCTGATGCGTTTGTCCAGCACATTTCCGGTATTTTCCAGCAATTGTTTTTCCCAGGCCCATGCGCGGTCCTTGGTATAGTGATACTTTCCATCACTGAATTGCTGGTTATTGAGGAAGATATCCGCAACGGTGGCGCTGAAAACAAGCGAATTCAGCATGTCTTTGCCGATGTTCTTCAGATAGTGGTTTTTTATTTCCTCCCGCTGGCTCATCAGCGAATCATAGCTGCTAAGGAACAACTCCCGGTAATAACATAAGCTGATCATCCCTCCGCTGGAACCGGAAGCAAAGGCAGTATGGCGCAACAATTCTCCATGGTAAACGCTGTCAATAACCTGTAAGCTGCGAAATGTAAATACACAGGACCTTAGTCCGCCTCCGCTCACATTCAATACAAGCAGCTTTGGTTTTTCAATACCCCTTTCGTTCCACCGCGCTTTCCATTTTTCAAGGATGGTAATGGTATTTTGTTTGTCATGTGCCAGCAAACTATCGTTCACCTGCGCTTCAAGCGACTCACGGTTATAGGGTGTCAGGCTTTGCGTATAATCCATGCCGTAAGCTTTGTTACGTGGATTGAATACCTCAAACTTTGACAGGAAATTCATAAACAGGAAAAGAACAATCAACGCTGTATTGGCCCATGACCTTAACCAGTAACGAAATACCCCGCTGAGCATAATGAACATGGTAAGCAGGAGAACGATGCTCGCTCCGGCCGGTATTTTAAATGCAGGATAGTCACGGAACAGGCCAAGCATGATGAAGGTGGCAAAAACCACTATCTCCACCACGGCGGCGTTCACATGGTTTTGTCTGAAAACCCTTTCCAGCATGTAACGCTTGTAATGGCGTGTATCGCGCACAATTTTAAATTTCGCAGGGAAAACCATATAAGTGTCTACCCTCCAGTTATTCTTTCGCGGGATGCCGGATAATGGTCGTGCAACCGGACTTTCGTCCTTGTCAGCATGTGCAATGCCGAAAAGTTTATAAATGTCCTTATTGGTCATCATAAAGTAACGCAGGGTAATTAAAATAACCAGGGCGATGCCGCTGATGAATACCAGCAGCGTCAGTAGAATTTCCGGAACCGGTTTGAGTTGGTATACTGACTGGAAATGATAAACCATGATGCAGTATACCATGATAAAAACCCCCGGTATGATGCAGTTGTTGTGTGAATATTTTATAAAGGTCCTTGATAACGTGGCAAGAAATGGAAAGCGGAAACTGTTTAAAATAAAACTGGATATGTTAAAAGCCATGATAAAGGCACCAATGCATATGCCCATAATAAAAAAAGCCATGTAACCTACATGCCCCATGTATTCAGGGTCAAGAAACAGATAGGGGATGCCAAATCTGGAGGCAATGGTTTGAGTAATGAAGCCAAAGAGCAACAACCAGAAAAGCATCATTACCTGGTTTTTTTTGAAATGCAATATCACCAGTTGTACCGGGAAGGAATAAAAGACTCTGGAAGTATACCTGTAAAGGTTCATGCGGTGGGGCTGGTCAGCCTAAAGTATACGCTATAAACGTGGAAAAGTTGAAATAACTGTAAAAACTTTACAGCAATTATTAACGGATACATTCAAGGTATGCCCAGACAAAAGGTACACTGATAAACAGGGCATCGAAGCGATCCAGGAGTCCGCCGTGGCCGGGCAGGATGCTGCCTGAATCTTTAACCTGGAGGCTGCGCTTTAGCATGGATTCAACCAGGTCGCCCAGCGTACCGCTTATAATGATGATAAGGGCGATGACCATCCATTGTACCAGACTCAACTGAGGCTGAAAGAGGCTTATCAGGTAAGCGATACCGAGGGTGCTGATACCTCCTCCGATGCTCCCTTCCCAGGATTTCTTAGGTGAAATTCTTTCAAATAAACGGTGCTTGCCTAATAAATTGCCAAATACATACGCGAAACTGTCGCTGCTCCACAGCAGGAAAAAGAAACCGAGTAAGGTGCCCGGAAGGTATGAACCCGTATGTACGGCTATTTTCATGAGGAGCGCGAAAGGCAACACAATATAGACCAGGCCCAGAAGCGTGAAAGCGATATTGTCGAAAG
>CAZHSC010000018.1:0-50421 GCA_964534995.1 uncultured Bifidobacterium sp.
TTTTCCGTACAATGTCAGTCATAAAATTGACAAGAACAAGTTGGTGGAGAGGTATTTACAGGGCATCTTTTCCGGAAATTCAGGCGTGTAGCGCACAGTGCCATTCATGAAAGCGTTATCAGGTTTTATCCTCCTACTGGTGACCCCGTTAATTTATTAGGCAGGCTGATCAAATAAATGGGAAAAAGCAGACCCGGCTCAGATAGAACCGGATTACCGCGCTAATTTTTATAGAGTCTGCGTTGCGGGGCCGGTTGGATGAATTCGTTTTTCATCATTTTCAGTGTGCCGGAGGAAGTGCTGAAGTCGAAGTGGGAGATCTGCCCGGGAACAAGTGGTGTTTTACTCCAGGTTTCAAGCGCGTTCCGGTGTTTCACCACCAGGTAATAAGGGGTATTGGTAAAAGTGAGTGGAAAACGGAAAAGTCCGAAGCCCGAGGTGTCAATCACTGCGGTATCGGTATAAACGATGGCATAGGTCGCACTGTCGGCGAGGCTGAGTGTAATGGTATCACAAATACCCGGTAGGTTCAGCGGATCCGCCACCGCCAGCATGGACCCGTTGCCCAGGTAAAAACCTTCGATGAAAACCCGCAGATTGAGAAATGCGTAACAGTTCTCATCGGTATAGCCGTTGCAGTTGTCGTCTTTATCATTGTAACAGATTTCTGTTTGCAGGAAGTAAGTTGATGAATCGGAGTCATCGCAGTCGCCACCGGTGTTGATGTATCCGGCCAGCGTGGTAAGGCAGGTGTCAATGAAATTAAATTCGTCACCGTACCCGTCGCCGTCAAGGTCGGGGTAGAAGCGGGTACTTTGGGTGATACTGACCGCAACGCTGTCGTTCATAAAAGCGGAGCAACCTGAGAAGTTGCTGGTGGCTTTTACGGTGTAAATGCCGCTATCGGTAACCGCGTAAAAGATCAGGGGACTATTGTTTCCCTGCAAGGTGGAAGGGGACAATGGCTGAGCATCCCGGTAAAGGGTATAGCTGTGGTCATAAAGCGAAGAATCAAGGTGGATTTGCACGCCGGAATCAGCGGAAGAGCAGAAGTTTCCACCCCCGCTCAGTGAAAATACCTGCGGATCGGAATTAGCGGTGATGAAGGTGCTGCCATCCATGGTGCGCATGCAGCCGTTCATTTCAGCACGAACGGTATAGATTCCGCTGGTGTTGTTAACCGGATAACTGAGTGGATTCCCGGTACCGGACAGTGCAATGCCGGTAGGCACGCTGTCGTTGAGCACAAGTTGATAGCTAACACCGTTTTCAGATCCACTGAGACGGATGATGACGCCGCTGTCGGTGGGAGTGCAGAAATTTCCACCGCCATATACCGTATAAACAGCGGGTGAAACCTGTATCTGGAGTTGCGCGCTGTCATTCATCCAGGTCGGGCAGGAAGAAGAGTCCGTTCTGGCCATGATTTTATAAATGCCTTCCGTGCTGAGGTTGCTGAAATGGAGCGCAGCTCCGCTGCCCGGAAGTGAGTCGCTGGTGGCAATGGATTGATGATACAACCGGTAATAGGTCCCGGTTTGTGAACCGGACAAGGTGACCGTTAAACCCGGCCCCGGACTGCATAAGGTACCGGCACCGCTTACCGTAAATGGAACAGGGTAATTTTTTTCGCTGACGGCCGTGATCAGTGATTTTTCACAGCTGTTTGCGGTAACCCAGTACTGGCCGGAATTGCTGACCGTAATACTCTGTGTAGTGGCACCGGTATTCCACTGGTAGCTGAATGCAGGACTGGCCGTGAGCGTAACACTGTCACCGTTGCAAAAAGTGACAGGCCCGCTTGCAGTAATCGTTGGAATATTGGTGGGCGTCGTCAGATTTCGCAGCACCTGAACGGAAGTATTCCCAATGTAGGAAATCAAAACATCTTTGGAGCCGCTTGAATCGAAATCCGCCACCTGAATCAAATGTGGCCCTGCAGAAGTGTTGAAATTCACCACTGCGGAAAAAGTAATGAAGGGTGCCACCGAGGTGTTGGGCCAGGCGGAAAATGTATTGCCGGTATTGCTGGTGTTATTGTTAGCGGAAAGAAGGTCTGCTTTCCCATCGCCGTTTATATCCGCAATGCTAATGCGGGCAGCAGGTACGGAGGTGGACATGTCCATGCGCGAACCCAATCCCAATACACCAAAAAGAGAAGTGTTCCGCCAGTACGAAATGCCATTGGCCGCCGGCCCGTAGCCTACAATAATCTCGGGCTTCAGATCCTTGTCCAGGTCCGCTACAGCCAGCGTACCTGCATTGGGGAGTGTGGTGAATTCAACAGGTGGCTGAAATCCAAACGCGCCATACCCGGTATATACGCAAATTTTGCCATTGCTGCATAGCTGGACGATGTCAGGAAAGCCATCCGCGTTGATGTCGGCTATTGCCAATGCCTTTGTGGGACGCGAGGCTGTAGCGATGATGAAATACGTATTGTTAAAGGATCCCGGATTTAAACTGCCCGGCACGCTTGAGTTCGGATAGATCCAGATGGTATTTTGTAAGAGGTCGCCGCTGATGATATCGGATTTACCATCCAGGTTCAGATCACCCGTAGCCAGACCGGTAGCGCCACCAATGCCCGTTCCGAAGGAAAAAGGCGTCGCCAGGGATGAAGTGTTGATCAGGCCGGGAGAGGCGGTATTCGCCCAGAGCCATTGGAAGGGATAAACGGAACTGGTGCAGAGCACATCCTGCTTTCCATCATTGTCAAAGTCATGAACGATGATTTCTTCGTTACCCTGTAACACCGGAACGGGAATGAAGCTGACCGCCGGCAGGAACGAGGAGGCATTGATGTTACCGGTGGTGGAATTGTTGCGCAGGATCTGTACTCCTCCCGGATTGCCGTTGCGGACGATAATATCAAGTTTGCCGTCGCCGTCGATATCGCCCGTCGCGGAACGTACATACGCCGCCGTGGCACCAAGATTGAACGATACAGGGGAGTTAAAGGTGCCGGAGGAACTCAATGGTTTCGGACATCCATCGGTGACGAAATAGGGTTCAATGCTCTCGCTGCTGAGGCCGCACTGTTTGTCGATCAGTGTAATGGGTCCGTAGCTGCCGTTTACAGGGGCCATGAGCAAAACATGATTGGTATCGATTTCAACTATGGATCCCAATGCCTTTCCGAAGTAAACCGTATTGTTTCCCGCAACCGGATTCAGACCGCTTGCATTCAGGTATACAGGAGTGCCACCGGGTCCGGCAGCAGGGTAGGGTGCATAAATGCTTGGTTTTGGAATGATGTCCACGCGGAGGCTGTCACGTTGGGTACCGCAGGCCCAGTCCACCTCCAGCTTATAGTATCCCGACGCCTGTGCCGGTACGTTGGGCAGTACCGGATGCTGAAGATTACTTAAAGGTAATCCGGCAAAGCTCCACTGATAGTTGTTCTGAGCGGAGGAGTGTAAAAGCAGGGTGCCGCCCGAGCATACCGGACTGTTGGAGGAAATGGAAAATACGGAAGGCATACAGGCGCTGATGCTGATATCGCTGCCATTGTCAGGGCCGGGTAAAGTCTGACCGGTATACATTATCCGGACGCGGTAAGCCGTACTGTTAGGCAATCCACAGGGAATGGAAGCGCTTATTGTACCGTTAAGGTCAAAGGCTTTACGGCCAATGATGCAAGGGTTTGTAAATTGGCCGGAGGAGTCAGAGAGTTCTGCGAAGATGGAATCTGTTCGGCAATCCACACCTCCGCCAAACAGATAGTTCAGGGTCAGGCTGTCGTTGATGCACAATGTATTTGTGCTGACGGAAAGGATGCGTGCCGAGGGGAGGCAGGTAGCGGTATCCGTTGACATTCCCGGATACAGGACGCCCAGTTTCAGCGTTGCCGAATCGGAGTACACCGTGGGATAGCAGCCGGAACTGATGACACAGCGGAAATGCTGGCAATACATGCTGTCATGGGCCAGTACCACCAGGGTAGGGTTGCCGGTTCCGGAATACGTTTCGTTGTCGCTGAGGTTTTGCCAGCCATTCAGGTACACCTGCCACTGGTAGCTCAGTGCATTCCCCGCCGCTTCTACCGTAAAATACGCGTTTTGACCTGAACATACGCGTGCATGCAGCGTCTGGTTCAGCAGCGCGGTGGGAGCGAAACGCAAGTGTACGGTGTCAGAGCGTGTGGGACAGCCTGATTCGGTGGTACTGATCACATAGTTGCCGGAATCGGAAAGTTGAATTTGGCCCAGCCCGGTTTGTGGAAGAGAAGAACTGAATCCGTTGGGTCCGGTCCAGGCGTACGTTACCGGGAGCATACCTGGGGTAAGCAATTGCAAACTGTCACCCGGACAGGGTTGATTGGATATCGCCACAGGGGGCCTTCCTTTTAAAGGCAGAAAGATTTTGGTATCCTCGCTTTTGCATCCGTTGGGCAGAGCAAGCCAACAAGTATATTCCCCTGCGTTTTGTTCGTTGAAATTGTAGAGGACCGGTGTCCGCTGAGTGCTGCTGAAACCGTTTGGTCCGCTCCAGTGATAGCCGAGTGGCAGAATGGTATGGCATACCAAATGCACAGAGTCTCCGTAACACAGGGAACCTGTAAAATAAACCGAGGGTTTTACGGGACGTATCAGACAAGTGTCTGCTTTGGGAATGAGGGCGGCAAAGTTTAACCGGGCATGGTCTCCAAGGGATTTGAACTCACCGCCTGCATAAAGGGTATCCCCGTGCAGGAGCAAATCATTGACCGGCCCATCGGTATCTCCCGCCAGATTGGACTGATTAAGGTCCAGATGTTTTATATATTGTTGCTCTTGTACATAATATGTATTGTTGGATGAAGAGTATGTTTGATCGCCCCCAGTGATGCCCGTTAATCCTGATTGAACAACATCGCGCACTAAAATCCTTCCGTTGTATCCTCCGAAGAAATTACCACCATATAAACGCACAGTGCTCCGACCCGAATGATTAACTTCATAGGTATTGGGGTAGGGGTAGCCGCTATGTAAGGTACTATATGGTCCGTAATTTCTGATCAGTGCAATCCCTGAATCATTTAATGACCGCACCATGTTGTGAACGAATGTCCCGTTGATGGCCAGTGGTTCAGTGAATTCCCAGCTGGAGAGCGCTTGGCCGGGCAATTGAAAGGCCGAAAAACCATTCCGGCTGATTCCGCTGATGTGCGTATAATTCCCGGCGGTGTAGAGCATATTGTCAACCATTGCAAAAGAGGTAATTACTGCATCGGGTGCCGGATTCCAGGCATCGGCTGTGCCGCTGCTGGCATCCACCGCAGCGAGGTTCCGCCTGCCGGAGCCGCCCAGTGAATCAAAGTCCCCTCCCACATATACTGTATTGCCATAGGGTTCTATCGCGTTCACCTGCCAGGTACTCGCATGGCCCGGATTCCAGTTGCCGGCCATGCCGGTTACAGGGTCAAGCGCGGCCAGACCTTTACGCATTTTCCCTCCGATTTCTGAAAAGCGGCCTCCTGCATACAGCGTGCCATTGTGAAACTTTAAAACATCAGGCGGAAAGTCCGGAGCGGGATTCCAGGCCAGGATTTGTCCCGTGGTGGAATTGAATGCGAAGGCATTACGGCGATGCAGTCCGCCCGTTGAAGTAAAGCGGCCGCCGGCAAAAATGGTATTACCTGCCGGTGAAAGCGTAGTGACTTCACCGTTAGCTTGAGTAAGCCAGGCATCCGCAATCCCCGTTGACAGATTGAAACGTTTTAATCCAAACATCAGGGAAGTGGGATCAACGGGATTGCTAAATCCACCCGCCACATAGAGGTCATTTCCGGCAATGGAAATTTGCGAGGGTATTTCTGGAGTACTCTGCAAGGGGTTCGTGAAAGTGGCCGTCTGTGTATCAATGGCGGCAAGGTACTGCAGGGCTGTGCTTATTTTAAAACTACCTCCTATGAAAATCCTGTTTCCTTTTTCCGCCATGGTGTTAATCACGCCTTTAAAATTGATAGTTCCGTTCCCTGGATTCCAGTTCAGGGCAACGGCAGTGGAAGAGTGCAGCGCGGCCAGTCCGGCCCGGAGACTTCCACCAATGGAGGAAAACCAGCCGTACACATAAAGGCGATCGGATTTGGCGATCATGCCTTCGATTTCTCCGTCAGGCGAGGGATTCCAGGCGTCTGTATTTCCGCTGAGGGCATCCACTCTCGCGAGGTTATTCCTGCCCAGGCCCCCAACCGTATTGAATTTTCCGCCGATATAAACCGCGTTCCCTGTAATTTTTAAATCAGAAACATAATCGGAAAATCCAATTGGGAAAGTCCTTGTTCGTGGAGGAAATGTGGGGTAAACCTGATAGGAACGATAAAGGGTACCCAAAGAGGTTCCCGGATTCCAGTCTTCCAGAATGCCGCTGTTCATATTGATAGCTCCCAGATTGTTGCGCCGGGCGGACAGATTCGATAAACAACTGAATCGCCCTCCTGTAAACACGTGCCCCTTCGTTATGGCTACCGTATAAACAAGGCTGTCCGGACCCGGATCCCATGCCGTGACTACACCGGAAAGATCCAGTTGGGCAAGATGGCGGCGAGTCTGTCCGCCGATGGAACCGAAAGTTCCGCCCACAATCATTTTGTCGTTTACAAATGCCATGCTCAGTATACTGCCATCGGCATCCGGATTCCAGGCACTTATATTCAGCTGCAAAGGATGATCGATCGAGAAAAGCCTGTTGCGTAAAACGGCGACCGGGTAGCTGCACCAGGGAACACCTCCGATTTGCGTGAAATCACCCGCGAAATAAATGGATGTGGAATTGGGATCCGACGTGGATTGTAAATTGCAGGTGATGGATCTCACCGCTCCGTTTGGGCAAGGATTCCAAGGGTCCAAAGAACCATTCCGGTTTAAAACCGCCAGATTTTTTCTTTCAGGATCATACCAGTCGTAAAAGAAATCTCCGCCCACAAAAACCTTTTCTGGGTACAGGGGGTGTACAAAAATGGTGTAGATGGTATTGCAGCCGGGTCCGCAGGCTAAATACAATTCGTACCATTGTATATCTAAGGTTGCATACAAGGTGTCCGAGAAAGAGAACAATGAAAAACCAGGAACAGGGTAAGAATTTTTGGTTACAAAATTCCCTCCGACGAAAATTTCATTGATCTTGTTGCCCGGATAATAGTCGGGTGCTATATAAATACAGTATACATTGCCCTTCACCTGATAGCCGCTGGGGTACACTTTTCCGCTGCTGCCCATATTGGCAGCGACGATTTTTACCAGGTGTTCAGGTTGTGCTGAATACAAGGTTACAGGGCTCCATTTGTAGTAATAATTAAAAGCGCCTCCCGCCCATACCAGTTCTCTGATTTTGTCATAGGCCAGCGCAAATACCGTGTCGCTAACAAAAGGCGCCCAGTCGCCTATGCTGCCGTCGGCCTGAATGTGCGCAAGATTGGTCCGCGGCTTTCCACCTGCCAACGTGAAAATGCCGCCTACATACCAGCCCCCCGCACTGTCGCTGCTGGCACAATAGATGGGGCCATTGAATCCATCCAGGTTTAAAGCCGAACCGCTGGTGATGGTGCTGAGCACATCACCATATCCCGAAACACTTTTTCCAACCGTGCGGAATTGACCGCCAAAGTACAGGCTTGAATTATTCCGACACAGGGCTTTGATATGGCCATCTGTTTTCATGCCTTCAAAGAAGTCGGTTACCTGGCCCGATGAATCCACCTGGGCAAGGTCGTACCTTGCTTTATCTCCAACGCGGGTAAAATCACCCCCAATGTACCAGCCCCCTTTTCCATCGGGCAGACTGCTCATTACAGTGCCATCTATTTTCGGGAAGTTGGTTCTGGGTTCACCGTTGTTAGTAAGGAGGAACGCTCCGCCCGACCGGTTAAATCCATTTACCGTGCTGAAATCACCGCTCAGGTACAGGGTGTTGGTTAAGGTATCCTTCGTGATGCATCGCACCGGCCCGTTCGGTTCGGGGAGTTGATCAAAAAACTGAAGGTAGGGCGCGGTGTTCTGTGCGCATAGGCCGGGTGCCGCCAGGAAGAGGGCTATCAGCAGGAAGTATTTTAAAAAATGATTCATGTGCCGGGTTATCATTGCACCGCCACGGTTGAAACGGCGCAGGGTTGGTTTCTACAAACTGCCGGAAGGCGAAGCGTACACATACAACTCACCCCCTCATCAACATTCATTAATAGGGAATGAAATCCGATTCCAGTTGTAAAATAGGGTTTTATTTTTAAATCGCAAATGATAAATGTCAGAAATTTGATTACATATGTTCAGCAAACGTTAATCCGGGGTGCAGACCCTATGTAGAGATGGCTTTAGAAGAGGGGCCAAAAAGCAGACCCGGCTCCATGAGCCGGGTCTTGTAAAATACCCTGCGGAGTGGGTAAAATTCTTAATCCTGTACTGCTGAAAAGTATCTCTTTTAATAAGCACTGAAATCATACACCCTGGTGGGTTCCGTAAACAGGAAGCTGTATTTGCTCCAGGTTTCTACCGAATTGCGGTGCCGTACTACTATATAGTAGCGGTGCATGGGTAGTAAGCCGCTGAAGTTAAACTGTCCCTCACCGTTAGTATGGATCACACCGGTTGCCGTTGCCGCGATGCTGTAATCCGCCGAATCCAGCAGTTGAACGGTAATGGTATCGCATACCAGCGGGTGAGTACCGGGGTTTGCCACAGCAGCCATCAGTCCTCCGCCCAGGTAATAACCTTCAATGAACAGTTTGAGATTTACCTGCTGCGTGCAGTAAGAACTTTCAAGGTACAGCGTGTCCGAAACAGAGCAGTCATCCACTTTTACAGCATAATCTCCTCCATGATTTACGGTAATACTTTGCGTAATTTCTCCGCTGCTCCAGGCATACTGGGTTCCGGGGATAGCCGTTAAGGTGATCGTATTGCCGGTGCAGAAGGGGTTGGTGCCGCTGTTGCTGATGCTAAAACTGACCGGGCTGCTGAGGGTCACCGTCTGAACAGAAGTGGCCGCGCAGGTGCCTGTCTGCTTGCGGACATACCGGAGATCTCCGGCTGAGTCATACATAATGGCCGGCATTCCCTGCACCATTTCCATTGCAATGGATGGATGTACATAGAATACCGGATTCCAGCCGGACAGGTTTTCAGGTGCGTTCCAGGTATTTCCGTTAACATCTGCGGCTGATATATAGTTCACCTGCATGTGAAAGGCCCCGCCGTAAAAATCATCATGCTGCACGGCGAGGGCAGGATTGCCATGGATGATTTCCAGTTGCATGAAGCTTCTGTTATCTGTACCCGGAATCAAAATTTGCGGCAATGGCCATAGTGCACCGTAGGCATCAGCAGCTCTCATGTATACAATATCGGAGTTATAATCGCAGAAAGCGATGGCAGGTTGTGCATTGATCATTTGCATGCTCATGCCGTGCTGGGAATTAAGGTTGTCATCAAGGGAAACAGGTGCTGACCAGATATTGGAGATGTAATCCACTGCCCGTTGGTAAAATAGTTCGCAGGTGGGTGAACCCAGGAATCCAACCCTGTGGGTATAAGCCAGCGCCGGCTGACCCTCTACCAGAATGATATCAAGATCTTCGTGTTTGCCAGCGTGAATAAGATATGGGCTACCCCAGGTATCGCCATTGACATCTGATGCATGTATGACATGCAATCCGTCGCCAACATCGTACAGAAGGTAGGGCCTGCCATCCAGGATGAGGCTTTTGCACCCGAAAGTTCCCTCCCCCACTTCAGGAATACCGCTGGTCAGGGCTACCGGTACCCCCCAGCTGCTTCCCAATGGATCATTGGCACGAACATACATTAATTCGCACAGCAGGGGATTGTAATTGATATAAATTACCGCAGGATTGCCATTCACCAACAGCAGCTGCGGATGCAAACCGTTATCCATTTGAAGAAGCAATGGAGTAGACCAGGTATTTCCTTCCGCATCGTTGGCCCTTGAATAGTAAAAATATCCGGTCGTGTAATTGGATACGATGGCAGGATGGCCGCTGATGATTTCCATATCGGCACCTGATCCTGACATACCCGGTAAGGGGTTGAAGGCAACCGGCCAGTTATCAGGAGTGGAAGTTAACTGATACGTTATGTTATAGGCCCCCCCCGGCGCGAGCGAAGAAGGGTCGAAGGAGTTGCCGCTGACACCCGGTCCGCTGAAGACCCCTCCCGGCGATACCGGAAGGAGTGTCACCGGAGATCCGGAAGTACATAGGGCGGGCGGGAGCCCTGAAAAAGAAGCATCGCCGTTGGAGCGTACCATCGTGTGTTGAGTTTGGGTAGCTTCACAACCGTTATCGCTTACCGTGTAGGTGATGGCATGATAGCCTTCATTGGCGGAGGATGGCAGGAAGATATTTCCGCTTACACCCGCACCGCTGAAAACCCCACCCGCTGTTTCCGGTGTTAGCGTAGCGGCGGGATCATCTTCGCAGTAATCCGGCAGCAGTCCGCCAAAAGATGGATCGGGAGCTTCCGCTACAGAAATGGTTTGTGATGACATGGCCCCGCAGGTACCGGTGCCGAAAAGTGTGTACTGCAACTCCATCAACTCCTCCTGGTAAAAGGAAAGGGCAGGCTTGCCTTTCACCTCCAGCAGGGATGAACGGAAATATCTCATGTCGGGCATTGTGGTGTTCCAACTGCCCACCCATTCGGAGGTTCCCCAGTTGTATCCGTCCGCATCAATGGATTCATCATAATAAAATTCCACATTATCGCTTCCCATGGGAATAACCGGTTTTAAAGCGTAGGCGATGGCGGGTCTGCTGCGGATGTTATCAAGCCGGAACTGTATATAGGAAGAAAGCGGATTTAAATAAAGGTGCATCGTGGTGCCCGGCCATGTGCCACCATTGGCATCCGCCGCCTGCTTGTAAAATAAACTTCCCGTATTGCTTACATAAGCAACGGCTGGTTTTCCATGCGCAACAGTAGATGAAACATACCGGTCGCCGGTATTGTCAATAAAGGTGGGCGTGCTCCATGTGGTGCCGGTACTGCCTGATGCCTGCGTATAGTACATTTCAAAATCAGGACCCGCGGGGATGTTGTAAACAATACCCGGCCTGTTATTAATGACATGCATGTCCAGGCTTCTCACCGTACCTGCAATGCTGCTTACCGGCAGAGGGCTGTGCCAGGTACTGCCGTCGGCGGACGAAGCAAGGATATAGTAAACCCCACCGGCCAGACAATACGTTACGGCAGGAGTGCCGTTGATCATCCGGAAGCTGCATGCGTCATAGAGCCCGGTCAGGTTTGAAGGTCCGCTGGCCAGGATCACCGGGCTTCCCCAGGCGCTGCCCAGTGGATCCAGGGCACGGCAATATTTTACGGTAGTGGTACCCGTTATACCTTCGGTGTAAACTACGGCCGGATGACCGTCAGCTATCTGAAGACCGATACATAATCCGCTGTTGGCGGTCGGGTCAATCGTTACCGGTGTTTCCCATGCGGTTCCTGTTGAATCCAGCGCCCTGACATAGGATGCCACATATCCGCTTACGGGGTGAATACCATTATAGGCCATGGCAGGCATCCCCTGAACCAACTGCATGGATGAAAATGTTCCGATGCCATCTCCGCTTCCCGTGGCTACAGGTGGCAACCACTGGCCCGCCATAGGCATGACAATTCGTGTTATGGTATAAGGCCCCCCCATACCCGCCATGGCCGGATCAAAGCTGTTACCGCTGACTCCAGGACCGTAAAACATCCCATAGGGCATGGCAGGATTCAGGTCCACCGCACCTTCGTTCATACAGATAACGGGATCCAGCATAGTAAAAGAAGCGTCGCCCTGAGGCATCACATCTGTATATATAACTGAAGAGTCGGAGCAGGTGCCGTTGCTCAGCGTATATACAATACGGTGAGTGCCCACACCTGCCATTGCGGGATCAAAATTGCTACCCGAAATGCCCGGACCACTGAATACACCACCGCTGATAGCAGGACTCATCGTTACTGCCGGATCGTTAGTGCAGTATTCAGGCCAGAGCCCGCTGAAGGAAGCGTCCGGTGCAAGTTGCTCCGTTACAGCAATTGTTGACTGAGAAGAACAGGTTCCGCTACTCACGGTAAGCGTATAGGTTCCTCCTGAAAAGACTTCAATGGTGGCGGTGCTGGCGCCGTTGCTCCACAGGTAGGTGCCACCGCCCGAACCGTTCAGGATGACACTGCCGCCGGGGCAAAAGGCCGCGGGACCCGTTGTGCTGATAGCCGCAAGGGGCGCAGTGCCGAAGGTGACTGTTAAGGCTTCGCTGGTGTAGCACTCATCTACAGTAACGGTATAAGTGCCGCTGCTGTTAACAGTAATACTTTGTGTGGTTTCCCCGGTGCTCCACAGGTAGGAACTGCCGGGATTTGCACTTAATGTAAGCGGTGTTCCGTCGCAAATGGTAGTGGGCCCTGACGCGGTGATGGTGGCAAAGGACAGCCGGGCATTCCAGAAATTGGTGGAAGTAAGAGAGCAATTGATATCCCCGTCGGGTGAGGCGGTGCTGCATCCCGCCTGAATGCTGCCATCGGGATTTTGAAGGACCACCATACCGTCGTCATCAGCGCTGCCACCGATGTTTTTTTGCCAGAGCAAAGTACCCGATGGATTGGTCTTCACGAGCCAGATATCTTTGGCACCGGAGTTCCATGAAACATCCTGGTCGTCGGACATTGAATTTCCGAGGAGGAGGAAACCGCCATCCGGAGCCTGAATGACGGAGTTGGCGTTATCATCCAGCGATCCTCCGTAACTTTTTTTCCATTGAAGGATACCCGCTGCATTAAATTTGGCGGCAAAGAAATCTTTGTTTCCATGATTGTCGGGTAAAAAGGAACCAGAAGAGTTACTGTATCCTCCTGCAAAATAGCCGCCGTCGGCAGTAGGAACTACACTGGTAAAGGCTTCATCATTGTTGTCGCCGTGTACCCTTTGCCATTCCAGTACCCCGGAAGCGCTGAGTTTAAGCAGCCACGCGTTTTCGCCGGGGTAGCTACCCACACCGGTATTGGAATGTGTGCCACCCGCCACAATGAATCCACCATCACTGCATAGGGAGGCTGCATGCAATTTCTCATCCAATGACCCACCGTACCTCGATGACCATTGTATGATCCCGCCGCCGTCGATTTTAAAAATCCAAGCTTCATAGGTACCGCTTGCTGTGGCAAGGTCTCCATCCGCCGATGTGGTTTTCCCAAGGACCAGGAAACCTCCGTCACCGCTGGGTGTGATATGATACAGAAAATCATACGAGGATCCTCCATAAGCCCGTTGCCATAATAAGGTGCCGCTGCTGCTGAGTTTCACCACCCATCCGTCATGTACGCCATGGTTGCCGCTTACATCCCCGTTATTGGAAAGGGTAGCGCCGGCCATCAGGTACCCTCCGTCACCGCTCAGGGCAATGGATTGACCCCAGTCTATATCCGTGCCGCCAAGCGCCCGCTGCCATTCAATTTCGCCGCTTGCCGATGTCTTCACCACCCATGCGTCGCGGTCTCCGTGATACATACTTACATCGCCATCGGAGGAGTAGGTGCTGCCCACCATGATGTAACCGCCATCCGGTGTTCGTTTCATATCTGAAAACAGGTCCAGGCCACTGCCACCGTAACAGTCTTTATGCGAAAAAGACGGAACTGCATAAGGGTTAGTAAGGAAAGAGGTGCTGATAACGGCCTGCTGCGAACAAATGCCGTCGCTTACGGTAACGGTAAAGTTATCGGCGGTAGCGACCGTGACAGAGGAACTGGTGGCGCCCGTATTCCACAGATAGTAAGTGCCTCCCGAGGCCTGCAGGTTGACAGTTCCGCCGGGGCACATGCCTAAGGGACCGGAAGGTGTAATTACTGCTGTGGGAGTGCTTGAAAAATTTACTGTTACCGGATCGCTGACATAACAACCGTTAACGGTAAGGGTATAATTACCGGCACCTGTAACCAAAATGCTCTGGCTGGTAGCACCATTGCTCCATGCGTAACTATAACCGGGAAGCGCTGTCAGCAGCACGTCGGGGGCATCACATACATTAACAGGATTTGCCGGGCTGATGGTTGCATATGACATTTTCAATACCCAATAGTCCTGATCTCCTCTTAAACCTGACACATCAAAATCATTTGAATAGCTATTGGCAGTAATCAGATATGCTCCGTCAGTCAATGGTAATAACAGTACCGTTCTGTCATCCTGGGTTCCCCCCAGGGTCCTTTGCCATTGCAACAAACCGGCAGAATTTATCTTTACCAGCCAGCAATCGTAATTCCCGATCGCTCCGGATACGTCACCGTTATTGGAGTTGGTAAAGGCGCTGATGATATATCCCCCATCGGGATCCTGTAAAATATCTGTTCCTTCTTCATCTCCGCTTCCACCAAGCATGGTCTGCCATGTGATGTTGCCGGCTTCGCTGAGTTTCACCACCCATGCATCCTTTCCTCCATGATGTCCGCTTACATCTCCGTCATTGGAATTACTTACACCGGTAAGGATAAAGCCTCCCGCAGCCGCAGCATTTATTTGAACCCCCGAATCAGTACCCGTTCCGCCAATTGTTTTTTGCCAGAGGATATTTCCGGATGCATCCGTTTTTACCACCCAGGCATCGCCGCTGCCATGATGGCCGCTTACATCGCCGTTATTGGAATAGGTGGTTCCGCAAATCAAAAATCCCCCATCCGCAAGCGTTATGATGGAATTCGCCAGCTCGTCGTCGGATCCACCCAGGCATTTCTGCCATTGCAGGGCGCCGGCCGCGTTGATCTTCACCAGCCATGCATCCTGGGCGCCATGGTTCCCCGTTACATCGCCATCATTGGAAACGGTTCTCCCGGCAAGAATGTATCCTCCATCAGGGGTAGAAGCAAGCGCGGTAAGACGGTCAGAATTCGACCCGCCAATGCAGTGTTGCCAGAGCAGAGTACCCGTACTGCTGATTTTTAAAATCCATGCATCATGGGCGCCATGATTTCCGCTGACATCACCGTTGTTGGATAAAGTGACGGAAGCGATCAGATATCCTCCGTCAGCAGTTGAAATGGCTTTATACCCCCATTCTGTATCCGCTCCGCCGTAATTTTGTTCCCACATTATGTTTCCCTGTGCATCCGTTTTAACTACCCACAGGTCTGCGCTCCCGTAGTTGGCAGATGCATCCTGGTCATCAGAGTAGGATTCGCCCACAAACAACTGGCCGCCATCCGGCGTGCTGATCACACTGCCAAGGCGTTCATAGCCGGAGCCCCCGTAGCATCGCTGCCGTGCAATGCCCGGAGCATTGGCCATGACTCCTGTAACGGTAACTACCGATGTGAACAGGGAAGGGCAGGCGCCCTCAAAAACCGTTACCGAATAATTTCCGGCGGTGGAAGTGGTGATACTGCTTGTGGTGGCACCGGTACTCCATAAGTATCCTGTTCCGCCGCTTGCACTGAGCGTTACATTTCCTCCCGGACAAAAACTCAGCGGCCCTGAAACGGAGTAGACGGAGGTGCTGAATTCATCTGCTCCAAAATCGGGAGAACTGCATCTTGTTTCGTGATCAATATCCAGAGTTACCCCGATATTAAGTGCCGTATTATTGAGGCCCGTATTGGCGGCGGTGAGGTGCAAATCATCCGTAGCCACGAAAAGTGCTGATGCATCGAATGAAGCAGCTTCCTGACCCGTGGCCGTCTGCCAGTTGGAGAGGAGCGTATAATTCGTACCCGAAAACCCTAATCCACCCGAACGGCCGTAGGCATCTAACAGGGGTGACCCACCTCCGATACCAAATACATTCGGACCTGAAACAAGATTGATAAAAGTGCTAGACAGGGTTCCGATGGCGCAAAGCCTGTATGCATTTGTGAGGATTCGTGTGAAGCTGAAAATATTATTCCGAAGGTAGATTTTAGGATCTCCATCACCATAGGCAATGGCGAAACTGTGTGCTCCTGCCCCGGGTCCGAAGAATTTAATGGTGTTAAAGTCTATGTAACCGTTGCTGCCACCGCCGTAAAGAATGCCAGCAATGATTTCATTTCCGGTTGACGGAGCATACACGCGGTTGATCATGTTATTACGGATGAAAAAATTTCCGGAACCAACATCATTTACCACGATCCCGAATGCCGAATATCCGGAGGGATGTAATTGCTGAATTTCTTTTAAGTTGTTACCATTGATGACCGCGCCTGTGACGTCATCGCCGGTAAAAACCGTATTGGTGTTGGAAGGGATCAGCCCAAGGGCGATACCGAATGCTGTTCCTGTAAACCCGTTAGTGCCGTTGTGCCGGATTACAGAAATGGAATTATCAACGATGGTAGGAGAGTTTTCAAAGCGTAAGTAAATACCGCCTCCGGTAAGGGCATCGGGTTCGGCATCGTCCATTTTATTTTCAAGGATGACGGTGCCTTCATTCAGGTTGGATACACTGCCTCCGGCGGAATAGATACCATACTGTACCCTGCTTATATAGTTATGTTGAAAGGTATTGTTATCGTTGTCGGTTCCGTTTCCTGTCATACTGATGCTGCTACCGCCGCTGTAAATACCGAACAGCGTACCTGCATTGCTCAATGTGGAAGTTCCGATCATCCGCGTATTGATGATGGTATTGTAGGTAGCGCCGGCACCACTGCCTGAACTGTGAAGTCCGATAATACAGGCGGCGCTGTTACTGAAATTAAGAAAAGTAAGGTCCTGGTTCTGGGAAAAGTTAAGCCCGTTGCCGGCACCGTTAATGGTGATCCAATCGGCATCTTCAAGACGTATCAGCCCTGTGGCGCTGTTTCCGCTGATGACCGGCTGCGTTCCTGATTTGGGTTTTAATATAAATGGAGATACAGGACCTGCACCTTCAATGGCATTGATGATGATGGGAAATGTTTCGGAGGAAGCATATAAAGCGTCCTCCAGTTCGAAGGTTACAGCGCAGGACATACCAACTGCATTCAATCTGGCTATGGCTGAACTAAGCGTATTAAATGGATAGGGCTGCGCGGAACCAATGGTATACGTGCCACAGAGGGGGTCCATCACCGTTATAGTTCCCATAAGTCCATCGTTGGCGGTGTTCTGGTCAAGCGGCAACTGGGCGATCATCTGAATGGTGTAGGTGCCGGCTACAGGCAGGTTAAGGGCGGGAAAATCCACAATCACACTGGCACCGGGAGGAAGTGTGGTGATGGAGGCTGTCTGATCATACACCACCGTGTAGGATGAATTCAGGATCTTATAGCGTACAGGGATGTTGCTTTGTGACAGGAGACCCGTATTGGTGAAAAGAGCCCGGGGCAGGAAGGTACTGGCAGAGGAAATGGTGTCCTGGTCTTCCGGATCGGTAAAGGAAGTAGCTTCAATGTCCAGGTTATATGACAATAAACGATGTTCAGGTTGAACAGGATTTGCCCCTGTTAAAAGTGGCGAATGCCGTGCAGGAATTTCAGACGACTGGATCAGCAATACTGATAATAGCAATGCCCTGACAATAGCCTGGCCGGTTCTCAGTAATTTTTTCATAGGAAGATGTGTTCGCAGGGTATTCCAATGGGAATACATTTTCAAAGCTACGTCGGAGGAATAGATTCTGCAAGTACCATGCTGATGTGATAAATGGAAAATCAATTAGTTACGAATACAAATCACGAGTGGATTTTCAGAATACTGATTTGTTTTTACCAAATACCCTGCGAAAACAACTGAATTCTAAAAAGAGATGATTTCACAAGAATTTCCGTGCGAAATAGATTTAATTTGCAAAAGATAACTGACAGGATGCGGAGCTTTTCCGTTTTGATTGTTTTCAGTATCTTTAAATATGGTTTATTTATTCCGTATGATGGAAATATTGTAGTGTATGATCGCCACGTTTTGCTATAACTTATCCTGTTTCCCCGGCCGTGGGCGAAGCCTGCAATTTCTGTCTTCGGGAATAGTGGTGCTGTTGTTATGGATAGCAGGATATCCTGCATTTGCGCAGGAAAGCAACTGGGAGGATACCTTACATACTCTTCTTGCTTCCGGTAAAGCGGATTCCGTGATTGCGGCGCAACTGGGTGACAAGGCATTTGTACTTACCTCCCTTCGTAAATTGCCGGAGGCGGATAAATTTCTTGCAGCGCAGATGAGTGCTGCCAAGCGCAGTGGAAGTAAAAGCGAAATGGCTTATGCCTGGTATAACCATGTGGTGCGGAATTATTTCACCCTTCCCCGCGACAGTGTATTTTCTGTACTGAAGCTGGCTATCGGCCTCTCCGAAAGCGGAGGGAAATTATTGTATCGTATAAAGGCATACAGAACAATGGCCCAGTATTGCGAAAGCAATTCACGTATTGAAGAGGCGCTGAGCTATGTGCGCAAAGCGGAGGAATACGCGGTGCTGCTGAAGGATGAAAATGAACTGGCCAAAACCAACCTGACCTACGGAATTGTATTGTCGCGTACCGAAAAGCAGAAGCAGGCGCTTGAAAAATACATTGCCGCCATTAATTACCTGGAAAATTCTAAGGATTACAGGAGCCTGGCGGTAGCCTACAATGCGGTGGCTAATATCCTGCTGGATGATAAGGATTACGAAGGGGCCTGGCGCTATTATTTTCGGAATATGAACCACTGTTTGCAGAATTTCAGGCCGTATTTATCCACTGCGTATCTTGGAGTTGCTACCTATCATTATACTTTGCTGAACCGGGATAGTGCTTTAAAGTATTATCAGCTTGCCGAGGAAGCCATGCATGCATCCAATGAATTTTCACGACTACATGTGGTGTATAGCAATAAAGCCACCATATACCAGGAACTGCGGCAACTGGATTCTTCCGCCGTATATCATGTTAAAACGATTGAACTGGCTGAGCAGATGAATAAAATCGGATTCCTGGGTCGCTTGTATTCAAATTACTCATCTTTCCTCCTTCAGCGGGGTGATCTGGATTCGGCGTTGGCGATGGTGAATAATGCCCTGCTCATCTCTCAGGAGGAAATGGATGATGCCGGTTATGCCGGCAGTCTCCGTCTAAAAGCCGAAGTGCTTACCGCCATGAATGATTTTCAGGGGGCGGGAAAGTATTATAACAGGACGATTGAATACAAGGACAGTGTCTTTGTAGAGGAGAAGAAAAGGGAAATAAACCGGCTGGCTGTAGAGTATGAAAGCGCGAAAAAGGAAAATGAAATAAACCGGTTGAACAGTGAAAGAAAGATACAGTTGCTGGAAATCGAAAAGAAAAATGCCCTCCTTAAAGGAAATCAGGAGCGGGCCAGGCAAAAGCAAAGTGAAATAGACCTGCTGAACAAAGAGAAGATTATCGGTGAATTGAAACTTCAACAGCAAAAAGAAGAACTGAACAGGAAGATATTTGAATCGGAAGCGAAAGAGCACGCGCTGACGTTAAGCCGGCAAAAGCAGGAATTGCAGGACCGGGAAATTGAACGGCAGCGGAGTGCAAAGAATATGATTGTATTGGGAGCCGCCGTATTATTGCTGTTTTTGTTGCTGGTCTTTAATCAGTACAGGATCAGCAGGGAAAGAAAAGCCGAAGGGGAAAAGCACCTCCTGCATCATCAGCTCAGTGAACTTAAGATAGAAGCGCTTCGTGCACAGATGAATCCTCATTTTCTTTTCAATGCGTTGAATTCAATCAACCGGTATATCATCCGCAGCGATAAAGAAACTGCCAGCGATTACCTGGTCAAATTTTCAAAACTGATGCGTCTGGTACTTGAAAATTCAAAATCCAGTGTGGTAACCCTTCACCATGAAACCGATGCCCTCCGCCTGTATATAGAGTTGGAGCAACTGCGCTTCGATCACAAATTTGATTATTCCATAGTAGTCGATCCCGCAATTGACAGTGAAACTACGTTCATCCCGCCACTGGTATTGCAACCTTATGTGGAGAATGCGATTTGGCACGGACTCCTGAATAAAAACGGGAAAGGCCGGGTGGATATCCATATCAGGAAAAGGGAGAATAACCGGATCTTTTGTGTGATTGAAGATAACGGGGTAGGCAGGCAGAAGGCGGCAGAACTGAAAAGTAAAACCCTGGGATCCAACAAATCCTTCGGTACTGAAATTACGCGTGAACGGATTAATCTCCTGAATGGAGATGATAAAAATTTTAAAATCATTGACCTGTATGATGCAAATAACCAGGCTACAGGTACGCGTGTGGAAATTGTCTTAAATGCAGTCAATAAGGAGGCGGCTTAACGTTTATATTTATGATCAGATCTGTTATTGTTGATGATGAAGTATCCTGTACGGATATCCTGCACTGGCAACTGGAAACCTATTGTCCCCAGGTTAATAACCTTGCCATTTGTAATTCACCCGCCGATGCCCTGGATCGCATCGCTAACCTGCACCCGGATCTTGTTTTTATGGACATTGAGATGCCGGGGATGAATGCTTTTGAGTTGCTTGAGAAACTGAAGCCTATAGGCTTTGACGTTATTTTTATTACTGCCTACAACCAGTTTGCGGTACAGGCATTCAAGGAAAATGCAGTGGATTACCTCCTGAAGCCTATTGAAAAATCGGAGCTGATTCATGCGGTGGACAAGGTGATGCAAAAGCAAAGGACAGATTCATCGGAGAAAATTGAGTCGCTGTTGAAACTTTTCAGGGAACAGCTTTCAACCAATAAAAAGATCGCCCTGCCGACAGGGGATGGCATATCCTTCATCAGTGTGGAGAAAATAGTCCGGTGTGAAAGTGATAATAATTATACGTTTATATATCTGTCGGATGGAGAGCGCATATTGATTACGAAAACACTGAAACAGGTTGAGGAATCACTGGAGGCCTATCCGTTTTACCGGGTTCATCAGTCGCATTTTGTGAACCTGAACCATATCGTGAAATTTGTTAAGGAGCAGGGGGGATACCTGGTTATGAGCGATGGTTCAAATATTTCGGTAGCACGTCAGCGTAAGGAAGGTCTGATGGAGTTGTTTTCGAAATTGTAAGCTGTGACAGACGCATTTCGCATCATGTAAAAGAGATATCCTTAGCGGTTGTGACGGATGCGCTCGAACAATTTTACCATGGATGTCAGGAGTTCTTCCGGCGAAGAGAGTATCTGGTAATGATTCTCTCCAAACATCCTTGGCAGATAGTGTTTCGCATTGGACGTTATGGCCAGCGCGTAGCTGTTAATCTGCCTGCTGTTGAGTTCCCGCAGTGCCTGCCGTATGTCCTCTTCACCATAACGTCCTTCATACCGGTCATAGTCATTGGGTTTGCCGTCCGAAAGCAAGAGCAGCCATTTGTTTTTTGCCGGCCTTTGTTCCATTAATGCAGCACTGTGCCGGATGGAGGCCCCTATGCGCGTATAGCCGGCCGGCTCCAGCGCTCCCAGGCGGTTCCTGGCTTTTTCCCACGAATCGTCAAACCCTTTTATGAGGTGGTAATCGCTATGGTTACGGGTGTTGGAATGAAAAGCACTGATGCAAAAATCAATGTGATATTCATTCAGGATTTCCCCAAAGAGCAGTGATATTTTCTTCTCTACATCAATGATTCTGTTGCCGTTCGCATAACCATCGCTGGAGAGACTGGTATCCAGTAAAAGAAGCAGGGAAATGTCTTTTTCTTTTTTATGGCTGGCGATGTATATTTTTTCAGAGGGAGTATGTCCTGATTTTACATCTGCCAGGCGGTCGGTAAGCGCATCCATATCAAATTCATTTCCCTGAACCTGCCTTCGTTGATGCTGCATTTTATTATGAATGGTGGCCAGCATTTTACGTAGACCGTTCAGCAGGATGTGATATTCGGACAGGGTTTGCCGGTAGTAAACAGGTTCTTCAACCGGTAGTATGGCGGGATAAACCTTACAATAGCCGGTTTTGTATGATCGTTGTTTGTAATCCCATTCATCATATAAGTAACACGGCTCCTTCCTTTCCCTGTTGCCGCTCTCTGATACATTTGTATTTTCCAGGTATTCAGCCTGATATACGGAATGTACGGGGTCGTCCACACGTACCGTAAATTTTAATTGTAATTCATCCAGCGCCTCCTGGTGACTTTCCAGTTCATCTTCCCCGTCAAAATCTCTCCAGGTACCATTAAATTCATCCGCTGTATCTACTTTTTCGAAATTGTGCGTCAGTACATAGTCCTCCTGTGCCTTTTTATCGATGCTGATGCTTTTGATCTCTTCCACTGCTTTGGAGCGGATCGTTGTTTGCGGTAATGGCTGCGAAGAATGACGTATTTTCTCTGGCAGGTGTTGCAGTGAGTTCAGATCTTCTTCAGGTGTGGAGGCATATACAGGCTTTCCATACAGCCATGAAAGATCTTCAGAACCCTGATCACCTCCTGCACTTGTTAAAAAGGTATACAACCTGTCATGAATAGTCTTTACTTCAGGGAACAGGATATACAGACGCGACAGGATGTTTTCCGGAAAGGTCCCTTCGCTTTCACTTTTATCTGCAGTTGACGAAGATGCAGGAAAGGACGAGTGGATTTCCTGTTGCACTGACATAAACAGTACTCTGAAAAAGTAGAAGCTGAGATTATAGCTTCGCCCCGGGAAAATGGCCATGGAAGCCGGGAGAAAGTAAACATTGTTTTTACAGCCACCTTCTCTTTCCGCTTCGAATATTTCTACAGGCTGCCCGGATACCGCGGTGGCAACAATGCTGAGCTTCCGCTTGATTTCATGCAGATGTAAGCAGTGGCTTTGTAACAGGATATCCTCCTGTTTCTTTGACCTGAAGTAGCGGCTGATACGCCCGAAAAGAAATTCATCCAGTGCCATAGACTTGTCAAATCATAAGGTCGGCAAGGTCGCACAGGGCATCTACTATTTCACGGTCATCCGAAAGGGGTTCAAGTACCGATACTTTAACGGCCAGTCGCCGGGGCAGGCCTGCCTGAATCAGTTTTGCGCCATCCACCAATAGCCGGGTAGATGCTGTTTCGGTTAGCCCCATTTCCTTCAGGTTCCTGATTTTATTGGCAATCTGTACTAATTTTTTTGCAGTGTCTTTATCTATGCCGGTTTCGTTAATGAGGATTTCCGTTTCTGTTGCTTCATCGGGGAAATCAAAATTAAGCGCGATAAAGCGTTGCCGTGTGGACGGTTTCAACTCTTTGAATCCACGCTGATATCCCGGGTTGTAGGAAGCTGCCAGCAAAAAGTCGGGATGGGCCTTTATGGTTTCCCCAAGCTTGTCAATATACAGTTCGCGCCGGTGATCGGTAAGGGGATGTATCGCAACAATCACATCCGGACGCGCTTCGGCTATTTCATCCAGGTAAAGAATGAACCCTTTTTTCACGGCTGTAGTTAATGGCCCGTCCAGCCATATCGTTTCAGCTCCTTTGATGATATATCTTCCGATGAGATCAGTAGAAGAGGTTTCCTCATGACAACTCACGGTAATGAGTTTCCGTTTCAGCCTGTATGCCATGTATTCAACAAAGCGTGACTTTCCGCTACCGGTAGGCCCTTTTAAAAGTACCGGGAGTTTGTGGAGTGATGCGCACTCAAACACTTCTGTTTCTTTACCGCTTGCTTTATAATAGGGAACCCGTTTCATGCCGGCAGGTGGTGATTCGTTGACTGGAGATGAAGTTATTTCAAATTTCATAGGTATAGTCCGGTTTTATACACCGGTTTATATTGTGATCAATGTTTGCCGGTAACGGGTAGCCGTTATGGAAATTTTCAGAAATCCATAACGGCCGTCCCGGATCGTTTTTGAACAGAATGACCTAACTGGCCACCAGTGCTTCGTCGTTGGGTGTACCGTATTTTACAAATTCCGCTATATAAAGAATCATACCCGCAGTGAACATGGTAGCACAGCAAATCAGGATGAAGAAATGCACCTGTATTTCCTTTTGTACCTCGCCAAATTCAACGCCCATTATTCTTTCCATATACACCTGCGCCACACCGGCCACGCCAAAGGCAACCGTCATACCCAGCATGCCGATGTTGGATAACCAGAAAGCAAGGTTACCGCGGTTGCTGTCAAATAATTTCCTGCCGGTGAGGTTGGGCATGGTGTAACTGATGATGGCAAGGTTAATCATGGCATAGGCGCCCCAAAACGCGAGATGTCCGTGCATGGCGGTAACCAGTGTTCCATGCGTATATAAGTTAACCTGGGGCAGGGTGTGTGCGAGACCCAGCAACCCGGCACCCACAAAGGAAACGATGGCTGTACCCAGGGTCCAGTTCAGAGCAATTTTGTTGGGATGTTTTTTCTCGCCTTTGCGGTACATGGCCAGCGCGAAGAGCGCCATGCCCAGAAATGCCAGAGGTTCGAGGGCGGAAAAAATACCGCCTACAATCAGCCATACTTTACCTGCACCAATGTAATAATAGTGATGTCCTGTTCCCAATATGCCTGAAATGAAAGTAAGTCCTACGATGACATACAGCCACTTTTCGATGACTTCACGGTCAACTCCGGTAATTTTTATGAGCAGGAACGACAGAATACCTCCCATAATCAATTCCCATACTCCTTCTACCCATAAATGTACTACCCACCAGCGGAAGAAGGAATCCATCGTCTGATTATCGAACCAGATCATGCCGGGTAAATACAATAGTGCCGCAAACACAAGTCCCATCGTTAACACCAGTGATGTAGTGGTCCTCTTTTTACCTTTAAATAAAGTGGCCAGGATTAAACCGAGGAATGTTAACACGTTAACCACCACCAGCCAGTCCAGCGGCCTTGGAATCTCAAGGAACTTCCTGCCTTCCCAGTAATTGAAGTGATAGCCGACAATGGCGATGACTCCTACTACTGCCAGCGATATTAACTGAATGTAAGCAAGCTTCACATTTACCAGTTCGTGTTCTGCTTCCTCGGGAATGATGTAATAAGCTGCCCCCATAAAACCGCTCAGCAGCCATACTACCAGCAGATTGGTATGTACAGCCCTTGCTGTATTGAATGGGATAATATCATGAAGTGTATCATACCCCATGTGCGCGAAACCCATGATGAATCCGTAGATGATCTGCAGGGATACCAGCAGCATGGATAAAGCAAAGAACCAATAGGCGACTTTTTGTGATTTGTATTTCATAATAAATTATTTTGAATTAGGGCTGGTGTTATATTTATGTTTGGCAGGAAAACCGTTTAAGTCAGTTTCACCGATCCATTTCAGGAAGGCCACTACATCATTCGCATCTTTTTCCGACATCTTATACGCTACCATCTTCCTGCCTCTTGGTGACCAGGGTACAGGTGACATCAATGCCGCTTTGATGTATGCCTCCCCGCGTCGTTCATACACTTTTGTCAGTTCCGGAGCGTAATAGGCACCTTCACCCAGAATGGTATGGCAGCCCATGCAATTGTTGGATTCCCAGATTTCTTTTCCGTGTATAACTTCTGGGGTGAGGTTTTCTTCATGTGTTCGCTTCGGAACTTCTTTGCTTAATGTATTCCATGATAAGCCCAGGAATATGGCAAACGTTACCACGGTTCCACCGAGGAAAAACGTTTTAGCTTGACTTTTTGATAACATGGTGTTTGATGTATTGGGAGTTAATAAAGGATATAATTGTCCGAAATAGATATAAATTTTTTTCAGGGGCGGATAAATGTATTCAACAGGTTCAGGTTCACCACAGCATCTTTCAGAGGGGTGTGATGAAAAAATGTGAGCAGTTCAGTTTTAATGGGCAGGTATTTATGATGAACCGGGCAGGGATGTTCGTCAGAACAGGTTTCAAGCCCCAGCACGCATTGATTCAGTATTTCAGGCCCGTCAATGGCTACGATTATCTCTGCAAGAGATGTTTTTCTGATTTTTTTTGAAGAGATTTCAAATCCCCCCTTCGGGCCTTTCATCGAATCGATCAGCCCGTTTTTTGAAAGTGACTGTAAAATTTTAGCGGTAAAAGCCTCCGGCGAATTAATACCTTTCGCAATTTCTTTCAGATTGCAACGCTGCCCCTCAAGGGACTTGTCCGCAATGAAGATCATGGCCCGTATTCCGTACTCACATGCTTTTGAAAACATGAAACCGTATTGTTTTGACAAATGTAATAAAACATCAGATTCAACGGACAAAATTGTCCTTTAAAATTAACTGAGATAAATCAGTTTACCAGGTCAGTACAAAGATGGCACCATAGATACCCGTAGCGAACAGGACCATCAGTACTTTCCAGATAGTATGGGTATTTCTGATGTCCATAAAGTTGAAACTCACCAGTAAAAATTTGATGAGGGAGGTTCCGGCAATGACAGCTACTTGCCAGGTTGTCAATTGACCGGTGTAGCAGGTGAAGGAGAGGACCACTATCAGCAGTAAAAGCAATATCCAGGTATATACAGGGCGTTGACACATGGCGATCAGTGAAGCAGGTAGAGTACAGGAAAAACCATCAGCCATATTAAATCACATAAATGCCAGAAAACACCTCCGGTTTCGAAATCGGCAGTGACACGATCCTGTTTTTTTGATTTACCCGCGATGTATATCCACAATAAGATGACGAGTCCGCATAGCAGATGTATCAGATGAAATCCGGTAAGCAGCCAGTAAAAATCCATGAACAGGTGACTGCCCAATCCTAAACCCTGCTCCAGGAGGTGCATGTATTCATAGCATTTTATTACGATAAAGATTATGCCGGTAAACAGGGTTAAACGTAAAAACACACTGCCTGTTTTAATGTTTCCGCTGCGCAGGGATGTAATACAGGCGGCCATGAAGTAACCGCTGCTGAGGAGTATAACAGTGTTGATTGTACCCAAATTGATATTCAGAAATCCGGCGTAGTGGCGGAATTCAGGAGTTGAGTTGTTTCGTTCATGCAGGTAAAACAGGATGGCTATGCCAAATGTAAATAGCTCGAGCAACACCAGCAGCCATATCAGGATTCCGCCCGGAGGTTCCAGGATTTGTTTTTCCGTATCCGGATTTCCGGATGTGGAAAGTGTTGCGTCAGGCGAATGTCCGGAATTCATACCCTGGTTTAGTGGGGAAAGCGATGACTCCAGTCCCATGTGTGTATGTTATGTATTATTTTTTCTGTGCCGGATTGACGGATAAAAGTTCAGGAGAAAAATGTATGGCGACAAAGCCCCAGTTGTTGAGTGTGTTTTTATCCCCGCCTTTTAAATATTCAAGCGTTTCTGTCGCCAGCATGTGTGAGTATCCGGCATGAAGCGTGATGGCCGGATCAATCTGATAACTCAGCGTAATATCCAGTTCAGTACCCAGCACGGTATCCTGTTTTTTTCCGGCTTTGACCAGATCCGCTGCTGTCAGGAAATAATGAGGAGCAAACAAGGCCTTTATTTTCCCTTTTTCATAGGTAAAGTTCATAAAGAGGTCTTGCAGGCCTACTGAATTTTTGTGATTGTTCACGTAGAAATAATCCATGTATCCGTTAAATTTATGATTGGTGCCGAACCAGGGCAGGAAGCTTTTTATTTCGGTTCCGGGGTCATCACTGTCTTTTCCTGACAGATATTCGAATCCGATGCCGGTCTGAAATGTACCGCTGGGTTTATAATATATGCCCGCTGCCAGACAGAGCGCGTTTACCTTGTTTTGTGCGATCTCACCGGTTTGCAGATAAAAGGCTGCCTCCGCCTTTATGCGGGAATGCCCATGCGTAAGACGGATACCGCTGGTTTGTGTCCAGGCTGTTTTTTCATGCAGTGAATCCATATAGGGCAGGCCCTGGTTGATAAACAGGGCGCTGATACCGGTATTACTAAAGCTGCCATGATACCATAAAAATTGCATAAACCGGTATTGGGAAGAGACGGAGTACAGGTCCTTTACATTGGTTTCTTTTGTGCCGTTAACCGCAATACCGGCGTGCAGCATGTTGGTGGAATCGGGATGAAACTTCAGCAGCATAAGGTCATGGCTCCTGGCAGCCATGGTCCAGTCTAGGTTGCCCAGGATCCTTGCATCGTCATAGTTCAGCTCCTGCCGGCCGGCGCGAAAGGACAGTTTTTCATTCGCTTTCAGTTCGGCCCAGGCTTCATGCAGGGCGTTGGCGGAATCCCGGGCGGAGGTGGTGGCAACATCCCCCCAGATCCTGACGTTTTGAGGAGAAATACGCACGGTGATACGGTCAGAGGAGTAATGAAAGATCAACCGTGTCCTTTGTGCAATGAAGTTACCTGCTTTTAGCGAATCATAAAACAGGGTGGAGTAGCCATGTCTGTATTCATAACGGCAACGCAGATCCGCGTTTATCGTTAGTTTTTGACCAAAAGTACTCTGGTTGCTTAAAATCAGCAGTACTATATACGGGATGTATTTTTTCATGGATGTTTTGCTGTGGTTATAATGGATTGTACTGTAGTAGCGTTGTTCACACCCAGGCCTTCCTGCTGGTGAATCAGTTCGCCGGACCTGTTAAATACACTGATGATGTTTGAATGCGAAAAGTCAACCGGAGATATTTCCTTGTATTTTACGGAAAGCACATTTGCGAATTCCCGGGTTGACTCAGGAGTTCCCTGTAGAAATGTCCATTCCTTTCCGTCCATATCTTTTGCTATGGCAAAGGATTTCAGACGCTGCGGTGTATCATTTTCCGGATCAATGCTAACGAGAACAAATTGAATTTCTTCCAGCAGACCGGGAGGTATCTGGCCGTGTATCGCTTTCATGTCGGCGACGAGCCGGGGACATGCCGCTTTGCAACTGGTGTATATCATTACCATCACCAGCACTTTTCCTTTGAGCATCGCCAGCGGCAGGCTGTCTCCTTCTTCTGTATGCCATACAGACTCCAGATGAAAGATGGATGCTCCCGACTCATCCTGATCCGCTCCTGATGCATTCGCTGATGGCAGCAGCTTGTCATTTTTATCGGAGGAGCTGCATGCCTGGAGCATCGCAAGCATCAGTATTACAAGTGAAAGTGTTTTCATTTTTCCGGAATTTTTTTAACACATCTGAAACCCAGGTTGCGTATAGCGTAATCCGCATGCAGGCTGCCCCTGAATGCATATCGCATAAAGGCCGCATAGTTCATCAGTTCATTGGCACCTACCGAACCGCTGCCGCAAAACAGGGAGTTGTCGTTGCTTACATCACGCCGCGACTCCCCCGACAGCATCACTTCATTGAAGTCCAGGGTCCATTCCCACACCAGGCCGTGAAGATCCCATACTCCCCAGTAGTTTTGATAGGTGCTTCTCACCGGATGCGCATAGGCCCTGGGACGTTCATACCAGTCGAGGATATACTGGTTGTATCCGGCGTCTTTTCTTGCGTCCATCGCTGTTTTGCCTGCATTGCCAGCATATTCCCATTCGGAAACAGTCGGTAAATCCTTACCAAGACATTTGCAATAGGCACGGGCGGCGAACCATGAAATATTGGTCACCGGCGCTTCCGGATTTTCCGCAGAAGCCAGCGTGGTATCATTTTCCCAGTGTATAAGGTAATTGCCATCCGCAAAAATGCGCTTCACATGTGATCGCCTCCATGTTGGATACCGCTTTGTAAAGGCAAGAAACTGACGGTTGGTGACGGGCACTTCGTCCATCATGAATGCTTCCACCGAAACCAGGGAGTCCCTGTCGCCGAAAAGCGGAGTATACCGTCCCTCTGACACCTTTTGCATTTTTACCGGATCTGAAAATTCAGCATGCAGCGCCTCCCTTGTTTCAGGTACTTCTCCGGCTGCCAAACGTGTGGATGCAGTTTCAGCGGGCGTTTCCGCTTTCCTGCACATCCAGGTAAGTAAGCTTAACAGCAGCAGCAAGACAGTATTCCTGAACAGGGCGCTCATGCTATCGGCGTTTACTTACTTCTTGCGGTTTTACCTCCCTGGCTTTATTGCCCCAGCTGCCGTACACATAGGTAAGTACATTGGCAACTTCTTCATCCGAAAGGGCCTGGGCAGGCATGATGCCGTTGTATTTTTTACCGTTCACCACCACTTCTCCCGTCTTACCATGCAGTACAATATCGATTGCCCTGCCAACATCTTCATTCAGAAAATCAGATTTAGCCAGCGGTGGGAAGGCGTCTTTAACACCCGCACCGTCGTCCTGATGACAGGCAAGACATGTTTTTGCATATACGGTTTTACCCATACTCATCCTTTCATTGATGTTGGCAGCAATGGGTTCCGCTCTCTTTTCTTTATCACCGGGCATGGTTTGGATAGTGCCTCCTTCCGGATGGTAAATTCCTTCTGTCAAAGTGCCGGAATAGACCAGCTTGTTGTCATCACCCGTTACATTCAGCATACCCAATGACCCTTTGTTAAAGGTGCGTGTCAGGCTGTGATCTACCAATATAAAGGTGCCGGGTACTTCAACTTTGAAGTCAACGATGGCGGCGCCTCCGGCAGGAATCAACGTGGTTTGTACATTGGTATTTTTCAGTTCGCCGCCTTCTACATATACCACATCAAAGATTTCACCAATCACATGAAAAGAGGAAATCAGGTTGGGGCCACCGTTACCCACATAAAGGCGCACCTTTTCACCCACTTTGGCGGTGATCGCCTTATCACCTGTCATGGAACCTACTTTTCCATTGAATAAAACGTAAGTCGGGTTTTCATCCACTGCCTTTTGCATGTCAAAAGGTTGTAAACCCTGGTCTCCGTTTTTGCCTTTGGTGTAGAAATCACCCTGCATCACATAGTATTCTTTATCTACAGGCGGCAGACCCCCTTCGGGTTCAACAAGTATCAGCCCGTACATACCATTGGCGATGTGCATGGCTACCGGTGCTGTGGCACAGTGGTAGACATATAACCCGGGATTAATTACTTTAAATGAAAATACCACTTCATGTCCCGGCGCAACAAATGAACTCTTTGCACCCCCGCCGGGGCCGGTCACTGCGTGCAGATCGATGTTGTGGGGGAGTTTATTGTCGGGGTGGTTCTTCAGGTGAAACTCCACTTCATCCCCCACACGGGTGCGGATAAAACTTCCGGGTACCGAGCCTCCGTAGGTCCAGTATATATATTTCACACCATCGGCCATTTCACCTTCCTTTTCGATAATTTCCATGTTAACGGTGAGCTTGGTCGCTTGCCTGTTGCCTACGGGCTTTGGTACCATAGGGGGAGCTGTTAGTTCGGCTTCGCTGGCTCCCGACACTTTCATGTTAACCGGAGCGATAGATTGTTTTTGTGCGGGTTCCTGACAACTGTTAAGGGAAAGAGCGCCAATTGCCAGTACCACCGTAAATAAGGAATGGGTGAAATAAGCCTTCATGTTAAGTTTGTTTTAAAGTTTACGGGGGCAAAGTTATGAGCCACCTATTTCGGATAAAAATATCCGAAATAAAATTATAGTGACCGGCGTCAATTTTTTTAATGATAGTAATCATAAAGTGAGCCTTGTATTTGAAATCCCTCCCGGTTAATTTGCTGGGAAACATTCATATATTAGAAATTGGTACTGATTTTATAAAAAAAGTGATAATGCTATCTTCCTTTCCTTTTGATCCTTTTGAAAATGCACAGCATGATAAAAATGGGGGATGGATGCAAAACGAAACCCTCAGGCGCCTTTCTTTCTGTTGGGTCGCTTATGGGGCCGCTTTTCGCTTTTAAAGGAGGAGGCTTTCATGTCAGGAGATACACCGAATTTTTCGGGCAATGGCGAAGGGGGTAAATCGTGGCCAATCAGCTTTTCGATGCGTAAAAAACGACGGTAATCCGAAGGCGTTACCATGGTAACCGCAACCCCTGATTCCTCGGCGCGGGCGGTACGGCCGATGCGGTGAATATAATCTTCCGGATCGTGGGGTACATCATAATTCATGACCAGGCTGATGCCTTCAATGTCTATACCGCGTGATAATACATCGGTGCCGGTGAGTATCTTTATTTTCCGGCTCTTGAATTCGCGTAAAAGTTCCTCCCTTTGCTTTTGTTCCAGGTCGGAATGAAAGGCCGCTGTGGAGAGGCCGGCTCTTTTCAGTTCTGCATTCAGTTTTTTAGCGGTTTCTTTTGAAGAAGCAAATACAATCACGGACTGATACAATGGGTTTTTCAGGATATCAATAGTCATCGGCAACTTCTGGTCGGCGGAAATGAAGTATATCTCCTGATGTATTTTATCGGCCGGCCTTGATACAGCCAAACTGATTTCCTGTGGATGATGAAGGATCCGGTTGGCCATCGTTCTGATACGGGGTGGCATAGTGGCAGAAAACAACATCGTCTGACGTTTAGCCGGCAGCATGTTGATGATGCGAATGATGTCTTCATAAAAACCCATATCCAGCATCCTGTCCGCTTCATCCAGTACCAAATGCTGCAGGTGGCTGAAGTCAATATCATTTCCGCCCAGCAATGACAGCAGCCTTCCCGGAGTAGCAATTATAATGTCGGCACCTTCACGCAAGGCCCGCTTTTGCTGTTCCCAGGCCATCCCATCACCACCACCGTAAATAGGAATAGAACTCACCTGTAAAAAGTAGCTAAAGCCCTCTATCTGCTGATCGATTTGCTGCGCCAGCTCGCGGGTGGGAGCAATAATTAAGGTGTTCAGGTGGCTATGGTCTGATCGTGCGATGCGGTCCAATACCGGCAAAACATAAGCGGCCGTTTTTCCGGTGCCGGTTTGGGCACAGGCTACCAGGTCATGGCCATTTAATATGATGGGAATCGCCTGTTCCTGGATTAGAGTGGGTTGATGAAAGCCCATGGCGTCCAGCCCTTCCTGTAAAGAGTGGACAAAGTTAAAGTCTTTGAAATTCAAGTTTGATATAAATATATCTCTCAAAGATACTTATTATTCCTGACAAGGAGTGAAGGTGCAACGGCGGTTTGAAAGGATACTATTGATCCTATACATCACCTTAAGTTGCATTTTTTATTGAAAATTCGGATTCATTTATCCGGTATATAATATCATCTAATTAGGGAATAAATGAAAAAAATGTTGTGTATTTCGTATATTTTTTTTAGATTTACTTGATTAACCATTAAATATTTATTTAAATTGTATGAGAAAATATTCTTTACTGGTATTTGTATTTCTGATGCCCATTTATATGCTGGCTAACTTTTGGACAGTAAATATTTCAGTTGTTAACCCTTGCACCTGAAGCCCTCACCATCCTGTTAATTGTAAATAGTGGTGTTACTGATGGTAACATAGGCTTCGTGATTTATTGAAAAGCAATTCATGTATATTAATTTCAATGTATAGAATTATATCCCTGAATATGATGTATAGATACCTGATGTTTTGTTTTTATCTGCATCTGCTCTGAAGCTGAAATTTATTCCTGCATATTATTAATTTAATTCACTTATAGCTAACCTAAATTTATTTAAAAACAACATGAAAAGATCAAACATTACTTATTTCATCGCAGGATGCTTCCTGCTGTTAGTAGCAGGTACTCAAACTGCCAATGCACAATGGTCACTCACGGGTAATGCCGGGACTACCCCCGGTAACAATTTCCTGGGTACTACCGACACAAAAGCCCTTTATTTTAAAACAAAGAATGCAACGAGGATGGTGATCAATTCATCAGGAAAGGTAGGAATTGCTACCTCCACCCCTCAGAGTAGACTCGACGTTAAGGGAAATCTCAGTGTCGGTTCAGCCTATGCCGGGGCTGTTGCTGCACCGGTAGATGGAGCCATCATCCAGGGGCCGGTTGCCATTGGCGCAAATTCTAATTTTTTTGGACTGGCAAAATTGCATGTGATCGACGCTGGCGGAAGTTACTTTAATGTATATAACAACTTTGCAGGTGGCGGCGGATCACGCCTTTTAGGAGAATGGCATTCGAGCGGAGGCTTCGGTGCTGTGGTTCGTTATTCAGGAGGAGGAGCAGATTTTATAGATATCGGCCAGGGGGGTAGCGGAGAGTTTATTGTCAATAGCGGGCCATCGAGATTAATGACTATAAATACTAACGGAAATGCCGGTTTCGGTGTTAACCCATCTTCCACTTATAAACTCGCTGTGGGCGGTAAAATTATCTGCGAAGAATTAAAAGTGCAATTACAGCCATTTCCCGATTATGTTTTTGAGGAGAATTATAAACTCAACACCATTCCGGAAGTGGAAGCGCATATCAATACCTATGGCTATTTGCCCGGTATGCCCAGTGCACAGGAAGTGGAGTCAGGTGGTTTAAACGTGGGCCAGATGACAGGCAAAGTGGTCGAGAAGGTGGAAGAAAACACTTTGTATATCATTCAGCTTTACAAAGAAAATCAGGAGCTCAAAGCTGCACTGAAGTCTTTGCAGGAGCAGGTTGACAATCTGAAAAAGTGATAAAGGGTAAAAACTGTTTTTACCTCCATCTTAAAAAATATCACTATGACAAAGAAAAAAATAAGTATCACTATATTGGCATGCCTTGTTGCATTCTCACTACACGCGCAATTGGTGGTGAACAGGATGTTGCCGGCTCAGGTAGCCATTGATAAATTGCAACGACAGCATGAAGTGTTCTATGAAGCGAATATTTTCAGTGCTCCTGATGACAGGTTTGAGGAAGGAATTGGCCCTTATACCGCACTTGAGATTGATAAAGGCGCGTTGAAGGAGTTATTCGCCTCCGATTATAAATCAATGCGACTGATGATTCCATTGGCCGGAAAAAATCCGGTGGTGTTGTTGCTGACGCAGCATACCATTCATTCGGAAGATTTCGTGTTTACGGTGACAGATCAGAATGGTCGCCGGGAACAAAAAATGAATGAAGGCCGCTATTACAAAGGAACCATAGAAGGCGTGCCTGCTTCCATGGCGGCTGTATCGGTATTTGAAAATGAAATATATGGTATCATCAGCGATGAAGAAGGTAACTGGAATCTTGGAAAGAAAAAGGATGACCAGGATACCTATGTGTATTTTAATGACCGTACTTTCCGCCTCCCGGTGGAATTCAGTTGTGAAACAGCGGATGAGGATCCCTCCGTTAACCGTAACATCAACGGTACGGTCGCTCCCTTTGGTACGCAGGTACTTGGTAATTGCGCCAAAATCTTCTTTGATTGTTCGTATACCTATTACCAGAGCGCCGGTAATTCTACTTCCAATGTTACGAATTACACCAATTCAATTTTTAATGTTATGAATACAATATATGGCAACGACAGCATAGCGATTGCCATTTCCGCGATCAATGTATGGACGGCGGCTGACCCGTTTAATTATGCCAGCAACGGCGATGCATTGAGTTCTTTCAAGGACTATTACAATACAAACGGCTTTAGCGGCAATATGGCTGCCTTATTGTCCACGCAGGATACGCTGGGAGGCGGCGTTGCATATGTGGATGCCACTTGTAGTGCTTATTCTTATGCGTTTAACAGGATTGACTACGCGGGCGTAAACGCCTATCCTACCTATTCGTGGGATGTTTTCCTGGTATCGCATGAGTGCGGACACACTCTTGGTTCTCCTCATACGCATTGGTGCGGTTGGAACGGGGGACCTTTGGATGGTTGTAATACCTGCTGGGGAATTTCTACCGATGGAGGCTGTGCCAGCAATCCGGTTCAACCGGCAAACGGGGGAACAATTATGAGTTATTGTCATGGCTGTTCTGTTGGTATTAATTTTGCCAATGGTTTCAGCTATCAGCCCGCCAATAAGATCCGTACCGCTCTTGCTGCCAAGTCCTGTATTAATGTGTGTACATCCTGTAACACCAGTTTGTCTTTATCAGGCACCCATTTTACCGGTGAAAACCAAAGCTGGTGGGCAACCAATAGCATCACAGGGTCTAATATAGTTCAGGAAGTAAACAGCTACCTGAATTTTAATGCGGGGGTAAGCGTACTATTATTACCAAATGTGGAAATCCGTTCCGGAAGTGAATTCCACGCCTCTGTGGGTTGCACTCCGCTGACTACCCCTCCCCCGGGACCTCTCGCGAATTATAGCACTTTACGGACCCTGAAAGCCTCCGTATTGGGTAATGAGCTGGTAGTTTATCCTAATCCTTTCAACAGCCAGATCAAAGCAGCCTTTGAATTATCCGGTGTGTCCGGGGTAAGCCTTTCCCTTTTTGATCAGGTGGGTAAACTCATACTGCCAGTGCAGTCAGTTGCGCAAATGGACAAGGGCCGACATGAAGTGCTTATCAATACAGAGGCATTGCCTTCAGGAATGTATTATCTCATTGTTATTGTGAACGGTGAGAAATTAACCAGGAAGGTGGTCAAAATGTAAAATACCGTTCAGTGAAAAGTTTCCTCATTGGGGGATTAAGGTCTGTCATGATTATTCATGGCAGACCTTTTACATAGTAAAAAAAGTAAATCTGAAGTGTCAATAAGTGTATCGTGATTAGCATTTATCCCAATGATGATTAAGCCTATTCTAAAATCAGTTTGGAGAAGAGAATGGCTTCCTGGAGGTATAAACCTACCAGGTAAATCCCTGTTTCCGGCTTTGGTATTTTTACTTCTATAATATTATCACCCGTATAAATTTCCAGTGGTGCTGTATATATCAATCGTCCACTCACATCGCGAAGTTGCAATATACCCTTTTCTGTGTATTTTGAAGAGTAAATAACCTGAAAATGATCTTTTGCCGGATTCGGAACCAAACTAATATTACTGGTGCTAAACTGTGATAGCTGATGGTTCATTCTTACCCCACAATTGACGGAGTCAATGCTTATGCCTGCAAGGTTCCGCCATACTCCCGTTCCGCAGGAATTAATACCTCTTACTGAAATAACCTGTCCGGAAGCGGAAGCGGTTCCATAATCAACGGTCAGGATTTTGGTTCCTTGTCCTGAAACAATTGCAACACCTCCGGGAACAATCCATTCATAAGTAATGGTTGAAGGAATGGTGCTTGCAGTATAAATCTCCCCGCTTTGTCCGGGACAAATTGTGATATCCCCGGAAACTGAAACGGCTTTTGCAGGTGCACCGGATATATTAAGTGAACGCACGGGTCCGGAGCCGCAGTTATTTACTCCGGTAACTGAAATCACTCCGCTTGAAAAAGTTGAAGAGGCATCAATGCTGATGGATGCACTGCCCGCTCCGCTTGTCAGTGATATTCCTGAAGGTACTAACCAGCTGTAGGAGGTGGCTGATGTTGCTCCTGATGTTGAAAAAACTGCACCGCTGATACTGCAAATACCATAGGTAGGTCCGCTGATAGGCTTGGGTTGAAGCGGAAGGTTAAACAGAAGTGTTTTACTTCTCGCTGAACTTGCCCCGCAACTATTTACAGCCATTACCGACAAAGTTCCTCCTAAATATCCCGGGCCGGTAACAGTAGTTATGATATTCTGATTTTCTGTTGAAACAAAACTCATTCCTGAAGGAAGTAACCAAATATACCCGCTGGCTCTAAATACGGGAGCAATGGAATAGGTCGCCGTGTCGCCGGGGCATAATTTGGTAGGACCGCTTATGGAAGGAGGTGTAACCGGTTTCACGGCATTAATTGAAATTGCAGTGCATTGCAAAAGCGTATCATAACATGCTCCAGTAGCCTGAACACACAATAATCCGTTAATTCCATTTGCAATGGCAGTGGAAGAATAATTTACTGACAAAGCCGATGTGCCCTGACCTCCGCTTATTGACGTTCCGGCAGGAACAGTCCATAAATAGGATGTGGTAGCTGTAGCAGGGAACACATTATATGCAGTTGAAAATCCTGTAGACGTGCAGAGGGAATCTATACCTGTAATAGAGAATGGGACGATGGAAGAAACGGCTTCTATTAATATAGATGCACAAGCTGTTGTATCACAGATTCCTTCGGCACGTACAAAATAAGCATGCGCTCCGGCGGTAGCAGGTATTACAGTAACAGTATTTCCGGTTCCTATTGATGTACCGGTTCCGCATCCATATTTATACCATCTCCAGGAAGCTCCTGATCCCAGTGATCCGCCATGAACTGTTAATGTAACGGGACTACCGGTACAGGTAGTATTTGCTGGTGCATCACTGCTTACGGAGGTGGGAGAACCTGAATTGGAAAATAACGTGGTGACAACAGGTGTGCAGGTCGACTGGCAGGCATTCGCATCGGTGACAGTATAAGAATAGGCTCCCGGTAACAGGTTGCTAAAGGTGCCAATGCCGGTATAAGGAGCCGTACCTCCAGTAGCTGTCACCATTATTTCACCGTTCGAGTCACCGGGACAGGTGACGTCAGCAGTAACGATGCAATTGGCGATTAAGGTATCCGGTGCGGAAACAACAGCAATACAGCTGTCAATGCAATTATTGTTATCAGTCACCACTACCATATGATTTCCTTTTGAAAGTCCGGAAATGAAAAATGAAGTACTTCCGTTTTGCCAGGAATAGACATAAGGAGGATTCCCTCCCCCCACCAACACACCGGCAGTACCGTCATGGTCATCACTGCACAACAAATCACTGCCTGTGCAGGTTAAGGCGAGTACATCGGGTTCTTCTACTTCATAGCTGCAACTGCGGTTGCAACCAAATACATCGGAAACCGTCACGGAATATATCCCGGGAGCGAGTGAACTGATTCCTGGGCCGGCACTTCCATTTGACCAGGCATACGTATAACCAGGTGTTCCTCCTGAGGCAAGGACAAACGCGACACCATTTGAATCTCCGTGGCAAACCACATCCTGTCCTCCGCAGGTAACAGTCAGTTCGGTTGGTTCAGTTATAGTAATACTCGATACCCCAATGCAATAATTAGCATCTACAATATTGTAAAAATGTACTCCCGCAGGAACGCCACATATTGTTACGGGGAAAGGGTAGGGTACATATGGCGGAGTACCACCTGTTGGTGTAATACTGACACAGGTAGTGTTTCCATGACATAAAATGGGCGATAACTGGGTAAGTACCAGTGTAAGCATACTCGGTTCCGTCAGATCCACGCTGACAGGCAATGAAGAACATCCCATGGAGTCAGTCACTGTAATATCATGATGCCCTGCAAAGAGGCCGCAAAGGGACCCTGTATTGGTATAGGGAGGAATACCTCCGGAAGCGGATATGGTAACGCATCCATGGCCTCCATTGCATAAAATAGGATTAATTCCGGTTACTGAGGCTATAATTGGGGACGGTGAACCTATTGTAGTGCCGCAACTGCCGGTACAACCGTTTGCGTCGGTGATCACTACCGTATAAGATCCTGCAGCCAGAGCGTCTGCGATTGCAGTGGTGTCACCATTACTCCAGAGATAACTGTAAGGTGAGGTTCCTCCAATGGCTATTACACTTGAATTGCCATCAGCTGAATAAGCGCAGGTTGCGTTGATAGCGGAACAAGTTGCTGAGAGTACTGTTGGCTCAGTGATATAATAGGTTGCAATATGTATTTCATCAAAGCCATCGTGGATGGTGTCGGTATAAAATCCGGGTGGAAGGCTGCTGATATCTTCCGTGACGGCACCGTTACTCCAGTGATGTGTAACCGGCGGAAAAGCACCGCTGATAGTCTGATCTATGGATCCGTTACCAAGACCATTACAGGTAACCGGGGCAACAACGGCAGTTACTGCAATAGGGTTGTTAATGATTGAAAAGTTTATGTTTGAAATATCAAAGAAAATATTTCCAACAGCCTGTACTTTAATACGGGCAATATCCGTTATCGTGTCAGGAATCAGCACATCCTCTATACCATCATTGGGGGTATGGGACTTTAAAAGATACGGATAGGTATAGCCGCTATCCACTGAAAGGTATATATCGACCAGGGAACAACTTACCGGAGGAGCCGTACTTATGCCAGGATCCCATTTGACGGTATCAATACTTTCTGTTTTCCAGTTTATAGATGTATTGGGAACGGTGACACTGAAGGGGCCGCCGGTTACAAGTGATACTAATTTTGGGGAATCATTATAGGTTATCCCGCCACCTGCTGCACGGTTATCCCTTACAGTTAGTCTGAAGTTAAGCACTCTTGCATAACCCGGAAATATTTCACCCCGGTAGGTTGTATCTCTCACCAGTGCTTCAATTCTCGGGAATATCCGGATGGAATCGGTTGTAGGAGTAAAGGATCTGAAAACCGGTGCATTTCCACCTGGTAAATTCCATGCACCATTTGGACCTGTATCGATTTCTTCCCAGCAATAGGTAAGCGGATCTCCGTTGGCATCTGATCCGGTTCCGCTAAGCATAAATGGGGTCATTGTAGGAATACTGTAATCAATACCCACTGTAACGGAAGGAGGAGTGTTTCCACTCGCGCTGATTGCTGCACAGGTATTTCCTGAATCTGTTTGTGTATAGGTATAAATTTCATCAAAACTTCCAGTATGAAAATGAGGATCACTGTTTGATTGAAGATCGGCTGCTCCGCAGATACCCGCATAACTCATAATGGTACTTCCGCTGCCGGGTTCAAAAGCAGAAGTTGCCACCCATTGACCCAATGAGCAACCTCCTGAAATCTGATTGTAAGTATGATTAGCACCCATCTGATGTCCAATCTCATGACATACATAATCCACATAAAAGGCATCTCCAACCGGAACAGGACGACCGGTACCTCCACGGGCCTTCACGTTTGGACGACAGGTGGCGCCAACACTCGCTAAACCACCGGTGCCGATTGTGAAGTAATGGCCTATATCATAATTGCCGTTGCCGATAATGGAATCTGTAATTACCTGGTTCCTTGTTAAGTTCGGACTGGAGGGGGCACCAAGTCCTAATGGCGGATCCAGCAGGAGTTGATCGTTGTTGGCAATAAGGATAAACCGGATATCTGCTTCTGATTCATAAATTTGATTTACTCTGTTTATTGCAATTGCAATATTTGACATTATGGCGCTGTCAGAATTTCCAAAATAATTGCAATAAGAAGTATCGGCTGTTAAGGCCAGCCGGTAGGTTCGCAACTGCGTACCCGAACTGCGTTCTGCGTTGGGATTATTATCCTCCCCTGCTTTTATTTTCCGCTTGTTCAGTTTATAATCATGTTCTTTGATTTCATCATTCCTTAAGCAGGGGGACGTGAAAGATGGTACGGGAAGATCTTTTTTATAATAACAGATATACAGGCTTCCCTCTTTGTTTAATGGATCAATAAATACGGTACCGAATGAACCGGAATGTATCATGGCATGAAATCCCTCAGTGGTGAAGTCAAAACGCATGGAAGCTTGAAATGACGACGCAATGTAGGTTTTGATATAGGGAAATTTCTCCGGTGCTTCCATGATCGGCGATTCTATAATGCTGAAAATGATGTTTTTTCCGTCAGGCATCGGAAATTCAATCAATAGCACCTCCTTACCTGTACTGAATTCCAAAGGAGCATTTTTAAGAAGGTCCTTCAATAGCTTACTGTCTAATTCCAAAAGACGGTAAGAATGCGGAAGGTTTTCTTTCTGTGCCGGTAATGTTGTTCCCGGGCCTACATCTTTCCACACATTTTGCTGCGCATGCAGTTTGGCGTTTATACCGGATAAGCAAAGTATCCATGTAGTTAATGCAAACCAACATAAGAAGATGTACACTGCATTTTTCTGGGATGTAGATATTTTATTCATATTTTTTGGTTATTTTTTGAAAAATTTACTGGTTGCGTAAAGGAAATGGTACTTTGATTATAATTGCTGTCTTAAAAAATTACCCGGTAGGGTGAAAAAGGGAAAAAACATCAATGCCTCGTTCGTAAACGGGTGTGTTTTTGTAAATAAGATATCAAAGTTAAATGCATGATGATGGAAGAATAATTACTTCAAATCTTATAGTAAAAATAGGTGAATAATATGAAATAAAATACATGATATAAATCATATATTTTAATCATTTTTATCCAAACACTCAGTAAGCAGTTTTAAATGCAGAAATTTTGCCGGAAAGTATACCTTCGTGTGGAGTATAGGACGAGCATTAAATTAGCTTTTTTATTTGTTTTCCAATCGGGTAAAACTTCGATGTAAGAATACATAAATCATTTCTTTCCGATAGGTTCTGCTAAACACATCATTGTCCACAATTCTTGCTTTTTTTACAGCCTGCGCAAGTAATTCATCACGGTCACTCCAGTTTCCTTCCACGCAAACAGGGCCCGGATCCACGCTGGTCAGTACTATGTGCAAACGATCGGATTCAAAAAGGGTAACCGCCGTAGAAAGTGAACTGAAGTCCATACTCTCACGCAAACGCAGTTTATTAAAATCAGTTATGAAAGCAGGCGATGTGGGGATGAATACACCTGTGATTATTGCATGCTCCGGCAGATTAACCGGTTTCAGTCCATTTCCTGAATACAGCTCTTTGAGGGGCATTTTCTGAATCCCTTCGCGGGTATAGAACGCTATGGATGCATGGCATGAAATAAGAACCGCTGCCGTATCTGATACAATTTTTGAATAACAGGCCTTTTTCCCTCCTGTGGCAATGCAGATATCCCCTTCGCATTTAAGACAGAATCCCACCGATGTACGCCAGAATTCAGACTGGTTATAAAAAGTACACCTGTTTTCACAAAGGAGGTTGCCGCCCAGGGTGGCAGATTTGCGGATCACCGGTGTAGCGATACTTTTTATGGCTTTTACCAGTGCGGGATGTTGCGCATTTATTGCCGGCGAAACAGAGAGTTCGTGCAGGCGCGTTTGTGAGCCGATGTACAAATTACCCTCTTGCATCCGGATGCCGCGCAGCGCTTTTATTTCACTGAGGTCAATGATGATGGAGTTTGATTTATTACCCTGGAAATTATTTACCCAGTAGTCCGTTCCTCCGGCTACGTAGCAGGCATCCGGATGGCTTTGCGAAAGTTCCCAGGCATCCTCTACCTTGTCAGGTCTGAAATATTGCTTTTTTGTCAGCGTATCCATGTCAGCTGTTGTGCGTTTGCTGCCGCTCTTTTAACTTACTTAAGATGTATTGTGGTGATATGGGCAGTTTATGGATTCGTACGCCCACCGCATCGTAAATGGCATTGGCAATGGCAGGAATCACAGGATGTAAAGCTCCTTCTCCGCATTCTTTTGCTCCAAAGGGTCCTTCGGGGTCATTGGTTTCAACAATCGTGGTGTGGATGGGGGGTGTATCCAGGCTCGTCGGGATTTTATAATCCAGAAAATTATTGTGTAAGAGCAAGCCCTGGTAGTATTTCATTTCTTCACTCATGGCCTGTCCCATGCCCATGTGCCACGACCCTTCCAGTTGCCCCTCTACCGCCAGCGGATTGATCGCTTTTCCGCAATCGTGGGCACCCCAGATATTCAACAGTTTTACGATGCCTGTATCTCGGTCAACACTCACTTCGGCTATGCAGGCTCCAAAGCTGTAACTGGGACTTAAGCCCGCGCCCGCGCCTTTAAAGTCACCTCCCAGTTTGGGAGATATATATTGCCCGTGTACCGATATGGCGCCCCTCCCGGCGGTGACCAGATCCACGGCTTCCATCCAGGTAAGGCACAGACTTTTGTTTAAAGAGCAGATGCGTTCCTCTTCAAAATACAATTCCTCCCTGGCATGGCCATACTTCTTTTCAATGGCCTGGAGTATTTCATGTCTGAGATTTTCAGCGGCCATTTTAGCGGCATTGCCTGCCATAAAGGTTACCCGGCTGGAATAACTGCCGAGATCAACGGGGGTATGCAAGGTGTCTGCAGCTAAAACGGAAATGTGATCTAATCCGATACCCAGTACTTCCGCAACGATGATCGCGAGCATGGTATCACTTCCCTGTCCGATATCGCTGGCCCCCGAATAGATGACCACACGCCCGTCAAAGTCCAGTTTTAAGTGCACCACCGACTGGGGCAGTTCATTCCAGATGATGGGCAGGGCGCTGCCGCTGATAAAAAATCCACAGGCTACCCCGATGCCGTGCCCGAAAGGGAGTTTGTTGAATTTATCCGCCCATCCGGATTGTTTCATGACAGCTTCCAGCGACTCCCTGCTTCCGTTGGAGGTGATGCGGTACTGCCCAACCGTGAGCGTGTCAGGACCCAGGAAATTTTTAAACCTCATCGCGCAGGGGTCAATCTGTAACTTGCGCGCCAGTTCATCAATAAGACTTTCAACTGCAAATCTGGAGTTGACGGCCCCATGACCACGCATGGCCCCGCACTGTGGTTTATTGGTATATACCCGGTAGGTCCGGAACCCGAAGTTGTCGATTTTATAGGGGGCCTGCAGCAATACACCGTTATAATATGAGGTAACTACCCCGAAACTTCCGTATGCGCCGCCATCTATGGCAATGTCCGCGTCAAGAACCTGAATGGTGCCGTCCTTTTTAGCCCCCATCCTTACTTTCATGCGCGAGGGATGCCGGCCGTGATTACTGATAAAGACTTCTTCTCTGCTGAACCTGATTTTAACAGGCCTGCCGGTTTTTCTCGCGAGGAAGGCAATAATTATTTCATGCGGGAAAGGATCGCTTTTTCCGCCAAATCCTCCCCCCACAGTGGGCTTGATAACACGTACCCTGCTCAGCGGAACTTCCAGTACTTTCGCCAATGCGCGATGCAGATAATGGGGTACCTGGGTAGCCGTGATGATGGTCAATCCGTTTTCATTCCACCAGGCGGTGGCCGCATGTGGCTCGGTAAAAGCATGGGATACGCCTTCAAACTCCATTTCCATGCTCGAGACCAGGTCCGATGCTTCCAGTTCTTTCTCCTGGTCGCCAAAACGCAATTCGGCTTTCTTGTGTACGTTGTTGTTGAATTTTACATGCGCGTGTATCTTTTCATTTTCACCGACATCGTTCAGCGAGTCGTCAATGCTGAAGTACTCTTTGAGCAGGTCATATTTTACGGTGATGGCCTGAAGGGCAGCCCGGGCTGCCGCTTCGGTGTCCGCGGCAATGGCGGCTACCGGTTCCCCGATGTATCTGACCTTATCCACTGCGAGCGCGGTTTCATCCTGTGAAATCGGCAATACACCGAATTTGCCGGGAATATCCTTCCCGGTAACGATAGCCTGCACCCCCGGAATGGCAAGGGCCTTTTCCACGTCAATGCTGAGGATCCTTGCATGGGCATGCGTACTGCGCAGGATTTTACAATGCAAACTGTTTCTTATATAAATATCATCGGCGTATTCCGCCTCCCCCTTTACTTTTCCGGTGGCTTCAATATAGGGAGTAGGGGTACCTACACCTGTTCTCCGTTCCTGAACAGGCGATACTCCTGCCTGCTTTTTTTGGTCTCCGGCAAATGAGGAAACGGCTTCTATTATTTTTTTATAACCTGTACAACGGCAAAGATTACCGGACAGGGCTTCTTTGATTTCCTCTTCGGAAGGATCAGGGTGGTGCTGCAGGAAATCGAGCGCTGTCATTACCATGCCGGGTGTGCAAAAGCCGCATTGTATCGCCCCTTTCTCAACAAACTTCTCCTGCAGTAAATGCAACTGGCCATTGCTGCTGATCCCTTCAATGGTAGTAATGGATTTCCCCTCACACTTCATCGCAGGGGTGATACAACTTAACACCGCTTCACCATCCACCAATACCGTACAGGTACCACAGGTGCCCTGTTCACATCCGATTTTTGTTCCTGTTAGTCCGGCTTTATTGCGTATCAGATCCGAAAGCATGATGTGCTCATCGGCCAGTAGCTCGTATTTCCGCTTATTGATACTTATTTTAAAAGGAATCATTGACAATCTTTATTTAGGAAGCATGTTTATCTGCCCTGGTAATTTACTTTTTTACCGATATTGGTTAATCCTGACATCGCATCCTCCGTCCCGAATATCTCTACCAGATGTTCTAACTCGGAGGCACATCCTTTTTGATTATTGATCAGCTGTTCAGCGATGGACAGCGCGATGGGCGCTTTCATCCTTATCGCCTGAATAGCCTTTTCCGATTCTTCGGTTTCGAACAGTAAGTTATCTTTTTGATGATTCAGCAGGTCTGTAAGGCCGTTACGCTCAAAAAACAAATCTATGTTTTTCCATTTGTCAGCGGTTTCCCTGCTGGTGATCGCGGGAAGTTCAGCGCCATGATAAAGGATATCGTTCATTTCATCCATCGAAATGATCCGGTCAATCAGCTTGATGTTTTCTCCTTCGGAAGCAGAAATAAATTTCCCGGTGTAGATGAGAAATTTACTGAGTCCTTTGCCGATTTTGCGTACTGAACGTTGTGTACCACCAAGCCCGGGATAGATACCGATTCCTGTTTCCGGAAAGGCCAGTTGTGCCTTGGGAAGGGCATAGATTTTATCCGCGCACAATGCCAGCTCTAAACCTCCGCCAAGTGTCAGCCCGTTCAGGATGGCTATTACAGGCTTGGAAGACCTGTCAATTTTGTCAAAAACTTCCTGCCCGTATTTGGTAAACTTTACAATCTGGTCCAGTGTTTTGTTCTTCATGTTTTTTATAAAGAACCTGATATCGGCGCCCGCAACAAAAGCTTTTCCCGTACCGGTGAGGATGATTTCTTCAACCTCCCCGTCGGCGGAGACGGCACTGAAGGCGGCATCCAGTTGTTTCATTACTTCTTCGTCCAGTGCATTCAGGTCTTCCGGACGGTTCATGGTAAGGATGGCGCGTTTCCCGGAACGACGCAGACTCACCATTTCCATGTGCCATTTACCGGTGTCAACAGCCGGAATTTTTTCACCGTATTTTTTCGCGTATTTCTGAACCAGGCTTTCCACTTCCTCCCGGCCCCGGAGCTTCATCATATCCACAGGCCCTCTTCTCCATCGCAATCCGATTTTAGCACCTTTGTTGAGATCAATGGCGCTGCATACTTCATCGTTCAGGATCTGGGAGCAAACAAAGAAGACTACACCCAGCATCCTGTCCCTGATTTCCTGTTCTTTTTCAGTTCCGGTAATCAGGTTTTCAGGGATGTTTAAAGGCCAGTTGATTTTTTTTCTGACCTGCTCTTCCAGCCCCCGGGCTACTTTGTACGAGGGGCCAAAAAATTCAAGGGTACGCTGGGCATGGCAGGCAATCGGCACACCGGTGGCGTTCATCAGCGCAAATGGCCCCATGCCAATCCCGAATAGTTTTATGCAGGTGGTATCAATTTCTTCCGGGGTGGCCATGCCTTCATCAAGGAGTTTAACAGCCTCGTTGAGCCAGGGAACAAAGAACCGGTTGATGGCGAAGCCAAAGCTGTCTTTGGTGAAGATTGGATCCTTGCCGCTCTTCAGGCAGAACTGATAACAGGCATCAACAGTTTCCTTGCTGGTATTGGTTCCCGGAATTATTTCTACCAGCCTGTTTTTTGCTGCATGATAAAAGTAATGGAGGCCGATAAAGCGCTCCGGTGAAATTACCGAAGACGATAAATCGGAAACTGAAAATGAAGATGTGTTGGTGGCAAGAATAACATCCCCGGGTACGATTTGGCTGAGGGTGGCCAGCAATTCACGCTTGGCGTTGAGGTCTTCATAGATGGCTTCCACAATCAGTTGACATTTCTTTAAATCGGCGAGTTGAGTGCTGGTGGTGATGTTGCTCAGTGTTTGCCCCACCTGTTCCGCGCTGAATACTTTGCGGAGTATACCTTCCTGCAACATGTTGCGGATACTGCGCAGGCCCTTCTCCGCAAAGGCGGGCTCCCTGTCCGCTAAAATTACCTGAAACCCTTCCTGTGCAAATTTCTGCGCCAGGGCCGCTCCCATGGTGCCGGCCCCCACAACACCTACTGTTTTTATCTGCTTCAATGTATTTTGGTTTTATTGATTTTCCCACACCGGGTTTCTTTTTTCCATGAAAGAGAGTATTCCTTCATTGGCATCGTGTGTATTCATGAGTTGGTGGATGTACATGGATTCAAGCTGGGGCAGGAAGTTGCTTAACACGTGGTTGAATTTTACCCTGGCAGCTTTGACCCCAAAGCGCAGCGATGAAGCGCTTTTCGGAAGAATATTTGTTTTAAACCAGGCTTCGGTACCGGCATCCATAGAAGCTTTGTCATCATAGATTTCATTTACCAGACCTACCTCGCACGCAGTTGACGCATCAATGGTCTTTCCCGTAATCAGGAGTTCTTCTGCCCTGGCAAGTCCGATCTTTTCCGGCAGGATGACAGAGGCGGGAGGAGCAAAAACACCCAATAACATTTCCGGCTGTCCGAACCGGGCCGTTTTATCGGCAAAGATAAAATTGCACATGATGGCTAACTCCATGCCTCCACCCAAACATTGTCCGCTTACTTTGGCAACGGTGGGTACCGATAATTGCATCAGCGTGAAAAATAACTGATGAAAGTTGCGTAGCATGGCAGAAGCAAGGTCCTTCTGATGTTCATCGACACTCGCTCCGAAAGAAAAATGTTTTCCGGCTCCTTCTATGGTGATCAGTTTCAGGCGGGGCTGCTGTTGAAATTCCTGCAGGACAAGCTGCAGCTCTTCCATCATCAGATGGTTGAGTACATTTCCTTTTCCGTCATTCAGAATAATCTGAGCAAGGGACTGATCGTGATGAAAGTTGAGTTGTATGGTATCCATATTTATACTTTTTCAGTTTGCAGATGCGGTGAAATCAGTTGGTGCAGGGAGTCGTTCCATTCATGTCCCATGGCCAGCTGCTGTCGTAATTTTATGAAATCTATTTCCCGGTTTTCTTTGGGGCCATAGTTGAAAGCCCTGAAACCCGCTTTCGCTTCAGTCATCATGTTTAATGCAAGCCATTCCCGGCTGCTCTCTTTGTTTTTATCCCAGTGTTCCAGTTTGAACTTACGCACTTCACTGATGGTTTTATTGGTGCAGTTCGGGAAGGTGTGCAACAGTTTTGCACAGAGTTTGTTTACCGCATCATCCAGCATGCTGAAATCGGTAGTGGCACTGGCGATAATTTCTTTGGCTTTTTTCATTTCATCGCCGGTTTTAAAGCTTCCGAATATGATCCTGCCGTATTCATCTGTAAGGCGGTCGGTAACTACCATTGGATTTACAATGAATTTCCCGTTTACCCTGAGTACAGGTACAATTTCAGACACGACGCCATAGTAGTAAGCCTGATGCGCTGAATAGGGTTCACAAAGTGTGAGCGATGACATGGCCCTTTCAACACCCATGTACAAAGGGAGAAAGTCAGTGGCGCCGCCAATCGGCGAACTGCCGTGCTTGGGACCCGCTTGTCCGAACCTGGCCATATCCGTGGTAATGCTGAAGTCGCAGGCCATACCTATCTCCTGGCCTCCGCCAATGCGCATTCCGTTCACACGGCAGATCACGGGCTTTTCGCATTTCAGGATGGCGCTCACCATGTCATTAAACAGGCGCATGTATTGCGAATATTCCTGTGGGTTTCCGCTGTAGTATTCGGCGTACTCTTTGGTATTACCTCCCGTACAAAAGGCTTTATCTCCCACGGCGGTGAAAACAACGGCCACCACACTTCTGTCGTTGGACGCCTCACCAAAGGCTAGTATTAATTCTTTTACGGCAGCGGTGGTATAGGAATTGTACTGAGCCGGGTTGTTCAGCCATATCCAGCAATTAAACAATCCGTCAACTGCTGTCCCGTCATGGTTCAGGCAGGGTTTCTTCTCATAAATAATTTCGGTATACCGGGTCGTTACGAGATTGTGATTTTTAAGGTCGCTCATCGTTATTTAGGTTTATTGAGGGTTGAAGTCCGGAATCAGGACCGACCGCTTGTTGTATTTATGCTCCAGTGTGTTTTTGAATACTTCATTTATAGATGACATTGGAATGACCTGAACAAAGTGCGACACGTTGAGTTTATCTCCTTCAATTAAAGCAAGCACTTCGGGATACAGTTCTGCCCGGCAGCCCCAGGTACCAATCAGTTTGGCGTCAAAGGCCATCAGGTTACTTAAACGTACTTCCGTTTTTTCCATGGTGAATCCAACAATGGATAAGGTAGAGGCATACGTGAGTAAATTAAATGCCAGGTCCTGACCTCCCTTCGTACCGCTGAATTCAAAGATCTTCCATCCATAGGCCGGTACCTTTAATTCTTTGGCGATCAATTTCAGTTTTTCTTTCAGGGCTTTTATGTCGAGTCCTTTTGAGTGGAGTATAGCATCAACACCTTCGGATTTTGCAACAGCAAGTTTTTCTTCATTGACATCAATGGCCACTACTTTTGCCCCAAAAATTCCGGCAATCAGTGCTCCATAAATGCCAACACCTCCCACGCCAATGACAATGGCCAGGTCTCCCGGCTCCAGCTCCGATTTTTTAATTACCTGGTAAGGTGTGGAAATGGCATCCGCGATTACGGCCAGTTCTTCCAGTTGGTGCTTTTTCAATACCTGCTCACTCACCTCGCACAGATACCGCGAGGGCACTTTAATGTGGGATGAAAAGCCTCCGTGAAAATCATTTCCCGGCATTAATTGATTTCTGCAGATATTACTTCGGCCTTTCCGGCAAAGTTCACATTCGCCACAGGGAAGTACAGCCGGAATAATGACCGGCTTGTGCAGCCATGCAGGGTCACCGGCAATAACGGTACCACTGATTTCATGTCCAAGTGTGAGCGGCAAGGCATGCTTCGTCTGTACCCCGTAGTGCCAGAAGCTGAGGTCGGTATGGCATACTCCGCAACCGGCCACCTTTACGATGACCTCCCCGGC
>CAZHSC010000019.1:0-7636 GCA_964534995.1 uncultured Bifidobacterium sp.
CCGCCAGCGACGGAATGATCATTCATGGATATCTCACCCTTCCTAAAAATGTAAAGGCACAAAGCGGATTACCCGTTATCATCAATCCTCATGGTGGCCCCTGGGCCCGAGACAGCTGGGGCTTCAATCCCGAAGTGCAGTTCCTGGCCAACCGTGGTTACGCAGTCTTTCAGATGAATTTCAGGGGAAGCACCGGTTATGGCAGGAAATTCTGGGAAGCTTCCTTTAAGCAATGGGGTCAGGCCATGCAAAGTGATATCACCGACGGGGTGAACTGGCTGATAAAAGAAAAAATCGCTGACCGGTCCAGAATTGCCATTTATGGAGCTTCATACGGAGGATACGCCACCCTGGCCGGTATTACCTTTACTCCTGATTTATATACCTGTGCCATTGATTATGTTGGTGTTTCCAACCTTTTCACTTTTATGAAAACCATCCCGCCCTACTGGAAACAATATCTGGAAATGATGTACCAGATGGTAGGTAATCCTTCTGACCCTGCCGACTCTGTTATGATGCACAAGTATTCCCCGGTATTTCATGTTGACAACATCCGTTGTCCTTTATTTATTGCTCAAGGTGCAAAAGACCCCCGCGTAAATAAAAGTGAAAGTGATCAGGTGGTAGAGGCCTTAAAGAAGAAAAACATTGAAGTGCAATACCTGGTTAAGGAAAATGAGGGCCATGGATTCCGGAACGAAGAAAACAGATTTGAGTTTTATGGCGCTATGGAATCCTTCCTTAATAAACATATGGTAAAAAAAGAGCAGGTTCCGGTGATACGCAGCACGCCATTCGGCAAGTAAGTGCACGGCTACCCGGCTATTATACCCTCTCAATAAATTATAAAAGGAGAAAGCATGTGAAAAAAGCATGCTTTTTCTGTTGATAAATGGAGGCGGGCCACCTGAAAAGCATCATTAAATCCAATTATGTTTGAGCCTGCCTCCCGCTAACAGAAATATGCGAAAAATAAAAAAAGTAGCCGTATTAGGATCCGGCATCATGGGTTCAAGGATTGCCTGTCATTTTGCCAACATCGGCCTGAACGTTCTACTTCTTGACATTTGTCCCAGTGAGCTAACCAAAGAGGAAGAGGCGAAGGGGCTTGGATTGAATCATCCTGCGGTGCGAAACCGGATTGTGAACGATGCACTGGCAACAACATTAAATTCCAATCCGGCATCCTTGTATAATAAAAAGAATGCCGGCCTGATCAAGACCGGAAATTTTGATGATAACTTTCCTGAAATCGGATCCTGTGACTGGATCATCGAAGCAGTAGTTGAACGCCTCGACATCAAGAAAAGTATTTTTGAAAAGGTGGAGCAATACCGGAAAACCGGTACAATCGTAAGCAGCAACACGTCCGGCATTCCCATTGCCATGATGGAAGCGGGAAGAAGCGAAGATTTTAAGAATCATTTTTGCGGCACCCATTTCTTTAACCCGCCCCGTTATTTAAAGTTGCTGGAAATAATACCGGGTACACAAACGGATAAAGAGGTGATTACCTTCCTTACAGAATATGGTGAGCTTTTCCTGGGTAAAACAACGGTACTTTGCAAAGACACCCCGGCATTTATCGCAAACCGCATAGGTATTTTCGGCATCATGTACCTTTTCCACCTGGTAGAAAAAATGCAGATGACCGTTGAGGATGTTGACAATCTTACCGGAAGTGTACTTGGCAGGCCTAAATCCGCCACCTTCAGGACCTGCGACGTGGTTGGTCTTGACACACTGGTGCATGTTGCGAACGGATTAAGCACCGGTCTGAAGAATGACAGTATGATCGCTCACTTCAAATTGCCCGCTTACATATCCACTATGATTGATAATAAGTGGTTGGGTGATAAAACGAAGCAGGGCTTTTATAAAAAGGTAAAAGGAGCTGATGGAAAATCAGAAATCCTCGCCCTTGATCTGAAGGACATGGAATACAAGTCCCGAAAGAAAAACAAATTCGCCACCCTCGAGCAGGCAAAAAATACGGACAGCCTCCAATCACGGATGAAAATTCTGATTGCGGGTAATGACCAGGCCGGAGAATTTTACCGCGCTTCATTTTATGGACTTTTCCGGTATGTATCCGAGCGCATTCCTGAAATAGCAGATGAAGTATTCCGTATTGATGCCGCCATGGAGGCCGGTTTTGGCTGGGAAGCGGGTCCTTTTGAATGCTGGGATATGCTGGGAGTGGAGGAAACGGTGAAGGCCATGAAAAGCGCCGGGATGCACTGTACCCCATGGGTGGACAACATGCTGGCCGCCGGGTGCTCTTCATTCTATAAAACCGAAGGGGGAAAAAAATGGTATTACGACCTTTCTACTGCTACCTATAAAATAATTCCAGGGCAGGAAGCCTGTATCTATTTGCAGCCCATCCGTGAAAACAAAACCATTTGGAGTAACGCAGGATGTGCGGTAATAGACATTGGACAGGACGTACTCTGTTGCGAGTTCAGGACCAAGATGAACACCATAGGTTCCGAAATTGTACAAGGGGTTAATAAAGCCATTGATTTAGCAGAGGAGCAATACAAAGGCCTGGTCATTGCCAATGAAGGAGCCAATTTCAGTGCCGGAGCCAACCTGGCCATGGTGCTGATGATGGCGATTGAACAGGAATGGGATGAAATTGACATGGCCATACGCATGTTTCAAAAAATGAACATGAGGGTACGTTATTCTTCGGTGCCGGTTGTTGTAGCCCCCTTTGGGTTGACCCTGGGCGGAGGCTGTGAGATTACATTACATGCGGATCAGGTGCAGGCCCATGCGGAACTTTATACAGGCATGGTGGAATTCGGCGTTGGCCTCATACCGGGCGGTGGTGGTACCAAGGAATTCGCGCTGAGGCTGTCGGACAGCTTAAAAGAGGGTGATTTGGAAATGAACACGCTTCGCGAGCGCTTTCTTACCATAGGTCAGGCCAAAGTTTCTACTTCGGCTGCCGAAGCCTATGACCTCGGCATTTTAAGACCGGGACTAGATAAAATAAGCATGAACCGGAACCGGTTAATAGCGGATGCCAGGGAGGCAGTATTAGCGATGGCAGATGCAGGTTATACAGAACCGGCTCCCAGAAAAGATATTAAAGTATTAGGAAAGAGTGGTTTAGGAATTATCCTTGTGGGCGCCAATTCTATGTACTCCGGACACTACATTAGTGAACATGACCAGAAAATAAGCCAAAAACTGGGCTATGTGTTGTGCGGTGGCGACCTTAGTTCCCCAACTTTGGTATCTGAACAATACCTGTTGGACCTGGAAAGAGAGGCTTTTCTGTCATTATGCGGCGAAAAAAAGACCCTTGAAAGAATTCAGGCGATTTTGACCAGCGGAAAACCCTTGCGGAATTAAATTAGTTATTACTTTAGCCAAGTAAACCGAATAAGTATGAAACGTTGGTGTATCCTGTTAACTTTTTTGTTTGCTATGCCTGTATTTCTTTCTGCGCAAACAGAAGACAAACCCAAATATGCTCCCGGACGGGAAAAACATCGGAATAAAACCGATGAACTTGGTCAAAAGCAAGGTTTATGGCGTACATACAATTCTCTGGGGGATTTAATCAATGAGGTGGAATATGTCAATGACAAGCGACATGGCATCAGCAGGAGATTTTATCCATATGGCAAAGTGATGGAAGAAATCGAATATCAAAACGGTATTAAAGAAGGCGTATACAAACGTTATTTCTATTCGGGACAGGTAAAGCAGGAAGGTGAATACATCGCCAATAAAAAAGATGGCAAATGGACTAAATATTATGAAGACGGTGAAGTAGCTTCCGAGGGTTATTACAAAAACAACAAAAGGGACGGTGAATGGAGAACCTTCAACAGAAAGGGCCAGTTGATCAATTCTTCTTCTTACAAAGACGGTGTTGACCTTAAAGCCGCTGCGGAAGAAGCCAAGAAAGCAGAGGCAGCCAAGAAAGCGGCGGAAGCAAAAAAGGCAGCTGAAAAAGGCGGGAAACCCGGCGCCACTCCCAATCAGCAAGGGGATACCACAAAAACCAGTGCCCCTCCTCCTCCCCCTGCGCCAGCCCCCCCCGATACCAGCAAGAAAAAATAATATGCTAAGAAAATCCTGCAATGCAGGATTTTTTTTTACCTGTTTATAATTTTTTTTAATTCAAAAACAGCGGCCCGCATTCCTGCATTTGTTTCTATAATTTCGCTGGAAACCATATAATATTCTGACAATGTCACAAGCATATATCATCACCGGATACAGAACAGCGGTGGGAAAGGCACCCCGTGGTATGTTTCGATTTACCCGGCCGGATGATTTATCTGTTGCCGTAATTCAACGGATGCTGGAAGATGTTCCTCAACTCGACAAAGAATGCATCGATGATGTGATTGTAGGTAACGCCACTCCTGAAGCTGAGCAGGGACTAAATATGGGACGAATGATATCCCTGATGGGCCTTCATACTGATAAAGTACCGGGCATGACTGTAAACCGATATTGTGCGTCCGGCCTTGAAACCATTGCCATTGCCGCAGCAAAAATAAAATCCGGGATGGCAGATTGTATCATTGCCGGTGGCGCAGAATGCATGAGCCCCATTCCCTTCGGAGGCTGGAAAATAGTACCAAATTATGAATTGGCTAAAGTACATCCCGACTATTATTGGGGCATGGGACTTACCGCGGAAGCAGTTGCCCAGGATTATAAAATCAGCCGCGAAGATCAGGATGCATTTTCCTTAAAATCCCATCAAAAGGCGGTAAAGGCGATACAGCAAGGAGTTTTTAAAAATCAAATTGTACCCTATGTCATTCACGAAACTTTTCTGGATGAAAATGAGAAGAAGCAAAGCAGGCAAACCCTTGCAGATACTGACGAAGGCGCACGTGCCGATACCTCCCTTGAACGCCTCGCGAAACTCAAACCCGTTTTCGATGCGAAGGGTTCCGTAACGGCAGGAAACAGTTCACAAACCAGCGATGGTGCCGCCTTTGTACTTGTCGTATCAGAAAAAATGTTAAAGCAACTTCAGGTGCAACCCCGTTTGCGCTTTGCCGGATATGCCGTGGCAGGTGTAGCACCGCGAATTATGGGTATCGGTCCGGTTAAGGCTATACCCGCCGTGCTGAAACAAACCGGAATCAAACAAAACGAAATTGACCTCATTGAACTGAACGAAGCCTTTGCTTCACAAAGTCTGGCCATCATACGTGAACTTGACCTGGACGAAGAAAAAGTAAACGTAAACGGTGGCGCCATCGCCCTGGGCCACCCACTGGGATGTACCGGTGGGAAACTGACGGTGCAGATCATGAATGAACTTGAAGTCAGGAAACAAAAATATGGTTTGGTGACCATGTGTGTGGGAACAGGCCAGGGAGCAGCAGGTATTTTTGAAAGATTGTAATGCCGGGTGTAAAAATCATATCCTGCAAAGGTTCAGTCTTTGCATCAGACCCTGTTTATTTTGAATATTTAAGCTGACAGCATCCCACCACAATAACAGAGAGATTCTTCACCTCCTGAATTCTCTGAAAAGTTGTCTTGACTGCAAATTTTCAGACTTAATAATCCGCCAGATAAAACGGCCTTTAAAGGAAAACAGAAATCATTTTTTCCAACAGGAAAAGAACCCTGCATTAAATTAATGTTAATTTACCCTGCCTTTTTTTAAATAAATGTTACTATTTACAGGTATTACCAAATGTTTAATTTATTGTTAAGTACTTTGCGGTGTTCCTTTGACAGAAAACACAAAAACATGTATGCTGGCTATCATCACAACAAGGCCTCTGTCAAGACAATAGACTTATTGAGTTTACGAAATCATTAAGTAATTATTAATAAGCAGAAAAAACAACCCGATCACAGCTCAAAAAAATGAAACACCTCGCATTAACAAAAAGTAACACTATTCAACCCGTGCACTTTAAAGTACTGCTTGTTTGTTTTTTCATTCTGATTTCAAACATCTCTTTTGCACAACAGGAAAAAGACACATTAAAAAAAGAAAGTCCCAAAAAGTGGTTTGAGTCGATGTCCATCAGAGGCTATGTGCAGGCACGCTACAACCGTTTGCTGGAGACAAACCCCGACCTGAAATGCGAACAATGCGATAAAAGCTGGGGTGACAAGGGGGCTTTCTTTCTGAGGCGGGTACGCATCATCTGGTCCGGACAAATCTCTAAACAGGTGTATTTCTATATCCAACCGGATTTTGCAAGTTCTGCCAGTTCCACCAGCCTTCAGTTTGCACAGTTGAGAGACGCTTATTTTGATCTGGGACTTGATGCAAAAAACGAGTTCAGATTTCGTATCGGGCAAAGTAAAATCCCGTATGGATTTGAAAACCTGCAAAGCAGCCAAAACCGATTGCCCCTCGACAGGAATGACGGTATCAACAGCGCACTCAGTAATGAACGCGACCTGGGTATGATGTTCTATTATGCGCCAGAAAAAGTAAGGAACCTGTTCAGGGATCTTGTCAACGATGGATTAAAAGGTTCTGGTGACTACGGAATAATTGGTCTGGCAATTTATAATGGCCAAACGGCAAATAAACCCGAGTTAAACAACAACCAACATGTTGCAGGCCGTATCAGTTATCCATTTAAAATCGGCAGTCAGATTATTGAACCGGGTGTGCAGGGATATACCGGGAAATTTGTTATCCCGACGGACCAGATCAACCAGGGCACCAAATACAATGAAAAGAGGGAATACATTGATGAACGTGTAGCGGGATCCTTTGTGCTTTACCCTAAGCCATTCGGGATACAGGCCGAATACAATGTTGGACGCGGCCCGGAATTCAATAAAGAGAGTGATTCGATTGAAGTACGCGATTTACATGGAGGCTATGTGACACTTTCATACAAAACCCATTTTGGAAAGCATATCCTAATCCCTTTCGGCAGATACCAATTATATAAAGGCGGAAAAAAGCATGAAACCGATGCCCGCAGTTATCGGGTAGAAGAATATGAAATTGGATTTGAATGGCAGCCCATAAAACAATTTGAATTCGTTGCCATGTATACCATTTCTTCCCGCAGATTCGAAGATTTCAAAAACCAGAATAATTTGCAGGATGGTAATTTGCTGAGACTACAGGCCCAGATAAATTTTTAACAGCGTCCGTGTCCTGTAAATGCTGAATCCTTCGCCGGAATACAGTAAGAAAAACAATTTATTTAAACGAAGGGCGGGGAATCCATTCTACACTCTTTTTCCGCAATTCAACTGTATGCCGTGTACCTGCCATAAAAACATCCCATTTCCTACTACCTCGGCCTGTGCCTTCAATCATTTGCTGATTATTCCATCCGGACTGGATACCCGATGAAAAAAAAACAAAAAATAAAGTCACGGGACATAATTACACTCCGGCATTTTTACCATCTTGCATTCACAAAAGTATGTTGGGAGACTTCACAGCACTGGCGGGTATCCTCTGTACCCTTTTCTTATTGCTGGGTGGATTGCAAATCTTACAGCGCAGGAACAAATTATCTGCCATTACCACCCATGAACTCAGGCTGTTTATTATTGGCCTGACTTCTTCGATTTCTCCGTTGGTCACCACCAACTACCGCATTGTCATCTTTATTGCTCTTGTCGCCTTTATTTTAATACTATTCCTGACGCG
>CAZHSC010000019.1:7646-49828 GCA_964534995.1 uncultured Bifidobacterium sp.
CACCGACCAAAGGAACCGGGATATAATATATTTCCTGGCCGGATTTCTCCTCCTGATGTTTGTTTTTAAAGGCAATGTACTCCTCAGCAGCGCATCAATTGCCCTTCATGCCTTTTGTAAGGCCGGCGCCATGTTCACCCGGTTACACATTTCGAAAAAAAGAGGGCATTCCGGAATGCTACCAAAGCGCCCTGAAGGCAATATTGCTTTTGTAGGCACAGGACTTATTTTATTCATTGTAACCTACTCCGTGATTCTGAATTCATTTACACTGTCCAGTAATTTTCTATCCAATACCGGACAGTTTTTCTTTTTGCTGTTCATTTTAATGGCCATAGAACAAATCAGCGTAAGTGGCACCGAAAATTTCCTGATCCCTGTTTCGTCATCGATATTATTCAGCGCGGAAAATAAACTTGCCGCCTACCCATCCCTTTATCTATACATACTGATTCCGGCGGCGGCCCTTCTTTTTCTGTACTACTGCAAACAAAAGATGATACTTTCCTATAACGGATCCTTCGCCGCCATGCTGCTAGGTTTATCCTTGCTGTATTTCCAGGGAGTAGCCTCCATTGTACTGCTGCTTTTTTTTATGCTCAGCAGTACTTTCATAGGGACACTATTAAAAGGGAGTTCCGGCTACAGCGATGAAAAAAGCACCTTGCCAAGAGATGAATGGCAGGTATTATCAAACGGAGGATTTTTTTTAGTTACCATGATATGCTTTGTTTTTAATCAAAATGAAATTTTTCTGACCGCAGCATTGATCAGTATGGCAGTCAGTACATCCGACACCTGGGCTTCGGAAACGGGCATGGGTTTAAAAGGAAAGACAATAGATGTGCTTACCTTCAAAAAAATATCTGCAGGTTCGTCCGGGGGCATCAGCCTGGCGGGCACAACAGCAGGTTTTACGGGCGCATTAAGCATGGCCCTGCTCAGCACATTTCTATTTGACAGTTTTGACCTCTTCAGGGTAACTGTTATTACCTGTTTTGGTTTTACAGGAATGCTTATTGACAGTTTTATTGGTTCGAAGTACCAGGTTAAATACCGCTGCGCGACGACCCGGATTTGGTCTGACCGAAGTAAAAAAAGCATCGATGAAGAACAAAAAGGAATTTCATGGATCAATAATGACATGGTCAATGTACTAAGTAATGGAGGCACTGTAGCGCTCTATCTATCCCTTCAAATACTCTTATAATTCACGGAAGTATTATAAAGAAAAAGTCCGGCCTGAATCATATCTGATGATTTGGATGCAGCCACTTAAAATCTGTTTTAATGATCTTAATGTATTAAAGAATAACGTCCGCCCTTAATAAAAAGTAACCCGGTTTGCGTTTATTAATTTTCAAAAGGTGTCTGTTGCATTTACATCATCACCATGGTGACAGGGTTAATAATGATCAGAATTTAACACTCCGGCAATCACATCACAACTGTTATGGGGTCGGACAACTTAGCCTTCCGATCCATAATTTTCTTATTTCCGGAAAACACGAACAGCACCAAATCCCTGCCTATTCCGAATCCCAATTCCTGCATATCAGGCAATTATCATTCCCGCATCCTTTTTTCTTGCCGGATTTAAAAAAATAGCTATACTTGTAAATCACAATATCAATCCACGTTGACATGAAAAAACCGATACTCTTATCCATCTTTTTCCTTCTCCAAACCGCCTTGTACGCGCAGATAGTGCCTATCTACAGCTGGGCCGGTAAAATAGGGGGCACTTCCAGCGAATACGGAGACTTTATTGCCACAGATGCGGCAGGAAACCTTTACGTAACCGGCCGCTTTGATGGTACCTGTGATTTTAATCCCGGGCCCGCCTCCAATCTTAAAACTTCACTTGGAAGTTCTGACATATACGTTGCTAAGTATGATGCCAGCGGGAACTTTCTGTGGGTAATCAGCATGGGAGGAACCGGACTTGACAGAGGGTACGGCATGGACATTGATGCCGCAGGCAATGTTTACCTTGCCGGTACATTTGCGTCCACGGTTGACTTAAATCCGGGAACAGGAATTGCAAGTCATACCAGCCTTGGAGGCACTGATTTATTCTTTGCAAAATACGATTCCAGTGGCCACTACATATGGTCAAAAAGCCTTGGCGAAATAAATACTGAAATTGCTGAAGCCATCCGTCTCGATGGAAATGGGTTTTTCTACCTAACAGGTGAATACAGCAGCGACTCCCTGGACCTTGACCCGAATGCGGGATTCAACACCATCACCAACGCCAATACCGCAACCAGTTATGATCCATTCCTGGCAAAATATGACACCTCCGGAAATTTCATCTGGGGATTTGGCTTGATGGGAACGAGCAGTGATTATTCGAAGTCAGTTTGCGTAGATGCCAATCAGAACGTTATCATCGGAGGATATTTTTTCACGACCATGAATGTAGACCCTTTCGGTGCTTCTGTCAGCTCGCTGGGATCTTCTGATTGCTTTATCGCGAGTTACACCCCTGCCGGCATCCTGAACTGGTCAGCTTCATTCGGGGGTCCACAGGCGGAAAACCTTTTTTCTGTTACGGCTAAGGGTACCGACATATACAGCACCGGAACATTCAACAGTGTGGTAGATTTTGATCCGGGTCTGGATACCTTATACATCACCAGCAAAGGCTTAACCGATGTGTTTATAAATAAGTTTAGCAATTCAGGGGCTTTGGCATGGGCTGGTGGTATTGGCGGTATCGGTTCAGATAATTCCAATTCCATCCGGGTAAACAACGCCGGCGATGTTTTTGTGGCCGGATCTTTTGTTGACTCCGCCGACTTTGATGTAAGCGCGCTTACCGCAACCCTCACCGCTACTGCCGGCCGCGATGGCTTCCTTGCAAAATATGACAACAACGGCGATTATAAATGGTCCCTGAAAGCAGGCTCCGCCCTTACCGACTATACCAGGAGCATTGCTTTTGACAACAACACCCAGGAAATATGGGTTACAGGGTACTATGGTGCTTCCACATTGAATATTGACCCATTGAATGTAGTGCCGCCATTACCCAGTTCCGGACTGAATGATATTTTCATTGCCAAATACGGAGAGTGTTCCTTTCCTGTTGTCACCTCTCAACCCACCAATACAGGCACCTGCCCCGGCGGCAATGCAGCATACAGTGTGAATTTCACTGGTACCAGTTTGACCTACCAATGGCAGGAAGGAACCAACGGTGGAATTACCTGGACTGACATCATTGACGGAAATGAATACAGCGGTGCCACCACCCAGAACCTGACACTCACCGGAGTATCCACCGCATTTAACAACAGGTTTTACCGGTGTATTGCGAGCGAGTCCTGCGGCCTTGATCTGACAAGCGGTGTAGGCATCCTCTTTGTCAGCGCTGTGGACACAACGGTAAATGTTAACCAGCACATTATGGTGGCTGCCGCCAACGGAGCTACCTACCAATGGCTGGATTGCAATAATAATTTCGCACCCATACCCGGTGCCACCTTAAAGCAATTTATTCCTGTTACACCCGGTTCCTATGCTTTATCCGTAACTAAAAATGGCTGTAACGATACGTCAGCCTGTTACACGATCACCACCATTGGCCTTAATGATAACCTAACTGCCGGGGATGTCCGCATCTTTCCGGTTCCCGCGTACGACAAAATATCCATCGAGATCAATCAGCGCGGAGAATATACAGCGTCCATCTACGACATGACAGGAAGAAATATATTTAAGGAAGCCATTCGCTTTAACCAAATTGTTTCGGTACCCATTGATGCCCTTGAAAACGGAGCTTATCTGCTTGGGATAAAAGAAAATAACGGAAGCGAAAGTTACTTCAGAATTATCAAAGAATAATTCAACCCTTATCACCCTAAAGAGCCGGAAATAAAATTCCGGCTTTTTTTGCTTATCCGGTTTATTCCGGCAATGCCTGTCCGTTCCTTTGTTTCCATTGAAATTTAGCAACGCAAAGAACCTTTATACATAGGAAGCTCTGCATAACCTGTCATTGATGGCCCTTCCCAGTCCGGATTCCGGAAACTGAGCAGCCAGAATAACATCAGCATCTCCGGCATCCAGGCGGCGCATGGCTGCAAAAAGTACGGAGGCCGCTTCTCTGATATCTCCCTGGCGAGATAAAATTTCGGAGGCCACCACCCCCTTTTCTCCACTAAAATCTTCCTGAAAAGAAATAACGGCAATACGTTTACCCAAATGATGGCGCATCAAATCAATGATATTTCCAACAAACAAAGGTTTGCGGGGTGCATAATGGCTGTGCAGCATACCGGGAGCAGCAGGATTAGAAGAGGCGCTCAATGCCAATCTTACACGTGGTGCGACTTTAGCAAGATCTTCAAGACTGAGTCCACCCAGCCGGTAAACCAGCAACTCATCTCCTTCCATACCAACAATCGTTGACTCCACTCCTACCTGGCAGGGTCCACCGTCAAGAATGTAAGGTATTTTTCCATTCAACTGATCGAAAACATGCTGAGCGGTTGTTGGACTGATATATCCGAAGGGGTTAGCGCTGGGAGCCGCAAGCGGAAAAGGGAGATTATGTAATAGTTCCAACGTTAGCGGATGGGAGGGCATGCGCAAACCCACTGTTGAAAGTCCGGAAGTAACGATATCCGGAATGAGCGCTTTTTTAGGAAGAACCAGGGTAAGCGGTCCGGGCCAGAAAGCCTCAGCGAGATCAGTGATCCATGGGGATACTTCGGCAGCATACAGGTTGAGTTCGTTGATGGACTTGATGTGAACGATAAGCGGATCAAAAGCGGGACGCTGTTTTACTTCAAAAATCTGCAACACTGCAGGGGCATCCAGTGCATTGGCCGCGAGACCATATACCGTTTCAGTGGGAACAGCTACAAGCATTCCTTTTGAAAGCAAGTCTGCAGCCTGCTGCATGTTGTTGCCTATCAAAGTCATATTACGGCAAAAGTAATCAATAGGGAATATATCATCCTGCGCCGCGACCCATATGTGTTACCTGAACGAGAAAGTTCATTTCATACCGCAAGATGCATCAACACGGCATAGTTGCAGACGGTAAATATGACCGGCATCGTAATCAGCCAAAGAGCAATGCTTCAACAGTTCATGATTCAATAAATTAATATTTCGTTTAAAAAAGACGAAACAAATCTCTTTATTTTTACGTATCATAATTAATATAAAATCTGACATCATGTCAACAACACAGCATACCACGGGAAATACTTTAAAAGGCGGTGAATTCATTATTCGCAGCACTGATTCTCAAACGGTTTTCATTCCCGAAGAATTCAGTGAAGAACACAGGATGATGGCTGATATGGCGCATGAATTCCTCGTTCAGCATGTATATCCAAACCTTGACCGTATCGATGCTATGGAAGAAGGCCTTATGCCCTCGCTGCTCGACAAAGCCGGAGAGTTGGGAATGCTCGGGGTATCTATACCTGAGGAGTTTGGCGGCTTCGGTAAAGATTTTTTAACCGGGATGCTGATGACAGAAGTGTTGGGGGCAGGTCATTCTTTTTCAGTGGCCATGGCGGCGCATACCGGCATTGGCACCCTCCCTATTCTCTATTTCGGAACGCAGGCGCAAAAAGAACGCTACCTCCCAAAACTGGCCACGGGTGAGTGGAAAGGAAGTTACTGCCTCACAGAACCCGGCAGTGGCTCAGACGCCCTCGCCGCTAAAACCAAAGCGGTACTTTCCCCTGACGGCAAACATTATATCCTTAACGGACAAAAGATGTGGATTACCAATGCAGGTTTCGCAGACGTATTTACCGTATTTGCGCAGGTAGACGGTGATAAATTTACCGGATTCATCGTTGAAAAAGGATACGAAGGATTCAGTCTTGGTGAGGAAGAGCATAAGATGGGAATCAAAGGGTCGTCCACCCGGCAGGTGTTTTTTATGGATTGCAAGGTACCCGTTGAAAATGTATTGGGAGAAATCGGCAAAGGGCATCTCATCGCCTTTAACATATTAAACATCGGAAGGGCAAAACTGGCTGTTGCGGCATTGGGCGGTTCCAAGCAGGTGGCCACACAGTCCGTGCAATATGCCAATACGAGGGAGCAATTTAAACTTCCCATTGCAAAATTCGGCGCCATCAAGCATAAACTGGCCGAACAGGCCATACGAATTTACGCTATCGAATCGGCCATTTACAGGGTGAGCAGCCTCATCGAAAAAAAGGAACAGGATTTAATGGCGGGAGGCATGAGTTTCGAAAAAGCCCTATTGGGTGCCGCCGAAGAATATGCAGTAGAATGTGCCATCCTGAAAGTTGCAGGATCTGAAGTGCTGGACTTTGTAGCAGATGAAGGGGTTCAGATATACGGAGGTTATGGCTATTCGGCCGACTTCCCCATGGACCGTGCCTATCGTGACTCACGCATCAACAGAATTTTTGAAGGCACCAATGAAATCAACCGCTTGCTCGCTGTTGACATGATTCTCAAGCGTGCCATGAAAGGAGAGCTCGACCTGATAGGTCCCGCCATGGCTGTACAAAAAGAATTAATGGCAATTCCAGACTTCGGCAATGGAGAGAACAAACTCTTCGATGAAGAAAATAAAGTGATCGCCAATATGAAAAAAGCCATCCTGATGGTGGCCGGCACAGCGGTTCAAAAATACATGATGACCCTTGCCAAAGAACAGGAAGTTCTCATGCGCATTGCCGATATGGCTATTGATACCTTCATGGCAGAATCCATATTGCTGCGTGTACAAAAACTCATCAGCATCAAAGGCGAAGCTGCCTGCTCTCTTGAGCTGGGCATGGCGCGCGTGTATTTGAATGATGCCGCCGACCGGCTGCTGGTAAACGGTAAAAACGCCATCAATGCCATCAGTGATGGCGATGAACAACGGATGCTCTTGCTGGGCTTAAAACGGTTCACCAAAATGGCTTCATTAAACACTATCGAAGCCAGACGTGCTATCGCTAAAAAACTGATAGAAGAAAACAAGTACTGCTTTTAGACGGTATTTGTGCGAAGGCCTGTCACATGGTAGTCCTTGCAAGCAGAAAGCGTAAATACATTCGCTAATTATAAGGAAAGGCCGGCATCACCCTCCTGCAGGGCCTGGTGTGAATCACGAATAATGGTGACTTTCAGCGTGCGTTTGTATTCATCCTGCAGCCACTTCACATAACTCTCCGATGTTTTGCTCAGGCAGCGGGCATAAATACGAATCCTGTAATCAATTTCCTCCTTCAGGAGATCGGCCAGGTGTAAGGCTTCTTCCAGCGTAGAGCTGTTTTCCATGCACATCCGCACATGCTGGTTCAGGGACTTCTCCACAACTACTTTAGGACGCTGACCGGCGCTCATCACCTGGCGGTGTACTTCGGAAATATCCATATGAACAGTGTCCGATTTCGAAAACATACGACACAATTCCTCAGGCATCACATAGCGGTAATTGGCTTCAATATATTCATCACTTGGAATTCCTTCAAGGTACAATTCAGGGGTTTCGAAAATAGAAGGCCAGTTTACCGGTTCATCCCAAAGTCCGAAGCGTTGAAGGTTATTGCCCAGGTCGATAACCATAAATTCATTTTTTCCGGGGATTATCCTGGAGCCCCTACCGATCATCTGGAAATACAAGGTCAGGGACCTTGTGGCCCGGTTCAGGATGATACATTCTACAGAGGGTTCGTCAAAACCCGTTGTAAGAATGCTTACGGATGTCAGAATTGCATCCGGCTTATCGCGGAACCACTGAAGGATTTCCTTTCTTTCCCTGGAGGAGTAAGTATGATCTAGGTGTTTGATTTCAAATCCGGCATCCTGAAAGGTAGCATATACATATTGCGAGGTAGCAATACCGTTATTGAAAATAAGCGTCTTTTTACCAATACATTTTTCTTTATAGGCAGCCAGCAACTTATCCTGCATGGCATGATTGGTATACAGCCTTTCAGAAGAACTCACGGTATAATCACCGCTGCGTCCCACCTTCAGTGATGTAAGGCCGATATGATAGTGGTAGGTTATCGCTTTAGCCAGAAATCCCTTCTCTATAAGGGCAGAAATAGATTCTCCAACTATCAGTTCATCATACGTATCTTTCATACGGATGGCCACATTCGAACTCAAAGGCGTTGCCGTTACCCCCAGCAAAACACCCTTTTCATAGAAGCGAAACAACTTTCCAAAAGAATTATAGTGCGCTTCATCAACAATCATTAAACCAATACTGTCAAGATTCAGAATTTTGTCCCGTAAACGGTTATTCAGCGTTTCTACCATGGCAACATAACACATGTAATCATTGGGGACGGGCAGTTCCTTTACTGCGCTGTCAATGGTCATATTGTTCACCCCAAATTCGTCGAGCATGGCGGTGGTTTGTGCACACAATTCCAGCCGGTGGGTCAAAATGAGCACTTTTTTACCGGTACTTGCAATATAGCGCCGGGCAATTTCAGAAAATATAACAGTTTTACCACCGCCGGTAGGCAACTGGTAAAGTAAATTGTAACGGGCGGGGTGGTCTTTCAGGCGATCCAGAATATCGGTAATTGCCTTCTGCTGGTAGTCGTATAACTGCTTTCCGTAAGATACGGCGGAAGTAGTAAAATCCATTCTATATGAGGGTAATTTGCAAAGATACGTCAACAGGACAGAAATACCATAGATACCTTTAAACTGTCTAAGAAAAAACAACGAAGCCTCCAGTTAAAGTTCCAAAAGCATTTCCTCTGATGAAAACTTTAAGCGGATACCGGGCAGGTAATATCCGATTTAACCCAAATTCAGGATTTTAGGAAGAAAATGATATACATCATGAAATAATGAAAATATCAATTACAGAAAAACAGTCTTTAAAAATGAATTCACAAAATGAAAATTCCTGAAAACTTTTAATAATTTTACAGATTCAGAAGAACCTGTCAGGTTAAAAGTAAATATTCAGCTTAGTTGATATTTCTGAAGTAGCCATGTCGACAAATCATGTAAAACTATCTTTGAAGACAAGGTTTTTAAATTTTTTCAGAAGGTTTTTCATGATACGCGCTGTTGAAACTTTGCTTGTCACCGTCTTGCTCAAAAGCAAAGCGGCCTTACTTCAAAAACTGGTACCTCCCAATTATCTTTATAAAAAAGGCAGTTACCGTTATTTAGTCAGGAATGGCGTAAAATATATGCTTGACCTGCATCATGTGGTAGATCATTACTTTTACTTTGGCTTAGATAATAACATTTATAAATCGATCACTGAAGACATCAGGAAAGCAAAAGTGATCATTGATATCGGCGCCAATATTGGAATCACCTCACTGTACTTTGCAAGCCTGAATCCGAAAGCAAAAATTTTTGCATTCGAGCCGCATCCGGAGACCTTTAAACGCGCCCGGGAAAACTTCGGACTGAATAATTTCAAGAACATTCAACTTATCAACCTCGGCCTTGGTAACCGGAAGGCAAGTATGCGATTATATGAGGTGGAAGCGTCCAACCCCGGCATGAACCGTATCATGAATGATGAACAGTTAAACATTCCTTACTGCACTATTGAAATAGAAATGCTGGATGATGTTTTAACGCAATATAATATTCAAAAAGTGGATTTTATAAAGATGGATGTTGAAGGTTTTGAACATAATGTATTAATGGGTGCTGTCAAAACCCTGCATAGCCATCCCGTACTGGTCATTGAACTTGACGATTCTTTTTTAAGGGAAAATAAAAGCAGCCCCGGCGATCTTATCCATCTGCTTTACAGTACCGGGTATAATAACATTTATAATGCCATAACCAATAAACCCATTTTGGTCTCCAGCGATTTCAAAAATTGTCACTTTGATCTTGTTGCAAAATAAAACCGCAGCGGCACTGAAAAAACATAATTCAATTTCCGGCACAGGTATCTGAAAGAGTGCTGTTCTGGATAATTTTATCTGCGCTAACAAATCTCAAAGAAAAACGCTGATAAATATCACCTTTTATATAATTCGGTTCCGGCACGTAGATTTAAGTGAATACAACTCCTCAAAAAGCGGGGACATTGGGTTTGATGTAAGTGAAATACCAAATAATAATATAAAAACATTGACCGCCGTCATTTCCCGGACATGGTTATCAATATAAATTTGGTTTGGATGTATTGAATCCATTAAGAAACTGGTCATGTCTGATAAACTTAAATTACTCTCCGCGGCGATATTCTACCTGCTCCTGACAACAGAAGTTACCTTTAGTCAATGCACCCTTACTAATAGTACGGGTTGCGTATGCGCAGACAGCACAACTTCAGACTGCGATCTGCTGCCCGATATTGCTATCTCCTGGTATGCACTGGAAAACTACCAGGGTGGGCCTACCGAATACTCACAAACCGGAAATGGAGCCAACAATGGCAAATTACGCATTACAGGTTCTACACCAAATACCGGGTTTGGGCCACTGGAAGTGCGATCTATCGACTCCAGCGGAAACAAAATGATTGTTTGCGGTACTGATACCTTTTTTACCCCAGCGGGAAGCGTATTTACATGTCCAAACGGACAAACGCCTAAACAGATTTTGCGGCAGATCATTTACCATAAAAACGGGAGCACGATGAGCACAAGGGAGCATCTGACGCCACCGATGACCTATTCTAACACCAGCATGTATGTAGATGAGTGGGGCATTTTTAGTCTGCGTATTCCCCTGGTCAATGATCCAAATCCAAAAAACTGGCCGGTAGTAGGTTCCGGCAAAAAACGTGCATTTTGTCTGATGAATTACGGATCCTGCAGCACCTACGCCAATCATTGCAGGGATTCAAATACCGTATATCAGGGTGGAACACCCCTGCTGGATCCTGATTTTCCAAACTGGGGTTTAGGCAGCAATTATAATTGCAGCGCTACTGAACAAGGAATAGCATCCGGTTATACAGATATATACAGTGAAAACCTGGACGGGATGTGGATTACCATCCCACCCGGAACCTGTAATGGAAACTATTGGATTTATTACGAGGTGGACCCCAACAACTATTTTGAAGAAAGCAATGAAAACAACAATTATTCTTTAATACCCTTTACGCTTACTTTACAAAATGCCCCGGGAAATCCTGAAGCTATCATTTCAAGCGCAAGATTCCCAATGGTTTGCGGCAATGATTCTATTACACTTAAGGCCAATGCCGGATACTCCTACCTGTGGTCAAATGGTGCCACCAGCCAGCAAATCAACGCCGGCCCGGGAATTTACCTCGTTACCGTCAGCAATTACTGCGGAACGGCCGTATCCGACACCTTTACTATCAGCAGCTACCCTACTCCACCGGCACCGGTAACAACACCTGATACGGTTTGTGTTGGCCAGCAGGCCACGCTTCTTGCCAGCGGCAGCAATGTAATATGGTATGACAGTCTGTATAATTTAATAGGCAATGGTAACAGTTTTACCACTCCTGTACTTACATCTTCAACGACCTACTTTACGAAGGACATCAATTCCAATCCGGGCGTATTAAACAACCTTGGCAAACCGGATTCAGCGGGTGGCGGTGGCTATTTCACCGGACAGCAATCCCTGCTGTTTACAGCCTATAAACCAATCATGCTGAAGTCGGTGAAGGTATATGCCAACAGCGCCGGCACAAGAACCGTGGAAGTGTACAACAGTACCGGGCAAATGATAATAAGCGGTCAATTCTATGTCCCTGCGGGTGAATCCAGGATCAATTTAAACTTTGAAATTCCGGCAGGCGTCAACTCACGCATCACAGTAGCCGGCAATCCCGATTTGTGGAGAAATAACTCCAACGTTAATTATCCATACACCATAACGGATACGCTGTCAATTACCGGTTCAACAGCGGGACAGAATCTGTATTACTTCTTCTATGACTGGGAAATTGAAGTTGGCAAATACTATTGCGAAAGTCCTGTAACCCCTGTTACGGCCGAAGTGGAGGTATGCGCAGGGACTGAAGACCTTGTCATGAACAATCTTATACAGGTATATCCTGTTCCTGCACAAGAAAAAATAAACATTGAAATATTCCCGGTAATTGCAGAGAACAATGCGCAATTAAAATTAATTGATATTACGGGCAGAGAAATATACTCCGGGGGAATTAGTCTGGAAAAGAATATAAAATTCAAAAAAGAAGTTGACATTACTACCTTTTCCAAAGGAACATTCATAGTTGTACTTCGAATCCATGACAGGGAATATTACCGGCGCGTAACCAAACTATAAAACAGTACCTGGTGGCATGCTTCACATCAGGAATTATCATGAAAAGTGCCAGTGGATGCAGTGAACCGCGAATAAATGCTTATAGCAGGAAGCGTGTATTTTTCTTAACCGGAGTATATCTGTTCATGGGCCTTCATATTGCCCACTGGAAATTCAGCGGAAAAACATTGGCCCCGCTTGAACTAAACGAAGTACTGTACACCCTACATCTGGGAATTATTACTGCGGGTTTCATTTTCATGGCATTGCTGCTGATCTTCTCCTTGATTGCGGGCCGCTTCTTTTGTTCCTGGTTGTGCCATATACTTGCTTTACAGGATTTCAGCGTGTGGATTCTCTCCAAATTTCATATCAAACCTCGTCACATTAAATCCAGGACTTTTTATCTTATACCCGTCATCACCATGGGATACCTGTTTCTGCTTCCACAAATTGAACGCATCTACCATTCCAAACCGATGCCGGTGTGGAAAATACAAGGAGATGCTGAAGGCTGGGCGTCATTTATTACCAATGATTTCTGGCGAAACCTTCCGGGAGCAGGTATTACACTGCTGACCTTCTTTATATGTGGATTTTTAATCATATACTTCCTTGGCTCCAGAAGTTTTTGCCAATATGTATGTCCGTATGGCGCATTATTCGCTGTATCTGACAGGCTGGCTCCGGGAAAGATAAAGCTGACAGGCAACTGTAACAACTGTGGTATATGCAGCAGTGTTTGCAGTTCGCACATCCTGGTGCATCGCGAGGTTCAGGAATTCGGGAAAGTAGTTAACCACAATTGCCTGAAGGATCTTGACTGTGTAGCTTCGTGCCCCGAGAACGCGCTGAGTTTCGGTTTTACCAAGCCTTCCGGATTGAAATCACTATATCTGGGTAATAAACAAAAAATAAAATTCGACTTTACACTCAAGGAAGATATTGCCTTACTGGTACTATTTATTGTCTTTTTAAGTATTTACTTTGGATTATACGACTCCGTGGCCTTTCTGCTGGCCGCAGCCAGTGCCGTTATCGCATCGGCCGCCTGCCTCACCTTTTACAATGTATTTAAGAGCGAACATTTCAAAATAAACTCACTCATCCTAAAGCAGAATAGAAAACTGAGAGCCTCCGGAAAGGTATTTTACGGCCTTTTCGCTGTGCTTATATTGTTCAGTACGCACAGTGCATTCATCAGGTATCATCAGCTATTGGGAGAGCACTATTACAACAGAACCGCCAACATCAGCAATGATTCCGCTGTTGAATTACAAAACCCGGAAACGCAAAGTGACATAAACAATGCAGCCAGATTACTGGGCCGTGTATATACTTATGGTTTATATCACTCCCCGGCCCTTTTGAGGCAACTGGCATCCCTATCCATATGCAGAAAAGACCATGCATCCGCTACCAGATACCTGGAAGAAATGCTTTCCAAAAAAACTGATGAAACAGATGCACGACTCCGGCTTGCTAAATTGTATATTGTTCAAAACAATACTACCCAGGCATTGCCGCATCTGCGCGAGCTCAGTAAAATAAAAACAGAAATCTTACAAGATAAAATGATCATCAGCGATGCTATGCTCACCCTGGGACATATCGAAGAAAGAAATGGTTTTACCTCCGAAGCCCTGCATTTATATCAGAAAGCGATAGAGGAAAATCCAAAAAACGGGGAAGCCTACCTGGCTGCTGGGGTGTTGGCTACACGCTCGCAAAAATACGATCAGGCTGAGCAATACCTCCAAAAAGCATCCGAATTAAACGCGCCTGTTGTATTGATAGAAAACACGCTGGCCTTTATCTACATCCGTAAACATAAAATTGAGGAAGCCGCATTACATTTAGAAAATGTAATTCGCGCAGACCCGGGCAATACACAGGCCCTGAAAAACCTGGCCAGCCTCCGTCAAAAAAACAACAAAAGCAATCCATGAGTTTCCCTCACCTTATCGCAGAAAATTCAGCCCCTTTCAGTAACGCTGAAAGTAAATCACTGCCTGAGCCATCAACTCCGACAAAAAATAATGTCCATTGGAGGATGTATATAAGCGTCGCCGGTAAGATAATCATCATCCTGCTCTTTATTGTTACAGTCGCTGTCAATGGGCAAAGTATTCTTGAAAAATGGACGGCACCGGCAACGGCCGATAGTCTGATGAATCCACTATCGGGAGATCCGTCAGCAGCTGAATCCGGAAAAAAAATATTCATGAAAGCCTGTTGGACCTGTCATGGTACCGAAGGGCATGGCGATGGACCTGCCTCGGTGGATATGACCATTAAACCTGCAAGGTTGAACAGCCTGGCGGTACAGCAACAGACGGATGGCGCCCTGTTTTGGAAAATAAGCAACGGAAGGGGTGAAATGGCTGCTTTCAAGGAGAGCTTATCGGGAAAACAGCGTTGGCAACTTGTTAATTTCATAAGAGGATTAAAAGATTTAAATACAGGAAAAAATGAAACAGCTCCGTAAAATTAATCCTGCTTCAGCATTCCTGAAAAAGTTACTTTTTACATATTTATGTACTGGCATGCCCCTGTTTCTTACGGCTCAATCACCCGTATCCGACGGAGAAGAAAACTATGTATCCTCCTTCAGGAATACCCTTCTGATAAATGCTCCCAGTACTTCACTACTGGCACCCCGTAGTTTTGAATTTCAGATACTACACCGCTTCGGGGCCATGCAACCCGATAAAGAAATAATCAGCAATTTTTTGGGGATGGATCTGACGGCAGATATTCAGTTCCGCTTTGCATTTCCGCTGAACAAAATGATGATGGCCGGTGCCGGAAGGAGCAAATCAGGTAAAACATACGACGCACACATTAAAAGTATATTCATGAGGCAAACGGATGATGGGAGAACACCTGTTACACTTGGTATTTATTTCAACACAGCTATCCGTACCACCGAATTCAACAAAATCGCTCCAAATACTTTCTTCGCAGATGGTGTAAGTCCTTTCAAAAATAAATTCAATCACAGGTTACTTTATAATACCCAATTGTTGATTTCAAAAAACTTCAATCAGGTTCTTCATGTACAGTTATCTCCTGCATTTATCTACAGAAACCTGGCCGGGGCTACTGAAAGCAATTACAGTTTTGCGATTCCGCTTGGAGGCACTATCAGGTTAGGCATGCGTTCTTCCCTGCTTTTTGAATACGCATACTTATTGAATTATACCACCGAAAACCATCTTCACCCCCTTTCCCTTGGTATTGAATTCGGAACCAGCGGACATACCTTCCAGGTGATAGCAAGCAGTTCCGGCTTATTGCATGAAAGTGATGTTTACACCAGCAGCCCTTTAAATTATGACGAAGGAGAGTTTTTGCTGGGCTTCAACCTGAAACGAACTTTCTGGCGGAAAAAGAAATGAATGACCCCGCATTAATACCTGATAGCTCATATGAAAAGAAAAACAATACAGGCACTTAGCGGATTATTGCTCCTCGTGTCAATAGTCATTTCTTCCTGCGAAAAGGACAAAGGGCCGGTCTTTATCGACAAAACGCCTCCCAACGACAATGTTTACAGAATAAGTTACAAAGGGTATATTCAGTCCATTTTCAATGAAAACTGTGTGGGATGTCATGGTATAAACCATCCCTTTCTCAACTTAAAGAAAGACGATTCATACAATGATCTCCTGTATAACGGAGATAAAGCTCCCTACGTAGATTCTCTCAACCCCGAAAACTCCCTGCTGATTCAAAGATTGAGGGGAGTGGAATGGCCAATTATGCCCCCCGACCCTCCCCATATCAGTGAATCTGACATTGATTCCATCAAACTATGGATGACGCAAGGTTGTTATAACAACTAAATAAATTTTTAAATACCGTTTCCACTAGGAAGTGGTAAATGCCACCGGGTGGTAATTTTTACAATGCGGCCCCAGGAAGACCCTTATAAAAATCCTGAGTATACTTAATTCTAGCAGAATAAAGTTCATCGCAACGGCACTAATCATAAACAATTGCTGCGTATGAATGCTTAAAAAGAGCAAATCAATGCCTACAAATGTCGGCGACAAAGGAAAGCCTATTAATGCCAGACAAGATATCAGGAAGAGGAGGGCTAAAACGGGATATTCATAAGAATGCCCATGGTAACGATCCAACAGCATCAGGCCTTCCTTTCGACTGAGTTTATGAAGACACCAGTATCCGGATATGGCACCAGTTACTGTACCACACAGGTACAACAATATCCGTTGAAAATCAACCGGACTGTTCCATACAAGTGCAAGGAGCATACACAACTGACTCAAGAAAACTAAAATCCAAACTCTCCTGGCATCTGATTTACCTGCAAATCCTGAAAGCAGTATTCCTAGTCCGGAAATGAGCATGGCCACCGGCACGATTTCTCTCCAATGACCGGCAATGTATGTCCGGAAATAATAGGCCACGAGGCTAACTGTTACCAGCAGAAGATATGCAATCATACTCCAATCGGCATGCATTTTATTGATGAACTTCCCCACCCTTTTGAATGGCCTCCAAAGGATAGAATAAAGCAAATAATCAAGGTTCCATTCCTTCAGTGAAAGGAGGTACCATGAATTTTTAAAGCGGCCGTAAAGGGTATTAACCGGTTTGTATATACGCGGTCTGAAAGAAAAAGGCATTTGATGAATGAGGTAACTTAACACAGAGGGGGACACCAGCAACTGATAGGTCCTTAACAATGCATTTCCTGTATAATGAATCAAAGCAAGGACGTGCCAGCCTAATGCCACTTCGATGAACATAAGGCCGATTTGGGCGGCCGACGAATAGGCAATCTGCGTTTTAACTGTTGACTGAACCACGGCAATGGAAGTGGCAACTATTGCGGTAAGGAGACCAACAGCCATCACAATACTTTTCAGAACGATATCATGTTCCCACAATGAAAAGGTTCGAAGCAATAAAAATAAACCGGTATGTACCGACAGGGAACCATAAAAAACGGCACTGCTGCTGGTAGGACCTTCCATGGCTCTGGGCAGCCAGGTAGAAAAAGGAAATTGAGCAGATTTAATTACGGCGGCCATGATGACTAAAAGAGCAAGTGCAAAAGAAAAATAATAATGCGTTGAAAACTGTTGCTTTACTGATGCGATACTATTCAAATCATCGAATGTGATATTCTTATGCCAGAGATGATGACTCAACCATAAAGCCAGGATCAGAAACACATCACCAATCCGGTAAAAAGAAAGGACCTTAAACGCGTTTTTAACAGGAAGAAAACGATCCCGGTAAAACGCAATCAGCAAAAAAGAGGTGATTCCGATTAACTCCCATCCAAGAAAAAGTGTTTCAAAATTTCCTGCAAACACAATCAGATTGTAACCACAGTAAAACAGAAGAAGTTTACTGAAGAATCTTTTAAATCCTTCGTCACGATGCATATAGTATTTACTGAAAAGTGCGATAACAAAAGTCAAGAAAGCGCCGGTGAGTGAAAAAACCATCGTAACTTTATCAAAATAGAAATCCATAAAAAATTCAAAATCCCGGCTATGATAAAGCACCAGTGATTTGACATGCAGCAAAGGATGACCTGCAGCAAACCAAACTGCAGAAAATGAAATAAGCAATAATAACTGGAGGCCTGAAACCAGGATGGCCAGGCCCGAAAGCACCTTTTCCTTTTTCCGGTGAATGAAAATGCTTGCCAAAAACCCGGCAAGGGGAAGCCACAAGAAATAAGGAAGAAAGTTTGACATAGGTTATTTACTTAAAAATAAATACTGGTAGGTTTTCTTTGGTTGCATCTACAATACGATTGGATTCCATTTCTACGGCCTGTTTCAACACTTCATGCAGGTTTACAACCTCCTTTACAGGGTGGTGCAGGGGTTTATACAGGATAAAATCCCCTTCTTTGAAATAATAAAACTGACGCGTTTCAGGATGAATTACCACGAGATGTACCCACTCATTGATATACCACTCATACATATCGGATGATGACTGAATGGTTCTTTTAACCACATCCGGAAAATGCTCCACTATAATTAAGAGTCGCATGGGGTCGTGCACTTCAATCATTTGCAGGGGCAAACCGGGTCGTAGGTCACCATCGCTGCTATTGGCCACCCCGAAGAGTCCCATCACATTATGGGGTAATTTGGTTCCTGCTCCTATTTTATAATTATCAACCCTGGAAAAATAATATTCAAGGTTTATCCCACCACACACCGGGCCCAGTGGCCGCATGATACCGGGAAGCAACTTCCCTTCGGGATCTGTGCGGTAATCATAAGAATTCAGGAAAGCACGCCGGTCAAGAAAAATACTCTTAGTGAGGGAACGGTGACCCACAATACAGAGTGTATTGGTTCCATGACCCAGTTCGGGCCTTGGTTCGAAGAGGGAGACCGAGCGGTTGCGAATGGCTTTCCTGATTTTTTTAACCGGCTTTTTTGAATTGATGGAAGCAAACCGGCGAGAGCGTTCTTTCGCATTCAGGTCTAAGGCTCTTTCAAAAGCTTCCACATTTCTTTGATGTAAAACGGCCTGTTCTCCTGATAGCTTTCGGGTATCATAATACGCCATATGATCTGCTGCCGTATCATGCATGGCAGCAATAAAGCGGGTAGCAGCCGGAATTACGATACCACTTTTCTCCAATACCTTTCTCACCTCCGCATGATTTGCCATTGCCGCAAAAACCCGGGCATTAACACATCCGGGACGACCGCTGCAGGCTCCACAATCATGGGCGCCATGATGGGGATTATTGGCGCTGCTTGAACCATGCGCGATGATATAAACAAGCTGAGCAAAATTTTTGATCAGACCCATACCCCTCAACTGGCTTTCCACACGGGATGCCATTTCTCCTATTGTAAAACCAATCTGTAAATCATTCTCCCTGTCATCCGGATGCTTATTCTCGATGGTAAGCTCAGCCCTATCATTCATCAGAGCAAAAGCATTGGAAATTGCGGGACTCATCTTTGGCCTGAAGAGGTGTTGCAGCATCCGCGCTCCTGCCAGGAAACCTAATGGAATGCCGGAGATGAAGCCATGCAGCAGCTTGTGTGAGGAAGCATGGTAGAGCCATTCCTGCTTTTTATCCGGTTCAGGCCCTACTTCTTTAATCAGATAGGCCGGAGTAACCGGAGCCGGACATAATTTCTCATAAAACACAGCTCCCGCGGGTTGGAAATAGAACTCCACACCAAAAAAACCGGGAGCACCTAAGGTCTCACAATGAGGATCTACGCTTTCAATATGACGTCGCAAGGAACATTCACGTTCATCAATACAAAAAACAGCCTGGAAGCCCGGAACTGTGGAAACGTTAGGTTCAGGCCTGGATGCTTTACCGATTCCGGATAGCACTTCGTCATAATAACTCCACTCAAATGCTTTTTGCCACAAACACAATACCTCCGACAAATCATCCGGCCTCACCTCTGCGAAGAGATCAAGTGGAGCATCCGTAACCCGGCTGTATAAGGGAGGGAAGTCTTTGCCAAGTGCAAAAGTCAGGGCATCCAATTCCAGCAACAACTCAAAAACGATTAACTCCTTTAAGGTAATACTCCTCTTATCAAGCAATGCACTGTGTTGCCTTTCCAGGGTAGAAACGAAGCCTGACCATCCCTGGTGGCTAAACTGCTGATCAAATAAATACTGTTCGAAGTAGGCTTCCACGCCCACTATGCGATTCAACAATGTGTCTAATGAAATATCATCATTCAGGAATCGCTGCCTGACCTGTGATGTTTTAAAAATACTGAAAATGGCATTTCTTTCCAGGTGCTTCATCGTTTCGAGAAAGCCCCCTTCAAGTACGGGAAACTTCCAGACCGCAATACCCTGGTCAAGGTAACTGCACAGGATTCGAAAGAGCAAAGGATGCACCATGGTATCCATATCCACACCGAACTTGCTTTTCCAATGTGACCGCAGGCGGTGTATGCGGGGCAGGAAGGACGTCTCATGATGGTCCGAAATCATTTTACGCTTCCACGCAGCGATATGCTTATCCCCTTTCTCTTCAAAAATAACGCGGGTTAGCACCTCATCAGGTATCCTTCCATTCCGGTACAATTGCCGGAACTCTTCCAGTTGCAATGTAACCTGATAACCAAACATTGTGGCTGCCTTCCTGATGGCCGGAAAAAATTTCATATGCTGAAAAGCATGCAGGGAGTTGTGATGAATAAAATCCTTCAAAGCCGACTGCGCCGGTAAAAAATGCTTTAAATCATGTAATACCTTGTGCTCATTGAATGGGGCGGATACTTCCTTCCCTTTTGTTGTAAAGGAAGCACTAAATGAAGTCATGCCTTTTGTGGCCGACATGCTCTCATTTACTTCTTCGGAATTTTCCCCGTTCATGATTCAAATATTTATCATTATACCAACTGCTTCTGAATTGCACTCAGGCTGGCAACCCAGGTATCCTCCATAAATTCAACAATTCCGGTTTCGAGGTTATGAATGGCTCCAACAACAGCAACATCTCCTCGTTCAATCAGCTGCTCCAGAATATAACTCCGGTTAATGATTGAATACACCGATCGCTTAACATTTATTCTGGTCACGTTTCTTACAAATCCGTCGTTCTTTGAATTTCTTTGACCGGGTTCAGCGGTCAGTGTTTCTTCATACACGGAAGGTTGAATTTTAGAAAGCAGTTCCGTAAGGTTTCCCATTTCTAGGTGATCACAGGCTCCTTTCACGGCACCGCAATTGGAGTGGCCTAACACAACAATGAGTTTTGAGCCAGCCACTTTACAGGCAAATTCCAGGCTTCCAACGATATCGGTATTCACCACATTTCCTGCAATCCGGATAGAAAAAATATCACCCAGCCCCTGATCAAAGATCAATTCGGCGGAGGTCCGGCTATCGATACAACTTAAAATAGCGGCAAAGGGCCATTGGCCATCACGCGTGTCATTGGCCTGCTGCAGCAAATTCCTGTTCACTTTCAGGTTGCTGACAAACCTTTCATTTCCCTCCTTTAGAAACTCAAGCGCCTTTTCCGGCGTAATGGTTGATTGCGACTCATAAGAATGTGCTTTCATATTTGCTCCTTTTATTATAGTTTATGCTGAGATAACATGCTGTAGCGCATGCTCCATTCTGTATTCTTCTTTAAATCCCTTCAAGGTGGTTTTGATATTCTTTTCTACCGCTGCCACTTTGATGAAATCACGAATAAGTTGTAAGACATCATGGTCGATATAAAAAGTATTGGAAGCATCAATCAGTAAATTGCTGTTTTCAGGAATGTGATGCAAGGTCTGCTTGATGGCTGCCTTATTAAGGAATGACACTTCCTGCGCCAGGTTAACGACGATTACCTCTCCTTCATGGTATTCTTCCTTCCTGAAAAAATATGCCAGTTTCAGGTTGGCACGCAAAATAAAAAACACGCTTACCACCAGGCCAATAGCCACACCTTTCAGCAAATCAGTAAATACAACAGCCAGCACAGTAACGATAAACGGAATAAACTGGTACTTACCATTTGCCCACATGTGTTTAAATACAGAGGGACTTGCCAGTTTATATCCTATCATCAGCAGAATCGCCGCAAGGCATGCAAGGGGAATTTTATTCAGTATGAAAGGGATGGTTATTACAGCCAGCAACAGAAAAACACCATGGGAAATTGTCGCTATCTTGGTACGGCCCCCGGAATTAATATTTGCTGAGGTCCTTACAATAACGGATGTCATAGGTATTCCCCCAATTAAACCACTTACAATATTTCCAGTTCCCTGGGCAAGTAATTCCCTGTTCGTATTAGTGACACGCTTTAGCGGGTCCAGCTTGTCGGATGCTTCAATACATAATAAAGTTTCAATACTTGCCACTACAGCAATAGTGACGGCAACAATCCATACATCCGGGTTACTGTATGCGGAAAAATCCGGTGAAGCAAACTGTGATAAAAAACCATCCATGGAGGCGGCTACCGGCAGTTTAACCAGGTGATCGCCACCTATTGCCAAGGAAGATCCGCTGCTCACAAATATTTCATTCAACACAACACCCGCGACTACCGCTACCAATGCTCCCGGTATAACCTTTATGCGCTTTAAAAAGTCAATTTTATTGAACGATATAAGTATGATAAGTGAAAGAAGTGTGACCAGGATGGCTCCCGGATGAGAATAATTAATAGCATCAATGAGAGAAGAAAAAGTATTATGGCCGGTGCTCTTCTCAATGAAAAAGAAATCCCCTTCATTGTCTGCATCATAACCAATGGCATGCGGCAGTTGCTTCAGAATAATAATTACCCCAATAGCTGTGAGCATCCCTTCAATTACATTTGATGGGAAATAATTGGAGATTGATCCCGCTTTTGCAATACCTAATAACATTTGCAGAAGTCCGGACAGTACCACCGCCAGTAAAAATGTTTCATAGGAACCCAGGGTACTGATAGAGGAAATAACAATAGCGGTGAGCCCCGCTGCAGGACCTGTAACACTCAGGTTGGAATTACTTAAAGCGCCAACCACAACCCCACCTATTACGCCAGAAATTATTCCGGCAAAGAGAGGTGCCCCGCTTGCCAACGCAATACCAAGACAAAGGGGAAGGGCAACCAGGAATACAACAAGTCCCGCCTGAATATCTGATTTCAGATACGCTGAAATTGGTTTCATAATTTATTTTAACTTTATTTAAATTCAATGAGAATCTACACTAAAACTCAGGTAACAGAACCCGTATGAGGGTTATCTTTCCCGTATTAAGAATAAAGCACTGGTTACTGAAGAATGACAGAAAAGAAAGCGACCGGACTTATTAAGTCCGGAACAACATTTTTAAAAAATATTCTTTATTACAGGAAACCTTCAGACTTCGGGAGGCATCTCCAATAAAAAGCTATGTCTTTCGGACAAATGAAAAGCCAGGTCAAATAATGAAGAAACATTCATCGTGGCCGGAGAAATCTCAGCCATTTCCAATGTATGGTATTTACCGTACTTATCTGTTTCCTTTTCCTTTTCAGCGCTTTCCTTGCCCTTGTCATCGGGGCAGTCATTACTGACCTCCGCTAACTCATATAAAAAATCATTACCCGATTGAAACAGGAAGCAGGATGACAGGCTGAGCGTCATCAGAAAAAGTAAAAAAACAGCTACCAATATTTTCATACAGCGGAATACCTGGGTGCAAATATAACAAAAGAAATGCTTAGATGTTCATATTTTATCCAGGTATTAATACGGAACCCAAATAAAATGAAATGCAGTCTAATTACAAGACATTTAGCCGGTTGATCTTACAATTTCATCACATTAACATGATGATAACATGAAAAAAGTGATGTTGAAGGAATCGGATGAAGTTGACCAGGCATACCTTTTATTACTTTACAATCCAACCTTGTATCTGCCAGGAATAACTCCATGCTCATTTTGCCTCATCTCATCGGGGGTAATTAACGGCAATCCGGACGCATTAACCGGCTTCAAGTCACTTCCACCAGTCAATGCCCAAACACAAAAGTGTTGAAATAACCATACAATGCCGATGAGCGACCGAGTCACCTTCCAATCATAATAAATTTCAGATTTCCTGAAAGACCATGCCCGCTTATACACCCAGGTTCTGCTAATAAAGAGATAATAAACATGCCATACAATTCAGCAGCATACCCTGTGAAATTAACGGAATCATCACCTGATAACGTGGTCGAACTAAACAAGCCAATTCATGAAAAAAACCTGATACGGTTAAAAGTCAAGCAGCAATTCCCCTCACACCACCGGCATTCCGGGAGCGCCAACAGGAATGGCGGCCAGTATTTCCTTTAGGTAATCCCAGAATTTAGCAACAGAACTTATAGACACCCTTTCGTCCGGAGAATGGGCTGCAAGAATAGTGGGTCCAAAGGAAATCATATCCATGCCCGGATAATTTCTCCCAAGTATACCACATTCCAGTCCCGCATGACAGGCCACCACCTCCGGTTTATGGCCATGCAATTTCTCATATACCTCCACCAGCACTTTTAAAATGGGGGATTGAACATTGGGTGTCCAGCCGGGATAGGAATTGCTGAAGGTAACCTCACAATCTGCCAACGCAAAACTTGCTCTCAGGGCTTCTGCCAGGTCCATTTTGGAACTTTCCACAGCGGACCGTGTCAGACAAGCAATCAACGCTTCGCCGCCGGCCATGCTCACCTTTGCAACATTATTGGAGGTCTCCACCAATCCGGGGATTTCCGCACTCATCCTGTAAACACCATCATGCGCTGCATAAACGGCACGCAACATCTGCTCCTGGGTGGCAATACTCATTACTTTAGCAGGCAGCGCATGAGGTAAAATGTCAATTGCCAATCCGGGTTCTATGGTCCTGAGTTCAGACTTAATTTCTACCGAAATATGCTGCACGTACTCTAAAAAACCATGCTCCAATTCAGCAGGCAATGCTATCCAGGCCTGGCTTTCACGAGGAATGGCGTTTCGCAAACTTCCACCGTCCACTGCCGCAATGCGGCATCCGTAACCATTACAGGCACCATACAGCAAACGGTTCATAATTTTATTCGCGTTCCCCAGACCTTTATGAATATCCATGCCAGAATGACCACCCCGGAGTCCACTAACAGCAAGCTTATACCCTTTCATAGTGGCTGGTGTATCCTCTTCTACATACTTCCTAACAGCAGTAACATCAAGACCACCTGCGCAACCTATATCAATTTCATTGTCATTTTCTGTATCAAGGTTAAGAAGGATTTCACTCTTTAGTATACCTCCTTTCAAGCCCAGGGCTCCCGTCATACCGGTTTCCTCGTCAATGGTGAAAAGGGCCTCCATGGCAGGATGAGGTATATCTTTACTTTCAAGGATTGCCATAATAGCAGCCACACCAATTCCATTGTCGGCGCCCAAAGTGGTACCCCGGGCCCTGACCCACTCGCCATCCACCATCATCCTGATTCCCTCTGTGTCAAAATCAAAAACTGTGTCGCTGTTTTTCTGATGCACCATATCAAGGTGTGATTGCAGCACAATCGTTTTCCGGTGTTCCATACCGGCCGTAGCGGGTTTACGGATGATAACATTGCGAACCTCATCCTCAAAAGTTTCAAAGCCGAGCCGGGCCCCAAAATCCTTGATGAACCGGATGACGCGATCCTCCTTTTTTGAGGCACGTGGAATGGTATTCAGATCAGCGAAATGTGACCAGATGGCCTGCGGATTGAGTTTTCGGATTTCTTCTGACATATGTTTAAATGAACGACAAAGATATTAAGTCACCCCTCTCACCATACAAAAAGCTTAAAAATTTAATACAAATAAAAGGTAAATTAGCAGCCGGACTATGATCACGAAAATAAGGTCAAAATACAGCGGTGTACTTGAAATAAGCTATGAAAACGGCCAAAAGGTACTTAATAGCCGAAACACGAGTTACTCCTACGGCAACTTACAAAAAGTCTGGGAAAAAGCCTTGCAGCGCATAAACCTTGAGGGTATTGAAAGGATACTGATTATGGGAATGGGCGGTGGATCAGTGATTCATATATTACGGGAACAATATTCGTATCAGGGTAAAATAACAGCTGTAGATATTGACCCGGTAATTATAAAGATTGCCCGTGAAGAATTTCATATCAGGCCGGATAAAAATCTTAAAATTGTATGCGATGACGCGTCAGCTTATGTTAAGAAAAAGCTGAGAAAATTCGACCTCATTCTCATTGACCTCTTCATCGACGACCGGGTGCCTGATGTTTTATTACAAACCGGCTTCTGGCAAAACATTTCCTCCAAAACCGCGAATGGCGGTATCATCCTCTTCAACGCCTTTCTGGACCATGACAAACTGGACGTGCTAATTAAAATACTTAAAGACAATGAGCACCATGTTGAATACTGGCCGCGAATTGGAGGAGCCAATGCATTCATATATGCAAAAAAGAATACAAGTCGTTGCAACAAGACATAAGTAAACATCGGGGTGAAAGTAAAGATCAGAGTAAGGAATTAAGAGGATGAAGATTTTTCGGTATTAAATGTAAATATACCGGCTGAACACTCTTCATACAAACATTACATCAAGGTTATAAAAACAATTTATATACAGAATTTTTTCCAGCTTCGGTTTTCATTTTTATAACAGCTACTGTGAAGAACTATAACCTCCCCTTTTCTCAGACTGGAATGCAAGAGACATTTTCTTCAATCTGCAAAAGGGGAACAAATAACAATTCAAAATTTCAACCAGTAAAAACGGGGGATGCTATCCCCACCCCTGCACAAATTTAAATAACAGAAAATTTGTAGTTGTATAATAAGCGTTTACATACGATTAATAATCTATCGGGATCTCCAAAACTTTTCAAATTAACACAACAACTTCGGTACAAAACCGGGGGACTACGTCCCCACCCCAATTCAAAATTATCAGATATTAAAGTCTAAGTCGTATAATAAACGCTTATACACGTTTAAATCGGATCATTCTGGATTTACTCTTCGATAACCTGTAAAAGCTCCGTTATAAAACCGGGGACTACGTCCCCGCCCAAATTCAAAATTATCAGATATTAAAGTTTAAGTCGTATAATAAACGCTTATACACGTTTAAATCGGATCAACCTGGATTTATCTTTTACGTTAACCTGCTAATGATTGGTTATAAAACCGTAGGGAATCCGTCCCTGCCTAAGTTTAAATTTACAACACAAACAATTATCAGCCTTTATATGAATCCATGAATACGTATGTTGCTAGCTGCAACCGGCAAGAAAAATAATTCGAAATTTCAACCAGTAAAAACGGGGGATGCTATCCCCACCCCTGCACAAATTTAAATAACAGAAAATTTGTAGTTGTATAATAAGCGTTTACATACGATTAATAATCTATCGGGATCTCCAAAACTTTTCAAATTAACACAACAACTTCGGTACAAAACCGGGGGACTACGTCCCCACCCCAATTCAAATTTATCAGGTAAAAGTGTTTTATCCGTATAATAAACATGTATATACGCTTAAATCGGATCAACTGAATATACTCGTCGAATACTTGTAAAAACTCCGGTATATAACATGGGAACTCCTTCCCTGCTACAATTCAAATTTATCAGATAAAAATATTATGCCAAATAACAAAGTTATTTTCCGATTAAAAACGTATCTGAATGAACACTTTATTTTTAAAATATCCCGGGAAGGACTTGATCATTAAAAAGCTCATCACAGGAAATCATACCATCCAATATGGAATAAATGAATGTCTTTCTTTTAAATTATCCAGGGAGAAGCTTGATTAATAAAAAAGTTGATTGCCTGATATCAAGCCCTGCAAAATGGAGCATCAACATCAGGTCAACCACTTCATGAATGATAGTGAGCATTTGCCTTATTACATCTACACTTAAAATAAATACGGCCAGAATACTCCGGGACAGCAAATACGCATGCTAACTTATATGCTTGAACAGCTTGTGCAAATTCCTTTTCTTTCCCGGTTGTAAAAGCAAAAATCACCCGCAACGGGTAAAAACATCTTCCCCTGTGATTGTCTGGAATTAACAATGACCGGGTTTATCCCTAATATGAAACACAACACTAATTTGCATTATGTTATTATACAAAGTCAAACCATTCAATTTCACCAAACTCAATTCACGTGATCTCAATTACACCAGACTTTGACTCCCATAAAATTAGCTAAAGTATAAAGCTACCCTGTTTTTACTGCTTATGCCCACTTGCCGGATAATATTTTTACTTCACTGATGCCGTAAAGAGTGTTGTTGAAACTTAATTGAATTTAATACGTAAAACAGTGGTTAAAATCCGTACCATGAAATATCATATACGATCCTTATTTTGCTTTCTGATCATTCATTTTACTGTTTTACTTACAACCCCGGTTCGCGGGCAAATGCAAAACTGGAAATACGTAGTCCCGGTTCAGATAATAGAAAACAGAGGCATCAATTATTCGCAGTATCAGGCGCTCATCCATTCCAACTTTTACGATGCTATTCAAAATGGCAAAATGAATCCTGACGGATCGGATGTCAGATTTACCGATAGCTGCGGAACTCAGATTTTAAAACACTGGATTGTTGGTGAGCTGAACCATCCCGGTACAGCTGTTTTTGTGGATATAGGTCCCTTAGCCCCTTATGAAAGAAAAACAATCCTTATGTTTTACGGCAATACCAATGCGATATCGAATGAGGATAGCAGTTTTATGATGTCCAACGTCTGGACTTCGGGGGGCAGCAATCATACGGCTCAGAATTTTATAACAGCGGGCTACTTCGAATTAAAAAGCGGCGACACCCTCTTTCTGAGTCCGGGGATGGATTTAACCATCAATGCCCGGATGGCTGTAATAAATGGCGTAATCTACGGTAACGGTTGTGGCTATACTTCCCTCTCATCATTGACCTGCCTGGCAGCCGGCGGAAGTGGTCAGTTTTACGGATTAATGTTTATGGGAGGCGGCGGAGGCGGATATGGTGGTGAAGGTGGAACAGGAAACTGTTGTTATTGCACAAACACACCCACAAACAACGGTGGAACAGGTGGTACTACGAATGGCGGAGATATATGTGTTGGCAGGAGTGGCGGTGGTAGTTTAATAAATCCGGGAGGAGCCGGAGGTGGCAGCATAAGCATACAGGCCGATTTTATATCCAACAATGGTAAAATTCTTATGTCGGGTAAGCCGGGTTCGGGAAATTTTGACCTGTCCACCCGTTCCTGCAGCGGCGGTGGCTCGGGTGGAGGCATATTACTAAAATGTCAGTCTCTATCCGGCACAGCATATATGGAAGCCAATGGTGGTAACGGCGGTAATCACCCCACGGGTCCAAACTTCCATGCCTCTGGCGGCGGTGGCGGCGGCGGTAGAATTAAAATATTCAGTGATATTATAAATCCCTTTCATCAGTTTCAAACCTATGTTGACGGGGGTACATCCAATTCAGGATGTCCAGGCAGTTTCGGAAACCTAATTGGAGATCCTGGAACTATATATGAAGGATACCATAATTTCAACACCGATACTTTTAACCTGGGACCAGAGACAGAAATACAATCTAACCTTTTTTCGCCTATTCCGGACTGGATCTGTAAAAATGATTCTTTACAAATTATTGCTTCATTTGGTTTTGCCAACCATGAATTATACATCAATGGAAATCAGGTGCCTTTTAATGGAAACAGCCAATATATAAATGGATTACATTCTTCCGACACAATTACCCTCAGAAGTTACATTGGCAGCAACTGTTTCTTTAAGGACACTACTTTCATTGTAAACGTCTTGCCGGGACCCATGGTGACACTCAACTCACCCACTCAAACCATTTGTCACAATGCCAGCCCGGTGACTCTTAATGCACAGCCTCCCGGAGGGATATTCACCGGAGCCAATATCAGCAACAACACCTTCTCACCCGCGCTTAATCCTCCTAATCAATATACGATCACCTACCAGGTAACTGATACCAATAATTGCACTTCAGCTGATACCATCACCATGGAAGTGTTAAACTGCACAGGCCTGGATCCATTAAACAAACATGTTAGCTTCCAAATTACGGCAACTTCCGATGGATGGATTTTGTATGAAAATAAAACTTCCGATCAACTGCCGGTTCAGTTGTATTCCATCAACGGGTCTTTTATCCAATCGATGGTGTTATATCCGGGGAACGGTAAAATCTGGATAGGCAAGCTTTCCAAAGGACTGTACCTGATAACCGGTTCCGGTACGGTGGCCGCAAGCCCAATGAAGCTATCCATTTACTAAGCGTCAACAGTGCTATCCTGTTCTCTGCCTGATGATTTTAATTTTCATTCGCCGTTAAACGAGCGCTATCTGCCTTTTCCATCTTCCATTTTTCCTTCTATATTAGCATCTTGATTCCATCAAACGAATGAAGATCAACTTCCAGCGTCTGACCGGTGTTCTCCTGGTCTTTCTCTTTAACTTTATTTTGTCAATCAGCAATGCCAACTTCACTGTTCTGGGCTTTGCCGACGCTGCGGAGTTTGCCTTAGTAAGCGACATCGCTGGTATTGCACACGCACCGGGTTTCCCTGCCTACATACTCCTGGCCAAGGCATTTTCCGCGATGCTTGGATTTTCAGGCATGGAACATACCACTGTACTGGTGCTGTTCAGTGCTATAAGTATGTCATTGGCCACTGTGTTACTTTTTCTTTCCAGCCTTCTATTACTGGAACAGAATTTTGGCCATATCCATGTGTTTAAAAGGAACATCATTGCCATTTGCAGCGCATGTGCACCTCTTACCGGAACCACCCTGTGGCATTGGTCACATTCCGTAGAAGTTTATGCCCTGCAGGTATTGTTCATTGCCATGGTTTTCTATGGCCTGTGCCTTCGCGAATCCGGAAAAAATAAAGTGGGCACATGGTGGGCTGCGCTTGGTTTTGGCCTTGGCATGAGCAACCACCATCTTACTATGCTGCTGTTCCTGCCCTTTATTATCCTGCTATGGCCCGGGGGATGGATGAAAAGAAGTATCCCGAAAAAAAAGCAGCTTGCTGAAAAAACAGACTGGAAAAGCCTCACGGGAAAAGAAGCAATGCTTTTTGCCATGATTACATCAACGGTACTCCTCCTGTGTTATGGATGGATGATGCTGCGCGCATCCACGCCATTGCCGTTCGCATTTGGCAGTCCGGATACCATAGATCGGTTACTTTATCATCTGAGCGGGGGTGCCTGGATTAAAAACACCCAGGCCGGGGTAAAGGGAATTTTGGGTATGCGTCTGCCCTACTTCCTTCGCATAACCTTTGAACAGTTTTTCCTTTCCGGCGTATTCCTGGTTTCAGGAATCATCCACCTGATTGGCCGGAAATACCACAGGTTGTGGATTTCGATGGCAGCATATTTTATAATCCTTTTCATTTATCAGCTGCGCATCGACCAGACAGCTGATACCGACGCTTACCTTTGTACCGCCTTCTTTCTGCTGTTTACCATCGTGCCATTGGGGATGGCAAAAGTGTGTTCCTGGTATGAGAAAGCGATTTATGCCCTACCCGTTTTTGTATTCATACAGGTCTTTCTCCATTTTCCGAAAACAGACCTGAGGGATTTTGACCTAAGCCATGCACTGATGCGGGATCTTGACCGTTCGAATGCCAAAGGCAGCATCGTGCTCATTGCCGACTGGACCAATATAATTAATTACAATTATGCGCGCATTCACGATAATTTCAGAAAAGACCTGTGCGTTTTGAATTACGATTTAAAATTCACACATCACGACTTATTCAGAAGAAATTACCCGGAGGTGTACCATGAAATTTCGGGAAGTTATGACCGTTATATATCCTTGCTGGGGAAATACCATCCTGAAGAAATCTACAATACCGGCTGCAGTCTTGACCATCCAGATTTGCTAAACGCTTACCTGGATGTAATCAGGGCCTTGCAGGAATACTGCCGGAAAAACAATCTAAGTTTCAATGCTGACCCAAAAGCTTACGTTTTCCTGTCCGGACAGGGAGTGTTTACTAATGCTCACATCAGCGGCAGCTACGTATCCAACCGGCCAGGTACAGGCAATGATGAATTTTTAAAACTGGAGCATCAATGGTTAAACAATAAAAGGGTGCAGATGGACCCCTCCGCTTCCGACAAACTGGTTGACCTTGAAGCGGCATTGGATTTTCAGCGAAGTTATTGGTTGCAGACCGGCGATACGGCAAGAGCGAATATTGCTGCAGGCAAATATGAGATGATTAAACGTATGCAACGTCAGATGAAGAAAAAAATGAAATTCCTCTTCCGGCCTGCCTGATGCGATTATTCTTCAGAACCCTTCGTTTTCTGCTGCTACTGCTTTTGGCCGTTGCAGCTGTGTATGCTGTCACCCACTATAAACTGGTGGGATATGGAATATTTCAACTGAAAGGGCAATTAAACATTATCCTTCAGGCAAAACCGGTAGAGGAAGTGATGGCCGATGCGTCCTTTCCCGACAGTCTGAAACGTAAATTGCGCATCGTGTCCGATATACGGCGCTTCGCGATCGATTCACTTGGACTAAATGATTCCAAAAATTATACTACCTATTATGACCAGAAGGGAAAAGCAGCGCTCTGGGTCCTTACCGCCTGCGAACCATTTCAGATGAAAGAATATGAATGGGAATTCCCCTTCCTCGGAAAGGTTTCCTACAAAGGATTTTTTGAAAAAGAAAAAGGATTGCCTGAACTTGAAGCATTGAAGCAGCAAGGCTACGATACGGATTACTCCCCAACCGGTGGCTGGAGTACATTGGGATGGTTCAAGGATCCCATTTTAAGCAACATGCTACGTCGCACGGAGGGCCAATTGGCGGAGTTGATCATTCATGAACTCACACATGCCACTTTGTATCTTCCCGGCAGTGTTGACTATAACGAAAACTTCGCCACTTTTACCGGAGAACAGGGTGCTCTGCGCTTCTTGGAATACACCTTTGGAAAAAATTCGAAAGAACTTTCAGCTTATGCCGCCTTACAACAAGACGAAGACGTTTTCGGAAATTATATGGTCAGGGCCTGTCATTCGCTTGACAGCTTGTATAAAAGCATGAACCAGGATCTTCCTGAGCATAAGAAACGCTTGTTGAAAAGGCAGAAAATAGAGTACATTTTATTAAATATCAACAACTTAAAACTAAATTTTCCGGAACGGTTTGTAGTTTCTGAAAAGAAAGGGGAACTGCCCAATAACTGTTTTTTCATGTCGTACCGGCGTTACCGTAAACAGCAAAATGAATTTAAGGATGAACTACAGCTGTACCAGGGAGACCTGAAAGCCTGGTTAAAGGATTTAAAAGAAGAAAAGAAAAGTCCTGTAAACTAAATATATGGATTCGTGTATTGAAAATGAATGAATAATAGGTAACGACTTTGAAATATTGCCTAATTTCGTCACCTCGTAAAAAAATCTAAACATAGCATGGCTATTACCAACATCTCGAAGAAGTCAAAAGCATCAAAAGCGGCGCAGAAAAAAGCCCTCATTTTTATTGTTGAGGACGACAAACTCCAGTTAGAAATGCTTAAAGATCATTTGGAAGGTACCACCACCAATTGTGAAATAAAAACTTTTGAAACCGGAGAAGAATGCCTGAAAAAAATCGGAAGTCAAAAGCCGGTCCTGGTATTTGTAGATTTCCACCTGAACTCAGTGGTAAAAAAGGCGATGAATGGGATGGAGTTTGGTAAGAAGCTGAAAAAAATATCACCGAAAACGGAAGTGATCATGATTTCGGATGTGAACCGGGTGGAGTTGATTGATAAAACCTTAAATAAAACTTCTTTTAAATTCATCAAAAAAGACCTTGGTTCTCTGAAACTCGCCACTGCTACCGTTCAGGATACTACCAACCCATTTCAGGCGATGATCCAGCGCTTTGATATCGCCGCGAAAATTCTCAAGCTTGAACCGGATGTTTATGAAATTTTGAAAACCCCATCCAAACTGATCGAGGTAAGTTTACCTATCAAAATGGATGATGGGACGATCAGGGTATTTGATGGTTACCGTGTAATACATTCCACTGCCCTTGGCCCTTCGAAGGGTGGTATTCGTTATTCACCGGCTGTTGAAGCGGATGAGGTGAAAGCACTTGCTGCCTGGATGACCTGGAAATGCGCCATCGCCGATATTCCTTATGGCGGTGCAAAAGGCGGTATCAATTGCGAGCCGTCCAAAATGTCGGTGGGTGAACTGGAGCGATTAACCCGCGCTTATACAGCAGCCATGTCCGATATTTTTGGGGTAGATAAAGATATACCTGCACCCGATATGAATACAGGCCCCCGCGAGATGGCATGGATCGTTGATGAATTCAGCAAGGTTAAAGGCGGATTTACCCCGGGTATCGTTACCGGAAAACCTCTTTTCCTTGGTGGTTCTTTGGGTCGTTTTGAGGCAACAGGACGTGGCGTATGTACTTCAGCGCTTGAAGCCATGAAGCACATGAAAATGAATCCTGCAAAATGCCGTGCTGCCGTACAGGGATTCGGAAATGTTGGTTCCATTTCGGCAAAACATTTTGAACTCAGTGGAATTAAAGTTGTCGCCATCAGTGACCATACCGCTGCCTTCTACAATCCAAAAGGAATTGACATCAAAAAAGCCATGGCCTACAGGGATAGCAATAAAGGTGTACTGAAAGGATTTAAAGACGGAGGTAAACTTATTACCAATGAAGAACTGCTCGAACTGGATGTTGAACTGCTGGCTCCCTGTGCCCTGGAAAACCAGATTACCGCACAGAATGCCAGCAACATCAAAGCAAAACTGATCGTGGAAGGCGCCAATGGCCCATCAACCGCAGGCGCTGATACCATCCTGAACGATAAAGGTATTGTTGTAATACCTGATATCCTCGCCAATGGAGGAGGTGTTACCGTTTCTTATTTCGAATGGGTGCAGAACAGAACCGGGTATTATTACAGTGAAGATGAAATCAACAAACGTGCTGACAGGTGGATGAAACAGGCCTTCTCGAATGTATGGAGCGTTTCACAAAAGCATAAAGTATCTATGCGTATCGCAGCCTATATCTTCGCGCTTGAAAAAGTGGCCACCGCCATCCGTTCAAGAGGCGTATATTAACCAATGGAGTTATTCGGAAGCAGGCTTACATCTAAAAGGTCAACAGCCTTCCACCCATGATGACGGGTACCTGTATGAACGATTTTAGAGGAAGGCCGCACATTTGAGGAACTGATCGAGATATTTATCACCATGACGATTCATAAGGAAGGATACACCATTATCGGAACAACAATTGCCATTTTGCTGTTGCTCAATGGTGCCGTTGTTTACTTTGTACCTAACAATGCACTGATAAGCGTATCACTTGCCATTGTCAGTTTTGTTTTCTTTTTTCTCATCCTTCAGTTTTTCAGATCACCCAAGAGGAATCAAACCATTGGAGAAAGGCTGGTCATCGCGCCCTGTGATGGCAAGGTAGTAGTGATAGAACAAACAGTTGAACAGGAGTATTATAAAGAGAAGCGTTTGCAGGTTTCTATTTTCATGTCTCCCATAAACGTACACATCAACTGGTATCCCATTTCAGGAATTGTAAAATACTTGCGATACCACGAAGGCAAATACCTGGTAGCCTGGCATCCAAAAGCAAGTACTGAAAATGAACGGACCACCATGGTGATTGAAAAGGGCCCGTTTTCGATGCTGGTAAGGCAAATTGCGGGTGCGCTGGCCAAAAGAATTGTTTATTACCCGCATGAAAATGACATGGTAAAGCAGGGAGCTGAACTCGGATTTATCAAATTCGGTTCACGTGTGGATTTGTATTTACCCCTTGACGCAAAAATTAATGTCACCATTGGGCAAAAAACTGTAGGAGGCGTTACAGTAATTGCGGAATATTAAACTTTCCTCTGCACTAAAAATTTAAAATCATTTTTGTTACCGGGAAGAACGCTTCTGTACTATTCCTTTCCGGAAGAACCCTGAGTAAGTAATGTGGAGTATAAAAGCGGAAAATAAATACACAAAGTCTGAACCTTCAGCGCATTCCCCAGGCTCTGTATAAAATATTCAATACCGTCCGGTGCAGGATGTTGCTGTCCGGAATTTCACCTTTTATGTATTGCTCCTGAATTTTATCCAGATCGCCCTTTGGAAAATGATTATGCAGGTGCAAACGTATTTCTTCGCGTATGGTAAACAACTCCCTGATACGCTGTTGGTATTCGCTGCTAATCCCGGGGCCGATATCTTCATACAAGAGGGAATTGTTGCTGACGATATCACAATAACCGAAATTCACTTTAAAATGATCGCCGGATTTATAATAAAGGCGGTTCAGAAAAGCATCCTTTGTTGCATAGTAGGCTCCCGAATCTGATGCGGAAACCGCTAACCTGCAATGGGCGCTATCGGGGCCTGACCAGATAAAAGTGGCATTATATCTGTCATTTAATTTAGTAAGATCCTCTTTAACGGATATCCATACCGGTATATTGTCCTGCTTATTTACGGTTATTTCCGTTTGTATTCCGCCTGTAAGCCCCGCGATTCGCCTGTAACCGGGTATTTCATCAAACCAGTTGGAAGACTTCATTACATAGAGTGCGTGTACCGGAATTCCTCTGGCGCGGGCCTGTTCGCAATAACGGACATATTCATGACCGTTAGCCGACACCATGCCGTTACCTACCAAATACACCAGTTTTACCGCATCATTTCTCTCCGACCATTTCATTTCATGAATACAGGTTTGGAGTGCTGCACTGACGATCTGATCACCTTTCTCGATAGAAGGTTTCAGCTTATACAGTTCTGCAACGACCCCATCAAAGTTACGCGTGAGGGGCGACAGGATTTTCACATAGGAATTTTCCTTTTTAAAACTGGGTCTTGAAAAACCAACTACGCCGATGCGCAGGTCAGGCTTAGGCGTCATGTGGTTCGCCAGGTTGATAATCATCCAGAGATTATCCCGCAAATCATTGATCAACCCGTTGGTGCTGCCGCTGAGGTCCACACAAAATACGATATCCAGGGGGCGGTTGCTGTTGCTGTGCCTTTTAGAACTTCCCCCTCCATGAGTTTCTGACCGGCCCGCTCCCGGGAAGATAAAAAGTAAACACGCAAACAGAATGATCTTCGTCTTTTTTTTCACAGCATCTGACTATTCCGGTTAATCAGATTACAAAGTTTAACGTTATACCTGTTGTTCCGGATGATTCCTGAAAAAGTTATGAAGAACGGGATGTGATTTCCGGCCATAACCTCGCCAGTGTGGTTTTAAGTGACTCCATAGCTTCGTGTATTTTCCAGGCTTTCCTGTTACGGGCTTCCACCCTGTTGGAAATAGCCCGGATCTGAACAGATGGTACATGAAGGCTGTTACAGGCATAGAAAAAGGCCGCCCCTTCCATCGATTCAATCTCCGCCGACGATCGCTTTTTAAACTGCCTGATGCTATGGTCAGTACCATGAACGGTATTCACCGTGCTGGCCCGTACTTTCCGTAAACCGCTTGTCGGCAATTGGGTAGGAAGAGGGTATAATCGCCCTTCCGTAAAAGGAAATTCACACTTTTCCGCAAGCTTCAATTGAAAAATATCAAGGTATTCATCATGGTCTTCCGCTCCCAGGTCCCCAAATTCATCCGTTAAAACCTCCACCACATCCCCGGGTAAAATATCCTCTCTGAAGCTGCCTGCAAGTCCTATATTAACAGCCAGATCAAAAGGATACAAAGAAAGTACCCTGCCCAGGTGAAAAGCAGTGGCATGAATTCCAACGCCGGTAACCAACAATTGCACATGATCGAGGTACGGATGCTTAATGAGCCCCTTTTCCTGAACCGCCCCGGGCACCAAACAATTCATTTCGGACGGGGTGGCGGCAACAAAAAGAAGCCTCTCTTGCATAGTCATGATACAAAGATAATGCAAAGTATTGTCGCAGTGTAAATTGTGACTATGAAAGATCAGGAAAATGAACTAATTTTGCAGGTTACTGTTAAGAAATGTAACATCGAATTATGGTATATATCACACGCAGAGAACGGTTCAATGCTGCCCATAAACTCTTCAGAGAAAGCTGGACGGATGAGAAAAACCGTGAAATCTTCGGGAAATGCTCCAATCCGAACTGGCATGGACATAATTACGATTTATTTGTTACAGTAAAAGGAAAGATAAACCCTGATACGGGATTCGTCATTGACTTGAAATTTCTAAGCAGGCTGATCAAAGAAAGAGTTATTGATAAACTGGATCATAAGAACATCAACCTTGATGTTGATTTTATGGAAGGCAGGATGGCATCTACAGAAGTACTGGCAGAAGCCATATGGGAACAGCTGGAAGCGCCGGTACGGGGACAGGGATGCCAGTTACATTCCATCAGGTTGTATGAAACAGAAAATAATTACGTAGAATATTTTGGCTCTTAAAACAGATTAAAGTGACCACTCACAAACACATACCTCATGATGAGGAAACAGACGGCTACTCCAAAATAGACCTGTATAACCAGGAGAAAGTGGACAGGCTGTCGGCACATTATAAATTTATTATTGATGAAATCGGGGAACAATCCGACCGGGAAGGGCTGTTAAAAACACCGGAACGCGTGGCGAAGGCCATTCAGTTTCTCACCCATGGTTATGACCTGGACCCGGTGGGTATATTGAATTCGGCAAAATTCAAAGAAGACTATAAGCAGATGGTCATTGTGAAAGACATTGAACTGTACAGTATGTGCGAGCACCATATGCTGCCCTTCTTTGGCAAAGCGCATGTGGCCTATATCCCCAATAAATACATTGTGGGTCTCAGCAAAATACCGCGCGTAGTTGATGCCTTCTCCCGCAGGTTACAGGTGCAGGAGAGGCTGACTACTGAGATCAGGGATTGCATACAGGAAACGCTTCAGCCCATAGGCGTAGCGGTAGTAATAGAAGCCCAGCATTTGTGTATGCAGATGCGTGGGGTACAAAAACAAAACAGCGTAACCACCACCTCAGCGTTTACAGGCGAATTTGAAAACGACAGGACGAGAAGCGAATTTATTTCCCTGATAAGGGGAAAGTTGCATTGATGCTGCATCAGGTGCTGTGCAAAATAAATATAATCTGAAAAAAAAAATTACAACTATGAAAGCATATATCTTCCCGGGACAGGGATCACAATTTTGCGGAATGGGCAAAGACCTGTATGATCAGTCAGACCTGGCCAAAGCCATGTTTGAGCAGGCAAATGAAATCACCGGCTTCCGTATTTCAGACCTCATGTTTAACGGAACCGAAGAGGATTTACGTCAGACAAAAGTGACACAGCCTGCCATTTTTCTGCATTCGGTCATCCAGGCAAGGGTGATGGGCGATGCTTTTCAGCCGGATATGGTGGCCGGGCATTCTGTGGGCGAACTTTCCGCGCTGGTAGCCAACGGTGCGCTGAGTTTTGAAGACGGCCTCAGACTGGTCATCGTAAGGGCCAATGCCATGCAGGCCGCCTGCGAAGCTACACCCGGTACCATGGCCGCGATACTGGCGCTGGATGATCATAAGGTTGAGGAAATCTGCGCGGAAACGGAAGGTGTAGTGGTAGCGGCAAATTACAATTGTCCAGGACAGCTGGTAATTTCCGGCGAGTTGCCGGCTGTGCAGCAAGCCTGTGAAAAGATGAAGGCGGCAGGGGCAAAACGCGCCCTCATGCTCAATGTAGGAGGTGCTTTTCACAGCCCCCTCATGGAGCCCGCCCGTGCAGCCCTGGCAGCTGCCGTAGAAGCGACGCCCTTTCACACGCCCTCCTGCCCTATTTACCAAAACTTTACGGCAAGGCCTCACCGTAATATTACCGAAATAAAGAAAAATCTGAGTGAACAGCTAACCGCGCCGGTAAAATGGACGCAGAGCGTGGAAAACATGGTGGCTGATGGCGCCAGCACCTTCACCGAAATAGGACCCGGAAAAGTATTGCAGGGACTGGTGAAAAAAATATACAAAGAAGCCGTCATTGCCTGACGCATTGTACCGCAACCCGAATGCCGGAAATAAGAAAGCATCCCACAGGCACCTCTTTACAAGAAGAGTGACCGGAGGCCTCCTCTGAACAGAAAACCAAAATACATCCCAATACTTTACCCAAAACAAGATGGATCTTCATCCGCTGAATGCAATTTCACCCGTTGACGGACGCTACAGAAATGCCTGTGCCGAACTGGCGCTTTATTTTTCGGAGGAGGCGCTGATGCGCTACCGCGTCATGGTGGAAGTTGAATACTTTATCGAACTGTGTGAACTGCCCTTGCCCCAGCTGGCATCCTTCGACACAAACCGGTCAAAGCAGCTGAGGAATATTTATCATGATTTTAAGCATGAAGACGCCCTTCACATCAAATCCATTGAAAAAACCACCAACCACGATGTTAAAGCCATTGAATATTTCCTGAAAGAAAAGTTCGATCTTCTGGGACTCGGGGAATACAAAGAATTTATTCATTTCGGCCTTACTTCGCAGGACATCAATAATACCGCCATTCCGCTCAGCCTGCGCGAAGCCAACATGCTGATATACCTGCCGGCCATCAAAGCCATCAGCGAAAAGATCCTGCTGGTATCGCGCGAATGGAAAGACATTCCCATGCTGGCAAGGACCCATGGACAACCGGCTTCCCCTACCCGGCTTGGTAAGGAAATTTATATTTTTCATCACAGGCTGCAAACGCAACTCGAACTCCTGAACGCGATTGCCTATTCGGCCAAATTCGGCGGCGCCACCGGTAATTTCAACGCTCACGCTATCGCATATCCGCAAATAGACTGGATCATGTTCAGCGACCGGTTCATCAAAAGGCTTGGCCTCAGCCGCAGCGCCTACACAACGCAGATTGAACATTATGATAACATGGCAGCGCTTTTCGACACCATGAAACGCATCAACACCATCCTGATAGATCTTTCCCGCGACATGTGGACCTATATATCGATGAACTACTTCACCCAGCGGATAGTTGCGGATGAAGTAGGCTCTTCGGCCATGCCCCACAAAGTGAATCCCATTGATTTTGAAAATGCGGAGGGAAATTTCGGGATGGCCAATGCTTTATTTGAACACCTCAGTGCCAAGCTGCCCATCTCCAGGCTGCAGAGAGATCTTACCGACTCCACCGTTTTGCGGAACATCGGCGTGCCTTTCGCACATACCCTCATCGCCTGTAAGTCGCTGCTGAAGGGATTCAGTAAAGTTAGCGTTAACCGGCCTGCTATTGACCATGACCTGTCGGATAACTGGGCAGTGGTTGCCGAAGCTATACAGACCATCCTGCGCAGAGAAGCCTATCCCAATCCGTATGAGGCCCTGAAGTCGCTGACACGAACCGGCGAGAAAATTAATCCGGAAACGCTTGAAAAATTCATCAACGGACTTGACGTCAGTGAAAAAATAAAAGCAGAACTGAAAGCTATTACCCCCTTCAGCTATACGGGACTCGTTAAAGATTTTTAAAAGGTACGCCTGCTCATTGCATTCATTGAATATTTTTCAAACAAAAGATTTGACCATCACAAAGCGGTCCGGAATTTCTATTGAATCGGAAATAAAAATCACCACCCGGATGTAAGCACATCCGCAAAATGAACGGTTTTTAAAGGTATTTTTTGCTGAGTGACAATACCGTTCAGGTGCATCAGGCACAAAGGATCATTGGAAATAATGGTATCAGCACCTATGTTGAGAATTGAATGAATTAGTTCCATTCCCATCTTCACTGTCAGCGACTCATTTTTGCGGTCGAGCCCCCCTCCTATCCCACAGCAATGGTTCCCTTCTTCAAATGGAACCAGTTCCAGGTTACGTACTTTAGACAGCAACAATTTCAAATGGTTCTCACTTTTAGGTTCATACTGCACAGTACAGGATTTAACAAGTACCGCCTTCGCCTTAAAATCAGCAGCCAGGTCACTTACATGTAAAACATTCACAAGGAAGTCGCTGAGCTCATAAAAATTTTTCTGAAGCAATTTATATTCATTATGAAGCGATGAGTTGTGAAACATGGATGGGTAATACTGCTTCACGGTAAATACACAACCCGGTCCCGGGCATACAACGTATCTTTCCTCCTGGAATTCACGAATAAGTTTCTCTCCCACTTCTTTGCAATGATCCCTGTAGCCGTCTTCATAAGCCGGCTGCCCGCAACAGGTTTGATCGGGATTATAATTTACTCCGCAGCCCACCCTTTCCAGTAACTTCAGGGTATTTCTGGCAGTTCCCGGCTGAAACTGATCCACATAACATGGTATGAACAAGTCAACAATCACGGGGCAATATTAAAGTTTTAATTCCATAATCCGGTTTTTCTTCTGCACATTCAGCAACAACAGGATGCCGATGATGAAGAAAAATATGAGGGCAAGTATGGAGTCGCGCATGCTGCCAGTCACCTCATTGATATAACCGAAAA
>CAZHSC010000020.1:0-27862 GCA_964534995.1 uncultured Bifidobacterium sp.
CTAACATGGTTGGTAAAAATAAAACACTATCAACGGCCATGTAAAAACCGCCAATGGATATGCCATTTATGGAGGTATCCACTTCTGTAAGAAGAACGGTATCGGTACCATTACTCAGGGTTACTACAGCACCCCGTACAGGCAGATTGTTCAGGGTACTTTGGCCTATGGAATTAAAGTATCCCTCACTTTTGCTAAGAATGATATACGGGGGCAGACCTGCTTCCACATAACCATCCACCACAATCCTTCCCTCTGCAGCAGGGAGATCGACTGTGATGTCTTTTTCACAAGCGTTCATTACAAGTAAAAGGGGTAAGATCAGCAGTAACTTTTTCATCGGCTCAGAATTTAAAATTATAGGTAACGGAAGGAATAATACTGAACAGGCTTACCTGTTTGGCCTGCACCCGCTGATTACCATCCTGGCTATTGCCCTGAACATCGAAGTAAATAAAATAGGGATTTTGACGGCCATACAAGTTATACACAGCGAATACCCATTCACTTTTTACTCTCCGTTGTTTTTGGCTCCTCAGGGTAGCGGAAATATCAAGACGGTGATACGATTTTTGCCTGAAATCATTTCGCTTATCATATCCGCTGAGGATGTAAAAGTTATTGTTTACTTCAACATCACCCGGGGAATTTATTGAAACGGGGGGACCTGCGGAGATGAAATACCGCTCATTAGGCAGTGTCAGGGCATCGCCGGTGGCATATACCCAGGTTAAACCAAATATCCATTTTTTAGATTTCTCGTAGGTTAACACCAATGACACATCATGCCGCCGGTCGTATTTTGCCGGGAATGTTTGCCCGAAATTAAGATCGGGAAATCTGCGTTTTGTATAAGCCAGGGTATATCCCATCCAACCGTTAAAACGTCCTTTGGATTTTTTCAGGAAAAACTCAATTCCATAACTCCAACCCTCTCCGAAAACAAAATTATTATCGGGATTATTCCTGACATCCTGGTCAGGGGTGGCGCCTTCCCGGTAGTCAATCTGGTTTTTCATCTCCTTATAATACACTTCCACCGATGACTCAAAAAGATTATCGCTGAAGTTACGGAAATAGCCCAGGGCATATTGTGTTCCAAACTGGGGTTTCACCTTATCGGTACTGGGCATCCACACATCCGTTGGCAGACTCACCGAACCAAAAGAAGCGACATGTATATACTGATAATTTTGTGTGTAGCTTGCTTTAAGCGATGAATTCCCGTTCAATTCATATCGCATACTTATGCGCGGTTCAAGGTTCATAAAGTCCTTCACCTTTTCACCTGCGTCATAATTAATGGTATCCGTAAACCTGCCCTGAAAGGCCGGATTTTCCACATACCTTGAAAACGGACCAATATGAGCAAAGTAAGTGAAACGCAACCCGCCGTTCACCCGCCACTTGTCGGTAATATCCCATTCATCCTGAACATAGGCTGCTGCGTCATGCGCATAAAAACGTGTAACATCTCCCAAATCGAAAACCACATCCCCTGAGCGGGCATAGGCATTGGTGGGGGTAAAGCGATGATAAATATAATTAACACCAAATTTTACATTGTGCAGAATGTTCGGATACCAGTTCATATCCATCTTAACATTATAGTCACGGATACCGGAGAATATCCTGAAATCAAATTGCTGTTGATTGGCGCCAAATTCAAAGGTGTAGTCACTGAAAATAAGTGACGAATTCATAAAAATCCTGTCGCTGAACAAGTGGTTCCAGCGCAGTGATGTGGTGGCATTTCCCCAGGGAATTCGCACTGTAAAACCGGTTTCACGGCTTTTGAAATTAAATACATCTCTTCCAAAATAGGCACTGAGAAACAAACGGTCACGTTGGCCCAGGGTATAGTTCAGTTTTGCATTCAGGTCATAAAAGAAGTAGGAATTTCCGGCAATCCTGGATTCAGGATCAATAAAAGGTTCCCTTAAAAACAAATCAATAAAAGTGCGGCGGCCGCTCAGGATAAAAGATCCCTTATTTTTCACCACAGGGCCTTCCACGGTCAAACGTGAAGCAATGTATCCAATTCCTCCTTCTGCGTGGTACTCCTTATTATTTCCATCCTTCATCGAAATATCCAGCACAGAAGCCAGCCTGCCTCCGAATTGTGCCGGCATCCCTCCTTTTGTAAGTGTCATACTTTTCACCGCATCCGGATTGAAAACAGAGAAGAAACCAAAAAGGTGAGCCGCATTATATACAACCCCTTCGTCCAATAAAATCAAGTTCTGATCAGGACCTCCTCCACGTACGTAAAAGCCAGAATTACCTTCACCGGCATCCTGAACACCCGGCAATAACTGAATTGCTTTTAAAATATCCACCTCCCCAAGCAGGGCCGGCAGACTTCTGATCTTTTCCATCTCCAGTTCCACTTTACCCATCTCGCTGCTTTTAATATTTTTATCAAGCCTTTCAGCTGTTACGGTTACTTCTTTCTTCTCATATATCCTGGGAGCAAGTTCACATGTCAACACTATGTCCTTTTTCAGGTCAATAAGATACTCTTTCTCTTCGTATCCTATAAAATTGACTATCAATACATACTTTCCCTTGTCCAGGGTCAGTGAATAAAAACCATATGCATTGGTATTGGTTCCTTTTTCCAATTCCTTCACGTAAATAGCAGCACCGGTAAGTGCCTCACCGGAGGTAGAATCCTTTACATGCCCACTGATAGTGACCTTATTATCAGGTACATTCTGCGAATAGGAAATGGGAATACATAACAAGTAAGCCAGGAATAACAGGACGAAATACTTATACATAAGCCGGCAAAGCTACATAGATTTTAAAGGAAGACCCGGTTTTACCCACTGAAATGACATTCTAAATAACTGAAACATAAGTTTTAATAAATGATTTGATGATAGCTTATGATAAATTTGTTAAAGGCCGATTTACCTGTATTTTTGCAGAGCCTTAGGGCAATAAAGGAAGTATTCTTCCGGAAAAACAGCGAATCGCGAAATATGTTTTTACCTTCGCGTAGTTTTTCTAATTAAGATACCCAATCGGGGTGTAGCGTAGCCCGGTATCGCGCCAGCATGGGGTGCTGGAGGTCGTCAGTTCAAATCTGGCCACCCCGACAAAATTCAGAAAAAGTCCGGCCTATACCGGACTTTTTTATTTCAGGACAGCATCCTGCATTATATGTTCAAAGGCTTTGGCAAAAATCTGGTTATAATGTCCATTGCATCGGCCGCGCCATTTTTGGACTAAGAGTAAGGCCGGTATAATTAATATAGCATCTATCTTTACCGCTCAAAATCCCCCATATCATGCAGGAAGAACTGGTCCATATATTTACTGTTGACGGCATCGTATCTTTATTTACGCTTGTTGTAATGGAAATTGTATTAGGAATTGACAATATCATTTTCATTTCCATTCTGGCGGGCAAGTTACCTCATAACCAACAGGAGAAAGCCAGGAAAATCGGTTTGAGTCTTGCTTTGTTGTTACGTATCGGTTTACTTTTCAGCATCAGTTGGATTATTGGCCTGAAAGAGCCTTTTATCACGGTTGCCGGACATGGTTTCAGTGGCAGGGACCTGGTGTTATTATTCGGAGGTCTATTCCTGATGGGTAAAAGCACTTCTGAGATTCATGGTAAAATAAGTAAGGAAGAACATATTTCAAGCCCGGGATTAGGGAAACTTACATTAAATATGGCGATCATGCAGATTATCGGACTTGACATTGTGTTTTCATTTGATTCAATACTTACAGCGGTAGGATTGGTTGACCATGTCAGCATCATGATTCTTGCTGTAATCATTTCCATGCTGGTGATGTTGGCTGCTGCGAAATCAGTATCTGATTTTGTAAATAAGCATCCCACCATAAAAATGCTGGCGCTCGCCTTTTTGTTAATGATTGGATTTATGCTAACTATAGAAGCATTTCATTATGAGGTACCGAAGGGATATATATATTTTGCTATGGCTTTCTCCCTCATCGTGGAATTACTTAACATGCGATTACGAAAGGTGCATAACCAGTAAACCAAAACGACTTCCATCGCAATTAACAGAGCTATTTACATGATCCTTTTGCAATAAGTTTGTTGCATATTCAGGATAGTACATAACCAACATCATGATGTACTGAAAGTGCGGGACATTTTCTACACGGTTGCATCCTTTAAGATGGCACCCAAAGGGTCATTATTTGGGTTCTACCGGGTGTTCAAAATGCCAGGCAAGATAGGCTTGCATCCCTTTTAACAAGGCGTAAAAAATAAGCAGCAGTATCAAAAATCTGAAGAGACCTTTGAGCCAGGGAGGACCGGGAAGCTTTGAAACAAAAGAAATCATGCGTGTTGATATCTGCTTAGCCAGGTTTCTTTTAATGGTGCAAAAAAGCGGGATGTAAAATCCCCTTTGGTACTTACGGTCAGATCGCACACCAGGCAATCGCCACCAATTTCGCCGGCTTGAATCCTCCTTTCCATCTCATCCAAACTTGCGAAAGAGAGTGGAGATGCGGGGGTCATGTGGTAGGCCACCACCAGCCTGTTGAGTAAATCAACATGAAGTGACGTTTGAATTTCCCTGATAAACTGATATAACTTGTCAATAGAGCATCCACTGGCGTTTGCCATGGATTCGTCAACAGCGACTACCAGGAAAATGTCATCTTGCAATAAAGAGGCTGCATGCAAATCCGCTTTATGTGCTGTCCAGCCCTGAAGAAAAAAATCGACTTTTTCGATCAGGAAATCTGCTTCGGCGGCTGTAAGCTTTCTTGACGATTGAAATATCCAAATCCTGGAATGATCAGGAAGTTGATGAAAGGGGATTATCATCTGAATAACAATTTACTGGTAGTTATACAATATTATGAAAATATCTCTTCCCTGCAATGGTACCATATTGACAACCCCTCAGTTGCTGCATTAAAATGCCTTTTTAGCTTCTTCGCCCTGAATCATCCTGATTTCTTCCTTTTTCAAGGCGACCTTCCACTTCTTGCCTTCCGGGGTATCTACTTTCTGTAGGGAAATCTGTTGTTCGGCGGAGTTTCCTTCTTCTTTAAAATATACTACAGCCACCTTACCTCTGATATCCTCCGACAGAATACTGATTTTACCGGGTTTTTCTTCCGGTTCCTGGTGATTCAGCTTTTCAATTTTTTCAAACTGCTCAAGCAATTTCACGGTTTCCCGCGTGCCGTACTTTTTTGCGGATGCATAATCCCGTTCCTGCATGGCAGTTAAAAACTGTTCTGCCACCACAACCGGATCCTCCTCCTTTTTGCATGCGGAAGCCATGACGATTATTCCAGCCAGCAGTAACAACAGTATTCTATTCATTGGCGGTTGAAGCTATACACTATGGAGGTGTGTCTGTTCAGATAAAGGTTATCCGGGGCAATGTACATAAAATCATCCACCCTGGTAAGGGGGAAATAGTTTCGGTTTCCACTTGCTTCACTGAATTTCCTCATGATCCACTCTGAGCAATAATATTTTTTCTCATCATTCAATGAGAACTCATGATCAAACTCAGGCATTGATTTAAGGTCATCCATTATTGAAACCAACATAGACTTGATCTGAGATTCCTTCAAATCGGAACGGTAGACAGCTCCTTTGCTGCAAACCGATGTATCCCAGAAATCCGACAGGGCTTCTATTTTCAAGGCCGACTCACCCGTTTGCTGTTGCAGATGCACAACAAATGGCTTTCCCTTATGAATCACTACAAGGCCTACATGGCTGAATGAAGGATCTTGCAGGGAACAGCGCTGAAACCAATCACTGATCAGCCCATTTCCATTGCGAAAAATCAAATCCCCATTTTTTAAAGTCAGATAGTTGAAATTTTCTGTTTTTACCCTTGCGGTATTAAATCCAGAAACACTTATGATCAACACAATATTTACAGTAATTACCAGGGCAACTACCAGGATGAATCTGCTAACTTTAATACTCATACTTATTTTACATTCTTTCAGGTACCGAAATACCCAATAATTTCATTGATCTTTCAATCTGCCCGGCACAACGGACTGACAAATGCAGTCTGAATAATGAAGTTTCAATTTCAGCCGGATCAATTACAGGACATTCATGATAAAACTGATTATACAGTTTCGCGAGTTCATAAACATGATTTGCTATAACGGCCGGGCTCATCCGTTCGGCCGCCTCCCCTAATTCGAAGGGGAAACTGAGCATCCATTTCATCAATTCCCTTTCCCTGGCATTCATGGAGGTATATCCTGCTACTGAAGTATTCAGCACTTCTTTAAATTCAGGATAATTATTTCCTTTTTTTACAAGCGATCTGATCCTTGCATAGGTGTATTGTATGAAAGGACCTGTATTACCGTTGAAGTCTATTGATTCGGCGGGATTAAACAGCATCCTTTTCTCAGGGTCTACCTTCAGAATAAAATATTTCAGCGCACCCAGACCGATCATTTTATATAACTCTTCCGCTTCCTTAGAACTGAAGTCATCTATTTTCCCTAACTCCTTTGTAATTCTGGCTGCTTCTTCTACCATTTCCCGGATCAGATCATCGGCATCCACCACGGTACCTTCCCTTGATTTCATTTTGCCTCCGGGAAGGTCTACCATATTGTATGAAAGATGATAAAGTCGGTCCCACCATTCGAATCCAAGTTTTCTCAATGTCAACTTCAACACTTTAAAATGATAATCCTGTTCATTCCCCACCACGTAAATCAACTTACTAAAGCCGGTTTCATCAAAGCGTTTCTTTGCTGTACCTATATCCTGAGTAATGTAAACACTGGTACCATCGCTGCGCAGAAGTAATTTCTGATCCAGGCCATCCTCCGTGAGGTCTACCCATACCGAACCATCCGCTTTCTGAAAGAAGACCCCTCTCTTCAAACCGTCCAGCACAATGTCCTTGCCGAGCAAATACATCTCAGACTCATAATAAAATCTGTCGAAGTCAACGCCCATTTGCAGATAGGTCTTGTTAAAGCCATCATAGACCCATGCATTCATCATCTTCCAAAGAGCAAGGGTATCTTTATCACCTGCCTCCCATTTCCTGAGCATCTCCTGCGCCTGCACCATACAAGGTGCATTCTTCTTAGCCTCGTCTTCCGGAATTCCCTTTTTGAGCAATTCATCCACCTGCGCTTTGAACATCTTATCAAACTCCACATAGTACTTACCTACCAGATGATCTCCTTTCATCCCAGAACTTTCAGGTGTTTCCTGTTTACCTGACAATTGCCAGGCCAGCATCGACTTACATATGTGAATACCCCTGTCGTTAATCAGGTTCACCTTGACCACTTTATTTCCAGTTGCTTTCAGTAACTCCGCCACACTGAATCCAAGCAGGTTGTTTCTTACATGACCCAGGTGCAATGGTTTATTGGTATTTGGCGAACTGTATTCAACCAGTACCGGATGTGCATCAAAAGCGGGATCCGCCTTCTTAACAAAATAGTTATTATTTCCTGATTCTTCATCGTAAATCCTTAACCAGTATTCATCACGGATAAGCACATTGAGAAAACCTTTTACGACGTTACAGGAGGACACCAGGTCGCTATTGGCAGTGAGCCACACTGATAAGTCGCTTGAAATCACATCCGGCGACTTACCCGCTTTCTTTGCAAGACTGAAGGTCACCACGGTCAGATCACCCGGAAACTCTTTCCTTGTCAGCTGAATAGAGACATCATCAGGCTTCAGCTCAAGATGATACAGGTGCGACATGCCTTGTAATACCGCTGTCCGCAACTCTATTTCGAATAACATGACGCAAAAGTAATATTGCCTGCTTAATACCCCGGGGCAATCAAAGGTGAAATCAATTATCTTATTGACAAGACTGTGTGCAAACCGTTATTAACCGTCAGGCTATTTGCGCTACAACCCGCTGTAAAATCTCAAAAGTATTTTCTGCCATCAGGTTTTCCTTATCAAGGGTAGGGTTCACCTCAGCAATCTCAAAGCAGCAGACCTTTTCATTTTGGATCAAGCGTACGCACAATGAACCTGCTTCTTTTTCTGTAATTCCATTTCTCACAGGTGTTCCGGTACCCTTAGATATCGAGCTATCCATTGAATCCACATCAAAGCTAACATAGATCATCTGACAGTTATTTAAATATGCCAGGGCATCTCTTGCAATCTTCTCCACCCCGTGGCGTTTAACGTCATTGGTGGTAAAGGTTTTGATTTTATGCTTTTTGATAAGATAACTTTCTTCAGGCTCCACATCCCTTACTCCTATAAAAACAAGGTCAGAGTAATTAATCTTGGGGCTTATACCTCCTACTTTCTTAAGCCGGTTCCACATCTCGATAGTTTCTTTATCCGGCTTATTCATCTTATTAGCTATATTATCTTCGCCCAGGGTTGCAGCCAATGGCATACCATGCACATTACCGGTTGGCGTTGTAAAAGGTGAGTGAAGATCCGCGTGTGCATCTATCCATATCACCCCAAGACGGGCTTTGGGATTGGCCATTTTAATTCCTGCAATCGTCCCTCCGGCAGTGCTGTGGTCACCGGCCAGTATAATAGGAAACTCTTTCATTTTCAGCGTTTCCTGAACAGTTTTACTGAGCCTTTCATAAATATTTACAATACCGCGCAGCCGTTTTGCATAGGTACTCCCTTGAGCTTCAAACAATAAGTTGTTCTCCACAGGAATCTCTACTGATGACAATTTATTAAACAAATTGGAGCCATAATCCAACGCCGCTATTTTAATTGCATCGGGACCCAGGCTTGCCCCCCTTGTTCCAGCTCCAATCTCCGACTTCACCTCTATCAATTTGATTTTCTTATGCATATGTCACAATTTTTAATTTAAAGGCACTAATATATCAACTAAACCGGGCAATAATTTTTTAATTATATTATTTGATTCTTCATTTTAATTAACAACCAGGTTAATTACTTTCGTAAAAAAATTACCAAGTAAGTAACTTAGATTTATGAAGAACCGCTACATTGACTTAATTCAACAAACCTTTGAGTTTCCCCAAGAAGAGTTTGCTGTAATAGATAACAACCTGCATTTTAATGGAATACCCTTAATGGATATCATTGAGCAATATGGTACCCCATTAAAAATAACCTATTTGCCAAAGATCGGAACCCAGATTCAAAAGGCAAAGCGATTATTTCATGTGGCAATGGCGAAAGCCGACTACGAAGGTAATTATTTATACTGCTATTGTACGAAGAGTTCGCACTTTGAGTTTATCTTAAATGAAGCTCTTAAGAATGATATACACCTTGAAACCAGTTCTGCATTTGATATATCCATTATAAAGGAACTGGCCAAAGAGGGTAAAATCAACAAAGAATCATTTATTCTTTGCAATGGTTTTAAAAGACCCAATTACATTGAAGGAATTGTTGATCTGCTGAATGATGGTTTCTCCAATTTAATTCCTATTCTGGATAATAAGCAGGAGCTAACGGATTTTCAGCAAGCCGGAAAGCATAAATACAAGATAGGAATTCGTATCGCTGCCGAAGAGGAGCCCAATGCTGAGTTCTATACATCCAGACTCGGAATCAGGTACAACGAGATTATTGATTATTACCTGAACGTGATCAAGCCAGATAAAAAAATAGAACTTAAAATGCTTCACTTTTTCATAAACACCGGCATAAAAGATACCGCTTATTACTGGAGTGAACTTCAGAAGAATATCAACCTCTATTGTGAACTTAAAAAACTATGTCCCGAACTGGAATACCTTGATATTGGTGGTGGTTTTCCGATTAAGACAAAACTTGATTTTAATTATGATTATCAGTACATGGCAGATGAGATTATTCGTCAGATAAAAACCGCATGTGTACAAAAGGAGGTTCCGGAACCTCATATCATGACAGAATTCGGGTCATTTACAGTAGGTGAAAGTGGTGCAGTACTATTCAGCATTGTTGGACAGAAAAAACAAAATGACAATGAGCTCTGGAATATGATTGACAGTTCATTTATTACTACACTGCCTGACACCTGGGGAATCAAACAAAAGTTTATCCTTCTGGCCATTAATAACTGGGATGAGGAATATCATCGCGTAAACCTGGGCGGGATTACCTGTGACTCGGATGATTATTATATCATGGAGTCAGTTCGCAACCGGGTGTTTTTACCCAAACCGAAAGAAGGTGAAACGCAATATATAGGATTTTTTCATACCGGAGCCTACCAGGAAAGTATTGGAGGATACGGTGGTATACAACATTGCTTGATCCCTGCCCCAAAACATGTTCTGATTGACCGCGAAGAGGACGGTGAATATTCCACCCGCTTGTTCGCAAAAGAACAAAGTGCTAAAAACATGATGAAAATATTGGGTTATTGATCCCAATATCCGGCGGCTTTTCTTGTTTGATAAAAGTCATAGCTGAAGTACGTCCTTATATGAAATTTCATATGCAACTGCATTTCAATTATTTATGTAAAATATTCAAGAGAGATGTGGCCTGACCGGATGCATTTTAACTATCAACAATAGCCATGTTCAAAAATTTGGGCGAAAAAACAATAAATGTAGGTGAAATAATGTTTATCTTTGACAAACGAAAAAAATCCCTATATTTCAATACCATGAAAAACATCTTAATTATTGCCGGACTTAGTGTCCTGATGGCAAGTTGCGGGCCTGATTATAAAGCAGAAGTGGAGCGCATGATGCGTGAACGTGATAGTTTAATGGCTCAATACGATGCCAAAGATTCTGTCATCAACGGTTACATGCAGGATATCAGCGAGATACAAACCAGCATTGAAGGTCTTACCCAGCAGGAAGAAATGTTGAAGAATGAAGGTGGCACTAACCCTGAAGCCAGTCAGGATGCAAAAACTAAGATCATGGGTGATATCGAAGCTATTCGCCAGTTGATCGACCAGAACAAGAAAAAGTTGTCTGAACTTCAGGCAAGGGTTAGAAAATCAAATGTTAAGGTTGCAGAACTTGAAAAAATGATTGGCTCATTAAATACGCAATTGGCCATGAGGGATTCAAGCATTAACGCATTAAACGAAAATATCCTCGCTTTAAACGGTACCATTACCAATATGCAGGGTACTATTGATACCATAACTACTGACAATAACAACAAAGCCCGTGAAATCGCCGACAAGACTACAAAACTTCACACTGCTTATTACACTGTTGGTGATTATAAAACACTTCGTGACAAGAGAGTATTAACCAAACAAGGTGGTTTCCTCGGTCTCGGAAAGCAAAAGTCCATGGTTCCTGACTTTAACCAGGAAGCCTTCACCCAAATTGATTTTACAGCTACCAAAACCATTGAGTTGAATTCCAAAGCTGTTAAAATGCTGAGTACACATCCAACAGGAACATACACACTGAAGAAAGAAAATGAAAAAGTAACCGCCTTAGAAATCACAGATCCTGAAAAATTCTGGATGGCGTCAAAATACCTGGTTCTGGTCACAGAATAAGATTATCCAAAACAATAAAAAAAGAGGCTGTCTCAGATCGAGACAGCTTCTTTTTTTATAATTTCACCTCATATGCGTTTGTTATACCTCTTCTTCTTTCGATTGCTTGGATGGAAAATTGAAGGTGATGTTCCCCGTAACCTCTCAAAGTATATTATTGCCGTTGCCCCGCATACCAGCAATTGGGATTTTTTAATTGGGCTTGCCGTCAGAAGTATCAAACGATTTCCATCGAACTTTCTTGCCAAGAAGGAATTATTCAGGAAACCTTTCGGATGGTTGTTCCGATATCTGGGAGGATATCCGGTTGACAGAAGCAGCAAGTCGAATATGGTGGATCAGGTAGTTCAAATTATTAATAATTCAAGGCAGTTTGTTATCGCCATCGCACCCGAAGGAACCCGGAAAAACGTGAGTAAATGGAAAACCGGCTTTTACCACATCGCCTATAGCGCGTCCATTCCCATTGTTTTTACAAGTTTTGATTACAACACGCGTACTGTACGCTTTCACCCTCCATTTTCGCCCAGCGGAAATTATCAGGAAGATGCCCCTTTGATGGCTGCCTGCTTTAATAACATCAGGGGTAAAAACAGAGGAGTTGCACCGGTTTTATAAACAGCATTTCAGCTTGAGAAATAAAAAATTATGTCCGGCCAATCTTATATCAGCCTGTCTGTATCCCAATCAACCATTGGGAATGTATCAAATACCCGAAAGCAGTGGCATTAACTCACGATGAAGGTTTTCATTGATACGGGCGAGTATGTCCCTGCATTCGTCTTTCACAAACTTTTTACCGGTCACCTTCTCATATAATTCAATGTAGCGCTCACTTACTTCCTTCACAAACTCATCCGGCATCTCTGGAATCACTTGCCCTTCGAGTCCCTGAAAATGATGCGCAATCAGCCATTGCCTTAAAAATTCTTTACTGAGTTGGCGCTGCTCCTCGCCGTTTCTCTGACGTTCTTCATAGCCTTCTGCATAAAAATACCTTGACGAATCAGGCGTATGAATTTCATCAATTATAAATATTTTATCATTCGATTTTCCAAATTCATATTTAGTATCAACCAAAATCAGACCTTTCTCCATCGCCATTTTCACTCCTCTTTCATACAGCGCCCTGGTATACTTTTCAAGTTGCAGATATTCTGCTTCAGGCACGATACCACCCGCGATAATATCTTCACGTGATATGTCTTCATCGTGGCCGTGCGAACTCTTTGTAGTAGGTGTAATAATAGGTTCAGGAAAAGGATCATTTTCCCTCATTCCGTCAGGCATAGGCACGCCACAAATAGTTCTCTTCCCACTTTTGTATTCCCTCCAGGCATGTCCGGTAAGAAAACCCCTGATAACCATTTCAACTTTATAGGGTTTGCATAATATTCCGATGGCGGCATTGGGGTCAGGAATACTGATGATCCAATTCGGACAAATATCTTTGGATGCATCCAAAAAATAGGCAGCCAACTGATTCAGCACCTGTCCTTTGTAAGGAATCGGCCTGGGTAATATTACATCAAAAGCGGAAACACGATCTGTAACCACCATTACCATCAGTTTATTATCGATGATATAAACATCCCGCACTTTTCCGTGGTAAACAGAAGTCTGTTCCGGCAGAATAAAATCGGTCCGGGTGATACACTGTGAGTCACTTAGTAAGTGTTCCATGTATTTGATGTATATACTACAAAGGTAACTTTTCCCTTCAATGAATGAAATAAAAATAGGTAAGTCAGTTGGATAAAAATTTTATTAAAAGCACTATAACAAGCGACAAGTACCTGAAATTACAAAACTTATGTAAAAACAAGAAATAGAAAAACCCAGCTGTTCACAGGCAATACAATTTATCATTCAGGTGAAGACGGGGAATCATTTCCCATCACATTGCTTTTTTTCCTGTTATCACCATTCACTCTATCATAGGCATAAATAATATCACGCACCAGCCTGTGCCTTACCACATCGGTGGCATCCAGATGAACAAATCCAATTCCATCAATTTTGTTGAGGATTCGCGTTGCCTGAATTAATCCGGAAGGCTGGTTCCTTGGCAGATCAACCTGAGAGGTGTCACCGGTCACAATCATTTTTGCACTGGGTCCCATCCTTGTCAAAAACATCTTTAACTGGCTTTCTGTTGCATTCTGCGCTTCATCCAGTATCACATAGGCGTGATCGAGGGTTCGCCCTCTCATAAAGGCAAGAGGTGCCACTTCGATCACTCCATTTTCAAGAAATGAACGAAGCTTTTCTCCGGGTATCATGTCGAACAATGCATCATACAATGGCCTTAAATAAGGATCAATTTTCTCCTTTAAATCACCGGGGAGAAAACCCAGATTTTCGCCAGCTTCCACGGCAGGACGCGTTAGGATGATCCGCCGAATTTCACGATTCTTTAATGCCCTAACTGCCAGGGCCACCGCCGTATATGTTTTTCCGGTACCGGCAGGGCCAATGGCGAATACGATATCATTTTTTTCACAGGTCTCCACCAGTTTGCGTTGATTGGGTGTACGGGCTCTGACCATGAGTCCCCCCGGACCAAAAACCAATACATCACGACCGTCTGCCCCACCCTGGGGTAAGGGGACCGGGGCGGCACTATTATCAGAAATACCAGACGATCCTTTTTCAGAACCATTCAGCAGATAACTGACTTCAGTAGGCGTGAGCATTCCATGTTCAAGAAAATAAGACAGCAACTGCTTCACTTTCGCGGATGCGATATTTACCAGGCTATCCTCGCCTATTATTTTCAATTCATGTCCTCTGCCGGCAATCTTTAATGCAGGGTATTTACGGCGGATAACGTCCAGGTTAGCATCATTAATGCCAAAAAAATCAACCACATTTGTAAATTCAACTGGTATTATTACTTCTTTCAAATCAGATATTTTGTTTATTTTACGTTGTAAATATAAGAACAGTTACCCCGATTTAACATGGCCTGATTGAAAAGGGGCCGGTTAAAGTCTTCTGCCCGGAACAAACCTGCATGGAACTACAGTCGCTCACGAGATTATTATCAGAAACCAAATATAAAAAACAGGTAATTGCCATAGCCGGAGAAATTGGTGATTCCCCGCAACACTTGTTAAAACTATGTCTGGCCAAAGATCCAAATGTAGCCGCAAAGGCCTCCTGGGTCTTTAGAGCCTGGGCACATAAACATCCCATAAAAGCATTACAATGCTCTACTAAGCTACCGGAACTTATTACGAATAGTAAATATGATCCCGTTATCAGAAACATACTTGGTGCTATCAGAGATTTAGACATACCTGAAAAAACGGAAGCCCGATTGTGTGACTTATGCCTTTCGATTCTAAACCGGGAAAGTCACGCGGTGGCTGTCCATGCAAATGCCTTGTGCATATTACTGGAATTGGGAAAAAGGCACCCTGAGATGAAAAATGAATTTTTTCTTGGCATATCAAGAAATAAGGCCTTGACAGAGCGCTTATACAAGCAGATATCTGCGCTCAGATAAATTTCGATATAGAAAAATATGGAGGAATATTGATTGGCATTTTCATACCCCGGTTATCAGGAAGGCCAATATAAAAAGAGGTTATTTCTCAAGTCTACTCTCCCGTTTTTCTGGAGGAATGAATCAGAAGATTCAACTGAATTCGCTCAGAAGAAACCCCATATTCAACATCAAGCCATAACCAAAGAATCATTATTTTTGAAAACATGAAAAATGCCGGTAATATCTCCGACTTAAGTGATGAAGAACTGGTAAATTTATATAAGCAGGAAAGCGATAATCAATATCTGGGTATTTTATTTAAGCGGTACAGCCATCTTGTATTTGGGGTATGTTTAAAATACCTGAAGGATGAAGATGATAGTAAAGATGCCGCGATGCAGGTATTTGAAAAACTTTTTATTGAACTTAAGAAACACCAAATCCAGCACTTTAAGGCATGGCTTCATACTGTAACAAAATATCATTGCCTCATGATTTTACGCTCGTCCAATAAAGAAAGCAGCGGACATGAAGCACATATTATGGAAATCGAGGCCTTCAAACATCAGGTGCAGGGAAATGATGAAGAAAGTCTGGAAAATGAAATGAAACTCCAACATATGGAATCATCCATTTCCGAACTCGAACCCTCACAGCAAACATGTATACGATTGTTTTACCTGGAGGGTAAAAGTTACCAACAAGTGGCCCATATCACCGGTTACAGCCTAAAACAGGTAAAAAGTTACCTTCAAAATGGTAAGAGAAACTTAAAACTGAAACTGAGTAAAAATGAATAAGCAAGGATTTGGTAAAATGAACAACGGATCCTGCCTTAGCCGAGCGGAAATGCTGGATTACCTTGGTGGGAAACTTAGTCATGAAGAGCAGCACCGGGTAGAAATACATTTACTTGACTGTGAACTCTGTAACGATGCCAACGAAGGTTTAGAGCAATGGAAAGCACCCTCTCATCTGGAAGCTATAGATGAGCATATGCACCTGGAAATTGATGAAATGCTGGAACCGGATAAAGCATCAAAGATTAAAGTACTTTTTCCATGGAGGATGGCAGCGGCTATTGCGCTGATTTTTATAAGCACACTGGTTCTTTTTCTGATACTACCGGATAACAAAGAGGCAGAATTGTTCACCCAGGAATATAAACCTTACCCCGCCCCGGCGGTATCTGATAATTCAGATGTGGAGGTCTCTCCTGCACCAATTGAATTAAAGGCAGGAGAAGCACAGGAACAGGTTAATTCAGAAAATATTAAAAGTTCGGCCAGACAACAGGCACGTGCTGAACCGGAAGAAAAAGAAATACAAGATAACGTGCAAATGTCAATAGAAGCCCCTCAGGATGCCATTGCGGAGGAGGCCGCTCCTGATAACAAGGATGAAGACTTCCGGGAGGGGAATGTTTCAGAAAAAACAACTGAAGAAATTCCTGCAAGCACCACCGTATCCGCTTTAAAAGAAGAAAGAAGCGAATCAAAAGCAGTTTCCTCTACCCGAAAATCAGCCGCTGTTCCCTCTGCTACTGAAAGTATAGCTACTGATGCAGCTAAAATTGATCTTGATTTTCAACTTGGTATTGAGGCGTACCGGAAACAAGATTATTCAACGGCCAGCAGATATCTTGAAAAAAGCAATCATCCGGAAGCCCAATTTTACCTGGGTGTGTCTCAGCTTTCTCTGGATAATCCTCATATCGCGATTGATAAATTGTCCGCCTATCTCAAAAGCGGTGATAAAAAATTAAGGGAGGCGGCGTGGTGGTATACCGGCCTTTCCGCAATTAAAGCAAAAGATAAAAAATTGGCAAAAAAGGCGCTGAAAGAAGTCATCACTTTTAAAGGAAAGTTTGAGAAACAGGCCACAGACCTGTTGAGAAAATTATAGTAATAATCACTCCGGCCTTCTTAATTTTGCAGTAAATGAAAATACACCTGATCCTGTTACTCGTAACCATGCATATCTGCGCCCATGCCCAAACCGGTCCAGCCAAAGCAGCGTTGAATTCCCAAAGTTTGCCGGATGGAATCTATTTAAATTTACAGCAACTCAAGGACAGACAACCTGGTATAACCGTACAGCAGTTGCAAATGCGGAATGAAAAAAAAATCAGTCCACGGCAATGGTTCAGGCAGGACAGCCTGATATACACTCATCCAAATGGAAACAAAACCTCCATCTCTGCCAGGGAGATTTACGCTTTTGCTGACGATGGTGATGTATTCATCCAGCGCAAGGAATTTGCTCATAAAGTAACGATACTCGGAAGTCTGTGCTATTTTACAGAGACCTATCCGGTAAGAAACGCACCATTGTCGCCGGTCACACTTGATTTGTCAAGGGATGTGGTTCCCAGAATGCTGGATTTAAAAACAGGTGAATTCCTCCCCTACACTACCGCTACCATGGAAATTTTTCTGGAAGCAAACGACCCCGCTTTGTATGCGGATTATATGGGCCTTGAAAACCAAAAACAAAAAAGACAATTGCTGATCCGATATATTGAAAAATACAATGAGCGCCATCCGCTCGTTAATGAAACCGGGCTTTGAAAATACTGATTATTCAAACGGCCTTCATAGGTGATGTAATTCTGGCCACTCCGCTTATCAGCGAATTAAAAAGGATATTCCCCCAATCGCATATTGATGTACTGGTAAGGAAAGGAAATGAAACATTATTGGCCAATAATACAGGAATTCATCGTGTACTCACCTGGGATAAGAAGGAAAAAAAGGCCCTTCAACTGCTCCGTGTGCTGCGTCAACTCCGTAGAGACCGTTACGATACGGTCATCAATCTACAACGTTTTTTTTCTACGGGCATACTGACCGCTTTCAGTGGCGCGACTTTAAAAATCGGATTCGACAAGAATCCGCTTTCTACTTTATTTACTACAAGAGTTGTTCACCGGATCAATGAGCATGAATATGAACATGAAACCGCCAGAAACCTTAAGCTGATTGCTCAGTTTGGAGCTGTGAAATTTGCGCATCCGGTTTTGTTTCCATCCCCGGACGATTTTTCCTTTGTTAAAGGACTGAAGGAATGTGAATATTTTTGCATAGCTCCCACCTCGGTGTGGTTTACAAAGCAGGTTCCCGGAGAAAAATGGGAACATCTGATTCATTTATTGACGGTGAAATATCCGGACAAGAAAATATACCTGATCGGAGGCCCTTCAGATTTCGCTGCCTGTGATCAGATACGGTTACATTCAAATACAAAGGCGGTTGTCAATCTTGCTGGAAAGCTATCTTTTTTACAAACCGCAGCCCTGATGAAAGATGCAACCATGAATTATGTGAATGACTCCGCACCTTTGCATATGACATCAGCCATGAATGCGCCTGTCACCGTCTTTTATTGCAGTACCATTCCCGCGTTCGGTTTTGGCCCGCTCTCGGATCATCAAAAAATTATTGAGGACACCACCCTAAAATGCCGTCCATGCGGTTTACATGGCCACAAATCCTGTCCCGAAGGGCATTTTGCCTGTGGCCTCCATCTTGATATGGCTAAAGCGCTGCCCTGACCCATGTTCATTTATTCATAATGCAATACGCACCCTGTAATCGTTTTTTGGCAGCCTTTAAGTTTCCGGCATGCTAAAGATGACATTCCTCATCATGCATGCTGAAAAATATTTCATTCCAACAATGCTAATTTTTCTAACTTTGGTAAAATCTAAATGCGATGGAGCGTAAATCAGGATTAATTTTATCATTTATCATTGGCGCTGCCGCTGGTGCCGCCATTGGATATTTGCTTGCCGGCGGGAAGTCTGACGAATTAATGTCGGATGTAAAAGATGCTGCCAATAAAGTAAAAGATGAATTTGAAAAGCAGTTTGAAAAGGGAAAGGACTTTTTATCCGATATCAAATCCATGACTGATCATAACACATAAGCAGATGGAAGAAAAAACTTTCAGCAGTTTTGCCCGTGAATTAAGAACCGAATTAAAAAATTATATTGAATCCAGGATTGAATACGGAAAATTGCTTGCATATGAAAAACTCGCCAAGGCGATTTCATCCGTTACCAGCATACTCATCCTCGCAGCGTTTGGTTTTTTCACTTTCTTCTTTATTTCAATAACCCTGGCTTTATATTTAGGAAGATGGCTGAACGATGATTTTTTGGGTTTCGGCATTGTATCACTCCTGGACCTGCTTGTATTCATGATCGTCTTTATGAACAAGGAGAAAATTGAACTGATGATAACTCAGAAAATCGTTGAACAACTTTTAAAGGAAAAACATAAAGAAGGAAATAGCTCCGATGAAAGCACTGGAAAAGTTGCACCTTGAGCAGGCTAAACTAAAATCTGAAATTAAAATGTCAGAGGAGAAGTTATCTGACAAACTGACTTATCTCGAAAATAATTTTGGAAAGATGGCCATTAACAGTTTTCTACCATTCAGCAGTACAGAATTTGACAAAGTCTCCTCCTTGTTTTCTACCTTAAACAATACAGTGTTAAAGCTGGTGCCCAAATCAGTTAGTGAAGAAAAGAGGCAGAAATACCAATCCATTCTAAAAACTGTTGAAATGACCGCTGCCGGATTGGCCTACAAATACATCAGTAAGTTTTTAAAATAAGCGGTTTTTCTTCGGATTAGAGGCTGGGCTATCCACGCAATCTGCAGCCTTTCCAAAGGATTAAAACACAATTAACAAATTTTATATTGCTTTATATCAACTTATTACAAAGATTTTTATTTTAATTGTTATAACATATATTGTATTTACATTAATTTTGACTCAAATCTAAATAACATGAAAAAAAATATTCTCACCTTACTACTTATTGTCGGTATCGGTAACGCAAATGCACAGAGCACCAATTGGAATGTAGATGCCTCGCACACCAATGTTAAATTCTCAGTAACGCACATGATGGTTTCTGAAGTTGAAGGTTCATTCCGGACTTTCGATGGGAAAGTAACATCGGCTTCGGCTGATTTCAACAACGCCTCCATTGAATTTAAGGTGGATGTAAACTCCATAAATACCGATAACGATGACAGGGATAAACACCTAAAGAGTGATGATTTTTTCAATGCTGCCAAATTTCCACAAATGACCTTCAAAAGCAGCTCCTTCAAAAAAGTAGAAGGAAATAAATATCAGCTTACTGGTGACCTCACAATCAGGGATGTAACTAAAAAGGTAAATTTCGATGTAGTGTATGGTGGTACCGCCAAAGACCCCTGGGGCAATACCAAAGCAGGATTTAAAGCCAAGGGCAACATTAACCGTAAAGATTTTAAATTGATGTGGAGCGCGGTTACAGAAGCCGGCGGTCTGGTAGTGAGTGACGAGGTAGAAATCAAAATCAACCTTGAACTGACGCAGGCAAAATAGGTTTTTTTTCGTATTTCTCAAGAGGCTGCCTTTAACGGGTGGCCTCTTCTGTTTTTACTGGTTATGGTACTGCGGATACATTTTTCCGACCAATAATTTTAATATGTGAACACGAATCACTATTTTTATTCGAATCATATACTTTCGTGAGGCCAATGGGAAAATCTATCAAAGAAGAAATTCAGCAGCAGAGTTTCAGAAACAACCAGCAAATGGTTCAGGTGAATATCATTTTCACCTCAGGATGGCTTCAGAACAGACATCTTCAGATTTTTAAGAGATATGGAATGAGCTACCAGCAATACAACGTTCTCCGGATTCTGAAAGGCTCCTATCCCCATGAATTAAGTTTAGGACAGATCAAGTCAAAGATGCTTGACAGGATGAGTGACACCAGTCGGATTGTGGAAAGATTATTTAAGGCTGGCTATTTAAACAGAACCAAAGACAATAATGACAGACGGGTAGCTAAGATCACCATTTCGGATAAAGGCCTTCGCTTATTAAAAGATATGCAAAAAGAAGAAAGGAACCTTGATCAGGTTACCACACAACTGGAGGACCATGAGGCCGAGATGCTCAGCAATTTACTGGACAAGCTTAGAGGAGAATGATATTTTATAAGGAAAAACCATATTTTACTTCTGTTTTTTACTGCCAATAACCGGCTGCTTCGTATGACACAAATAAGTAATGCAAGCGAAAGGCAAAAAGGCAAGTGGCCGCTGATTGCCGGTCCCGCTTTCTTCATCATATCGTTACTGATACCTTCTCCCGACCCTGAAAATCCCTTACTGGCTATGATGGCTGGCATCACTGTCTGGATTGCCCTGTGGTGGTTAACTGAATCCGTACCTATTGCTGTAACCGCATTCCTGCCTTTCCTGTTAATTCCTTCTTGTGGTATTACCGACATCAAGCTGGTATCTGCTCAATATATGGATCCCATTTTATTTCTTTTCATCGGCGGTTTTCTCATTGCTTTTGCCATTGAAAAGTGGGGACTTCACCGGCGTCTGGCGCTTAACATTTTATCCAGGACCGGCAAAACTGCATCCAGCACACTGCTTGGGGTGATGTGCACCTCCTATTTCTTCTCGATGTGGATGTCAAACACGGCTACTGTCATGATGCTCATTTCAGCTGTGATGGCTGTTACTGTTCAGTTAAAAAGCCAGATTCACGGAAATTCGGACCACCGGAAATTTTCTTCGGCCATGATGATTGGCCTTGCCTATGCAGCAAGCATCGGAGGGATGGCTACACTTGTAGGAACCCCGACGAATATGATATTTTTCAGGGCATATAATGAGCGATATGGATCTGAACATCCTATTCAATTTGTGGATTGGATGTCATTTGCCTTTCCTATGTCGCTTTTGTTCCTTGTCATCACTTTTTTTATTATCCGGATATTGCTACTCAGAAAGTCAGCAAGTCTCCCTTTCAACACAAATCTATTCAGGGAAGAAAAAATAAAATCAGGGAAATGGAACCGGGATGAGAAAGTAACAGCTTTTTTATTTCTTTTAACGGCCTTTTTATGGCTTACCAGAGCTGACATTGACTTTAGCGGATACAACCTGAAAGGCTGGGCCTCCAGCTTTCCTTATCCGGAACAGATAACAGACAGCACCGTCGCCATGGCGGTAGCTTTCATTTTCTTCCTTATTCCCTCGAAAACCGAACCGGGACGTAACCTGCTTACATGGAATGAGGCCAACAAACTACCCTACGAAATAATCTTACTATTCGGTAGTGGCTTCGCCCTGGCAAAGGGATTTGAAAGTACAGGGCTCAGCAAATGGCTGGCCTTACATCTGCACTCGATTAGAGCCATACCGGTACCCCTCATCGTGCTGTCTATTTGTGTCATCGTTACGGTCATCAGTGAATTTGCCTCAAACGTAGCCAGTATTCAATTGATACTTCCTGTAATATTTTCTATGCAAAGCAATCTTGATATTTCTCCCGCAACTTTGTTGGTACCGGCAGCCCTTTCCGCTTCATTGGGATTTATGCTTCCGGTTGCCACTGCACCCAATACCATCGTTTTTGCCAGTGGTCACATAAAAGTGAAGGAGATGATTATAACCGGCTTATTCGTTGACATAGCGGGCATCTTATTAATTACTTTATTGGCCTTATACGCTGTTTGAATTTTCAGCCTCATCTGAACGCTTCCTCTATTCATTTTTTCTCATTTAATCTTTTTTATTTCTTTATGGGTGCCCTGATATTTTTAACGGCATTGGCATATCATGCTTTTATGATTTCTATGCAGCGGGTTTAACAAATTCACCGTACAGTATACAGATCTTGTTTACTTGTTAACAATTGTTGTCTGATTAAAAAAAGTCAATATCTTACAATCCCGGATATAAATCAAACCCACGCATTAAACCCTCGTATGAGTTTTTAAATTTAGAATTGAAGAGCTATGCGAATCATTAATTGGACAGGTTGTGTGATTGCCCTACTGTTCCTACCCGGGTTGAGTGTCAATGCGCAGCATTGCATTGATTGCGGACAAGCTATTAACGGTAACTTTTATGCTTCCCGGGATACCGTGATTACATCCGGAAGTTATGAATTTGACAGTTTTATTATTGAAGAGGGAGTGAGTGTAAGCGTTTCCGGCAGCCAGCCCTTACAGATTAAATGTAAGTCAAACGCCGAAATTTATGGAGTTTTGAACCTGAGCGGAGGAAATGGAGGCGAAGGCTTGGCAAACCTTGCAGGGGGGCCAGGAGGAACAGCGGTAGCGGGTGGTTATAATGGCGGAAATGGTCAATATAATATTGGTTTACCGGCAATGCCCGGTTTGAATGGAAATGGGCCCGGATATGGGCCGGGTGGTCAGGCTGGCGCAGGCGCAGGCGCAGGATATTCCAATTACGGACTTGCCTGCAATACCCCGGGAGGTATGCCCTACGGTGATTCTTCATTAAGCAACCTGAGCGGAGGCAGTGGCGGCGGTGGCGGTATGGCACTTTACAATGGAGTTTCGGGTGGTGGTGGAGCAGGCGGTGGCATACTCTTGCTCAGAACATGTGCTTCACTGATATTGGGGCATACAGGTAAAATTCTTTCTAACGGTGGTCATGGCGGCAATGGTACAGCTACGGGTTTCCCAGGCGGAGGTGGTTCAGGAGGCAGCATATATCTCGCCGCCAAAGAGGTATTCATACATGGAGAAGTAAGCGCTTCCGGAGGTAAGGGAGGTATTGACGCAGGCAATGATTTTTGTAACAGCAATTGCCATGGGTCTCCCGGTCGTATCCGTATTGACTCCAATGAAGAGCTATTGGAGGGTATCATTACACCTTCGGCCTATTTTTACAAATTATTCCATGCCGGTATCAGTCGCTCAGTACCTGTAAAATGCCATGGTACCGCCACCGGTTTTATCAAAGCAAGGGCCAACGGAGGAGAAAAACCCTATACCTACCTATGGTCAAATGGCAGTCAATCAAATTTTATTGACAACATACCTGCAGGTACCTATACAGTTACTATCACGGATGGCAATGGATGTTCCTATACCGATCAGGAGACTCTTTCGCAGCCTGACCCAATTACAGCGCATTCCGTCACTTATCCAGCTACCTGCGAAAGCAAAGACAACGGACAACTGATCCTACAGGCAAGCGGAGGTAATCCATATCCCTATCAAAAGTCCCTGGTAACCACGATGTGGTCAAACAATTCCAGCCATGGATTAATGTTTGATTTTACGGTAAACACCCGCGTCAGTCTGAAGAGAATAACGGTTGGTTTGCCTTCACCTTCCCAACAACTGATCAGCATCTATTTCAAACAGGGTTCAATGGCAGGTGCGGAACACGATTCCACGAGATGGACGCTGCTCAGTACCTATACCGTGAATGGTTCAGGTAATAATGAAGAAACTCCGCTGGACCTGAGTATGCTGAACAGTTTACTTCCCGGCAGATATTCATTTTACATATTTAATCATTCTGCATCCATCAAATGTGTAAACAGCAATGTAGTTGGAAGCACCTTCAACTTTGATCATATTCTTACTATATATGATGGGCTTGGCCGCAATTCATCCTCTTCGCCATTCAGTGCATCTGTAAAAGGAACCATGAATCTTGCTGGAAAAATAACCTATGTTGTAAGGCAGGAAAATGATTTCGAATACAATTTCACCGCTGCCGGAACCAATCACCCATTACATACCGCTATGCCCCCTGGCTTACAGCCATACACAGTAACGGATGCACTTGGCTGTTTTGTATCCGGATCCGTCAACATTCCGGAAGCCGGCAAGATGGATGTAATCCTTGATCGTATGATAGCGCCCAGTTGCAGTAATTCATCGGATGGTGAAATAGAGATACATTCTGTACCGGCAGTAAATGTAAAATATTGTGCCACGGCCATTCCATCAAACATTCCATCACATGGATTTTTTCTGAATTTCAATGTACTTAATCCTGTGGAATTGAGTGGCCTTGATATCTTCATCAAACAAAGTGGCCTGGCAGAACTTTATATCAAACAAGGCACCTATGCAGGTAGTGAGCTAAACCCTTCTTCATGGACGCACCTTGGTAATTACCCTGTAAACAGTTCTTACGTAAGTGGCATCAGCAGCATTCAGCTTGCCAACAAGCCGCTGCTTAGTCCGGGTGACTGGAGCATATACCTTTATTCCACCCACGATCTTTTCAGAAATCTTGACAGCATCAGCCAGGTATTTACCAATGATATTCATTTAGGTCTTTCCTCATCCAGAACCGGTCAAGGAGGCGCATTCGTTACACAGCCAAAACAAAATGCCCACTTTGCAGGAACCATTCGATACCAACTTACCAACAACACCCTACAGTATTTGTGGAATACAAATACCAGCGGGAACAATATCAGCAACCTGACAGCCGGTATATATAACGTTCAGATCAGTCATGATAAGGATTGTATCGTAACGAAGAGCTTTTCACTGACGGCCCCTGCGCCCATCAGTATCACTAAAAACATTATCCCTGAAACTGAATCTGAACAGAACGGTCAGCTTACCATTCAAATCAGTGGTGGAACAGCTCCCTACTTCATTCAATGGTTGCACAATGGCTCAACAGGTCACAGCCTGCATCAGCTATCAAGCGGAACCTACCCGGTTTTCATCGCAGATGCACATGGCTGCACGATACTCGACAGTATATTCATTTACAGGATAGCCGACCCTGTTGTATCCGTTGGACAACTCCAGATTGCTCCCAATCCAGGACACGGACAGTTTGTAGTTGTAAAAGATGTGAAAGGCATGGAAGTATGTACACTGCGGATTTTTGACAAACTGGGAAGACTTACTTATCAACGTGAAACAAATATTCCTGAACTGATGAGCGAAGGTGTAAATGTATCCCATTTCGCTGACGGGACCTATTTCGTTCAGGTAAACGACGAGGATCAGGTCTTTCATGCACGCTTTGTGATCATCCGGTGATAAACTTATCCGGGAGGAGCATCAAATGTTCAAAACATTTGTAAATTTAGGCTCCTCAACCGATAGTTTATGACAAGCGTTAAAAGAATTTACATTTTGATCGTATTATTGTTTTTGCAAAATAATGCGCATTCACAAAGCGGCATAAGTGATATAGTGAATTATTCGATCTCCATTCATGATATCAACTATACTTCAAAAACAATCTCCGCTTCCGCAGGAATTACATTTACTTCGTCCTCCAATGGAATCGATTCACTGGATTTGAGTCTGCTGAAGTTTTCTATTGACTCCATCACAGGCATTGCGGGACAAAGCTTGCCTTATACTTACAATGACACGCTCCTCAGGATAGGGCTGCCTGTGCAGGTTTTTCCCGGCGATACGGAAAATATAACCATCCATTACCACGGACAGCCTCTGACTGATCCCTCAGGATGGGGAGGATTTTATTTCAGTGGAGTATATGCCTTCAACCTGGGGGTTGGCTTCGACAGTAATCCCCATGTATTCGGACGAGCGTGGTTTCCCGCAAACGATGTATTTACCGACCGTGCAAGTTATTACTTTCATGTGGTAACCCCGGCCACCTACAAAGCCTTTTGCAATGGAATACTGATTTCCTCCGGAACCCTGCCTAACGGCAAACAATACTGGGACTGGATAATGAATGAAGAAATACCCACTTACCTCGCAAGCATTGCCATTGCGCCTTATTATACCATTTACCGTAATTATCAGAATCTGCCGGTTGAAATCGCATGCCTTCCCCAGGATAGCAATGCCGTTATAAGCACCTTTGTCCATCTGGATACCGTTCTGGGATTTTACATTGACGCTTATGGTCCTTACCGTTTTGACAAGGTGGGCTATTGCCTCATACCATTTAATTCGGGGGCTATGGAACATGCCAGCAGTATCCATATTGGTAAAGTATTTGTTAATGGCTCCCTTACATATGAAACACTGTGGGCCCATGAACTGGCGCATATGTGGTGGGGTGATTGGACTACCTGTGAAAGCGAAGGTGATATGTGGCTGAATGAAGGTTTTGCAAGTTTCAATGAAGCCTATATTACGCAAATGCTTTATGGCGAAATGGCCTACAGGGACTGGATAAGAACGAATCACAGAAAGGTACTCCAGTTTGCTCATATTAATGATGGGGGATACCTGCCATTGATCAATATTCCGCATGAACATACATACGGACAGACTGTGTATAATAAAGGTGCCAATGTAGCACATACGCTTCGCTATTATATGGGTGACAGTGCTTTCTTCCAGGGTTGCCGGTCCTTTATGAATGTAAAAGGAAACTCAGCGGTTAACAGTTTTGATTTAAGGGATGAATTAAGCAGCAGCAGCGGCTTATCACTCAACAGGTTTTTTGATGACTGGGTATTTGAACCGGGCTTTCCTCATTTTTCTATTGATTCCGTTACACCAGGCGGAACCCCTAATTCATATTTTATACACACCAGGCAGAAATCAAAAGGCAATGCACATATTTACGAAATGCCTGTTGCCATAAACTGCGCAAACAAAGTTCAGGACACCACAATCCATTTAACCCTAAACAGTCTTACCAATTCATATCTTGTAAGTTTATCATTTACCCCTGAGTGGTTTTCGGTGGACCGTGATGACCAAATGAGTGACGCAATCAGTGACTACGAAAGGAGTATCAGTAACAACGGTATGTATAGCTTTCCGGAGACATTTCTTTCAATGAATGTAAGTTCAACCGGCAATGACACTTCTGTTTTGAGGGTTGAACATCACTGGGTGGCTCCGGATCCCTTTAAAAGCAGTGCCAACGGAGCCGGGATCCGGCTGAGCAACTACAGGTACTGGAGTGTTGACGGGATACCGGCTCAGGGCTTCAAGGCAAGTGCGGTATTCACCTATAACGGTTCAAACAGCACTTCTGCAGGATATCTGGACAACTCTTTAATTACCGGCACGGAAGACAGTCTTGTATTGCTATATCGGTCAGGGAGTGCCGATGACTGGATGCCTGCTTCAAATTTTACTATCAATACTT
>CAZHSC010000020.1:27872-48671 GCA_964534995.1 uncultured Bifidobacterium sp.
TCGATAAAATCGGTAGTATTGCCATCGACTCCATTCAAAAAGGTGAATATTGCCTGGGCTACAGGGATTTTACCACCGGTTTGAATTTCCTTCAAAACAAACAGGATATCAGGCTTGAAATCTGGCCCAATCCTTCATCCAGAATGGTGAACATTGCTGCCCATGGTGAAGCCGGAAGGGAATACCTTTTAGGAATATATGACATCAACGGAAAAAATATCTACAACACCATGATACAATCCAACCAGGTTTTTACATGGGTTCCACAGAAAAACTATTCAGGTACATTTGTAGCCAGGGTCTTTCATGATACATCTGTTAAAACTGCCAGATCATTTGTGCTTGAAAAATAATTTGATTACGCTATAATATCATTGCACAATCCTGATGCCCCTTCCCTACCCTGTCATTCAGCTAAAAAAAAGCAAAGAACGATCTCTCCTGCAGCGCCATCCGTGGGTATTCAGCGGCGCTATCGCCAAAGAACCTCCGTCTCTTGAAAATGGTGACCTGGTACAGGTTCATTCTGCCGCAGGGGAATACCTGGCCACCGGACATTTTCACCGCGCTACTATTACAGTACGCTGCCTCGATTTTGACGGGAATGTGATAGATGAATTTTTTTTAAGAAATAAAATCAGGAATTGCCTGACACTTCGGAAAAACATTCATCTTCCCAACTATCAGAGCAACTGCTTCAGGCTTATCCATGGAGAAGGCGATGGTTTCCCCGGCCTGATTGCCGATGTATACGGGAACACCCTGGTCCTTCAATCCTATACTGCAGGCATGCATAAATTAAAAACCATGCTTTTACCTGTTTTAAAAAATGAATTGTCGTTTATTGACGCAATATACGATAAAAGTAATGAAACCATGAGCAAACATGGAATATCGACAGGGGGAGATGAATTTTTATTCAGGAAACCGGATTATAAAGCAGAAGAGTTTGTCATAGAGAACGGGATTAAATATTCAGTTGACTTTATTGGAGGACAAAAGACAGGATTTTTTCTTGATCAACGTGACAACCGCCAGTTACTCCGGCATTACTCCGAAGGGAAAAGCGTATTGAACACCTTTTGCTATACGGGTGGATTTTCACTTGCTTCATTAAACGGCATGGCGCAAAAGGTAGTATCCATTGACAGTTCAGCCAGAGCCATGGAAGGGCTCGATCGAAATTTACTTTTGAATCAATTTAAAAGCATCCACTCTTCTGTTACGGCTGATGCAATGGCATATCTGAAATCCGCTTCAGAAATGTTCGACATTGTTATTTTAGATCCGCCCGCTTTTGCCAAACACCTTAATCAAACATCCAATGCGATTATCGGGTACCGAAACCTCAATACTGCAGGTTTCAGGCACGTGAAACCCGGTGGCTTACTTTTTACATTTAGTTGTTCGCAGGCTGTTGACCGGGAGTTATTCCGAAAGATTATTTTTCAGTCCGCCTTACAGGCAGGCAGAGAGGTGAAAATTCTCCACCACCTGAGCCAACCCCCCGACCATCCGGTCAGTATTTACCATCCGGAGGGAGAATACCTGAAGGGCCTTGTATTGATGGTGGAATAAATACACTTAATTTCAATTACATGAAGGACCCTCATGGCGGGATATTTATTCTTTATCTTTGCAAAAATCAAATGCCATGTATCCCTCTGTAGCCCAACTCAAAAATACTGATAATAAAAATTTTTTCCTGATCGCAGGTACCTGTGTCGTTGAAAGTGAAGAAATCACTTACCAGACAGCACACCGGCTTCAACAAATCACCAACAGGCTTGGCATTCCTTTCATTTTTAAAGCTTCTTATCGAAAGGCCAACAGGACTAAAATAGATTCATACACGGGCATGGGTGATGAAAGGGCGCTTTCCATATTACATCAGGTAGGTAAGCAACTGCATGTGCCATTACTTACCGATATCCACGAAAGTCATGAGGCCGCTATCGCCGCAGAATACGTAGATATTTTGCAGATACCGGCATTTCTTTGCAGACAAACTGATTTGCTGGTGGCTGCTGGAAAAACCCACAAAGTGGTAAACATTAAAAAAGGACAGTTCCTTTCTCCTGAATCCATGAAATTCGCCATTCAGAAAGTGAATGAAGCAGGAAACAGCAAGGTTATGCTTACGGAAAGGGGAACAACCCTGGGCTATACAGACCTTGTGGTTGACTTCCGCTCGATTCCCGTGATGAAGAATTTCCATGTACCTGTCATCGTTGATATTACCCACAGCGTGCAACAACCCAACCAGCATTCGGGAGTAACGGGTGGAAGACCGGAACTGATATCAACCATTGCCAAAGCTGCCATTGCCACCGGAGCAGATGGTATCTTCCTGGAAACACATCCCAACCCGGCTGAGGCATTGAGTGACGGTGCCAATATGATTCATCTTGATAAAGTGGAAGAATTGCTTCATCAATTGGTGAAAATAAGACATGCCGTAATATAAAAATCTCATAATATACTAATATATAAGTTTTTACAGCAATAATGTTGCTTTATTTTTCGCCAAATACTTTTTCTGTTCTCTTTTAAAATAGCTTGCTTTTAAAGTAACCTGGCATAGGCGTTTTCGTAAAATGCAAAACTGAAAACGCAGCAATGCATCCTCTTCTCAAGCTTCAGCTTCAAAAACATTTTAAAATGCGAATTCCGGATCTGCCCGGAATGGATGACTTTTTATCGGATATAAACAATGCATTTATTGAAATTTGTAAATCAGCATCAACGCAGACAATCGCCACAAAAACCAGGGACGAAACAAGTGAGCAGGCGATAGCAAGCATTGGAAACATATTTGAGGAGACGAGTTTGATCGCAATACTTTCAAATACCGGTCAAATAATTTCGCTTAACAAAAAGCTTGAAGAGTTAACAGGATATAAGCCTGAAAGTTATCAAAACAAAATGCCGGAAGAATTACTTGGTAAAAAAAATTACCCTGTAATAGCGGAAGCAGCTGCACGGTTGCAAAACGGAGAAATATGGCAAGGTGATTTTTCAATTGTTACTTCGGAGGGAAAAACCATATGGTTTAATGCAAGCTCAACGCCCATTTTTAATGAACATCACTCCATTTCAAAGATACTAATAGTTTTAAACGACATCACCTGCCGAAAGCAATCTGAGCAGGCTTTACTACAAACCAAAAGAGAATATTATTCCATAATAAATAACATCAAGGGGATTATTTTTCAAACAGATTCAAACGGGAAAATAACATTTCTGAATGCCGCCTGGAAAGACCTCACCGGAATAGATCCCGGAATTTCACTGGGATGTTACCTCTATGATTATATGAATCCCGAGGTCATTCCTTCTATTATTAAAATTTACGTGGATTTGGCAGACAAGGGAAGTGAACGGATAACCATCACGACAAAACTGAACCAAAGATTTACAAAAGATTGCCTTGTAGAAATTTCATTTTGGTCAGTTCCCGTTCCCGGCGAAGAAACTTACAATGTAACAGGAATAATTCTTGATATCACTGAAGAGAGCAAAAAACTTGAGTTACTCTCTCAAACTTATTCCTTCCAAAAAGCAATTCTCGACAGCGCGCGTCAAGGGATTATTACATTAACCTTAGGTGGCCACATTCAAACCATTAATGATGGAGCCCGCGTTTTACTGGGCATTGAAAATGATCAAAACCCTGCAACAAGTCATATCTCCACTTTTATAAATTGTCCGTTCATTCCGTCAGACGAAACCTGCTTCGAAGAAACGCTTTACAGAGAATTAAAATCGGGTTCTCTTGAAACCGAGTGCAGTATAAAAACAATGAGCGGCGAATACAAGGATGCCACATTTTCACTGAGCATTATCACTGACAATAGTAATCAGACTACCGGTTTCTTACTGATTGTAAATGATAACACAAAAAGAAAGAATGCCGAAAAAGAACTGTACCGTCTGAATGCCATCATAGAAGAATCGTCGGATTATATCAGCTATTACGATATGAATGACAATCTTCTGTACGCCAACAGGGCCTACAGAAATCTCAGGCAGGTACAGGCATTAAAAGATGAAAAAAACCTCTATCCGGAATGGGCTGATATCATTATTAAAAGAAAGGCTATACCCCATGCCATTCAAAATGGCTCCTGGAAAGGAGAAACAATTATTTACGACAGTTACGGCAAGGAAATACCGGTACTGCAACTGATATTGATTCACAAAGATGAGTCGGGAAAGACAGCATTCAGATCCTCAATAGCAAGAGATATTACCTATTTAAAGGAATACGAACGGAAACTGCTCCAAAGTGAAAAAAGGAACCGGGATCTGGTAAATTATAGCCAGGCTATCATCTGCACCCATGATATGTCCGGTACTATTATAAGTATCAACCCATCAGGTTGCAGATTGTTGGAATATAGTCAGGAGGAACTTACCGGAAGAAACATAGCTGAGTTTATGCCCGAAGATTTCAGGCCGATGTTCCAAAACGAATACCTGCAAACATTTTCAAAGAATAATCACGCGGAAGGTATCTTGTACTTAAATAGTAAAAGCGGCAAACACATCAGTTTGTTATATAAAAATTACAAAGTTGATGAAGCGGGTGAAGAGTCCTATGTTATCGGTTTTGCCCAGGACATTACCGAGCGACTTATCGCGGAAAAGGAATTACTGGCTGCCAAGCAGGCGGCAGAAGATTCCGTTAAGATTAAGGAGAACTTTTTAGCCAACATGAGCCATGAAATCAGAACCCCCATGAATGGAATCGTGGGACTTACCAATCTGCTGATAAAAACAAATTTAAATGCGAAACAAAAAGAATATGCACATAGTGTAAAACACAATGCAGAAAATTTATTGGTAGTAATCAATGATATTCTTGATTTTAGTAAAATTCAGGCCGGAAAACTGGAAATCACAAAAGCTCCGTTTGAATTAGGCAGCATTTTATATAATCTCCGACAAACATTTAAAATTGAAGCACAAAGAAAAAACCTTGAACTGGTAACTATCCTTGATGATCGCATTCCCACGTTGTTAAACGGGGATGCAATTCGTATCAACCAGGTGTTGGTAAATCTACTTGGGAATGCCCTGAAGTTTACCAGTAAGGGCAAAGTAATTCTCAGCTGTCAGCTGATAAAATACAGAAAGCATGCCTGCAGGGTCAAATTTTCGGTGGAAGATACAGGTATCGGAATCAACAATGACAAACTTGAAAACATTTTTCAGAGCTTCACACAGGCCAATGCGGAAACCAGCCGGAAATATGGCGGAACAGGCCTGGGACTAACCATTGTAAAAGATCTCCTTGCCCTGATGGGCAGCAGCATCCATGTGAGCAGTTTACCGGACAAAGGATCCACTTTTGAATTTGAATTAAACCTGGAAACCGTATCCGCTGATGTTAAAATAACGGAAGACACGGAGGAAGACAATTTTGAAGGCCGTTTGTCGGGAATCAACATTTTACTTGCGGAGGACAATAAGGTGAATCAACTTTTTGCCTCAGAACTTCTTCATGAATGGGGTGCCCAAATCGACATTGCGGATAATGGAAAAATAGCCCTGGAATTATTATCCAGGAATTTCTACGACCTGATTCTGATGGATATACAAATGCCTGAAATGGGCGGCATCGAAACTACCCGTATCATTCGTTCAGAACTTAAATCACCGCGCAGGGATATCAGAATAATTGCCATGACCGCAAATGCCATGAAAGGCGATGAGCAGAAATTTAAGAGCGAAGGAATGAATGATGTTATTTTCAAACCCTTCAAGGCCACTGAACTTTTTCATGTAATCAACAAACATATCAGATTACGGAGTTCAATACAAAATGGGATAAAAAATGAATTAGTAAATAATAGTCACATACCGGCACAGCATGAACCTGCATTCCAATATATCAATTTAAAAACGCTTCATGATTTTTCACGTGGCAGAAAGGAATTTATTGCTAAAATGATCAATGTACTGCTTGATTCAGTCCCCCCCACTACAGCAGATCTGGATAAGGCGATTCAAAGCGGTGACTGGATTTCGGCTTCCAGGTATTCCCACAAATTAATCCCCAACATGAATATGCTTGGCAACGCGAAACTGGAGCAGGAGATGAAATGGATTGAAAATAATTCCATCGACATTTCTTCACAAGAAGAAATTCAAAAAAAATGGATGCATATTAAAAAGGAATTAAACCTGACGATCAATGACCTGGAACTGGCCAATCGGTTCTATAATGATAAGGAAACAAAAAACCTGGAATAAAGTATAAAGAATTACATATATACCATGAAAAAGCACATACTTGTAGTTGACGATGAATTAAGCATCAGGATGTTACTGGAAAACTTTCTTTCCGATGACTATGAAGTAACCAGTAAGGACAATGGTTATGAAGCCTTAACCTGGCTCCAGGAAGGAAACCATGCAGACCTTTTGCTGGTGGATATAGATATGCCCATGGTGAACGGGTATGAATTGACAGAGAGTATCCGCAAACAGGATGGTATGTCAAAAACTCCGGTAATTATGCTATCCAGCAAACAAAAAAGTGCCGACCGGATCCGTTCCTTTTCTTCTGGTGCGGATGACTATATTCAAAAACCTTTCAATCCAGAGGAGTTATTGATACGTATCCAATCCGTCTTCAGACGACTAAAAGCGGCGTAAAAAGCTGAATATCTTATTATGAAAATCGTATATATTAATCCCGACAAGGAGAAGGAAGATGCATTTACCCATGCGCTCAGCAAACATCAGGTTTTTTGCTTCAGCGACCTGAATTCGGGATACCGGTGGATGCGGGAAAACAACATCCCCGACATCTTGGTAACCGGAGTTCAAAACGAACAGGATGCTGATATCATGAGGCTGATCCGTTCAAAGCCTCAGTTCCGGAAAACAATTATTCTGGGTTATGCACTACAACCCGACCGCAACCAATTAAATAAATACCTTTCCGAAGGCTATCTTGATGTCGTTAGTGAAGAAAAGATAGTAACTACCGTATTTCAGGTCATCCACCTTTTCAGCACTAAGCATGGTAAAAATTCTTTACACTCTCTTTACAGCAGAAGAAGTCTGATCGCCAAAAGGCTTTTGGATATCAGTATTTCATCGTTGGCCCTGCTCATTGCATCACCTGTAATGATGCTGGCAGCCATTGCTATTCGCCTGGAATCAAAGGGTTCCATATTTTACAGGTCTAAGCGGGTTGGATCCAACTACAAAATCTTCAATTTGTTAAAATTCAGGACCATGAGGCCTGATGCAGATAAAAACATTTCCAGCTTAGGGCATTTAAACTTATATGCAGGAAAAGCAGGTATGCAAATACCCACCGAATGCCCGGACTGCAAAAGATTAGGCACCCCCTGCTCCGCCATCATGTATGCTGACGATAAGAGCATTTGTGAAAACTTCTACTTCTTTTTGCAGGACCTGGAAAAGCAGGGTATCTTCTTCAAAGCTAAAGACGATCCCAGGGTATCCAGGGTCGGAAAATTCCTCAGAAATTCATCCATTGATGAATTGCCACAACTGATCAATATTCTGAAAGGTGACATGTCGCTGGTTGGGAATCGCCCATTGCCCTTATATGAAGCTGAGATGCTGACAACCGATTCGAGGGCCTTCCGGTTTCTGGCTCCGGCCGGATTAACCGGTTTATGGCAAGTAACCAAGAGGGGGAAAAAGGACATGTCAGAGGAAGAACGGATTTCGCTGGATAACAATTATGCATTGAACCACTCTCTGCTGCTGGATATTAAAATCATACTGAAAACTTTTCCTGCCCTCCTGCAAACTGAAAATGTTTAGTATATGGACAGAAATTCAATTTATCACTATTTTTTACTTCTACTATTGCTTCAAACCGGTAATGCCTTTTCACAATCCATCAGCAATGGATTAGCCAATGAAAATGTTGAGGAAATCAGGGCACCTGAATCTGCCACAATAAATATACTGGATTTTACCAGTGATTTAAAGGAGCAATTGGTGCCTCTTGACAGTATCATCAATATCGCCATAAAAAATAATCCGGCTGTCAAAGCGCAGGAAGCGCTGGTTGAAGCCGGAATCGACCAGATCAGATTCGGAAGGAGAGAGTGGCAAAATGGAATTACAGGTACGTTCACACAATCACTGGGAAACCAAGCTGTCATCTTCAACACCAACCAGGAACCAGAGGCCATTCAATCATCTAGTGTACAATCAGGCTTCCGTCTGGGTTTAAACGTTTCCATACCACTTTTCCTGTTGTTTGGAAGAACAAGCAGGATCAATGTTTATGAGCATGAACTGGAAGTCAGAAAGCAAACCGAAGAAAAAATAAAAATGGATATCAGCAGGCAGGTTGTATATGAATATAACAATATGCTTTCCACACACCGCATCATGCTGATTACATCCAATTCAAAAGGCACCACAAGATTATTATCGGAAATGGCGGAAAAGCAGTTTGCACAAGGCGATATTAGTATAGCGGAATATTCCTCCGTAAATGCCATTGCTACAAAAGCGGAATCAGATTATGAAATTGCGCGTCGCGATTTTTATAATTACTATCAGCAACTTGAGAAGCTGATAGGTGTGCGACTGGATACATTAGTCAGGAAAAAGTGAGTTTACTGGAATTCATCCGACTGATAGCAAGAAACTGGAAAGTTCTTGTTTTGTTCCCGCTGACAACAGCGGGCATCGTGTTTTTTCTAACCCGTAACACAAAAAAGGAATACGTTTCAAACACCCAGGTTTATACAGGAATTGCCAGTGGATATGGTATCACTTCCGGTGAAAATGACCGGGTTGATTATTTTGCTGTCAACAACGCGTTTGACAACCTGATGGCCACCATAAAGTCGAGGGAAACCATAGAGGAAGTTGGTATGCGTTTGCTGGCTAAACACCTGCTGGTGGAAAAGCCTGCTTATAATACTTTATCGGAAGAAAATTTTAACCATCTCAGGGAAATTCTGCCAGAGAAACTGCGTGCGAAATTTTTAGTGAAGAATTCTCAGGAACTTACATTTTATAAAATAGAATCCTATAAACGATCCAGGGAAATAAATGAAATTGTAACGCTGCTTTCCGCTCCCGGCAGTATTTACAGCCTTGATGTCATCTCTGCCAACATGAACGCAGTGCGAAAGCAGTCGAGCGATATGCTTGAAATTTCCTATAAAAGCAACGATCCTGCCGTATGCCAGCAAACACTTCAATTTATTGTAGATGTAGTGATGATGAGGTATAAAGGCATCAAGGGAACAGAAACCAGCAATGTAGTAAATTACTTCGAGGAGCAATTACGACAGGCCGCTTTACGGCTTCGGAAATCGGAAGATAAATTGCGCGATTACAGCTCGGAAAAGAAAATAATAAACTATTATGAGCAGGCCAAATTTGTGGCTGAATCAAAGGAGAATGTAACTGCCGACAAGCAAAAGCAGGAAGAAGCGCTGGAAGCTTCAAAGGCCGCTCTAAGAAAAGTGGAGCAGAAAATTGAACTTAAAAAGAACATCCTTGAAATAAACGCCAGACTCAGCAGGTTAAAAGAGCAACTGGCAGATATCACTTATAAAATTGCGAATGCTGAACTTTATGATGGCAATAAGTCGGAAGTCAATCAATACAGATCTGAATCAGACAAAATAAAAAAACAGATTAAAGAGGAAATAGAAAATCAATATAAGTGGAACAATACCCCCGAGGGGCTGCCAAGGGCCAATATGCTCAATGAATGGCTGAGTAACTTTATAGCTGTCGAGGAAAATGAAGCTAAACTCAAGGTCATTTTGCATCGCCTGGATGGATTTGATGCTATTTACAAGGAACTTGCACCGGTAGGTTCGAATCTCAAGAGAATTGAACGGGAGGTTGATGTGAATGAAAAGGAATACCTGAGTGTACTGCATGGTTTAAACATGGCCAGGTTACGGCAGCAAAGCCTTGAAATGTCAAATAACTTATCGATCACCGATTATCCTTACCTGCCGCTAAAGCCACAACCTTCAAAGCGAGCCATATTCATCATCATGTCATTTATGGCCACTTTTATACTATCACTGGCTGTTATAATCGCGAAAGCTTTATTGGGCCGGACCATACAATCACCGGCCAGGTCTGAAAAATTTTCCGGTCTTCAGTTTTTTACAGCATTCCCCGACTATCAAAAGCTCGACAAGAGAGTTTTGAGAGAGAAACTGGATGAAGGTATCCTTGCTCATTTCCTCACCACTTTTCATATACACATGGCAAAAATTGAAAAACCGGAATCTTTACCACTTATCATTACCATTAGCAGCGTTAAAAAAGGTGAGGGCAAATCATTTTGTGGAAACCTGATTGCTGATAAACTCCAGCATCACTATGGCAGTTTGCTTTACCTGAGTACAGACAAAGAGCTACAGTTTTCAAATCCTTCTGTAGACTTTAAACACTACGTGAATGATGATTCCTTCATCAAAGCCATTCATGTGGATGAATGGTTGCAAAAATTGCTTCCCGGATACAATAAATACAAAATTATCATCATTGAACTGGAAGAACTCTCCAAATTCAGCGTTCCGGATAAAATTCTTAAAGAAGCAAGCCTTAACTTATTTATTTTATCCAGTGACCGGGTATGGAGTGAATCTGATTCAAGAGCCCTGGGGCTGTTTACCAAACTCACAAAACATAAACCCTATACCATACTCAATCAAACCGACATTGACCGCATGGAATCTATTATCGGTGAAATACCCAAGAGACGGAGTAATGTAAGAAAAGTGGCGAAACGTATAGTAACCTTTGACTTTCAAAGGGCGTAATCAGACTCAAACGAATCCAGGATTTTGATAAAACTCATCGGCAAAATAATAAGAAACAAACATACTTTATCGCTCACCGGTAATGTTGCCAATGCCATATTGGGATTTGGCAGTATTGCACTGGTAGCACGTCTGCTTTCAAAAGAAGACATGGGCGCCTGGTTCATGTTCATGACTGCCTATATTTTTGCCGATTTACTCAGAGCAGGAATCATCCATACCTCCCTGGTAAGATTCGCCGCTTCATCAGACCAGGAACAATTCAGAGAAGTATCCGGTTCCGGATGGCTGATATCCATCATCACCACACTTCTGATATCGGTAATTACCCTACTGTCCGACATTTTTTTCAGCGACTATATAAACAACGCCGGATTCAGGCTGTTTTTAAGTTGGTACTGGCTGGCAGCCATTACGACATTGCCATTCAATTATGCAGCATGGCTGTTGCAGTCAAAATCCTCATTTGAAAAGGTACTCTATATCCGTTTACTCAATCAACTAAGTTTCATTGCCTGTATATTAATTGCATTAATCACCGGCAGGAACAGCGTTGAAGTGGTATTGGGCTCATTTATCTTTTCGGGTTTGCTTCCCAGCAGCATTTCCCTGTGGGCGGGATGGTCAATGATCAGTTCTGTGAAATTTGCCACGAAGAAAATGATGAAGGACCTGTTCAATTTTGGGAAATTCAGCATGGGAACTTTAATGGGTTCAAATTTACTGCGCAGTTCGGATACCCTGTTGATTGGTTTCCTGTTAAGCGCGAAGGACCTTGCCTGTTACAGTATTCCCCTCAAATTAATTGAAGTCATTGAAATTCTGCTAAGGAGTTTTGCCGCTTCCGCAATGCCTGTAATGTCAAAGCTGCGCTCGCCAGAAAATAAAGATGAGTTAAGATCAGCATTTTACAGGTATACAGGTTTGCTAAGTATCCTGCTTTTACCTCTTATAGCCATGAGCATCCTTTTCGCCGATTCACTGGTCGTTTTGCTGGGTGGTGAACAATATGCCGAATCAGCTTATGTACTCCGCATCCTCGCGGTATATGCTGCTTTCCTACCGCTCGACCGTTTCAGTGGGATCACGCTGGATATCATCGGAAAGCCCTATCTGAACTTTATAAAAGTAATATTGATGCTGATCGTTAATGTGAGTGGTGATATAATTGCCATTACCTATTTTGGAAACATTGGCAGCGTAGCCGTCGTATCAATCCTTACATTCCTGACAGGGGTTATATTCGGTAATTTCTTCCTGAAGAAATACCTGCATCACTCAGTAAAAGAAACCATTTCAACTGGTTTTAAAACGATGAAACTCATATTACAACCCCTTATGGAAAGGTTCAAATCATTGAGGGTTGGTAATTCCGCATCCTAACCGAATCAAGGCCCATGAAATATTGAAGGCCGTACTGCTGTTTTTACTATCAGCGGTTTTGGCCATTCTATTTACAAAAGGTGGTGTCGGCGCAATGATAGGCCTGGCGGGACTACCAATAGGTCTTGTATTTGTTGGTATTATCATTGCAAAACCCCGCATTGGACTATGGACCATGTTCATTTTCAGTTTTTTTGCAAATGGGATAACCCGGTATATTGATGGCCCTTTTGGATTGGGAGTAGATATTATCTTACTCATCACCGCGCTTGGATTATTGTTCAGGACCCAGGAAGACCTGGAGTCGCCCGGCGTAAAAAGTCCGTTAATGACAGCAGTGCTGATTTGGTTTGCTTATACTGTTTTTGAAATAGTGAATCCTGAAGCAAGGAGTCTGGAAGCATGGTTTTATGCTGCCCGCGGTGTATCGCTATACTTTGTATCTACCATTCCCCTGGCCTTGTTATTACTTTACAGGGAAGAAGATTTAGACAAGTTCATCACCATATGGTTTACCATTTCATTGATCGCCACCTTTTGGGGAATCAAGCAGCTATATTTTGGTGTTGATGCGGCTGAGGAAAGGTGGCTGGAATCCGGAGCGAGAAAAACACATATACTTTTTGGAAAGCTCCGTGTTTTCTCATTCTATTCGGATGCAGGGCAATTTGGGGCTGCTCAGGCACATACCGGTGTTGTGGCAGGAATACTATCCATGGGCCCTGCAAAAACGAAGAGGAGGAAATATTTTTACATCTTCACCTGTCTGCTAAGTTTATACGGAATGGCCATTTCCGGTACCAGGGGTGCCATGTTTGTTGCTATCACGGGATTTGCCATTTATTTTCTTGTGAGCAACAACATGAAAATAATAATACCCGGTATTATTTTCGGTGCGCTAGCTTTTGGCATGCTGAAATTCACAAACATCGGTCAAAACAATGACCAGATCCGAAGGATGCGTACAGGCCTTGACCCAAACGACGCTTCACTCATGGCACGACTGGAAAACCAACAAAAGTTAAAAGTATACCTGGCTTCAAGGCCCATTGGTGGCGGTATTGGTTCGGCCGGTTCCTGGGGACAACGATTCAGTCCGGGTACTTTCCTTGCTACCACCCCACTCGACAGTTGGTATGTTAAAATATGGGCTGAAAGCGGCATAGTGGGATTAATTATCTATGTGGGGATGCTGTTGTATCTGCTAGCCAATCGATTTATCTTCCTTTTCAAACTCAGAGACCCTGAATTAAAATTCAAGTTGTCAGCACTATATGGGGGATTTTTTGGGGTTTGCTTTGCCAGCTACGGGAACCAGATCTTCGGCCAGTTTCCCACCGGTTCAGTTATTTATTTGTCACTCGTATATATTTTTCTGGGAGAAACATTTGTCAGAAAACGTTCGTTAAATAAAATGAATGAAGGCACAAGTTCAGTATCCCCTGGTATCGATCATCAGCATTAATTATAATGCGGCGCGTGTCACTTGCGCCATGCTTGACTCACTGAAAAAAATATCGTACCCCGCGTATGAAGTTATCATTGTTGATAATGCATCGCAGGAGGATCCATCCCTTATACAAAATGAACATCCATGGGTGAAATTTATCCGGAGTGAAAAAAACCTGGGATTCGCCGGTGGTAATAATCTGGGATTAAATATAGCGGAAGGAAAATATTTTCTGTTGCTCAATAATGACACGGAAGTGCCCATTGGATTCCTTGAGCCACTGGTCAGTCGAATGGAAAGTGATCAAAAGATTGGGGCTGTTTCACCTAAAATTATTTTTTACCACAGTCCGGGAATTATACAATTTGCAGGTTTTAATCCTATTAATCCATATACGGGACGTGGAACAGCCATCGGCAGCAAACAAAAGGACAATGGTTACTTCAATACTTCCATGCCAACCAGCAGGGCACATGGGGCCGCGATGCTTATCTCCAGAAAGGTTGTCGAGGACATAGGACTTATGGCGGAACTCTTCTTTTTATACTATGAAGAGATGGACTACTGCGAGCGGATTAAAAGAGCAGGATACAGCATCTGGTACGAAGCCAATTCCACTGTATTTCACAAAGAATCGGTTGCTACCGGAAAGGGAAGTTCCTTAAAGACCTATTACCTCACCCGCAACAGGCTTTTATACCAGCGAAGAAATGTATCCGGACTCACACTATTGATCAGTCTGTTATTCTTTATGGTATTCACCATCCCTAAAAACAGCATCTCCTTTGCATTAGAAGGGAAGACCGACATGCTTAAAGCTTTCTGGAAGGGAATATTATGGAACCTCCAAACCAAAGACATCCACAAAAATGAATCTCTAACCTAATTCACTATGACTTTACTCAGCTTACTATTCATCCTGTTCTTTGCAGTTTGTTCCATCACTGTGATGTACACTTTGATATTTTCGATAGCAGGGCACTTCTATAAGCAAAGAACATTCAGCAACAATGAAAAATTCAAGAGAATAGCTTTGCTAATACCAGCTTATAAGGAAGATGAAGTCATCATAAACAGTGCGAAACATGCTTTGCTGCAGCATTACCCATCTCACTTTTATGATGTGTATGTTATTGCAGATTCATTAAGGGAAGATACACTGGCTGAGTTAAAAAAATTGCCCATACAATTATTGCAGGTATCCTTCGATATCAGTACTAAATCAAAAGCACTCAATGCGGCATTTAAACGCATCAGCAAACCCTATGATTTCGCAGTAATCCTGGATGCCGATAATATTATGGCGCAGGGTTTCCTTGAAAAAATAAACAATGCCGCAGTTTCCGGCTGTTATGCGATCCAGGGTCACCGTACGGCCAAAAATAAAAACACAAGATATGCCATATTGGATGCCATCAGCGAAGAGGCGAACAACCACATCATGCGAAAAGGGCAGGTAGCCCTCGGGCTCAGTTCATCCGTTATCGGAAGTGGAATGGCATTTTCCTACTTATATCTGAAGCAGGTGATGTCGGAAATTGAAGCGGTCGGTGGATTTGACAAGGAACTGGAAATGACGCTTATTGACGACAACCATAAAATCATCTATCTGGATGATGCCCTGGTATATGATGAAAAGGTCCAAAAATCAGAAGTATTCGCAAGTCAGCGAACCCGATGGGTAGCGGCCCAACTTGTTTATCTGAAGAAATACTGGATAAAGGGATTATTGAATCTTTTGACCGGTCGATTGGATTACGCAAACAAGGTAATGCATTATGCGCTGGTGCCGAAAGTCATATTGATGGGCACCATGGTTTTAATGACATTATTAAATATAATCCTTCCGGATATATACCCCGGAGCCATTGCCTGGTGTGGATTGTGCTTCACCTATCTATTCGCCTATGCCATCGCCATTCCCTCTCATTTATGGAATAAGGATTTGTTCAAAGCCATCCTTGAACTCCCGAAAACAATTTTTATCATGTTCAGGTCGCTGCTCCACATTAAAGGAGCCAACAAAAAGTTCATACATACGCCACATACAGCAAGTTTTGAGAAAACCACTATATAAATAAATACAATGACTTACTCTAAAATCAAAGTACTGGAAACGATCCGGCAGGGTCAAATCGGAGGTGGGGAATCACATGTGCTGGACCTTGTAAAAAATATCGATAAATCCATCTTTGAGCCGGTTGTACTTTCTTTTACCCATGGCCCCATGGTGGATGAACTTAAAAGGATGAACATTAAAACCTATGTTGTTGAAACGCTCAAACCCTTTAATGTAACTACCTACCGGGCTGTCAAGAATATCCTGAAAAATGAATCCATAGATATTTTGCATGCACATGGAACCCGGTCATTAAGCAATACGATTTTTCCTGCAAAATCAATGGGTATACCTATTGTTTATACGGTCCACGGCTGGTCATTTCATCAGGATCAGGCATTTCACGTGAGACAAATAAGGGAACTATCGGAAAAATTCCTCACAGATAATGTGGATGTAACCATCAGCGTATCCTATTCCAATCAAAATGATGGATTACAACGATTCCATATGAAGCGCAGCAGGGTTATTAATTACGGTATTGACCTAAAAAGATACAATCCCAACCGGCCCTTGCATGATATCAGGAAGGAACTAGGCATCATGGAAGGCAAAACGGTGGTGGGATACCTGGTAAGGATGACAGTACAGAAAGACCCATTTACCCTTATCAAAGCCATAGCGGAAATTTCCAAGACAACGCGTGATATGCAGTTTTTATTCATAGGAGATGGGGATTTAAAACAAGAGAGTATACAGATGGTTGAATCGCTTGGCATTAAGGATATGGTCAATTTCCATACTTTCAGGACTGACATACCGGAGGTGCTCAAAACTTTTGATATCTATACCCTTCCTTCACTTTGGGAAGGTTTACCTATTGGAATGCTGGAAGCCATGGGCATGAAAAAGGCAATTGTCGCCACACCGGTTGATGGAACCAAAGAAGCCATTCAACATGAAGAAAACGGACTGCTGGTGCCCTGTAAGGATTATAAAGCACTAGCGGGTTCTTTGTTAAAACTACATTATAACCCGGAGTTGAGAAGGCAACTTGGTGAAGCTGCAAGGAAGACAGTAGAAGAGCGCTTTGACCTAAACATGATGGTAAAAAATAACGAAGATTTGTACAGATCACTGGTAAGAAAGCTCGCTGTTGCGGCATAGTACTTTCCCTATGAACATAGGTATTGAAGCGTTCAGGATATTCCGTAAAAACAAACACGGAATGGACCTCGTGGCCATTGAATATATCAAGAAGCTTCAACAACTGGACAAAACGAATAATTATTTTATTTTTTGCTTTGAGGGTCCCCATCATTTTCACCTGAACGAAACTGTCAATTTCAGAATTATCCGGATACCCAGAATCCCAGGTCCAATTGCGGAGCAATTGCTGCTGCCCATACTGGTAAAATGGTACAAGCTGGATATTCTCCACTCTACAGGAAATACGGCCCCCTTAATCAGCGCATGCAAGCAGATTATCACACTGCATGACATTATCTATCTCGAGCGAAAAAAAATAAGCGGGAAGGGGTCACTGTACCAGCGAATCGGAAATTATTACAGGCGATTGATTGTTCCTCATGTAATAAAAAAGGCGGATCAGATCATCACTGTTTCAAAAAATGAAAAGCAAACCATATCGGAATACTTACCTTCTATAACAGAAAAACTGGAGTACATCTACAATGCTCCTTCGCAGCATTTCTTCCGTAAAAACAAGGAATACACTTTAACCACAGCTTTAAAATACAAACTGCCCACCGAAAATTTCATACTGTTTCATGGCAACACAGATCCAAAGAAAAATACGGAAAATGTCATAAGGGCTTTCAGCCATTTTGTAAAGATAAGTGCATGCAATACGAAGCTTGTCATAACTGACCTTGCTGAAAAAGAACTGAAACGAATACTCAAGGTTCACAATTTACAAGACTTCCGACCAAGAATACATCTTACCAATTATGTAAACAATGAAGACATGCCTGATCTTTATAACAGGGCCATGGTTTTTCTTTATCCCTCCCTACGTGAGAGTTTTGGAATTCCTATTGTTGAAGCCATGTCATGTGAAGTGCCGGTTATTACTTCTAACAGGTCATCCATGCCCGAAATCGCCGGAGACAGCGCGCTATTGACCGATCCGGAGGATATTCAGGCCCTGGGCAAGGCTATCTTCAAATTGTGTAATGATGAAAAACTGCGTTCATGTATGATACAAAAAGGCAGAAAAAGAGTATCCGCATTCAGCTGGAACAGTTCGGGTCTTGCTTTGTTAAATATTTACAATAAATGTAAGCGGCAGTCAACCGTCTCAACAGCGGATATTTTAAAAAATTCAGGTCAGCCTGCATTAACAAACTGACCTGAAACCCTGATAATTTACTTCGTTACATTTTCCTCCAGGCGGTATTAAATCCGCTTGCGACAACCGATGGAAGAAAATCGACCATGGTATTATCCAGCTTCGATAAAGCTTTTACATTTCTTGTCAACATGGAATACGGAAATACTTTCTCAATAAAATTTGAATGGCCAAACTGCAGTAAATCAAAACCATGTTTGCTTATTAATGAGGTAATTGACTGCCGTGTGAAAAACTGTACGTGGGTTAAATCCTCAGAATGGCTTTGAATGGTTGAATTACTATATCCAAGCATTTTTTTCGAATGACTGATTACATTTCCCATCCAACCTTTTGACATCTTCTGCACAGGCCTTGTTATCAGTAGTTCGCGGGGGCCGATTCCATTGGGAACGGTGGCTATAAATACAGCTCCGGGACGTAGAATCTTTGCGATGGTTGACATCAGGCCATCCGGATTATGAAGATGCTCCAGCACTTCGCTGCATATGACCGCATCGAACTGGTCGCCATCCGTTACCTGCTCTGCACTGCAAACTCTGAATTGTACATTAGGTTGAGTATTTTTTGATTTTGCATAATTGATGGCATTTTCACTGAAGTCAATTCCGGTTACCTGATAACCTAAACTTCCGATTCCTCTGGCAATATTGCCATTTCCGCAACCTATATCAAGAATCCTTGCGCCTTCCTGGCAATAGGTTTGAATGGTTTCAGCAATAAAATTCAAACGCTTGATATCTACAATCTCCGTAAATTCCGTGAATCTGCCAATGTTAATTTTCTTTTTCATTATTATATATATTTAAATGTTAGTATTTACAATTTCCATCATTTTCGAAGCTATCAATGCCGAAATAGCTTCCACATTCGCCTCCCATGTGTGCGTCAGCGCGAAATCCCTGCGGGCTGTTTCCTTATGAGCGTTATTTTCATTTAAGGCCTGTTGAATCAAGCTTTCAAATTCAGACTGGCTTGCGGCCAGGTAGGTATAGTCCCTGAAGTAATCCATAAAGGGAGTGCGCGTGGCAACCACAGGCTTACCCATTGCAAGGTATTCATCAATTTTCCTTGGATAATTGCCAATGGTTACCTCATTCATCAGCTGCGGATTTATAGCAACATCAAATGCTTTTATGTAGGAAGGCAATGTTTCAGGAGCCTTGTTCCCTAAAAAGTGCACATTTTCCATACTATGCAATTCCGACTTTTTAAAATTATCATCTTCAGGTCCTACTAAAACAATTTGCCAATCGGGCCTTTTAGCGGCTAAAATTTCCAGCCACTTTATATTGAGACGTACAGAAGTCAGGAATCCGGTATAGCCAATAACCGGCCTTTGTATATGTAACAATTCTTCAGCGGGCAACAGCCCACCCTCATTCGTGAATAAAGTGAAGTCACAACCTTGCCCTACCATAGCAGCATTTACGTTAAAAGTTTTCGCATATGAAGCCAGGTAATCGGAATTGGTAGCTACTACATCAGCATCCGCAATCAACTTTTTCTCCATATCCAGCGCATGCCTTTGAAAATAAGGTATAGCACTTAGATTATCTCTCATATAATAAACAAATAAATCAGGTTTCAGCATTTCTTTTAAATGAAAGCACCTGATCATAGACTGATCATTGAACAGCATACAGTTTCTCATTTTTATTCTGTTCATCGCTGATCTGATATCACTACACAATCTTCTGTTATTAATTTTATTCAACCAGTGAAACATCCATGAATTTGTGATCCAGTTGATGGATTCAGCCAATTGCTTAGGATACAATGTCCATAAATTTTCAGAAATTCTGATAAGACCATCCTGTCTTCCCCTTATCACTTCAATTCTCTTTTGAACCCTCCGGTCATTTTTACCTCTCAGGTAGGTATTCCTGTCAAGAGGCGGATTCACATACAAAACGCGATTATGCTTCGAAAACTCCTTTGCTATATTTATGCAATTGCTGCCAATAGGTATATCCCAGGGTTGAAGCCCGACAACAACAATATTTTGGTCTTTTATCATAGAATGCCAATGCTGCCTTTTACGTAACCCCTTCCATAACGTTGCTTAAGACCTGTAATATTTTCAATCGAATCATACAAAACCAAAGGGCCTGCCTACCGTTAAAATGAAGAAATAAGTACCGAAATGCCACTATTGGATAAAATAAAACAAGATAAAAAAATAAAAAGCCTGCTATTGTGGATGCTGATGCCCAAAAATCAGGCACGGCCCAGATTGTGGGTTCGTTACCTGATTAATCCATTTTTCCATCAAATACAAAGAGGAGCCTGCATCCGCAAAAGAACCAGAATGGATGTGCTGCCTTTCAATAAATTCATCGTAGGTAAAAATTCAACTATCGAAGATTTCAGTGTTGTCAATAACGGCATGGGAGATGTTGTAATAGGCAGCGGAAGCAGGATCGGAATCGGCAATGTGCTTATCGGACCTCTGAAAATCGGAAATAATGTGATCATCGCCCAACATGTCGCTATTTCAGCATTGAACCATGGTTACCGTGATATTCATACGCCCATCAGGCTACAACCCTGTTCCACGGCCACTGTTTCCGTTGGCGATGACAGTTGGATTGGAGCAAATGCCGTGATAACTGCAGGAGTTTCCATCGGTAAACATTGCATTGTTGCTGCAGGCAGTGTGGTTACTAAAAATGTACCGGATTACACTATTGTAGGGGGAAATCCCGCAAAGGTGCTGAAACAATATCAA
>CAZHSC010000021.1:0-1743 GCA_964534995.1 uncultured Bifidobacterium sp.
GCGATATGAATGTAGTTTCTGTCTTTTCAAGTCTTTTCAGCTCATTCCTGATTGTAGCTCCTGTGTACACTTTTGGAGGAGTGGTGAGGTGTGGTAATAAAACCTCAACTCCCTTGCTGCAGACTGCCATTCATCAGGCGTCACCCTTTGATACCGTCTATGTAAGTTCAGGTATTTACAAACAAGGCAATATCATCATTAACAAACCCCTTACATTTTTAGCGGACCAAAAGGTAACCCTGGATGGAGAAAATAAATATGAAAATTTAACAATAACCAGTAACCAGGTTACGGTGAAAGGATTTACCATTACCAACAGCGGCACCATGAGCACCAAAGACCTGGCAGGGATAAAGGTATTAGCCAGCCGCGAAGTAGTGCTGGAAAATAACAGCGTCATCCATTGCAACTTTGGCATCTATCTGTCCAACACCAAAAAATGCAAAGTGGCCGGAAACCGGGTAACAGGAAATGAAATTGAAGATCATAATGTTGGCAATGGAATACATGTCTGGAAAGCAGACAGTATAATGATTATTGACAATGAATCCACAGGACAAAGGGATGGCATTTACTTCGAATTTGTTACCAACTCTACCATAGTAAACAATCACTCGCATGATAACATGCGTTACGGTTTGCATTTTATGTTTTCTCACAGCAACACTTATACCTCCAATGAATTTTCAAGAAACGGTGCGGGAGTGGCGGTGATGTATTCGCATCACGTTAAAATGCATAACAATTCATTCAATCATAACTGGGGTGCCAGCGCCTACGGAATTTTACTCAAGGATATTTCAGACAGTGAAATTCAGAATAATAGATTTGAATTCAATTCCGCTGGTATATATATGGAAGGGAGTAACCGTATCAGTATGAAGAACAACTCCTTCAACAATAACGGCTGGGCATTACGCATGCAGGCCAGTTGTACCGAAAACAAGGTTTACCTAAATAATTTTCATGGAAATACTTTTGATGTATCTACCAACGGCGAAACACAACTGAACGAATTTAAAGATAACTACTGGGATAAATATGAGGGATATGACCTGAATAAGGATGGGCATGGGGATGTCCCATATCGTCCGGTGAGTCTTTTCTCGATGATCGTAGAACAGTTGCCACCGGGGCTGCTGCTGCTGCGGAGTTTTATGGTATATCTCCTCGACAGAGCGGAAAAAATCATTCCCTCTCTCACTCCTGTCAACCTCATTGATGAAAGCCCGATGATGAAATCAATCCCTATCAGAAATAATGAATCAATATCCTGATTAACAAACCTGCAAATACAATTGTACTAACCATTAAAAATTCAAATTATGAAAAAGAACCAACTCTTATTAGTAGGCTTATCCATTGCCATCAATTCTGTAATCTTTTTTTCAGGTTGTGGGGGCAACACAGGAAATGAAACCAGTACCGCAGCTGCAACAGAAGAAGCCGCTGCAGTAGCCGGTCAGTCTGCTGTAAAAGATGATGAGTCGCAGAAAGATGTTGTAAAAGTTGCCGCCGGTAGTAAGGACCACACTACTTTAGTTACCGCTGTACAAACCGCCGAGTTGGTGGATGTGCTGAGCAATGCGGGTCCTTTCACCGTATTCGCACCCACCAATGACGCTTTTAACCTCCTGCCTGCCGGAACTGTTGAAAGCCTCCTGAAACCTGAAAACAAAGAAAAACTACAGGACATATTACAGTATCATGTGGCCGTAGCTGTGTATAAGCCTGAAATGCTGA
>CAZHSC010000021.1:1753-47809 GCA_964534995.1 uncultured Bifidobacterium sp.
GATGGTCAGGTAATTAATATGGCCAATAGCGGCAATATTACCATTGGGGTAAAAGACGGTAAGATCACCGTGAACGGCAAGGCCAATGTACTGGCATCTATCAATGCCTCAAATGGCATCATCCATGTAATTGATCAGGTACTTTTAGAAGATAAAAAGTAGTGATTAAAATAGAAAATTTATGTAAGTCGTTTGGTAAGGTTAGTGTTTTAAACAGCTTACACCTTGAATTGGAAAGGGGCCAGTCAATTGCACTGATTGGCCCCAACGGTTCAGGCAAAACCACCCTGATCAAATGCATTCTTGGCCTGGCCATTCCCGATACCGGCAATATACGCATTGACGGAACGGAAGTGCGTGGCGCCTGGCAGTACCGCAGCCGCATCGGATATATGCCACAGATAGGACGCTATCCGGACAACATTACGGTGCTGCAGTTACTGGATATGATCAAAGAGATAAGGAAAGGAAGCTACGATCATCTTGACGAAGAATTACTGGAATCATTCGATGTTAAATCTTTTGGCAATAAAACTATGCGTTCGCTCAGTGGGGGCACGCGGCAAAAGGTAAGTGCCTGCCTCGCGTTTATGTTTAATCCGGATATCTTAATTCTTGATGAACCCACTGCAGGGCTGGATCCTGTATCCACCGAAATCCTGAAGGAAAAAGTGAAAGCCGAACAGCAGAAGGGAAAACTGATCCTCATTACTTCACATATCCTGAGTGACCTGGAAGATCTTGCCAATGAAGTGATTTTTATAAATGACGGGCGCCTGGTATTTTTTAAGAAAGTTGAAGATATCAAACTTGAAACCGGCTCAGGAAATCTTACCAAAGCGATCGCCAGGATCATGCGGGAACAAAATCTCATCGTTTAATCACCACCATCTCTTCATTAATTTTTATGTTTACAAAAAATAAAAACAAAAACATTTTCCCGGTTACGCCGAAGGCAACTGCAATTAGCGGAACCGCGAAAGTGATTACTATGAAGGAAACTTTTTCACCACAAGCAGTAACTGCCACAGAAGGCAGCCACCGGAGCAATCACCTTATGCTAAGATTGCTCAAATATGTGCTGCTTGATATCCTGAAAAACAAATTGGTTGTATTTTACACCTTGTTCCTGCTGGCGATTTCATTTGGCCTTTTTTCTATAAGCGGCGATGCCACCAAAGGTATTGCCAGCCTGCTGAATATTATTTTGCTGGTAACACCCCTGCTGAGCATTATTTTCTCCACCATTTATTTCTACAACTCCTATGAGTTCATAGAATTGCTATCGTCACAGCCTATCCGTCGAAAAACGATACTTTTAAGCCAGTATTTTGGTTTAAGCCTCTCGCTGCTCACCTCCCTACTCATCGGACTGGGGATACCTGTTTTTATTTTTTCTCCGGGTATAGAAGGGCTTTCATTACTGTTAAGTGCCTGTGGATTGACGATGGTTTTTGTATCTCTTGCCCTGTTGTCGGCCCTGCTGACAAGAGATAAAGCGAGAGGGATCGGACTTTCCATTTTACTCTGGTTTTATTTTACGATTTTATACGATGCCCTCATGCTCATGATCATGTTCGCATTAATTGATTACCCGATGGAGATGACAACCCTGATCATGGTTGCCTTAAACCCGATTGATTTAGCCAGGGTCATTGTTTTATTACAGCTTGACATTTCGGCATTGATGGGCTATACCGGAGCCATGATGCAGGATATACTCGGAAAAAGCTGGGGAATTATGGCCGCGACAGGAGTGATGCTGGCATGGATTGTTTTACCCCTGAGCTTCGCCCTGGTAAAATTCAAAAACCGGGACTTATAGCCTGAGTGAGGAATAACATCCCGGATCAATTCATCCTGTTTTTAAAACGGCAAATACCTTCTTCCAGGAACTTCTTATATTGGATGGCATCGGGTGTATAGCCTCTGGGGACAGCCAGCAATTTTCCATCATGGTCGAGCAGTACATAAAATGGCTGTGAATTGGTCTGGTAAATCCGGCTTTGAAGGTCACTCCACTTATTCCCTGTTGATTTGATTTTCTTTCCGCTGAATTCACTTACATACTGATCGGCCTGTGGCAAAGGCGTTTTATCGTCCACATACAGTGAAATCAACACATAATCATCCGAAAGTATTTTAAGTATTTCCGGCTGCGACCAGACATTATCTTCCATCTTCCGGCAATTCACACAACTCCAGCCTGTAAAATCAATCATCACTGGCTTACCTGTTTGACGGGCATATGCCATGCCCGCTTCATAATCATGAAAGCAATTCAGGTTATGCGGACAACTTTCCGCGTGGCTGCTACCTTCCTGATGCGTAATCCACTCCTTATAAAATTCGGGGGGGGGAAAGCCGCTGATGATCCGTAAGGGTGCACCCCATAATCCGGGAATGAGGTAAATCGTAAATGTGAAGGTGATGATGGCAAATATCAATCTGCCGGTTCCCAGATAACTCATTTCACTGTCGTGTGAAAACTTGATTTTACCCACCAGGTATAAACTCATTAAGCCAAAAATGGCTATCCACAATGCGATAAACACTTCCCTTTTTAATATGCCCCAGTGATAGGCAAGGTCCACATTTGACAGGAATTTAAGCGCGAGCGCTAGTTCCAGGAATCCAAGTACCACCTTTACGGAGTTCAGCCAACCGCCGGATTTTGGCAGCGAGTTGAGCCATCCCGGAAAGGCGGCAAACAAACCAAAAGGGAGTGCGAGGGCCAATGCAAAACCGGTCATTCCCATAATAGGTCCCATATAGGAAGAACCACGGGCCGCTTCTACCAACAGCGTACCGATAATAGGTCCGGTACATGAAAATGAAACAAGGCTCAACGTAAAGGCCATAAAGAAAATTCCGATTAAGCCTCCCTTATCAGATGCCTGGTCGGCTTTATTCACCCATGAACTGGGCAAAGTCAACTCAAAAGCACCAAAGAAGGATAAAGCAAAAATGAAGAAGATAATGAAAAACAACATATTAAAAAATACATTACTTGCCATGGCATTCAAAGCATCAGAACCCAGCGTAACCGTTACTAAAAATCCGAGCAATACATATATCAAAATGATGGATACCGCATAGATGATGGCATTGGCCAAGCCCTTGCGCCGGGTAGGGCTACGCTTGGTAAAGAAACTCACTGTTAAAGGAATCATCGGAAAAACGCAGGGTGTCAGCAGGGCCAACAATCCTCCTATAATACCGGCAATGAATATACCCCAAAACGATTTATCGGCCGTCTCGCCGGCCGTACCATCCCCGCAACCGGGTTCCAGGTGCGAAATATCTCCGCTGGGTTCATTTACTTTACCGGACCCTGAAGCGGGTGGTATCACCGTTTTATTCAGACTTGTATCAACAACAACAGGAGCTGCAATCACTGTATCCGTAAGAACAGCAGTTGTTTTCGCATCTTTCTCTTCTTTTACCGGCTCCGCAGCTTTCGCCTCCCCTTTTACCGGAATACTAAACTCAATTTCATCGGGCGGCAGGCACATCTGGTCATTGCAAACCATGAATTCAAGGCTTCCCTTTACCTCGAAAGCAGCTTTGGTATTCAATTTTATCTTCTGACGGAAAACAGCTTCCTCGCCGTAGTACTTCACTTTCATATCGAAATTCGAATCGAAAACTTCTTCGGCAAATGGTTCACTTGTCTTTCCTTCGAGGCTGAAATTTTTATCCGGATTAAACTTGAATGTTGTGGGTATAGGTCCACCCGCAGGGATATCCTGTGCATACAGATGCCAGCCCTTGTCAATCTTCGCTTTCAGAATCAGTGTGGCGGAAGTTCCCTTTTGCTCTATATCAAAAACCCATTTTACCGGGCGCTGAATCTGACTTAGCACCTGGCCAACAGAAAGAATAAGGAACAGGGAAAGAAGGTATCTGAATTTTTGCATAAACCAGGCTGTCATCGGGTTGGGATTCAAAGATAGTCAATCAAATAAAAAGAGTAGTCACCCTGAAAATTGCCCTAAATGCTTAGTCTTCAGCTTTTCTTCACATAAAAATAAGATCGCTGGCCGGCCACATCGTCAAAGGTGACCGGATCTTTATCCCAAAATTCATAGAAGAAACTGATGAGGGCAAAGTCGCCTGAGCAACCTGCTGTATGCATAATCAGGCAACCGTAAACCACCCAGCTCCAGGATTCCGGCAGTACGGTAAACAGATAAATCAACAATCCATTAATCAACAAAAAAGGAGCAATGGCCAACATGACAAAGGCCGATTTTTCTGCTACAAAACGATCCGCCATCGCATAAAAAACCAATTGTCTCCATATCGCTTTATAGGTGACCACCGGCGCATGTGCCAATTTATATCCTACACCATGAATCAGCTCGTGCAAGGGTATAATCAGAAAAAAAGCGGGCAGGCCTGTGAGCATTTTTAACACATTAGCACCTGTTTTTTCCGACTGCCACAGGAGGAAAACAGCGGTGCCGATCATAAAAAAATTAAAAATCCAGTAAAAAACAATGACCAGGTTAATTTTAAAAAAATACCCCTTTACAAAGGTGACCAGTTCGTGGTGGGGCAAACAGGTATGCAGTGCATACCCATTCTCTTCCAGGTTATCGGGAGTGAGTTTAACAGCCATTAGAAACAAATTTAGCAGAAACGGTATTCAGGAAAAAGAAAAAGCATACATCTATATAAGCGGCATCCAATAAATGAACAGATATGTTCCATATTATTGCCTGAAATAATCAGCGGATTAAAAATGATATGGGAATCCGGAACACTTATATAAATTTACCTGCAGACTAAATTTCATTCAGATGAATACTGATTCCCTCAAGTATCCAATTGGAAAATTCATTCCTCCCGGAACTATTTCAGAAGAAGATATAATCTGCTGGACAGCTGTTCTTGAAAAGCTGCCGTTGCTGTTACGGCAGGCTGTACAGGACCTTTCGGAGGAGCAACTGAATTCCCCTTACCGCGAAGGCGGATGGACCCTCCGGCAAGTGGTTCATCACCTCGCCGACAGCCATATGAACGCTTATATTCGCTTTAAGCTGGCCCTTACCGAAGACCATCCAAACATTAAGCCTTACATCGAAAAAAAATGGGCGGAAATGCCAGACTCCACACAAGGACAAATTGAAATGTCATTGCAACTGCTGGAGTCATTGCACCGGCGCTGGACAAGCGTATTAAGTAACCTGAACGGGGCTGAATGGAAACGCAGTTATTATCACCCGGAAAACAAAAAAACCTTTCAGCTGGATTATGCACTGGGGCTCTATGCCTGGCACAGCGAACACCACCTGGCACATATCACCGGCCACAAACAGCGGCAAGGCTGGTAAGGGAGTAATACGTTTAAATTTGAATGCATCATCCCTGTAAGGTTAATTAAACATTGGATAAGGTAAACTTACGAAAACGGCACGGGAGGACGGAACCGCTTCCTGCTCATTTTTATCTGAATCAGGTAAACCTCAATCTGTGCATCAGATAAATAACGCCGGCGAACAGGAAGAACGCGACAGCCTGATGCGTGACTCCCAGCCACAAAGGTACTTGCAGCACCAATGTGAGCACACCCAGTATTACCTGCACAAAAACACCTCCCAATAAAAAATATACCGCTTTTCTCTGAGCGGGATCCACGTTCATCTTCATGATGCGGTAAGAGAAAACAACAATAAAGAGCAAGAGGACATATGCCAGCAGACGATGAATAAACTGTATACTGGCAATATTATTTATCAGACTGGACATACCCTCCTTTCCCCAGGCGAATCCCATGGATTCGGGCAACCATTCCTCCCCCATTTTTGGCCAGGTATTATACGTCCAGCCTGCTTTGGTACCCGCTACAAAGGCACCGTAGATCACCTGCACTGTTATCAGTAACAATAAAAACTTTGCGTATTTTCTAAACCGGGTTAATGTCATGGCGTTATCCGTCTCCCTGTGATAAAGTTGGGTAAGCGCCACCCAAAAAATATAGCCAAACGTGATAAATGCAAAACTCAGATGGATGGCCAGCCGGATATGGCTCACGCGAATGTTTTGCGTCAGGCCACTGGCCACCATGTACCAACCCAGGAAACCCTGAATGCCTCCAAGAACAAACATCAGCATCAACTTAGGCAGAAGATGCTGCGGAACCGCTTTCTTAAAATAGAAATAGCCAAATCCAAGCAGGAACACCACACCGATTAACCTGCCAAAAAGGCGATGAATATACTCCCAGAAATAAATGAATTTAAAATCAGACAAAGTAAAATGGGAATTGACGGCCTGGTACTGGGGTATTTGTTTGTACTTCTCAAACTCCTCTATCCACATTTCTTCGTTGAGCGGGGGTATGGCGCCGGTTACTACTTTCCACTCCGTAATAGACAGGCCTGAACCGGTAAGCCGTGTAATGCCACCCACTACCACCATCCCGAAAATTAAAAAGCATCCGGAAAATAACCAGAAAATCAATTGTCTTTTTATGTTGTTTTCTGCAAGCATGCTACATCTTTATCAAACTGAACATTATTTCTCTTTATCCTTCATCACCAGTTGGGCAGTGGTCCTGCTCCTCTGCTCCAGCAGTATGTCCTTACCCTGGCTGAGTGTTTCTATGGTGGAGGGATAATAATACCGGATGGTATATAACTGCAACCCTGAATTATACCTTAACCAATATTCCCTGTTCAATTTTTCAATCAGCCTGGGCGTTTTAACAGGATCATCATCAATACAAACAGAAAAGGAGATGGCAGAGTTTTGCATCAGGTTCATTTTTACGCCCAGTTCGGCAAAGTTTGAAAAAATTGAACTCAGATTTTCCTCGGCAATGAAGGAGAAGTCTTTGGCTGCTATCGAAATGAGTACCTGGTTTGATTTAAAAATAAAGGAGGGCACCTGCGGCTTCGTCACAAGGTCTTTGGCAATTAAGGTGCCTTTTGCCGATGGTTGCAGGAAAGATTTTACATAAAGGGGTATATTTTTATTTTCAAGCGGCTTGATGGTCTTGGGATGAATCACGGAGGCTCCGTAATATGCGAGCTCAATGGCGTCGTGATAACTCAGCTGTTCCAGTTTTTGCGCATCGCTGAAATACTTAGGATCAGCATTTAAAACACCGGGAACATCTTTCCATATGGTTACAGATTCCGCATCGAGGATGTGAGCGAGGATGGCCGCGGTATAATCGGAACCTTCACGCCCCAGCGTGGTGGTGAAATTTTCGGAGGTGGCGGCAATGAAACCCTGTGTTATCACCAGTGGGTTTCTTTCATTGATGAGGGGCGGAACAATCGCCTTGATCCTTTTGCCGCTTTCTTCCCAATTTACTTTACCCTCCCTGTATGTATTGTCAGTGAGCAAACCATCCCTGATATCCAGCCAGGTATTGGCGATACCGCTTTTATCAAGGTAATGACTAACAATGGTGGTTGAAATTAATTCGCCTACAGAAACTACCTGGTCATAAACGAAATCATAGTCACGTGGTTCTTCCTCAAGCACCCATTCAATTTCAACGAAAAAATTATTAACGGTATCATAAACTTCGGGGCAGGAACCGGAAAATAATTTATCCATGATTCCGTTATGGAATTCTTTTACTTCCTGGAGAAAGTTCCTGGCCTCCCCCGAACGGGTACAATGGGCTTTCACAACCTTTTCAAGTGCATTGGTGGTTTTGGCCATAGCTGAAATTACCACTAGTACCGGATCCCCCGGAAACAACTTCAGGATTTCAGCTACATTCTTCACTGATTCCGCATCCTTAACGGAAGCTCCGCCAAATTTGAATACTTTCATTTACTCAGTTTAAATTTTAAAGATCCGGCATATCATGAATTACCTTTGATGAAGCAAGGTTTCTGTTGCTTCAGCGTTTAGATGGCCAGGTCTTGTATCTGTTTTTCATCCAGTTTACAATTGATCCATTCGTCATCAAATGACGCGTTGAACTTTTTATAAAAGGAAACGGCGGGTTCATTCCATTCGAGCACCTGCCAGTGAAGTTGTTTGGCCCCCAGCTTTTTTGCTTCCCCGATCACCGCTTTAAAAATCAAATTCCCGATTCCCTTGCCACGCATTTTTCCGGTAACAACGATATCATCCAGGTAAACACCCCTTCCTTTCCAGGTACTGTACTTCAGATGATAAATCGCTGTACCATAAATTTCATTGTCCGCTTCAGCTACCAGACAAAAAAAGACAGGGTGACTTCCGAACCCATCCAGCATCATATCTTCAATGGTATTGGTAACTTCATGGGGCGCTTTCTCATATAATGCCAACTCACAAATCAACGCGTGAACTGCAGGCATATCTTCTTTTGTACCTTTGCGGATAACAACATTCATGGGGGCAAAAGTATATTATTCTGAAGTCCTTCAACTACAAAATGAAATTACATTACAGAATCATTGGTGAAGGGCCTGTTATTATTATTTTACATGGATTGTTTGGCATGAGCGACAACTGGCAGAGTTTTGCCCGCCGCCTTTCATCCAATGGTTATAAAGTGCTTTTACCGGATTTGCGGAACCACGGACATTCTCCTCATTCAGACGCGCATAACTACGAACTGATGGCCGGTGATATTGCGGCACTCATTCAGGAGTTAAAGCTGGAAAAACCTGTTTTGATGGGTCACAGTATGGGTGGAAAAGTATGCCTGAAATTCCTGAACAATTATACGGATATCGCCACCAAAGTTATTGTTGTTGATATTGCGCCCTGGCAATATCCTGTTCATCATCGTGAAATCCTGAACGCATTATTATCGCTAAAAACAGAAACATTAACCAGCCGTCAGGAAGCAGAAAATGCTTTGAAAGAATACATTGACAATCCTGCCATCCTTCAGTTTCTCCTGAAAAATTTATACCGAACCCTTGACCACCGCTTCGCATGGCGTTTTAATTTAAAAGTCCTTGACGAACAAATTGAAGAAGTGGGAAGGGCAACCTGGCCGGAAGCACCCATAAACACCCCCGTATTATTTGTCAGTGGAGAGAATTCAGGGTATGTAGATGCGGACCGGATGTCGGAAATCAAACAATGGTACCCCAGTGCCGAACTGATCCATATCCCCGGCGCAGGCCATTGGGTACATGCCGAACAACCGGAACTACTGCTTCACGAAATCATACATTGGATAGAACCACCATCCCCTGATCATTAAAACAAAGCGAAACAAGGGTTGTCAGTTACTTTTTCCATTTCAGTGTTTCCAACATATGCAGGATGTCTTCTCTCACATAATCCTGAACCGGCGCCAGCGAATCGGCATTGGGTGCCGCATTGAAATAAACCGCACCCCTTAAAAAATGATTTACGCTGTCGGTTACATAAAATTGTGTTGCCGATGCTGCCTGACCACCCAGAGAATAAAGCACACCGCTCACTCCCGTACTGAAAGATATCACCTGTTCATTGATGGAACTGGCCCTTGAGGTATGCTTGTATACCAGTGTATAGGTGTCTTCCAGAAAGCGGTTGATATCACCATGCAAAGGCTTATAAGTAAGATATACCTGTCCGTTTATTTCCGGCATCACCAGGTACCACCAGCAGGGTTCCGACAAGCGATTGGTATCCGGAACCGGCACGGCATAGCCGGGTATTTCAAAAGAAAATGGACAATCTCCGGGCGTGAACAAAGTATATTTTCTTTCCGGTAAAGTAATCCGGTAATAACCCCTTGGTTTAGGCGTTACCGCCTCCTCGTTGCAGGATAACAGCAGCAGGCAGATAATAAACAGTATGTTATTAAACAGTTTTTTCATAGTACGATCAACTCCGGTCATTTCTCCCTTACCATCTGAATTCATAAAAGCCGGAATGTAAATACAAGCCATGATAAAAAAGCGGGCACAGGTAAAAACACAAAGGCCTTAGGCTTTCTAATTATCAAAAAGGCAAATCCCCCCCCATATCATTAAGCGGTGGTGTGGGATCATGCGCGCCCGTATCACCGGGGGCGCTTCCCTGGGCATCACGCTTACTCAGCATGGTCATGTTCTCGGCAATTATTTCTGTAGCATACCGTTTAACTCCATCTTTCTCCCAACTGCGTGTACGAAGTTTCCCTTCAATAAATACCATATGCCCCTTTCGCAACTGCAGTTTTTCGGCAGCTTCGGCGAGGCCACGCCATAAAACGATGTTATGCCATTCGGTCTGATCCTGACGCTGCCCCTCCTTATTTTTAAAATACTCAGTAGTAGCCAGTGGAAATTTAGCTACCATAATACCACCTTCCATGTGCCGGTACTCCGGATCTTTGCCCAGATTACCAATAAGAAATACTTTGTTTACGCCTGACATAATTTATGGATAATAGGTTTTCACAATTCTTAATGAATGCTCATTCTTAAGGTCAAAGTTACTAATTGACTTAACTTTTCAAATTTTACATGATTATTCATTGACCTTTCTGAACACGCGTCAATCATTCAGTCCGGCTTTTTGCATATAACGTATTATCAATTGCGGGAATGCGTACTTCCCGATATCTGCAAGAGGTATATTTTTCAAGGCCGGATCAGCGGGCCATGGTCCGGATACATTAATTCTCCAGAAATAAGCAATCAACTCCTGGTGCGTAAGCAGATGACGCATCCTTACCGGAGCACCCTGAATCGATTTCTCCAGCTTTTCCAGGCCAAAGGGAAAACGAATATTATGAATATCAATATCTTCAGTTTCCGTCTCTATCATGGGGAATTCAAATAATCCATGCCAGATGTCCTTAGCATTACGTTGAATGATACAGGTCTCCGTAGAATTTGTCATAAAAAAATAATGGAAAAAGCGCTTCCGGGTTTTCTGTTTTTTCGTCTTCACCGGTAATGTCCCGGTTGCATTATTAATATAGGCATGGCAGGAAAAGCAGAAAGGACACTCTTCGCAAAGGGGAGACTGTGGCTTGCACAGCGTTGCACCGATTTCCATGATAGCTTGATTGTGTTCGGCAGCGTGAGCCGGATCCAGTAATTCAGCCGCCAGGGCAGTAAAATGTTTTTTACCCTTTGGTGAGTCAATGGGAATTGCTTCACCGGTAAGGCGTGATAAAAAGCGATATACATTACCATCCACTACCGGATACGGAAGATCGAAAGCAAAAGAGGCGATGGCAGCAGCCGTATAATCTCCTATACCTTTAAGTTTTCTGAGGGCTTCGTAAGATGCCGGAAATATGCCATGATGCTCCACCAACACATCCCGGGCTGCCAGATGCATATTTCTGGCCCGTGAATAATAACCGAGACCCTGCCAATGCTTTAAAATCCGGTCGAGGGGAGCATTCGCAAGGTCCTGCAGCTGCGGAAATGAATTTATAAAATTCCAATAATATGGAAGACCCTGATTTACACGTGTTTGCTGCAGTATTATTTCTGATAACCAAATTTTAAAGGGGTCTTTTGTAGATCTCCAGGGCAATTTTCGGCCATTTTTACGGTACCAATCCCTTAAAATCTTAGAAAACTCCTGTTCCATTCGTATATTTTGTACAAAAATAAGCAAGTAATATTTTGTAATTCAGCCAGAAAGCATATCTTTGCAGCCCCTTAAAAGGAAAATATTTAATTAAACAGTAAAAGATGACAAAAGCAGAATTAGTAAATGAGATCTCTACCAAGACCGGGATCGAGAAGGTAGCAGTTCAGCAGACCGTTGAGTCTATGATGAAAGTTATTCGTAACTCGCTGATCAATAACGAAAATGTATACCTCCGTGGATTCGGAAGTTTCATTGTTAAGAAGCGTGCAAAGAAAACCGGACGTATCATTACGAAGAATGCAACGATTATCATTCCGGAGCATTACATCCCGGCTTTCAAACCGGCCAAAACTTTCACCGAGAGGGTGAAAAACGCGCACAACAAGAAAACCCAACCGGCACAGTAATAATACATGAGTGGTGCACAACTGAGGGCACTCCTCATTTCAGGCACCCTTCTGCTTTCCGCCGCAATATACCTGGCGCCTTCACAAATTAACCGGGAGGACGCATCGCCACAAGTAGCGGAGGAAGGAACCAGGGATGAGTTTGAACCGGATGATTTATTAAAGTCAGCAAAAACTTCGCTAGACAGTAATGAATTAAAAAACCTCACTTTTTTTGAAGAGTCTCTCAAAAAAAACGGCGGTAAAGACACAGCCCTATTAGACCAGTTGGGAAGGTTCTGGGACCGGAACGGAATACCGGCAGCCGCCGCCATCTGGTTTGAAAGAAAGGCAGAAGTAGTTCCCGGTGAGCAGGCCTACCTTGATGCCGCGTACAGGTACTTCGATTCCTTCCGGATGGTAAAGGACACGGTGGTTCGCTCTATACTGGTTGGAAAAGCGATAGCGAATTATCAGAAAGTGCTCGAAATAAATCCGGGTAACCTGAATGCGAAAACCGACCTGGGCGCCTGTTATGCGGACGGAACTTCAGAACCGATGAAGGGGATCATGCTATTGCGTGAAGTAGTTGCCGAAAACCCGGACCATGAAATGGCCCAATATAATTTAGGAATGCTATCGGTGAAATCAGGGCAGCTTGACAAAGCCATAGAGCGTTTCAAAAAGGTGCTGGAAATTAATCCGAAAAGAAATGAAATGTATTTCTTTTTAGGACAGATACTCCTGCAAAAGGGAGATACAGCAGCCTCGGTAGCCAATTATGAAACATTCATAAAAAATGCTAATTATGATGTTTCGGATGTTATCAAATTAGTGGAAGAGCTGAAGAAGAAGCCTTCCTGAAAACATACAATCGCAAACGATTATTAAAAAAATTGAATCATGCCATCAGGAAAAAAACGTAAGCGCCATAAAATGGCCACCCATAAACGGAAGAAGCGTTTAAGGAAAAATCGCCATAAAAAGAAAAACAGGTAGTGCTGTTTAGCGAGCCGACGGGTATGCTGTATCTCTTTTCGAAAAGGTACAGCATGTCCTGTTTGCCTTTGCTTTTTTTTAATTATGACAAGCGGGTTACCCTCCACGTTTTTAAGTATGGAGTTATGTACACCCGGCGAAATAAAATCCGTCATTTGCATTGAACAGCGAACTGATCATCGATTCGTCTTCCTCCGAGGTTAATATCGCCCTCGTAGAGAACAAACTGCTCGTTGAGTTAAACAAGGAGAAAAAGGAAAATAATTTCTCCGTGGGCGACATTTACCTGGGCCGTGTGAAAAAAATCATGCCCTCGCTGAATGCTGCCTTTGTGGATATCGGTTACGAAAAAGACGCTTTCCTGCATTACCTTGACCTGGGAGCCCAGGTACAATCCCTGATTCGTTTTATCAGGAATACCCAGTCGGGCGGCCAGGCAGATGCGCTGTTAAATAATTTCGAAACAGAAGCGGATATTCACAAGGCAGGAAAGATCAATCATATTCTGAATCCGAATATGAACATCATGGTTCAGATTGCCAAAGAACCTATTTCCAGTAAAGGTCCCCGTATAACAAGTGAACTTTCTTTTGCCGGAAGATATGTGGTATTGGTTCCGTTTTCAGACCTGGTATCCGTTTCGCAAAAAATAAAAAGTGCCGCTGAGCGCCTCCGTCTTAAGCGTCTTGCCACCAGTATCAAACCCCGGAATTTCGGGATCATCGTACGCACGGTGGCCGAAGGAAAAAAAGTGGCAGACCTCGACCGGGATGTTCAGGATCTGGTATCAAAGTGGACTACGCTGCACGCGCAACTGAAAACAGCAACACCCCCTTCCAAGTTGCTGGGTGAAATTGACCGTGCATCCACCATTCTTCGCGATCTCCTGAATCCCAATTTTAACGCGATTCATGTAAACGACCCACGGGTGGCGGAAGAAATAAAATCGTATATCCGGAGCATTGCACCCGAACAATCGGAAATTGTAAAACTGTACAAAGGGAAGATACCAATTTTTGAGCACTTTGGTATAGATAAACAAATCAAATCCCTGTTCGGAAAAACAGTGAACATGGCCGGTGGCTCCTACCTGATTATTGAGCATACCGAAGCCATGCATGTGATTGACGTAAACAGCGGGGGCCGGAACAAAGGAAGCGGGGATTCACAGGAAAGTAATGCCCTGCAGACAAATCTTATGGCAGCGAAGGAAATCGCAAGGCAACTTCGTATGCGCGACATGGGGGGTATTATTGTTATTGATTTTATAGACATGCGGAATACCCTGCACCGCAAGCAACTTTTTGACACCCTGATGGCGGAAATGAAACAGGACAGGGCGCGGCATACTATACTACCTCCCAGTAAATTTGGACTGGTACAGATAACCCGTGAGCGAGTACGTCCGGTAACTGATATCATCACCGTTGAAAAATGTCCTGCCTGCGATGGCACCGGGGAAATAAAAGCTTCGATGCTCCTTATCGATGATATTGAAAACAACCTGCGCTATCTATGCCAGGAGCAAAATGAAAAGCAGCTGACGCTTCAAACGCACCCCTATGTTGCTGCCTTTCTTAAAAAAGACTTCTGGAAGTTTAAATCCTTTCAGTGGCAATGGCGCAAGAAGTATAAACGCTGGATTAAAGTAGAACCCATTTCAGCTTACCACATCATGGAATTTCATTTTTTAAACCACCAGGGAGAAGAAATCAAACTATAGCCTTTGTGTTTTCCAGCCAGAGTTTTGCCGGGTTTTATTTTCCCGCCTCTATTCGTAAAAAAATCCTTCCCGGCAGGCTTGAGGAAGTGACATCAAAATAATCAGTGCTCAATCCTGATACCCATGATTAAAATATCATCTATCTGAGGGGATTCTCCTTTATACCGTGTGTGAAATGCCAGTAAATTTTCGTACTGTTCTTTCATTGCTTTTCCACGTTGCATCAACAAAAGTTCTTTAAATTTTTTCCGGGTAAGTTTCTTCCCTTCTTCACCTCCAAACTGGTCGGCATATCCATCGGTAAAAAGATATAATACATCTCCCTTCATTATTTCTATTTTTTGATTGGTATAGGGTTGCCGGTTCTCCACTAGTCCTATAGGCTGTTTGTCGGGTTTACATTCAATTAAGACAAAGGCAGCCTCTTCTCTTGCGATCCATAAGGGCAGGTTTGCTCCTGACCAATACAACTCTCTGGTAGATTTATTGAATACACACAGGCTCACTTCCATACCGTCTTTTACTTCACCGCTGAGACCAAGACTTTCCACTACTATTTCAGCTACCTTATCCAATATCGCCGCCGGCTCAGTCAACTCATACTCCCTTACCGCACGACTGAGGGCATTGATACATAAAATGCTGATCAGAGCGCCGGGAACACCATGTCCGGTGCAGTCACAGGCGGCAAAAAATATACGGTCACCCGAGGTTTCCACCCAGTAAAAATCGCCGGAAACAATATCCTTGGGTAAAAACAGAATGAAGTTTTCGCCAAGCAGTGTTTCAATCTTTTTAAATGATGGCAACAGAGCCGTTTGAATTCTCTTTGCATAGTTAATAGAGTCTACCAGAGCTTTCTTCTCCACCTGAATTACCTCCTTTTCCCTCTTTAACTCAAAGGTTCTGCTTTCCACATGTGAAGCCAGGTAATGTTGCTGAATAATCCTGAACAGGTCTTTGAATTTAATCTTCAGACCGCTGACTGAAATATTAACCGGTGACCCAAAATATCTCTGCTCAGCGCCCAGCCACAATCTTTTGAAATAACTGCGCTGATTATTGATATAGCGCGAAGGATTCTTGACATTTATGATAATGCAATCAGAAAAAAATATTTTGTTGCTGTTGATTTCCATCACATCCTGCCAGAATATCATACCTGCTGAGACCAATCCAGAATGATCGACTATACCGAGCTTATTTATGATAAGCCCGGGACCCTTATAAAGAAATCTTTTAAGAGCGAATACCGTTAAAAACCCAAACACGACAAGCAGGGCAAGGTTCCAGATCACTTCAAGAAAAATTCCTCCCGAAAAGGAGGCATTCATTACAATTTCATTGTAAATGTTTTTCGTAAATCGGATCACCAGAAACAAAGAAGGAATTAACACCAGCAAACTCATACTTTTTCTGGCAGGTATCACTTCGTCCTTCAGTTGTGTCATGACTTCCTTTTATACAATGATTAAAAGTATATAAAATCAGTCACCCGCACTGTGCTTGCAAAAAATAATATTAAATCATGGATTAGTCACACCTGAACAGCACCGGACAAACTGTTCATTAATCCGATAAAAAAGAAGCCTGGCAGGAGCGGATTACCTGAAGGTTTTATAATCCCTTTTTCGCGAACATCGAAGTAATCTTTGCGGGGTTCCAGTTAATTTTATAAGCGAACTCCAGATTGATAAAACTGTAAGAATCGCTGATGTCCGGATTGCCCCTTCTGGATGTCCTTGGACCTACATAGCCGTCCGTACCCAAACCTGTGGGATCACTTATATATTTTGCCAGTTCAACTTTTACAGGATCTCCCTGAAAGCGTTGCTCAATTTGTTTATGGGTAGCATAAGCATTACTGGCATCATCCAGATAGTCAGTAAAAAATTTATAATAGCCAAACTCCATCGATAAAGTAATATTTTTATCAATACCGTAGCGGAAGCCGATGGCCATCGGAATTCCAATATGCCAGGGACTGTACATGTTCCGACTCGGATTGGATTCATCATAGGCACCCTGTCCTTCGGTGTGCCAATCAATCAGGTCGGTTTCATACTTACCATCTTTCTCAATTACATTTCCATTTCCTGAGGACTGCGCCGCATCGCGAATAGTCCCATCCGTCCAGTAATGGTAACGGTTTTCTATGTCCATACTGCCATTGAAGAGATCCGCCTTCGGACGGCCGTAATAAATCCCGATTCCGGTATATACAAACAATGCCACACTTTGTTTATGCAAAGGCAATCTGCGGTTGGGGAAATAGGTATAACTGATGTGATTTGAAAAACCGAAAATATCATTTCTGAAATTCAAACCTCTGCCGTAATTTCTTAGTTCGGCACCCTTTCTGCCGTCAACTGGCTTTGTTTCATCGTACTGAATACGATGCCAGCTCAGGCGTGCCTCCAGGTTCACTGAGGAATACTTCATACCCGTTATTTCACGGGGTGAAATAAAATTGCGTATAGTAACCGCCATTCCCGGACTCATCGAACTCTTCTGAAAGAATTCATTATTGCCAAGGTCCCCGAAATAGTTGGTGGTACCTGCCGCCAGTCCGATATCCAGTGATTTCTGAGCTTTCAGCGCCGGGGCTAATAAGAGGAGGAAACAGAGTATATAGTATCTGGTCATGACTGGAGATTTTCCTCTAATTTAAAAAGCTTATTTCATTCCGCCACCATGATCTGTATAAATTCACCGGAATTTCTTCGAATAATCAAATTTGCCTGTAAGGGGGTTTAAACCGGGGTGGGGAGACCTCCATGGTTCGTGATCATGTGAATCATAAAATGCTTCATCGTAGCCGAAGTTTTGACCCTTAGCGGTCTAAAAAGTTCCCAGGCTTAGGAAAAATGACCCATTCTTGCTGTGCACCCTGATTCTTCATGGCCGGGAAAACCCGGTATTTACATGGCTTTTGCTAAAACAGCGACTTTCTTCTCCATCCGCTTTTCGCCATCAATATGATACATTTCCAAAATAATTACATAGATACCTGCTTCCTGCAATTCACCAAAATCAGAGCAGCCATCCCATATCCAAAATGCTTCTGTCCCCACCATCTCTTGTTGCGTAAGTTTCCGGACCGGGATTCCAAATTCGTTATACACCGTAAGAGACACCATAAAGCCGGGTCGGGATGAACGACAGGATATGCCCAATACATCGTGATAACCATCGTTGTCCGGAGAAAATAATTCAGGTGAGAGGTTCAATCGCCGTTGGTCTAAAAGATTATGATCGTAAGCATGGGTATTGACAGCGCAGGGACTGGCATAACCAGCGTTTTCGGCTGCGCTGTGCCAGTTGCTGCTATCGTTAGCCGGCACAGAATATGAAATACGCTCAAGGGATACGCCTTCGGGGTCAGCCAGTAGCGGAAAATGAAAGTCATCTTTATAATGAAACCTTTCCAGCTCTGTCAGTGATGAATTCAACAGCACTACAATCCCTTCATCATCGTTAAACGACGGAAGTTCATGAGCCATCAGCATGCGCAGATCCGTTACTCTGTAACGGTTTTGAATATCAGAAATTTGATCTGTTACCACCGCAAAGTCCCCCGGCAGAAAAAGCCGGTGCTCTTCACATACCGGTAAAACATTATCACTTATTCCTGTTTCAGGATCTGAACGTGCCAGCCGCAGGGCCGAAAGATCAATGCAATTGGTTCCAGCATTATACAATTCTACAAAATCACTTCCGTCCTGGTATGGATTGAATAAAATTTCATTCAGCAGAATATCACCGGGCTGCACGGAGTCGGGCATTGCCAGCCTGAGCTGGTGCCAGCGCCGGATACTGTTTCCGGAACAGTCCTGAATCCGTGAATCGAGATAGAGTGTATAAATTTCCCCTCTCCGTAAATGGCTGTTTAATGTCAGGATGACACAGGAAGAATCGGGGGAACACTTCACGGAACCGGCATAACCTATCCCTTTATTTATCAGATAAAACGTTGTGTTACCCGAAGAAAGGCTGTCGGGGTATTCACTGAAATATACTTTTATGGTAACACTGTCTTCAGGAAAAGCATGTACTGGCCATGGGGCAACCGTATCCGTGAAACTTGCGGCCACGGAATTCCGGTATCCGGGTGTCCCACCCGAAGGATGCCTGCTGGCCGTCCAGTTGGCCCTGTCTGCACAGGGAAAAGTTTCATCCCTGCGTTCGAGAGACCAACCCCCATCGTCAAATAAAGGATCCAGATACATGGCCTTGTCGTATTGCAGTACATCCAGTAAATTTCCTCCGGCATCCCGCAAACGGATCCTGTCGCCTTCATTATTGAGAGAAGGCATATTATTCAGTCCCTTTATTCCGGCATATCCCAACAAATCAAAATAGGGGATAGCCGTTACCGTGGTATAGCAGCGGTACTCACCCGGCAGCAGCGTATCGGGAGGTAAAGTTACCGTGGCACTCAGGTCCGACAACTCAAAATTATTTGTAAGTATTACTTTCTGACTCCGGTTGTAGATTTCTACGTACTCAAATGGCGGAAGGGAAGGCGCTGAATAGGGATCCGCCATGATTTCGGTAAAAACAAGGTCCGACACTTCAGGTGCGAACTGCCGGAACAGTACAAAAGAAACCGTATCAGCATTCACATTTCCGTAGAGGTCCTTCAGGGCGCTGACCGATAAACGGTAATTCAGGGTTCCGAAAGAAGAAGAAGGATAGTATAAAAAGTAAGTGTTTGCGGTGCCGGGGTCATTGGTAATAAGGACGGGATGCGACCATCCATCTACAAAATAGTGATGAGTGGCATACACGGAAATACTGTCGCATGCTTCACTGATTTTTATCCGGATACATGAATCGGAAATCATTTCGGCTGATATCAATTCCGGTGGAATGGTGTCATATACCACGGATCCCGCATACACATCATCGAGAAAAAATTTAGTAGCATTGCTGCTTGTATAGATACATTTCCATCCGGTATATATCCCGGCCGGCAGGGAAGTATCTGAAGCAGTCGCCTCCAGGACGAACGATTCTCCGCCCGTATAATCAACCCATAACTCCCAAATACCGGGTGGTTTTCTCAACACCTTCACTCTGACTTCAAAAGGAACTGCAATCATGCTATCGGTAGCCCTTGCCAGCAGCGTTGTGGCAGCCGTTGACTGATGAAAGAGTTCAATGGCATCCGACGAGCCTGCTTCCCCAAACTGAAGGTAATACGCGGAAAGGGAGGATGCTAAATTACTGTCGTCGCTGCACAGGTAGTATCTCGCATAATTATACGCGGATGGCGCAAAGTCCAGCTTTAGCCTGACCCTCCACTCCATGGTATCGGCGGAAGGAATCCCCGCGCAGGCCAGAAGGGAGGTATCGCTGCCGGCAGCATTCAACTGAAGCACTCCATTGTTTACCACAAAATCCATGGTATCCCCAAACCAATGCACCCCATTGTTAAAATTCCCGTCACTGAAGTCTTCCCATATCTGCGACCTCAGCCCTCCCGGCACAAATAGCGCGAACAAACTGAATAATATCCGGCAAGCGATTGATCCCTTCATTACATTTGTTTTGGCAAATGTCCAATATGACATGCGGGGGAACCGTATAAAAAACGCTTATACACGTTTACCAATACCTGCATGAATTAATACCTTGTATAACAATATCATTATTCAAACATGAAAGTTGCAGTTGTAGGCGCTACAGGACTGGTGGGAACCAGAATGATACGATTACTGGAAGAAAGGAATTTTCCTGTCAGCTCTTTTATAGCGGTAGCCTCCGAAAAATCTGTGGGCAGAAAAGTATCCTTCAAAGGTAAAGAATACGCTGTTATAACGCCGGCGGAGGCAATTCCTTTACAACCGGAACTGGCGCTGTTCTCCGCCGGGGGACAAACATCCATTGAATGGGCCCCTCTGTTTGCGGACAATGGAACCACCGTCATTGACAATTCTTCCGCGTGGCGTATGGATCCTGGAAAGAAGCTGATTGTGCCAGAGGTGAACGGCCATGTATTAACTGCCGGCGATAAAATTATTGCCAATCCGAACTGCTCCACCATTCAGATGGTGTTGGTATTGAAACCTCTTCATGATGCCTATAACATAAAAAGAGTAGTTGTTTCCACCTACCAGTCGGTTAGCGGCACGGGAGCAAAGGCCATTGAGCAGTTGATGGCGGAAAGGGCAGGACAGCCGGCAAACAGGGTATATCCACATCCGATAGATCTTAATATTTTACCACAGATTGATGTTTTTATGGAGAATGGTTACACCAGGGAAGAAATGAAAATGGTAAAAGAGACCTGTAAAATAATGGGGGATGATAACATCCGGGTAACTGCCACTGCCGTTCGTGTACCGGTAATCGGAGGTCATTCAGAAAGCGTAAACATCGAATTTGAAAATGAATTTGACCTGCAGGAAGTCAAACATCTGCTGGGCAGCGCCTCCGGTATCACAGTACAGGACGATCCGGGGAATTCATTTTATCCGATGCCCCTATATGCAGAAGGGAATGATGAAGTTTTTGTAGGCAGAATACGACGGGACGAAACGCAGGCCAGGACCCTCAATTGCTGGATCGTGGCTGACAACCTTCGCAAGGGTGCGGCTACCAATGCCATTCAGATAGCGGAAATGCTCCTGAAAAATAAATTTATCGGATAAAGATTACCGGACCCAGAACATTTATTTTCTGTTACCCCCGGAATTTCTGAGAAGAAAGATAATTTTTAAAAAAAGGATACATTACACGCAAACTATTTAAGGAGTGCAATTGGATTTGCTACACCGGAATAGCTTGTGAGGTCCATTTTAATTGATCCAACCAGGATATCGGCCTGAGCACGGATGGGAATCCTGTTTTTATCATCCGAAACCCAGATGGTCATGCCTTCCTTCTCTTTAAACACCCTTCCTTCCAGCAGGTAGGGTTTAAAAATGATACAATTAAAAGTTCCCGCCTTGGTCCTGATTTTTTGTTTGCCTGTATATTTTATGACCATAGGAAATACCTCATCATCGAGATAAGTATGAATTAAAAATGTATCTCCAATGGCTGCCTTACTCATATCAAGTGTACGGGCGTAATAAAATGCAGATATAAGATCCTGCACCTGACCGGGCGTGTTTATCGTTTTCTTTTCGCTGGTAGCCGTGTACTTGAAATGATTAAAACTAACATTCTGTTTCTTTTTATAGCCACCTTCTTCAATCTTCCGGATAAAAAGCCAGGGCAGCATTGCTTCCTCATCGATATAACTTTCATAATGGTCTCTAACTTTAAAAAACCAGTCAAATGCACCTACTGATTTGCCTGTACCCACCACGCGGTAACAATCTCTGCCGCCAATATTTTTTATTGCGGGATCTACTTCCAGTCTTGCCACACCGGCATCAATAAATCCGTAGTGTACCCGGTATTCCAGTACTTCGCTGGTGGAGAAAGCCCTGTTTTCGACTTTCCGCAGTACTTGTGCTTCTGAGAAAAGCGGCAGGGTGATCAAGGCCAGTAAAGAAGCATAGATTATTTTTTTCATTCTTTTTCAGGATCGTTTTGGTTATCCTCGTGATGCAAATCCTGTTCCAAATTTCCCATGGCAGCTTCTGGATCTACATGCCCCTCCATTAAAAAGGTACCGCTTTCATCTTCTTCATACAACACGGAACCGGGCTCAATGTCCACCGGAACATCGATGGGATCTACCAGGTCGGCCGGCACACCTATTTCATTATCAGCAATATGCAAATCCTTCAGTTTGGGCAGGTCTTTTACAGACTTCAAACCAAAATGATCCATAAAATTCTTGCTGGTGGCATAAAGAAGAGGTTTACCGGGGCCATCTCCTTTTCCACTGATGATAATCAGTTCCTTTTCGAGCAGCTTTTGAATGCTGTAATCACAGTTCACTCCCCTGATGTGTTCGATTTCCGATTTTGACAAAGGTTGCTTATAGGCAATAATAGCAAGTGTTTCCAGCGCAGCGGTACTGAGACGCCTTTTGGCTTTTATTTGCAGGAGGGTGTTCACGGCATGATGGTACTCTTTCTTGGTCAGAAACTGGTATCCATCGGCAATTTCCATCAGTTCAAATGAAAAATCTTCGGAAGAATACTTTTCCTTCAATTCGGAAATGAGGCTGTGAAACTGTTCTTTTTTCAATTCCCAGCCATACACGGTTTTCAGACATGACAAAATTTCATCACCGGTAATAGGTTGTTCCGAAGCAAAGATCAGCGCTTCTATATGTTGAAGTAAGAGTTGCATTTTTCGTTATTTATTCTGTTTATTTTAAGAGAGTGTCCGGCAATCTACAGGTACGTATTGCCGCAAATTTTACTTTTTCAGACTACAACATTCACAATTCTTCCGGGTACTACAATTACCTTTTTAGGAGGGCCTTGTATAAATTTAGTCATTTCATCCGAACTGATCACACATTTCTCAACCTCCTCCTTACTCAGCTGCAGCGACAGGTTGATTTTAAATTTCACTTTTCCATTTACCGACACAGGATATTCAAATTCATTTTCCACCAGATATTCCTCTTCCCATGTCGGGAAAGAGGCTTTGGTAACGCTGTCCTTATGCCCTAGCAAATGCCACAATTCTTCCGCGAAATGGGGGGCATAGGGAGAAAGAAGCACCACGAGGGGTTCCAGGATCGCCCGCTTTGCGCACTTCAGATCGCTGAGTTCATTAATGCATATCATAAAGGCGCTCACTGTAGTATTGAACGAAAAGCGTTCAATGTCCTCTTCCACCTTTTTAATAGTTTTATGCAGCACCTTCAGTTCAGCAGCCGAAGGCATTTCATCACTCACGCTGAAGTTACCTTCTTTATCGTGATACAACCTCCACCAGCGGCGAAGAAAGTTATATACCCCGTTTATTCCCTGCGTACTCCAGGGTTTGCTTTGCTCCAGGGGGCCAAGAAACATTTCATAGAGGCGAAGGGTATCGGCGCCGTATTCTTCAATAATATCATCGGGACTGACCACATTGTACTTGCTCTTGGACATCTTCTCCACTTCCGCGCCGCAATTATATACCCCGTTTTCCAGCACAAACTCCGCTTCTTTAAAATCCTCCCGCCACAATCTGAATTTATCCAAATCCAGCTGATGTCCCGGGGCAATACTAATATCCACATGCAAGGGTGTTGTTTCATATTGGTTCCTTAAGCCAGCCGAAACAAACTTATTGGTGCCAATAATCCGATACACAAAAGCACTTACTCCCTGTATCATCCCCTGGTTAATCAGTTTTTTTGCAGGTTCATAGACTGGAATCAGGCCAAGGTCATAGAGGAACTTGGTCCAGAACCTGACATACAAAAGGTGCCCTGTGGAATGTTCGGCGCCACCCAGGTAAAAATCGACTTGTTTCCAATACTGCACGGCTTCATCCGAAACAAAAGCCTTGCTGTTGGAAGCATCCATATAGCGCAGGAAATACCAACTGGAACCCGCCCAACCGGGCATGGTGGTGTGTTCATATTCGTACAGATCTTTATATTTCCAGTTTTTCGCCCTTGCCAGCGGAGGTTCACCGTTTTCGGTGGGCTGAAACAGGTCAATTTCAGGAAGCAGTAAAGGCAACTCACTTTCATCAAGGGTACAAGGAATGCCCTCTTTGTAATACACGGGAATAGGTTCACCCCAGTAACGCTGACGGCCAAAAGCCGCGTCACGAAGGCGATAGTTCACCTGCCCCTTCCCTATCTCCAGCCTTTCAATTTCATGGATAGCCTCCCTGATCGCCTGTTTCACTTCCAGTCCGTTCAGGAATCCGGAATTCACCATGAGCCCTTCTTTGGCTGTGTAAGCCTCCACAGCGATATCCCCACCGCTCACTACTTCCTGTACCGGCAGATTAAAATGTTTCGCGAAAAGATAATCCCTCTGGTCATGTCCTGGTACTGCCATCACGGCACCGGTACCATAACCCGCCAGCACATATTCAGCCACCCAAACGGGGATATGCTCACCGGTGAACGGGTGTAAGACGTAGGCCCCGGTAAACTGGCCGCTTACTTTCTTCACTTCTGACTGACGGTCTCTTTCAGATTTATTGGTAGCCGCTTTTACATATTCATTCACCGGGTTCCGGTATTCATCCGCAGTAATGCGGTTCAAGAGTGTATGTTCAGGTGCCAGGGTAACAAAGGAAACCCCAAACACCGTATCGGGGCGGGTGGTGAAAACTTCTATAAATGCATCATGACCCACTACTTTAAACCGCAAGGAGGTACCTTCCGACTTACCAATCCAGTTCTTTTGCGATTCTTTTACGGATTCAGGCCAATCCAGTTCCTCCAGGTCCTTCAGCAAGCGCTCAGCATAAGCGGTAATACGCAAGCTCCATTGCTTCATCAGCTTTCTCTCCACCGGAAAGCCTCCTCTTTCCGAAACCCCATCCTTCACTTCATCATTCGCCAAAACGGTACCCAGAGCAGGACACCAGTTTACCCAGGCGTCACTCAGATAGGCCAGCCGGAAATTCAAAAGCAACTCTGATTGCTCCTTTTCCGACTTGCTTTTCCATTCTTCGGCAGTGAAGGAGGGCAGTTCCTTTTCCACATCTCCGGTGAGGTACCTCGTATTTTCGCACTGGAAGCCCTCTTTTTCAAAAATGGCGATAAGCGATTCAACCGGTTCAGCTTTTCCGGTATGACAATTATACCAGCTGTGAAATAACTTAATAAAAATCCATTGCGTCCATTTGTAGTAAGCAGGCTCGCAGGTGCGAATTTCTCTCTTCCAATCGTAAGAAAAGCCTATTTTATCCAATTGCTCCCGATACCGTCTGATATTTTGTTCAGTGGTAATTTTAGGATGCTGTCCTGTCTGAATCGCATATTGCTCGGCGGGAAGCCCAAAGGCATCAAAACCCATCGGATGTAAAACATTAAAACCTTTCAGGCGTTTATAACGGGCAACAATATCAGAAGCGATGTAGCCAAGGGGATGGCCCACATGTAAACCGGCTCCTGAAGGGTAAGGAAACATGTCGAGCACATAATACTTCTCCATTCCCGGAATTTCAAGCGTCCGGTAGGTCTCATCATCACTCCATTTTTGGCGCCATTTTTCTTCTATAGCCCGGAAATCATAATCCATCATGCATCTTTCAAATAGGGCTACGAAGTTAATAAAAAGAGGGGGTGAATAAACTTCTTGTCCCAAGGGAAGGCCCGTTTATAATTTTCTATTTTTGCAGCACCCATGACAGAGGAAAAAAAATTAGTACGTAAAACACGCCAAGTTTCCCGGTTGTCAACCGTTGTGAGTATCTCTTTGGTGCTGTTTCTATTAGGCGCACTTGGTATTTTACTGCTGCATGCTGAAAAACTCAGTAATTATGTGAAGGAAAATATTGAAGTATCTGTTTTCTTAAAGCCGGAGGCCGACAGCGCAAGTGTAAACGAACTCATCACGAGAATACAAGCCAATCAATACATCAAAAGCACCCGACTCATTTCCAAAGAGGAAGCGGCCGAAACCCTGAAAAAAGAACTGGGGGAAGATTTTCTCAACTTCCTTGGATACAATCCGCTATTACCAAGTATTGATGTCCGGATCAAAGCAGAATACGCCAATGAAGCGATGATAAACAGCTTCTTTGGCTCCATTTCTTCACATCCCGCGGTGAATGAAATTCAATACCAGCCATCCCTGGTGGAAAGCATCAATAGAAACCTGCGGGTGATTACATGGATCATCCTGGCATTCAGCGCATTACTCATCGTCGTTTCGGTAGCACTCATAAATAATACCATCAGGATTTCTTTATATGCACGCAGGCTATTGATTAAGAGCATGTTGCTGGTTGGTGCCACGAAGGGTTTTATCAGAATGCCCTTCCTTACCTTCAGCATTCTTAACGGATTAATGGGGGGGGTGATATCGATCCTCCTGCTGGCGGGACTGATGTATTTTGCGCTCTTAAAAATCCCTGAACTGAGCCTCATCCGTGACTTCCGGTTAATGGGCATCGTTGCAGGCGGCTTACTCATAACCGGTGTATTTCTATCTCTGATCAGCACATGGTTTGCCGTGAATAAATATCTTCGTTACCGTACTGAGAACTTATATTAGAATTGAATATGTCAAAACAACAAAGCGATAAAAAAAGCGCTGCCACAAAAACCGCAGTAACAAAAGAAAAAATCAACGAAGCCGCTTTTGCCTTTGGAAGGGAGAATTATATGCTACTTTTTATAGCTATCGGCTTGCTGATAACAGGCTACTTTTTGATGGCCGGCGGAAAAGCGGAAAGCCCCAATGTTTTTAACGAAGAAGTTTTTAGTTTCAGAAGAATCACCCTAGCGCCCATCGTGGTTATTGCAGGGTATGCCCTTGCTATTTACGCTATCGTAAAGAAGGCGGAATAATTGCCATGACCATCACCCAGGCAGTCATTCTGGCCATTATAGAAGGCCTGACCGAATTTCTACCGGTATCATCCACCGGACACATGATTATTGCTTCTTCCATTATGGGTATAGCCGATGATTCTTTTACCAAGACATTTACGGTTTCCATTCAGTTTGGCGCCATACTATCGGTAGTTGTTTTGTACTATAAACGTTTTTTACAAAGTATCGCCTTTTACAAGCGGCTATTACTGGCCTTTATGCCGGCCGCGGTGCTGGGTTTTCTAATGGATGATATCATCGACATGTTGCTTTCCAATGTGCTTGTCGTGGCGTTTACCCTGCTGGCCGGGGGCGTATTACTGATTTTTATAGACAGCTGGCTGAAAGGCGGTACCGGCAAGGAAGCCCAGCAGGTTACCTACCAAAAAGCCTTTAAAATAGGAATGTTTCAATGCCTTGCCATGATTCCAGGTGTATCACGGTCGGCAGCTACGATTATTGGAGGCTTATTCTGCAAACTCGACCGGAAGACCGCTGCTGAATTTTCATTTTTCCTGGCGGTACCCACCATGTTTGCAGCCACCATATTTAAAGTTTTCAAATTTGCGAAAGAGGGCCTGGGCGTAACATCAGAAGAAATCAACCTGCTGATCATTGGAAATATTGTTGGCTTTGTTGTTGCCATCCTCGCGATAAAATCATTTATTAGTTTTCTCACCAAACATGGTTTTCTTCTTTTTGGATATTACCGGATTTTTGCAGGGATATCCATCATTATTTTGTATATTATCGGAGTAGATCTGAAACTGGTATAAGGGAAATGATCCATGGGAATACTGAAGGGGAAGTACTGCTTTTAAACAAGCCGCTCAGATGGACTTCCTTCGATCTGGTAAAAAAAACCAGGGGGATCCTGCGTACCAAAAAAGCCGGGCATGCCGGAACCCTTGATCCGCTGGCAACCGGACTCTTAATTATCTGCACCGGAAAAAAGACCAAAACAATCAGCGAAATTCAGGATGCAGAAAAGGAATATACCGGAACCTTTTACATCGGTGCCAGCACCCCTTCCTTTGACCTGGAAACCGAAAGAGACCAGGTTTTTGACATCAGCCACCTGAATGAGCAAGTCGTAAAAGAAGCCTTCCTTCAATTTACAGGGGAAATAAGTCAGGTCCCTCCCATGCATTCAGCCATAAAAACAGGAGGAAAAAGGGCGTACACCCTCGCCAGAAAAGGCGAAATGGCAGAACTGAAAGCAAGGACTTTATGGATCCGTGAATTTGAACTTACCCGTTGCGATTTACCGGAAGTTGACTTCCGGATCGTTTGCAGCAAAGGAACTTACATAAGAGCTTTGGCCAGAGATATAGGGATAGCCCTTGGTGTGGGCGCCCATCTTACAAAACTCTGCAGAACCCGTATTGGACCTTATTCCCTCAGCAACGCCCTTACCATAGAAGACCTGGAAAGGCGATCATTACAGGATAAGTCAGGGGTACTGAAACATGATTCGAAATGAGCTGACAACCACTTGATTATCTTTTTTTAAAGTTTTTACTTATTGAAAACTAGTCTATTACGGTACAACTCATAGCCTTGCTGGCCCTAAAAGGCGTATCTTTGCATCCCTAATTAACAATACCTTACATATTATTAACTCAAAAGATATTATTTGTTTTTATCATTAAGCTCAAATAATATGTACCACTGACAGCCCGTAAGCTATGAAGTTATCAAAATTCAAATTCGGTTTCAACGAAAAACTCCTTGCCACACATCCTGCCGCCAACCGCGACGAATCCAGGTTAATGGTAATACATCGCAAAAGTGGTAAGATTGAACATAAATCTTTCCGTGACATTTTGGGATATTTTGATGACGGAGATGTACTGGTGCTGAACAACACCAAAGTATTCCCCGCCCGTCTTTACGGCAACAAAGAAAAGACCGGCGCCAAGATTGAAGTTTTTTTATTGAGAGAGTTGAATCCCGAGAGTAAATTATGGGATGTACTGGTAGATCCTGCCCGTAAAATCAGAATAGGCAATAAGCTTTATTTCGGAGATGATGATATGCTTGTGGCGGAGGTGATTGATAACACCACTTCCCGCGGACGTACACTGCGATTCCTCTTTGACGGAACCTCGGCCGAATTCAGGGATGTAATTGAACAATTGGGTCACACCCCTCTTCCCAAATATATTAAACGTAAAGCGGAACCTGCCGACAAAGAGCGTTATCAAACTGTCTTTGCAAAAAACGAAGGCGCCGTTGCCGCACCTACGGCAGGCTTGCATTTCAGCCGTGAATTGCTGAAAAGACTGGAATTAAAAGGTGTCAACCTGGCAGAGGTTACTTTACATGTGGGCTTAGGCACTTTCCGACCGGTTGAGGTGGAAGATCTGACCAAGCACAAGATGGATTCCGAACAATTTTCGGTAAGCCAGGAAGCCGCGGATATTGTTAACAAAGCCAAGGCGGCCAGAAAGAACATCTGCGCTGTTGGAACTACTGCCATGAGGGCCATGGAAACGTCGGTGAGTACAATGGGTGAACTAAAGGCTAATGCCGGCTGGACCAACAAATTCATTTTCCCCCCCTATGATTTCAGTATTGCCAATATGATGATTACTAATTTTCATATGCCTGAATCCACTTTGCTCATGATGACGACCGCTTTTGGTGGCTATGATCTGATCATGGAAGCGTATAAAGTGGCTCAAAAGGAAAAATATCGCTTCTTCAGTTATGGGGATGCTATGTTGATTCTTGATTAATGAAAAAATACGCCCTTCTCGTGGCAGGTGGACAGGGAACCCGGATGCAGGGGACCCTTCCGAAGCAATTTTTACTTCTTGCCGGTGAACCCATTTTGGCTCATAGCCTCCGCCGTTTTGCTTTAAGGGGACTGGACATCTATCTGGTAATGCATCCCGATTATATGTTGCATTGGAAGGACATATGCCAGACACTGCACAACATTCCCGCGCATCACCTTGTTGCAGGTGGAAAGACCAGGGCTTTATCGGTGGCTGCAGGCCTGGCTTTTATACCTGATAATGGACTGGTGGCGATACATGATGCCGTACGGCCATTATGTTCGGAAGCATTAATACAGCGGCTTTTTATTTCAGCGGAAAAAAACGGGTCAGCGGTACCCGTCCTTCCTTGCCGGGATACATTAAGGATGTTAACTGCCGACGGGAGTATAACGGTACCGCGAGATCACTACCGCCTTGTACAAACCCCACAGGTTTTTGATATCGCTAAACTTAAGCAAGCATTTCAACTACCGGATTTTGAAAAATATACCGATGAAGCATCCCTGTATGAAGCCGCCGGTAACAACGTACATCTTGAAGCCGGAGAGGAGAGTAACATTAAGATTACCTTTCCATCCGACATGATGCTCGCCGAAGCATTCATTACCGGGAAAAGGCCCTGATACTTCTCTGATTATTCAGCCTTTGACGGAAACGGGCCCCCGGCTCCTTACCTTTGCAAAAACCGGCGCTACGTCAAGGAGAATTCAAAAAAAGGTATCATTCCATTACCTGAAACACTTGAAGCGTTTAAACGTACAATAAAGCTAACATAGAATTGTTTATAGTCAGAGAAGCATGGCTATTATTTTAAAGCTGAAAAAACTATCATTGCGGATGATGAAAGTGTTGAAAGGTAAAAAAGGCGATCCATTGTTCAGGAGATGCTGCTTCCTGTTGTTACCTGCTTTGTTTATGCTGCCGCTCCGGTCTCTCTCAAACGGTCCTGACACGGTTGTTCATATTCCCACCTTTTCATTTCCGGTTGACACCATCAGCGGATTGGTAGTAAATGAAAAAGAAATAAGAGCCGGCGTCCTGTATGATGTGGAAAGAGGAAAAATCATTTGGGAAAAGGACATGGACTATGCCTACCCGATCGCCTCGCTCACAAAAATGATGGTGTGCCTGCTGGCTTTTGAAGATATCAAAGCCGGCAGCGTTTGCCTGGATGATGAAATTACGGTAACCCGTACCTATAAGAAAAAGATAAAACGGCGCCGGTATACTACTTATACTGTTGAAGAACGGTATACACTCAACGATTTACTGAAAATGGCCATGGTGGCTTCACACAATGAAAGTACCGTATGGATTGCCAAACATTGCTCGGGTGACCTGCAAAGTTTTGTGGAAAGAATGAACCGGCGTTGTTTTGAGTTGGGGATGACAAAAACCCAATACTCTAACCCTTCCGGATTGCCGGCAATCATCCGGGAACTGGACAACAGCAGTTCACCCCGGGATCAGTTGATTCTGTCGCTTGAACTCCTGAAACACCCTGAGCTGATTGAGATCACTTCCATACCCTACGCAAGCATTTATAACGGAAAGGGAACGGTAAATTACCGGAATCACAATGGACTTGTCATTAATTACGGAATGGAAGTTGACGGATTAAAAACCGGATTTACCAAAGCCGCCGGCTTTTGCCTTGCCGCTACCGCAAAACGCGGAGGGCATCGGTTAATCAGTATCGTTTTTGGATGCCGCAGCCCGTGGATCCGAAATGGCATTGTTGCCTCCATGATGAATACCTATTACGAAGCTATCAAACTCGGGCGTTTAGGAGAAGGCGTACCGGATGCAGAAAATTCAATCGCTTTTCTTGACAGTGTATACCAGGGTCTGGCTAAAATAGAACCTGTCATCGACCAAAAGCAAGGCGATGAAAGCAACGAAGAGAGTTACGGTTATACCTATAAAACAATCAATCAGAAAATCAAGAAACAGCATACTGTCAGAACGGGTGATAACCTTGGGAAAATCGCGGACAGATACAATGTCCAGGTCAGTGACCTGAAAAAGTGGAACAAGCTGAGAGGTTCTATTATTAAAAAGGGACAGAAGCTTTATGTATATACCACCGTTAAAAAAAGAATACCCGTAAAACTGATTGTTGACCCGGATGAGTCCATTGCGGATATGCAACCATCTTCAGACACCAGTGACCAGTGTGAAACTGAAATGCATAGTCAGCACATTGCCGATTCACAAAACAAAACCAAAATCAACAACGATATCAAAACGGATACAGCTGCCTATGATATCAGAGAAAAAGCAGGTGAAACCGGGGGTGCGGGCAGGAAGTTTATTTATCACACCGTTCAGCCCGGCGATACACTCTGGAACATAGCCCAGAAATATCAGGCAGACATTAAAATCATCAAAAAGCTAAACAATATTAATAACAGCAACCTCCTGAAAAGAGGAACCAGGATAAAGGTTCCCCTGAAAGGGAGTTGAGGGCTTTTCCCAATGACAACATAGCACCATGATCAAACACAACCTTATATCCACCCTTACAGGAGTCATCCTGCCTTTGTTCCTCAGCGCTCAGGAACAACAGCAATCACCCCAGTTGCCTGTTGATGACAAAACCGGTAAAATCTCGTATATAAAAGTCAATGAAGTGAGCGGTGCCACAACGGCAGTACTTTATCAGCGCGCGTTAAACTGGGCCATGTCGTTTTACAAGAACCCGGGGGATGTTATCAGGGAAAGGGATTCGGTTGCCGGAAAAATCGTTTGCAAGGCACGTTTTAAAATCATGAATACTCCTGACAAAAAGGGCTTCGCCACCGATGCAGGCAATGTTATGTATACGCTGACTCTTCAATCTAAGGATGGCCGCTACCGTTATGAACTCACCGATTTTAACTGGAAGCAACAATCCTATTATGCCTGTGAAAAGTGGATGGACAAGAGCAAGCCTTCTTATACCCCTGAATTCAGCCACTACCTGCAACAACTGAATACCACCTCACAGGAGGCCTTAAAAAGCCTGGAGAAGGCCATGTCCACCGCGGCAGAAACAAAAGCCGACGACTGGTGATCACCCGGCGCGCTTGCAGGTAATGCTCTCCTGAAATTCCGGCTTTTCGGGATTCACATTTTCCAAACCCACTAAGCCGGGTTTCATACCAACTTTAATTTTGCCATAGCGCGATTCCTGTCCAAGAAATTCTGCGCCATTGAATGTGGCCCATTGCACCAGGGTTTCAAAAGGCACTTCTTTAAAATTCGCGCTGATAATTTTCAGTTCGTTCAGTACTGAAAGTTTCGCATTGGATGCGAGGCTGTCGGTACCTATTGTAAGCTTCACGCGGTTTCTGTACAACTCATGTACCGGTGGCAGTGTCCCGTTGATGAACAGGTTTGCTGACGGGCACAGGCACCAGTACAAATGAGAATGGATCCTTTCCGCGTCCATCATATCCTCTACCCTTGTATAGGTATTATGAACCAGCTGAACCCGGTTTTCCTGAGGAAAATATGGTAATAAATAGCGAAGCGGGGATACCTCGCCGAAAGGCATAAAATCACTCAAATCAATTCCCGCGGAAACAAATGTTTCATACAAGGGGCCCGACTTATAACTGCATAACAAAAACTCCTCCCGTGATTCATGCATATGTATACTCAGGGGATCGTCCGGAAGAATGGATTTGAAAATTTCGGCATACAATTCAGGAATCATGGAATAAGGCGCATGGGGTGACAAACTGGCGGAAGCACAGGGTGCCGCGCGAAATGTATTCAGAAGAGAAAATGCACCGGCTATCTTCTCCCGGATCTTTGACTTTTCAAAACCGAACAACTCTATGAAAGTATGATACCGGATATTGCTATGCTTTTTAACAGGTGCCGATTCATCCGTGTTCGAGATATCTCCTACCAGGGTAATGCCCTCCATTTCCATGGCAGCATCCGCCCTGAACATCGCTTTACGGCGTTCTTCCGGAGATGCCAGATAGCGGATTGACAACAGCTGCCGGATAAATCCGGACAAGCCATCTTCGCGTTCCCTGATCATTCCCTGCAAGTGAGAAAGCTCCAGGTGACAATGCGCATTTACAAAGCCCGGAATAATCACCGGATAATCGGCAGCAATGCCTTCTGCTTTGCCCTCCGAAATCTCCACCACGGTACCGTCATCGGAAACCTGCAGCGTCGCGTTCGTCAATGGCGGGCCATCATTGGTGATCAGTAAGGAAGTGGTTAATACATTCATCGTTTAAAGCTAATGAATAAAGCAGCGGGATCAGGCATCCTTACCGGGTTTAATATTTAAAAAAAACAAAATACGCATGGACCAGCTGATTATTTTATAGGAAATCCAGTTCATCAGCCGCGTAGCGAAGAACTTCGACTTCATCACATCACCACTTTTAATCTCGATACATTTTTCCTGCATAAGCGATTTCAATTCGAGGGCCACCTCCTCCGAAAACTTCTTGTCCATCACTTCAAGGTTCATTTCAATACTCAGAAATTCACTGAGGTGATTCAGGTTGTGAGAGCCTATACTGACCCATCTGTTGTCTACCACACAAACTTTGGCGTGCAACACCGCTTCTTCGTATTCAAATATGCGGATATTATTTTCGAGCAGGCGGTTGTATAAAAAAGCCATTGCCGGCTTCATGAAGGGTACATCGCTGTTCCGGCTCACAACGAGGAAAATTTTTCTGTTTCGCTTTGCTGAGCGTACCAGAATTTTCAGCAAGCGGCGGGAAGGAATAAAATAACTGGCCACAATAATTATTTCATGATCCGCCCGGTTCAACATTAGCTTATAGCCGGCTGATATTTCATTCATCCTCCGCAGCCAGTCATTGATGGTAATTCTTACACTGACCCCCTCCTTTGTTCCGGGTAAGGGAATTGATTTTCTGTCTGAAATAAGCTGCCGCCGGTTAAACCGCCGGTTAAAAATGCGGTCGCACACCAAATTGATTTGAGAGGCCACCGGACCGGAGACCAGCACGCCGTAATCCAGCCATGGCACTTTACCTCCGAAACCACTGTACTTGTCGGCAATATTGATACCCGCCACCAGGGCGGTCTTGCTGTCGGCCACGCACACTTTATGATGAAGCCTTCTGCCGGAATGAAACAGTCCACGAAAACTTAAGGGCGAAAAGAAACGAAAGTTAATTCCATAGTTCCGCATTTTCTCTTTAAAAGATGCACCCAGGTTCAGGGAACCAAAGCCATCCACCACCAGGTACACCTTCACCCCACGGCTTGCCGCTTCGCGCAAGGCATCCACAATTACTTCACCCGTATTGTCAGATTCAAGAATATAAACCTGAAGGTGCAGGCTTTCAACGGCCGACTCCATCAACTCCAGGAGCGCATCAAAATATTCCGTTCCTCCGTGAACCAGTTTCACGGAATGCCCGGAAATAAAATCTTTACTGTGCGACATTCTGCTACAAAGGTAAAAGCAATTCCATCAGGTGGTGTATGCTGAAGCCGGCGGTGTTCCGGGAAAAAAACAGATGTATAACCAGGGTCAGGATGTCATTACTCGTGAAAATACACCCGTTTCACCCTTTCGGAAATCCCCGTGAGGACTTCGTAGGGAATAGTTCCTGTTTGTGAGGCGATATCAAGAATTGAAGGGTCCTGGCCAAAAACAATCACCTCTGACCCTTCGCGGGCCGGAATGCCGGTTATATCAATCATGGTCATATCCATACATACACTGCCAACAACCGGCGCAAACTGGCCCATCACCATCATACGACCTACCCCATTACTCAGCCTGCGGCTCAGTCCATCTGCGTAACCGATACCCACTGTGGCAATCGTCATTTCCCTTTGCGCCTTTCCCTTTCGGCTATAGCCAATAGTTTCACCGGCTTTCACCTGCTTGATTTGAGAAATCGTAGTTTTGAGCGTGGCCACCATTTGCAGTTGCCTTTGTTCATGAGCACTTGAGGCGAAACCATGAAGGCCGATTCCCAGGCGCACCATATCCAATTGGGCGGCGGGAAAGCGAAGGATACCGGATGAATTCAGAATATGTCTTAACACCGGATAATTAAAATGTGAACTCAGGGCTTCGCTCATTTTACCAAACAGTTCGATTTGCTGATTGGTAAATGCATCATGTTCCGGTTCATCGCTGGCCACGAGATGTGAAAAAACGGAGGCGACCTTTATGTATTTATTATTCTTCAGTCGTACTATTAATTCATTTAACTCCTGTTCTTCAAAACCCAGTCTTTTCATGCCGGTATCAAATTCGATATGTACCGGAAAACGTCCCCTGGTTGAATCTATCCCTCTTCTCCGCAAAGCTTCCGTGAAACTATTCAATACCCTGAAACTGTATATTTCAGGCTCCAGTCTGTAGCTGATCATGGCATCAAAGCTCTGCTCCTCTGGATTCATCACCATAATAGGCAAGGTAATTCCTGTTTTCCGCAATTCCACTCCTTCATCTGCATAGGCTACGGCTAGGTAATCGGCACGGTGAAACTGAAGTACATTGGCAATTTCGAAACTCCCGCTGCCATATGAAAACGCCTTTACCATAACCATCAGTTTGGTTTCACTCTTGAGTCTCGATTTAAACAAATTGAGGTTATGCACAATGGCATTCAGGTTTATCTCGAGTATGGTTTCATGGGCTTTCTGCTGCAGTGCGCGGGATATCCTTTCAAAACCAAAGGTGCGGGCGCCTTTAATCAGAATAGTTTCATTATTAAATGCCGAATAATTCAGTTCAGAAAGAAACTCATCGGTGTCCTTGTAAAACTGCTTTTCCAAATCAAACTGATCCTGCTGGCGCTGCAAGGCAGGCCCTATGCCAATCACCCTTACGATCCCCTTCTGCTGCAGCAAATCCGATACCTGCCTGTACAAATATTTTTCATCCTTGCCACTTTGAAGAATATCGCTCAGGATTACCGTTTTTTTCCTGTGCTGCTTTTGCTGATTCATAAAATCCAATGCGATGGTGAGGGAGCCCAAGTCGGAATTATATGAATCATTAATCACCGAACAGTTATTAATGCCTTCTTTCATTTCCAGGCGCATGGCAACGGGACTGAGTAATTCCATACGTTGCGAAATGATCTCCCTGTCCACCTCAAGTAACAACAGGACTGACCAACAATGGATGGCGTTCTCCACCGATGCATCATCCGTAAAAGGAATTCTGATACTTAAAAATTCATTTTTATATATGCCCTGCACTTCGGTTTCATGTTCTTTTTTCTGAATGCGCCCGATCTGCAAATCGGCCCGGCTTTTCTTTGACCAGGTAAAAACAGATACGGAAGGATCAGGAAGACCCTCTTTCAGTACACAATCATGAATACCGGAATAATCCCTGCAATAAATCAATTTATCTGCCCTGGCGAACAATTTTATTTTTTCACTGATCTTCAGCCGCACGTCCGAAAAATTTTCATCATGGGCTGTGCCGATATTGGTAAATACACCGATGGAAGGTCTGATTATCTTTTCCAGATGAATCATTTCATCCGGTTTTGATATCCCCGCCTCAAAAATACAGAGGTCATTCGCTTCGGTTATCTGCCATACACTTAAAGGTACCCCTACCTGCGAATTGTAACTTTTAGGGCTTCTTACGATATTATAATCTTCACGCAAGAGTTGGTAGAGCCATTCCTTGACAATGGTTTTTCCGTTACTTCCCGTAACACCAATTACCGGAACATTAAACTGCATCCGGTACCAGGACGTAAGGTCCTGCAACGCTTTCAATGCATCCGATACCAGAATATAATTTGCCTGAACTCCTGGGAGGATCGCCTCCTCTCTGGTAATAACAAAGGAACGAACCCCGTTTCCGTATAATTCCGCAATAAACTCATGGCCGTCGTGACGTACGCCTTGTATTGCGAAAAAAAGACTTTGCCCTGCACTGACCAGTTTACGGCTGTCAGTAATCAGCTGGGATATTCCGGCATGATCGGGAAGCTGGATCAAGGCCCTTGCATGCATTACCGGGGCAATCTCATCCAGCCGAAATAAGCGATGCGACATTTTTATTTAATAAGCTATCTGACTCTGCATGGGTGAACCCTTCATCTCATTCACAAAACAAGAGCGGCACAAAGGAACATAGCTTTCTTTTTCGCCCAGTAAAATCAGGGAAGAATCTTTAACAATACGATGCGAATGTGTTGCCAGGTCGCCGCAATTCATGCAGATGGCATGCACCTTTGTAATATAATCAGCAATAGCCAGGAGCTGTGGCATCGGCCCAAAAGGTTTTCCGAGATAATCCATATCGAGTCCTGCCACTATTACCCGCGTACCATTATTGGCGAGGGTTTCACAAACATAGGGTAACTGATCATCAAAAAACTGCGCTTCGTCCACACCGATTACATCCACTTCATGACCCAGAAGTAAAATATTTGACGAGGCTGGCACAGGGGTACTTTGTATGGCATTGGCGTCATGAGATACAATATTTACTTCATCATAGCGCAGTTCAATGGACGGTTTAAAAATCTCCACCTGCTGACGCGCAATTTTAGCTCTTTTCAGACGACGTATCAATTCTTCCGTCTTTCCGGAGAACATACAGCCGGCAATCACTTCGATCCAGCCCCGCCTGGTCTGATCGCGCTTGGTTTGTTCGAGAAACATTATTGAATGAATTGGCAACTAATTTAGCATTAGTTCATCAGAAGGGACACGAATTGTTAATAACCTCCGGTTTCGGTTGATAAAAGACAGGGCCGGAGAGACGTCACCAGCCCTGTCCTTTCAGCTTGTTGACATTAATTAATGATAAGCCTGGAAACCTGCAACTCTTTACCCTGACGAATGCGTACCTGGTACATGCCTGCCTGAAGCGATGTCAGGTCAAGTACAATGCGCTGTAACCCGGCACCCAGGAATGTTTCCGTTTTGGAAACCGTCCGTCCGTTCAGATCCATGATTTCTATCAAAGCTGTTTCCGATACATCCGACTGCAACATCAGCGTTGCAAAATCATTTGCCGGATTGGGATAGATCCCAAAAGTTTTTAAAGGTGTATTATCAAATAAACCTGTAGACACAGCAGGTCCTTTTGAAAAGAAAAACAAACCGGTAGAAGATCCGTCAAATCCTGTAAATATCATTTTCCATGTATTTCCCTGACGGTCGGTCACAAAATACACCAGTGAATCTGAAATCAGCCAGGTGTTATTATTGAAATCATAGGTCTTCCAGTCGAAACCAATGGTATTGATCAGATGACTGAAACCAAAAGCGCCCGGTGCACTGATGGCTGTATCCACCGGATATGCCTTTGCTACAAAGACGCTGTCGTTGCTCAATACCCCTGTTACCTTATACATGTACGGTGTAAGGGTAAGGTACTGGCAAAAGGTAAGATCCCAGGTATTATAGACAGGTTCCCTGTCGATGCTGGAATTGTTCACCAGGGAATAATAACCGAAATACTTTCCGCCAAAGGCCGGCTTGGCCAGGGAAGCAGTAATTTCATTGCTGCCATCCAGGTTGGCCCATTTGAAGTTATACACCCCGCCGCTGAGAGAAATAATCATTAATTTCCTGTAATCAGATGCTCCGATTTTTATAAAATAGACGGAGTCACCGGTGATTACATGCGTAAACTGATCGTAATACCCCCATCCCAGGTCGAATGAATTGGCTGTATCATTGCTGCGGTTAAAGGCGCCCGCATCCCAGCTAGTATCCGCGTTGAAGAGTTCGTAGGCAGGATTGCTTACTATACCGGTTGTGTCGGTAGCGAGCATGGCCGACCATTGCGAAACCGCTTTATCAGCCCTCCAAAGCCTCACGTTATTTTTGGAATTTATCAGAATGGAAGCCGCGAAGCCGCGTATCTGAAAGGCCAGGTCCCAGTCCGTATTGCTGACGTTGCTGAGTTCCCCTGCCGACATACTATAATACACCTGGTTGGTATAGTTTTGCTGGATTGAGACCAGATCGGCCACCATCTGTGCCCTGCTGCTACCGGCACAGGTTACGAAAACCAGTACCACTACATATTTTGTAAACCTTTTCATTTGTATGAGAATTTATATTCGTTGATATTCCATGGTAACCGTTCCCTTGTTAAAATTCTGATCATAGAAATCGATCATCCGTATTTTAAAATAAAAGCCATCCGGATTCTTTAATACGTAGTAGAGGTTGGGGGTAATAAGATACTTGCTGTTGTTAAAGTCGTAATACTTCCAGTCAAAACCGATCACATCCGCGTTGGCGGTAAATGGCAATCCAGCCACATTTGAATAGGTAAAGCTGCTGAAAGGGATAAAGTCCGGCACCGAGTCCATTTTCAATACAGTACCCGTTGTCCGGTTCCAGATGTTGATCAGGGTGCCTGTTACAGGATAATAACGGTAAGGGCTGCCCGGAGGTTCGTCAAAATACACATGGGTATATTTTGTAAATACAATATCCCAGTCGGCAGCAGGGGGAGCCTGCTGAACAAGACTGCCATTGCCTGCGAAGGAAAAATACATAAGTGAATAATCGGAATTTTTAGGTATGTCCAGCACTGTTACATTGGAATTATCCAGATAAGAAAACCGGATCCTGTAATGCACATCATCAGCGGCAAGGACCTGGATTTTACGGTAACGTTCGTTGCCGCTATGGTCCATCCGGCCGCGGTCAATGATGAACACATCACTGTGGCCGCTTGTATTCGAGAAAGCCGCAACCCACCAGTTTCCCAGGGCCGTGCTGTCGGTATGTAAATGCTCCGCATCCACACGCCAGGAGGCGCTGGAGGTGTCAGCCAGAAAAAAATCGGAAGTACCGGCAGGGCAGGCAAACATATATTTCGCACCGTTCAGGTAAATATGGAAACCCTGCGGTGCAGCTTCAAAGGCCAGGTCATAATTGCGGTAAGGAACCACATGCACCTTACCTTTTGACAGACTCACATACACCTGATCATCATAATTATTTCCCATGACGGCTATCAACTGCTCTACATCGCCCGGCGGCGGCAATACAATGGCTTCCTCCTCCTTTTGACAGGAGAAAAACAAAACAGCTATCAGCATCAGTGTTAACGATTGCAGTTTCATTTCAATGATACAGTGAGTTTAACAAAATATGAAGTTCCCGTACCCACGGGTGTCTGTCCATCGCCGGAGGAACCATGGGCGCCACCGCTTCCCAGGGAACGGACGGAGGTAACATTGAGTATGTTTCTTATACCGGCGGTAAGGGATACTTTTTCCTTCATAAGCCTTTGCTGCAGGGAAGCATCCATGATACTGAATGATTCGTTGGAGAAGCGGTCCACCGTTCCATCTTCCTGCATCACGAAAACAGGTCTGTCGCCAAAATACTTCCAGAATGCGGAAAACACAGTTCCTGTTTTTAAGATTTTATAATCAGCAGAGGCATTGTACTCAGGGTACCAGGCAATTTCAGGTTGTTCCATATCCCCTTCTATCGTACCAAATGTGCCGGTATAGGCCATCCCTCCCTGTAACGTAAATCGGTTTTTTGCAAGTCTTGATTTAAACTCGATGCCGCGGCTGCTGAATTCATCCAGATTTACATAGGTATAGAGCGTGCTGTTGGCATCAAACTGAATGAGGGAAATTTTATCAACTATGCGGTTGTAAAAAACTCCGGGTTCGGCTGTAAATACATATGCTGCTCCCGCCTTTCTGAATTCAACAGAAGCCATCACCTGCCTGGATGTTTCCGCCTTCAGGTCAGGATTTCCCCGCACATTATGAATACCATTGTCAACGAAAAACAGATATTGCTCTTTGAGTGAAGGAGCCCTGAAGCCCATACTTACGGATGCCCGTGCCGTTATATGCTTGCCGGCCACCAGCATCGCGCTGAATGACGGAATAAGGGGTGTGGAAAACTGTGAATTATACATCATCCTGAAAGAAGGTCTCAGCGTTAACACATTCAGGATTCGATAGTCAAAGCTCGCATATACCGCCACATCAGCGATACTGTGCCGCTTGTTATCCATCTTTTGGCCCATTCCGGTTTCGTAATTCATATCGGCTCCCGAAAGCAGGCTCCACCTTGCATTTTTACCACCGAGCACATAATTCACCCTTCCAAAGCATGCGTCAAAAACAGTTGTATCGTCATCCAGGTTGTCCGGAGTAAGTTCTTCTGACAACTGCACAAGGTCTTTGCGCCATGTGTTCTTACGGTAAATATATTTTGAATAGGCACCGGTAAAATTGAACATCGAAGCCGGGCTCAGTTTTACTTCTCCCAATACCTGCTGGCCCCATCTCACCGTATGATAATACTGATCGGTAGCATAGGCCATATAAGGGGTAATCACCGGCTCGGTTTTATTTATCACCTTTTCATTGAAATAAGATGACTGCAGCGTCAGGTCCAGGTTGCGCACCTTCCGCGTAAGTTTCAGGTTACCGAAATATTGCTCCCGGGGGTTCCATAATAAATCCCTGCCGTCCTTGTTTACCGGATCCCATCCGTCAAAATAATTCCTCCCAAAGTTTACAGCGGCAGCAGTAGATTTAAGCCCCAGACTTGCATTCGCCTCCACATTATAATGCCCTGTACTTTCAAAATAGGAGCCTGCCGAAAGTGCCCAGTTGTCCCTGGTCTGCGTTTTGGTGATCAGGTTAATAACACCGCCTAGCGCGTCGGTGCCATAGAGTACAGACATAGGCCCTTTTACAATTTCCACCCTTTCAATATTACTCAGGTTTAACTGGGCAAGGTCAATATTTCCGTTCTGACGACCGATTACAGGCACACCGTCCACCAATATTTTAATGTGCTCTCCACCGGTTCCCTGTAAGGTAAGACTACTTCCCAAAGCCGGGTCAAATGATACCCGCATATTCAGTTCCTGCGTCAGCAAATCCTGAACTGTTACCGCGCCACGTTTTTCTATATCCTCCCTTTTTAAAACCTGCACCGGTACTACCGCATTTTTCTGATAACCCGGAACATGGTTTCCGGTAACAGTCACCTCCCCTAATTGTGCGGGAGCGGAAGTCATGACAATAACCGATACCCCCATGGCGTTGTAAATGGTATCTACTCTTTCCAAAAATCCCATCTTATTTACCTTTCTGATCATAGGATACGGAAAACCGAGTAACCAGGCCTCTCCTTTAAAATTAGATATCACCATTACCGATTTAGCGGGATCTGACAGTGAAGTATACCTGACTACGGCTCCTTCAATGGGATGGCGATCCACACTGACAAGCCTTACATCCTGCGCATTAGAAAAATACAAATTCGTAAGCGAAAGGAATATGAGTATAACAAGAAACCGGTTCATTTGTGGCTGCAAAAGTAAAGGGTCACTGAGGATGGCCACCCAAAAACGGCATACGTTGTTCCGGCTTATTCCTTATTTCTGACAGTCGCCTGACATATGAAATATTAGATAAATCCAACTTTAGAAAAGGAATCCAAAACGCTTCCTGGTTTACACCAAAGTCATGGCAAACAATTTTTAAGGCAGTTATTCTGTTTTAGACTTACAGCTGGAAACTTCATTCTAAAAATCAAGATACTTATTAAACCCAAAAGTTAAAAATGGATATATTAGTACTCAATTGTTAATTATCCGGAACAAACCGGTGTCAAGGCTGATAAAATTGATGCAATTTTGCAAAACTGACTAACTAATCAGTGCTTAATAACAACCTGTATGACAGAGACCCACAATACCAACAAAAAAGAATTATTACTGCTGACCGCAGCGTTACAAGCACTGATTCAGCAATTACCTGATAATGCAGCGGAATTCCCTTTGATAGAATCAGACCTGATCAAGGAGACTTTGCGTAATATTTACCTCAAACTGCATCTTCTGCAGCAAGAAGTACCTGCAAGCAAGGAAAAAGCGACCGGTTCACCTTCTGAATCCGCAGCGCATGAAGTTTCCATGCATACCCGGCATCCCGAAAAAACAAACATTATCCGGGAGATAACATCTGCCCTAACAGAAAGCAACAGGATGCCCGATAAGGATAGTGTTATAAAACAGAGCGCCGCAGTTGAAGTCCGAGAAGCAGAGGCCGGTCCTGTTTCCGCAATGGCAACACCTGACATGGCAAGTTTTGAAAACCATGCGGCAAGTGGAGTTGATATAATGTCCGGCTTTCAAAATAGTACCCCAAAAACAGAAAATCTCTCAGAGGGGAAAGCCATCGAAAACAAAACGATCGAAGAAAGAATACAGATGCTCAGGGCGGCGGCATTGTTTGAAGAGCCTGCAACCCTTGCAAACAAATATGCGGCTTCGGAAACCATTGGCGATAAGATGAACCGGTCACGTACCGAAAAGAGCCTGGCCGAAAAATTACAGCAACAGCCATTACAGGACCTGAAACTTTCCATTGGCATCAATGAAAGATTTTCTTTCATCAATAAACTTTTCGGTGGTGATCAGCAGACCTATCATCAATGCATTGATCAGCTAAACAATTTGCGCCTGTATTCGGATGCGGATGCACTGCTCAGGAAAAATTATGCGCTCAGATACCATTGGGAAAAAGATTCCGAAAGCTATCAGCAGTTTGAGGAACTGATCAAAAGGAGATTTAATGCATGATCCGTCGTACCGGAACCCTCCTTTGTTTTTTATTTATACTTTTTAGTTTTACTGCGGTATCGCAGGACAGTTTATACGCGAGAACTGTTATCAGGGAACTATGTGATGAAAAATACCATGGCCGGGGTTACGTTAACAACGGCGACAGGAAAGCGGCAAGGTACATTGCAAAGGAATTCAGGAAACATGGTGTTACCCCCATAACAGGGAATAGTTTTTTTCAGGAATTTACATTTTCCGTAAACAGTTTTCCGGGCTGCATGGAAGTTAAAATCAATGATAAAAAACTGGCAGCGGGTATTGACTATATAGTTCATCCGGCCACGGGCCCGGTAACGGGATGCTTCCCTGTTCTTCGTGTCAACGAGGAAATTTCCCGGTATTCATCCGGAGAACTTAAGGGAAAATGGCTGCTTGCAGACACCGCGATCAGCAACTACAAAGCAAAGCGACAGGAGTTGACCGAGTATGTAAAAACAAATCCGGGTGCTGCAGGTATCCTGTGGGCAGAAGCAAAGAAGCTGACATGGTCTGTCAGCCGTGAAGTTCATCAAACGCCACAACTCACTGTTTTGTCAAGCGCATTACCGGATGACATCACCTTCATCTCTGTAAATATTTGCAGCCGGTTTTTACCTCAACACAAAGCTGTAAATGTGATTGGAATGATTGCAGGCAGTACCTGTAAAGATTCCTTTATTGTGGTAAGCGCCCACTATGATCACCTGGGAAGAATGGGTAACTCAGCCTGGTTTCCGGGGGCGAATGATAACGCTTCGGGGGTGGCCATGTTGCTCAACCTGGCCCAATACTATTCAAAAAAGGAAAATCAACTGCCATATTCGCTGGCATTCATCGCATTTGCGGGTGAAGAAGCGGGGCTGGAAGGTTCAAAATATTATACCGAACACCCGTTCTTTCCCCTTGAACGTATCCGGTTTTTGCTGAACCTGGATTTACTGGGCACCGGCGATGAGGGTATGATGGTTGTAAACGCCACTGAATATCCCCTTAGCTTTCAGGCACTGGATTCCATCAATATTCGCCACGGGTATCTACCAAAAATCGGACAAAGGGGCAAAGCCGCCAACAGTGATCACTACTGGTTTACGGAAGCAGGGGTACCAGCCTTTTTTTGTTACACCATGGGCGGCGTAAGCCATTATCATGATGTTTTTGACCGCGAAGCAACGCTGCCACTTACAAGATTCAAAGAATCATTTCTGCTTTTTGACGCGTTTCTGCGTACCAGGTAGAGTAATGCCGTACACGTTTAATCCATTTCGGAAATACGTAACTGATAGTTCTGATCATCACACCATATTGTAATAATATACATACCTGGTGCCAGGCCATTGTTTTTTGCTGAAAATGGCAAAGTATAGCGCCCGGGAGACTGTAATCCCTGCTGATATTTCTTAACCAGTTGGCCATTGGCATCGGCAACTTCGATGGTTACCAGAGAAGCTCTGGAAAGAATATAACTGATGCTAGTTGATTCCTTGTAAGGATTCGGATACGCTTCCATTACTACTACGCCCTGATTTTTCAGGACTGCAGCCACCACCCTCGAAACCGTTTCCTCTCCATTGTAATCTATCTGACGCAGGCGGTAATAATAAAGAATATTCTCCTTCACGTCCTTATCAATAAATTTATATTCAGAAATTCCGTGTGTGGTTCCTTTT
>CAZHSC010000022.1:0-35404 GCA_964534995.1 uncultured Bifidobacterium sp.
AATATTAATTAATTTTAAGTGAATAGGGATTTTAGTTGACAATAGTATTTTTGCTTCTGGCTTCTCGCTTTTTATAGCGCCCCTTAAAAACTCTGCGGCTCAGCGGCTCTGCGAGAAACCAATGCTGTTGCTTTCCATTCGAAAAAAATGGGTTAACGACGAAATATTAATTATGATTTTAGGTGAATAAAGATTCTTGCCATGATAGATACCAATGAATGCGGTGGCGATGGGGTTTATTTTGTGAATTTAATTACTGACTTCGAAAGTGTTTCGTTAAAACTATCAAATTGTAGGTGTATAGAGATTGTCGTCTCCGAAGGAATTTTCTTTTTTCACCACTGAGGCACTCAGAGCACTAAGGGGTCACGGAGGAATTTTCTTTAGGCTATAACTTTATATTTATTCAAAACATTCATCATCCCGAGGCATCGGGACTTCAACTCATCAATTCATCAATTCCTCAATTCCAACTTTTCGATGCTGGGATTCTTTTCCGGTAGCGCTCTAATTTGTACAAGATCAGCCTTTTGTTAAATTGGCATTGTCCGTTTTTGTATCTTTGTGGCCCATGTCGCATAAATCCGGTTTCGTAAATATCGTTGGAAAGCCCAATGTGGGCAAGAGTACCTTGCTTAACGCATTGATGGGCCAAGACTTATCGGTGGTAACTCCCAAAGCTCAAACCACCCGGCACAGGATAAAAGCCATCCTGAATCATGAAAATTACCAGGTGGTTTTTTCAGATACTCCCGGCATCATGAAACCCGCTTATAAACTACACGAGAAAATGTTACATGCCGTGGAGGAGACGTTTACAGACGCCGATCTGATCCTTTTCGTCACGGAATTCGGGGATAAGAAATTGGAGGAAGACCTTGCAGTTAAACTTAAAAACAGACATGTCCCCTTGTTCGTGCTCTTGAATAAAGTGGATAAAGGCAATCAGGAAGATGTGGAAGCAGCCGTCCAACTCTGGAAGGAATTGTTGGATCCTGAAATAGTATTGCCCGTTTCGGCATTGCATAATTTCCATTTGGATGTACTACTAAATAAAATTATTGAAGTACTGCCGGAAGGTCCCGCGTATTTCGATAAGGATGAAGATATCAGCGATAGAAATACAAGGTTTTTCGTCACTGAAATTATCAGAGGGCGAATTCTTCAACAGTACCAAAAGGAAGTTCCCTATTCTGTTGAAGTGATCGTGACTGAATACAAGGAAAGCCCGGAAATAGACCGCATCAAAGTGGTGATCTATTGTGCCCGTGAATCGCAAAAGGCAATTCTTCTCGGACATGGTGGTGCAGCCATTAAAAAGCTGGGGATAGATTCCAGAAAAAAGATTGAAGAATTTGTAGGAAAACAAGTCTATCTCGAAACCACTGTGAAAGTTGCCGACGATTGGCGCGATAACGATAAAATGTTAAAACGTTTTGGGTACGAGTAAACTGAAATAACTAAGTGAACGGGAAAGTTATTTTTTTGCGTTCTCTAATTGAAGTTTCCTCTGCGTCTCTGCGTCTCTGCATCTCTGCATCTCTGCGTCTCTGCGTCTCTGCATCTCTGCATCTCTGTGTCTCTGCGTCTCTGCGTCTCTGCGAGAAACCTCTAAAATCTTGAAATAAAGAAAAATTAATAGTGAAATAAAAATCGATTGATGGTTAGGTCAATCGCGAATAAAGAAAAGAATTCATGGCCAATATCGTTGCCATTGTGGGCCGCCCCAATGTAGGAAAATCAACATTTTTTAATCGTTTAACCGAGTCGCGCAAAGCCATCGTCGACGAATCAGCAGGCGTGACCCGCGACCGCCACTATGGTAAGGCAGAGTGGACAGGCCGTACTTTTTCCGTTATTGATACCGGTGGATATGTTGTAGGCTCCGATGACATCTTTGAAAAGGAAATAAGGAAACAGGTAGATCTTGCCGTTGATGAAGCCAATATCATTCTATTTCTTGTGGATGTGGCAGACGGGTTGACCGATCTGGACAAGGAAGTAGCCAACCGGCTGCGCCGTTCGGGTAAGAAGATTTTCCTTGTAGCCAATAAGGTGGACAGTTCGGCCAGGATTCACGATATACATGAGTTTTACGCTTTAGGTCTGGGAGAACCCTATGCTATTTCGGGCATGAGCGGAAGTGGTACCGGTGAATTGCTCGATGCCATGGTAGCTGCTTTTGATGCCGATGATGTGACAGAACCGGAACTTCCACGCCTCGCCATCATCGGACAACCCAATGTGGGAAAATCATCCCTGCTCAATACATTGATAGGGGAGGAAAGAAGCATCGTAACGCCCATGGCCGGCACCACACGTGATACTATTTATAAAAGATACAATAGCTTTGGATTTGATTTTTTACTGATTGACACCGCCGGACTCAGGAAAAAAAGAAACGTAACCGAAGACCTTGAATTTTATTCGGTCATGCGGTCCATTCGTGCTCTTGAAGAATCGGATGTATGTTTGCTGATGATTGATGCCACGGCCGGGATCACTTCTCAGGACCTTAAAATTTTTCACCTCTGTGAAAGAAACAGAAAAGGAGTGGTTATTTTAGTGAACAAATGGGATCTGGTAGAAAAGGATACCCATTCTGCAAAGAAGATGGAAGACTCCATCCTGGAGAGAATTGCCCCTTTCGAAGATGTTCCGGTGCTCTTTACATCCGTCTTGACAAAGCAAAGGGTGCATAAAGCGCTTGAAACGGCGGTAAACGTTTTTAAAAATAAAACAAAGAAAATATCCACATCTCAGTTAAATAAAATTCTACTGCCTTATATTGAGAATTATCCGCCGCCTGCCGTGAAGGGGAAAAATATAAATATCAAGTATATCACACAATTGCCCGGATATTCACCCACCTTTGCTTTTTTCTGTAATTATCCACAGTATGTTCAGGCCTCCTATAAGCGTTACCTTGAGAATAAAATCAGAGAGCATTTTGATTTCCGGGGAGTTCCATTAACCCTTTACTTCCGCAGTAAAGAAAAGAATAAGGAAAGCTGACCTATTATTGCAGGCTTCTTCTGTTAAACAGTAGATAACCGAGGTGAAAGAGGATTGAAATTTCATTTTCCCTTCCTTCGATATAGTTTCCTGCAACACTTACCGGGCCCAGCGGACTATAATATACCGCGTTGAGGGATGCAATAAAATACCTTTTATTAAAGGCGTCTCCGTAATAGGGTTTATAATTTCCCCGTTTCAGTATTTCCTGAAAAGGCTGATAAGCAAAAGTTTCAAGACGTAGATTGAAATTTTCAGTGATACGGAAAATGTTTTTAAGACCAATCGCCAGGTAGTTATGCGTCCGGTATTTTTCTATAAACAAAGTTTGCGTTTCCGGGATCGGTTGAAAGCCCTGTGTTTGTGATTTAGTAGCTATGTAATTGCTCAGGAATGGCATATTGGTGAAATTCATTTCCATATAAAATCCGCTTTTATACCATTTCACCGTTTTGAAATAATTTTCATAACGTGTACTCACCTGAAACCAGGTAACTTTTTCTTTAACGGTATCCAGCACAACCTGCGTACTTCCGGGTTTGGTAAGTTCTTCAGCGTAACTGTACCTGGTTCTGATTTCAAAAAATGTTCCGTCATTCGGATACATTTTTTTGTTCAGTGTGTTTCTCTCAAAGTGTAAAAAGGCCGAATAACCTTCCAGCGAAGTTTCATCAGCGGTATCTTTTTCACTGAAGTTTCTGGTGAGATAATAACGGTCAATATTCCTGAAAGCATTGGCACCCCCGAGCAGTTTGCCTTCATTTCTGACAGGGATGCCCAGTGTAAGGGCGTAATTTCTTTCGTTTTGTACTAAAAAGGAAGGCTTAATATCCGTAAAAAAGGAAGTGCTGCTTTTAAAGTAATCAAATTTGCTGATTGTAAAAGAGGGTTCCGCGAAAAAAGGAAAGCGGCCGGGGATGTCAAGCCTCATTTTTATCTGAGCGGAATTATACAGCTTTCCGAAATATAGATTGCTCATAATACGGATACTTTGTTGTCCCCAGAAATTATGTTTGATACCGATAAATCCGGTATTGATGGGCCTGGAAGAAACGATGCCACCAAAGTCAACCGAAAGCCCTTTGCTCTTTCGTACATCCACATGCAGGTCATATTCTCCGCTGGTATTGTTATAGATAAGTCTGGGAAACAGATACACCTGGTTCTCATCCGCCACCAGTCTGAACCAGTTTTTACGGAGTTGTTTCAGATTGAGGCACTGGTTTTTCGGATTCAATACAGCGCGGATGTATTCTGCCTGGTCATCATTTACACCATACACATAAATTCTGTCAACCGTGATGTTAAATCCTGATTGCTGCAGGTGCTTTCGTTTGGCCTGCAGGGTTTCACTGTCTGATTTTCTGACTATGGAAGCTTTGATCAGTGGGATAAGCCTTTTGGTGCAGGCATAACCACTGTCAATGGTGGCGGCAACGGCGTTGAAGTCAAAAGTGCTGATATTGCTTATCTGAGGTTCAATTAAGATGTCATTATTTCTCGGTACTGCATAAACGGTAGTTTGTGTGATCATGGTTTTCAGCTGGCTGAGGAAGTTGCCGGCTGAAGGGATTTCGGGTACACCCGCTACACTCACCCCCAGTATAATATCCGGCTGGAAGGTTTTTAGCATGATGTCAGTGGGGAAGTTGTTGTATATACCCCCGTCATATAAAATATTTTCGCCGATCAGTACCGGTGAAAAGTAAAAAGGAAATGCCATGCTTGCCCTTACCGCCTGTGCAAGATCACCTTTCGAAAAAACAACCGGTTTTTTGGCCGTGATATCGGCAGCTACACAACGGAAGGGAACCAGCAGGCTGTCAAAATCATAATTGGCGATGGCAGATGGTGAAGCCATCTTGTCCATGAGTACAAAGTCAATCTCTGCCGGATTGATCACATTGCTGGGCAGGTGGGTCCTGAGGATGGAATCCAGTTGTAGTTTGATGCTCACCCAGGAAGCATCATCGGGATTTTTAAGGTAGTAGTATTTGTTTTCTTCATCAAAGATTCCGGCAGCCCATTTGATGAAATCTTTGCTGGTCATTACCTGCTTAATCTGATCGGGGGGTAAGCCTATCGCATACATACTGCCTATAAGCGCCCCGGCCGAGGTGCCGGTGATATAATCAATTGGGATATTTTCCTCTTCCAGCGCCTTAATAACGCCCAGGTGTGCCATACCCCTTACCCCGCCACCGCTCAAAACAAGCCCCACCTTTTGTGAAAGGGCGGAAAAACTGAGTAAGCAGGGTACCAGAATAAGACATATTGTTCTGGTTAAACGGTGGATGCGAAACACAGTGTAAAAATACAATAAAGCTTTGCTTAAAGAAGTTCCGGAAGGGTGTTCAGCAGGGATTTGAAGTATGAAGGGGCGTTTTTCAGTCGTGAACCGTACCAGCTGAAATATTCTCCGTCAACAAGGACTACACGGCCGGGGGGGAGTATTTCTGAGAAGAGCTGTCTGTGTTCTTCTTTAAAGGGATATGGTTCTGACGACAGGAACAGGAAATCGGGCTTCGCATCAGCGAGTTCAGGTAAAGTAACGACAGGGTATCGTGTCCGTTGCATACAGTTTTTAAGCCCGCAACACCGGATCATGGCTCCGATAAATGTGTCGTCAGCGGCTACCATCCAGGGGTCTTCCCAGATCATGTAGGCGACGCTGGCGCCTTTGTTTTTATATGAACCGGCACATTTCTTTAATTCACCAAATTTGTTTTCAATGTCGATTGCCAGTATTTCCGCTCTTTCCCTCCGGTCCGTCATAGCTCCAACGGCCCTGATCATATCCAGTGCATCCTCCAGTGTGCTGATGTCACTTACCCATACGGGAAACCGCTCCATCAGGGGGAGCAATCCATCCAGGGTATTTTCTTCCTTATTCGCCAGAATCAAATCGGGCGATAGATCGATTATTCCCTGAATTTTAAAATCTTTGGTACCGCCCACTCTTTGCCGGGTCCTATACCATTCATCGGGATGAATACAAAATTTGGTGATGCCCTTAACTTCTTTGTCCAGGCCCAGATCAAACAACAATTCAGTTTGAGAAGGTACCAGTGAAACGATATTTTGTACGGGTTTGCGGATGCTGACCAGCCTGCCGGTCTGGTCCTTGAAAAGTTCCCCTTTAACGGTTTGCATGCGCTTAAAAGTGAGTTTACATTCAACGGATCATTATTTCAGCCAGGTCAGAACGCGTGATGATGTAATTTCTGTCGCGTTTAAAATCCTTTACCAAAACAGCTTCATATTCGCCGGAAACCATTTTTGAAAGGGTTTCTACAGGCGTGGTGATGTCAACAAAGGGTAATGCCCCGCTCATGATTTCCTCCACCACAATATCTTTCTTGTCAGGGTGCTGAATCAACAGGTTCATGATTTTATTTTCAAAGATGGAACCTACAATTCTTCCGTCGGAAGTAACCGGAAGCTGGCTGAAATTATTTTCCATCATCACTTTGAGGGCATGACCCGCAGTTTCATGCTTTTCAACGCTGGTTAATTCAATGTTCCTTCTTCCAGAAACGATATCTTCGGCGGTCATTCCTGATTTATCCAGGTAACCCATTTTCCGCATCCAGTCATCATTGAATATTTTACCGATATACCGCGTACCGTGGTCATGAAATATGATCACTACAACATCGTCCTTTTTCAGTTGATCTTTTAACTGAATCAGTCCGGCAAGCGCCGATCCTGCGGAATAGCCAACCCAAATGCCTTCCTGCCTGCAAAGTTCGCGGGTCATGACGGCGGCATCCTTGTCGGTTACCTTTTCAAAATGATCGATTACCTTGAAGTCATAATTTTTCGGGATAAAATCTTCTCCTATCCCTTCCGTTACATATGGGTATATTTCGTTTTTATCCAGTTTTCCGGTTTCATGGTATTTCTTAAGTGCCGATCCATAGGTGTCGATGGCCCATATTTTAACAGCCGGGTTTTTTTCTTTCAGATACATTCCGGTACCAGTAATAGTGCCACCGGTACCCGCGCCCACCACCAGGTGTGTGATTTTCCCTTCTGTTTGATTCCATATTTCCGGTCCGGTTTGTTCATAGTGCGCCTGCCGGTTTGATAAGTTGTCGTATTGATTCGGATAAAAGGAATTTGGGATCTCCCTGTTTAACCTGGCTGCCACGGAATAGTAGGAGCGGGGATCTTCCGGTTCAACATTGGTTGGACAAACGATCACATCGGCTCCAAAGGCTTTCAAAGCATCTACTTTTTCTTTGGATTGCTTATCCGTTGTGGTGAAAATACACTTATAACCTTTCACAATGGCAGCGATGGCCAGTCCCATTCCGGTATTGCCGCTGGTGCCTTCAATGATGGTGCCTCCGGGTTTTAATATTCCGGCTGCTTCAGCATCTTCAATCATTTTTAGCGCCATCCTGTCCTTGATGGAGTTGCCCGGATTAAATGTTTCCACTTTGGCAAGTACAGTGGCGGGAACCGAGGATACTATTTTATTGAGTTTTACAAGCGGAGTGTTTCCAATTGCTTCCAGTATGTTGTTGCAGATTTTCATTGCCAATGGGGTTGTTATTGCCGGTTAATAATTCTATGCTTGTCTTGATTCAGGCGAAAACAGGATTTTATCATTCTGTTTTCCGGCTGCGAAGGTAATCATCGCTTTGCTCATTGAAAAATATTAGTGGACCGGAAGTTCGGGTTATTGCTTAATATGGTTTCATCACCGGGTTCCCTGCCTGTTGGTGGCATCCGGTGAAACCGGGCATTGAAGCTTCAAAAACGCAAGTATGATCCTGATAGCCCTTTCTGTCCTTTCTGGTCCGTTACCAAATATTAACCTGAAGTGCAGGTGGGTATTTACGAGGTGCCTGTAATACAGTGAAAACAGTTCCTTTCTGGCATGTGGGTGCTCCCTTAATGGGTCTTCTTTCCAGGCTAAGTCTATATCCGTCAGCAGGAATAAATCATAGGGACGTGATTTTTCTTCCGTAACTATCCATTCATCGCACCGGTGATATTTGTATTCACTCCAGATTTTAATTACCAGCAAAGTGGTGTCGCATATCAACATCCCGGGATTTTGATATAATGCCATATCTTCAGCTTCCACCTGTCTTAGCGCAATTTTTTTCAGATCTTCGAAAGTGTAGTCCCTTTCAAGATGCATAAGGTAGTCCCGCGAAACCTCGGGCACCAGCGGGCAGTTAAAGTAAGCGGCCAGTTCCTGACTTAATACGGTTTTACCGGTACTCTCCGGTCCAACGATAGCGATTTTGAGGGTCTTCATGGCCTGTCGCTTCCTGAAACTGTTTGTAACTCTTTTTTCCACTGAAAAAATCCCATAAACGACAATAATAAATATACTGTGAAGAGGATTGCATAGAGCAGCAGGGATTTCTCAATATAAATGATGATGTAGATACAGTTTACGATCATCCACAATATCCAGTTTTCAATTTTCTTTCGTGCAATGAGGTATTGGGCCGTAAATGCCAGTGCAGTTGCGAAACTATCCGGCCAAGGATAGGATGCCTGCGTATACGTTTTTAGGACCATGCCCAACAAGAGAGTAAACAGGATGCTTACTGCGGCGCAAAGTAAACCCTCCCTGGTTTCAAGATGGCTTACCGGCAGTGTTTTTTTGAATTTTAATGGCCGGTTCCAGGAATACCACCCATATGACAGAAGGATCATGTACATCACCTGTTGCAGACTGTCGGCATATAATTTTTGTGTTAAAAAGATATAGAAAGAAATACCTACATTCACAAGTCCGACCGGAAAGCACCAGATCTTCTGTTTCATCGTAAGCCATATGCCCGATATCCCGGTGATGAACGCAGCTATTTCCAGCACTTGTTGCATGTTATTTTAGCCCTGCAAACATACAGCCTTCCGGATTCATTGCCCCTGGGCTTCACCCTAAAGTCTTTCCTTTGGTTTGTATTTTACCTATAGGCATTAGATTGTGATTATTTAAACATATTGATTTACAAATACAAACAAACTTGAACTATTCTAAGAATTGTATTATGAAAAGAAATGCTTGATTGGTATCGTTCAGGGGGTTACATTTGTTTAGGATTATTACCGGCAAATGACAACGCAGGAAGTATTCAACAGGATCATTGAGTCATTGCAGGTAAAATATTACCGGTCAGCAATTCGTGAGGTCGTGAAACCGGTGGAATTGAATGGTTCCATTGAGCCCCGTAATATCATCGTACAGGTTAAGTCGGGAAATTTTTATGGTGAAAGGGATTTCAGAAAAATTGATAAGGGCTGTTTTTACTTTATGCCGGTAGCTTCTCCCATTTATTTCAGACATGGTAAAAGCAACCGTTATCAGGCATTCGGAAAGGAGGGTTTTGCTTCTCCTGAATTAAGGGAACAATATGTAAAATCGAGGTTTGTGCGCGATGGATATGATGATACAAAGGATATTTTTTGCATTGCCGGCTTTGATGTTCACGTATACGGGGCCATCCCTTTTTTTTCCATCCTGGAATTACCTTGTTTTGTGATGCCTTATGATGAGGAAATGAATTACCTGATGGAGGCACTCATCAGTGAAGAAGAAAATAAAAGACTGGGAAAGGAGAGGTTACAGCGAAACCTGTCGGAAGAAATGGTGGTTCATATTTGCCGGTATATTTCCAATAAGCCGGAGTATTCAAAGAATTTTGAAAAAATAAATTATCTGCTCGATAAAAGACTGGTAAATATTATTCAGTATATACAATCGAACCTGGGTGGTGATTTGTCGAATCAGACCATTGCAAAACTGGCCTATGTTTCCAAAGATTATATTGGGCAGTTTTTTAAAACCATGACCAGTGCGAACCTTCAGGACTATATCGAAAATCAAAGGCTGGAAAGGGCGCATTACCTGCTTCGTACCACCAAGGATAATGTGCAGGAAATAGCGCATGATATCGGATTTAAAGACCCGGCGTATTTCAGTCGCCGTTTTAAGATGAAATATAAAAAGAACGCCAACCAGGTCCGAAAAGAAAGTTCGATTACAATCTGATTTTTTCAGAAAGGGTTTTTTCCTTCTCCGGTTGGTTGGGGGCATTGATTGTTTTGTCGTTGATATCTGCCCATCCATCTAAAAGTGTTTTATATTTGATATTTGTTCATTACTATCGCATTAAATCTGCTGATACATGAAAAAAATACTCTTTATCATTTTAGCTGTTTGTGTTGCTCACAATGCTTTCCCGCAAGTCGCTGCATCGCCGGTTTTGAAGTCTGGTGACAACCTGATCACTGACGGCCTGCCTCCGGTACCCCTTTCGCTGGTAAATGAACTGTCGCCTTATACCAATATTCGTGGTGCCGCATTCGTCGACTGGCATCCTGAAAGAAGGGAAATGCTGATGTCCACGCGATTTGGGAATACCAGCCAATTACATCTGATTAAGATGCCGATGGGGGCAAGAACACAACTCACCTTTTTTGAAGAACCGGTTGGTTATGCAACTTACCATCCCCGGGGCGGAGATTATTTTATTTTTTCAAAGGATGCCGGCGGCAATGAATTTTCGCAGCTCTACCGATTTGATTTGGCAGATGGGAAAATTTCCTTGCTGACCGATGGAAAAAAATCACAAAACGGAGGGCTTTCCTGGAGTACGAAAGGTGACCTGATCATTTATGGCTCTACCAAAAGAAACGGCGCCGACCGTGACCTCTACCTGATGGACCCGCTTCATCCTTCCACTGAAAAGTTAGTTCTGGAAGTGAGCGGTGGAGGATGGGGTATAAATGACTGGGCGCCTGATGATAAAAGTATCATCATAGGTGAAAGCATTTCGGTGAATGAAAGCAAATTGTGGAAAGTGGACCTGTCAAGCGGGTCGAAAAAACTGCTGTCGCCTGAACGTAAAGACCAGGTAGTTTTTGGAGGTGCTGTTTATATGCCCGATGGAAAAAACATTTATCTCACCACCGATATGGATTATGAGTTCAGGTACCTCGCCAAAATGGATGTAAACACAGGTGCAATAAAACCCATCACAAAATCAATTCCCTGGGAGTTGTCTGCCTACGATTTGTCACCGGACGGGAAAAACCTGATTTTTAGCATTAACGAAGCGGGATTTTCAAAAGTTTACCTGCTGAATACGACAACGGATACCTTTGAAGAGGTCAAAGGTTTGCCGGCGGGAATCATAGGAGGAATTTCATGGCATAACAACAGTTCGGATGTAGCTTTTACCTATTCCGGAGCAAAATCATCAGGAGATATTTACACATGGAATGTCAAAACCCGTAGTACAGAACGTTGGACGGAAAGCGAACTGGGCGGCCTGGTTTCATCACAACTCGCCGAAGCCAAACTCATCAAGTGGAAGAGTTTTGACGGACAAGAGATTTCGGGTTTCTATTATAAGGCGGCAGATAAATTTACAGGAAAACGGCCGGTGATCATTGTGATTCATGGGGGACCCGAAAGTCAGTCCTTGCCCGGGTTTCAGGGACGAAATAACTATTTTATGAATGAATTGGGTGTGGCCCTGATTTATCCGAATGTAAGGGGAAGCACGGGCTATGGCAAGTCATTTGTCAAAATGGACAATGGTCTTCTCAGGGAAAACTCAGTAAAGGATATTGGTGCCTTGCTGGACTGGATAGCGCAACAACCGGAGTTGGACGCAGGCAGCGTGATGACGATGGGGGGGAGCTACGGAGGGTATATGGCTTTGGCCTGCGCGGTACATTACAGTAAGCGGTTAAAGTGTTCAAACGATATCGTGGGTATTTCCAGTTTTACAACATTTTTAAAAAATACGGAAAGCTACCGGCGTGACCTCCGGCGTGTAGAGTATGGAGATGAACAACAACCCGCGATGTATGCTTTCCTGGAGAAAATATCACCCCTTAATAACGTAGATAAAATTAAAATTCCCATGTTTATCGTTCAGGGGGGAAATGACCCGCGGGTTCCCCGTACGGAGGCGACCCAGATGGCGGAAGCTCTCAAAAAAAGCAATATTCCAGTATGGTACCTTGAAGCTAAAGACGAAGGGCATGGTTTCCGCAAAAAAAATAACAGCGACTATCAGTTTTATACCACCATTCTGTTCATCAGGAAATACCTCCTGGGGGATCAGTGATATGGGCCGTATTTAATCTGCGGCGTTAAGTGTAAAAAGTCAGATGAAGCGGTTTCGGGTAGCGGCAATCTCATGGATGACATCGGGATGGCTTTCAAAATGATTGCCTATCACTACGATATCCGCTCCGGCTTTATAGATTTGATCGGCCTTTTCCGCACTGCGGATACCACCCCCAACAATAAGGGGAATATTTACTTCCCTCCGTATGGCCTCAATAATTTCATGGCTTACCGGGTTCTTGGCACCTGAACCTGCTTCAGCAAATATCAGTTTCATGCCCAGTTGCTCTCCTGCAAGGGCGGTGCTGGCCGCAATTTCAGGCCTGTTGACCGGGATCGGAGCGGTACCGCTCACATATTGAACTGTGGTAATATTTCCACCGTCAATTAACAGGTAAGCGGTTGGCATAATTTCAATTTCAGCGGCTTTAAGTTTTTTGGCCGCTAATACATGCTGCCCGATCAGCAAATCCGGATTCCTGCCTGAAATAAGACTCAGCAGTAAAATCGCATCTGCATGCTCGTCCACCTGCTGGTGATTGCCGGGAAAAATAACGACGGGTATATCACTGCGTTTTTTGATCGCCTGTATGGTATAAGATAAGTCGCCACTGGTTATCAAACTCCCGCCAACAAAGAAAAAGTCAACACTGGCAGCATCCGCGTTCTTGCAAATTCTGTTCAGGTGCTGCTCATTTACCTTGTCAGGATCAATCAAAACCGCCATCATGCGACGACCATGGTGCTTTGCCTCCTGTATTTGTTGGTAAATCATAAGTTTTTTACAGCTTCCCTTTCGCTTGCAATAGTATGAACTAGCAGCACATCCTCCAAATATATATATTGGTATTCAAAGCAGGAACCGGTACCTGGACTCTTATACCATGCATAACCTTTACCACCTTTTTCATCCGCCTCATGCGGCTTGTTCACAAAAAGCTGGTCTTTGAAAATAATACCTCCCCCTCCGATATTTTTAAACAAAGCCTCCTTCACACTCCAGATTAAACCGGTATCCAGAAGCGGTGTGTCGTGGTTGATCCAGCTCCTTTCATGATCGTTTACAAATTTACCGGCGAGGTGGAGGATCCTTTCTCTGATTTCCTCCAGGTCGAGACCGCAAGGGAGCAAGGGGTGATACATAAGTCCGACATAATTTCTCGAGTGTGATATGGAAACGTGGCCGGGATAGTCCACCGGCGAAGGTTTTCCCCTTTCATCGTATTGAATATCAATGCTTTTTCCTTCTCCCAAGCCTTGTAATAAAATGCAGGTCACCATCTTTTGAAGTCTTCTGATCGGGTGATGAAAAGTCCTCTGGATTTCCTGAAAATTTTCATCAGAAATAAACTTTTGCAGGGCTTCTGTCGTTTCAGTGAGGTGCCAAACCCACACGTATGTACCGGAAGGCAATAGTTTATTGAAAACAAGAGGCATAAATTAACTCAATATTGAAACCGCAAGGTATTGTTTCCTGATGAGAGAACCGTACCTTTGCACAAAATTTTAAAAAATGATGAAAACACAAACAGCGCAGTATGTTAAGTTCAAGGTTAAAGATATGTCTTTGGCCGAATGGGGACGTAAAGAAATCAGGCTTGCAGAAGCTGAAATGCCGGGATTGATGGCACTTCGTGATGAATATGGCAAACAAAAACCATTGAAAGGAGCCCGTATCGCAGGATGTCTTCACATGACTATTCAAACGGCTGTACTTATTGAAACCCTTGTTGAACTTGGAGCTGAGGTGACCTGGTCATCCTGTAATATTTTTTCTACGCAAGACCATGCTGCTGCTGCCATTGCCGCCGCAGGGATATCCGTTTATGCCTGGAAAGGAATGAATGCGGAAGAGTTTGACTGGTGCATTGAGCAAACCCTTTATTTCGGAGAGGAGCGCAAGCCTTTAAATATGATTCTTGACGATGGAGGGGATCTCACCAATATGGTATTGGACAAGTATCCTGAGCTTATCTCCGGCATTAAGGGCCTTTCAGAAGAAACAACTACCGGTGTGCATCGCCTGCATGAGCGTATGAAAAACGGTACATTACCCATGCCTGCCATCAATATCAATGACTCGGTGACCAAATCAAAATTTGATAATAAATACGGCTGCCGTGAATCACTGGTTGACGCTTTACGTCGTGCTACTGACCTGATGCTTGCCGGTAAAGTAGCCGTTGTTGCTGGTTTTGGTGATGTAGGAAAAGGTTCTGCTGAATCCTTGAAGGATGCCAAAGTGCGGACCATTGTTACTGAAATAGATCCTATCTGCGCGCTTCAGGCAGCGATGGAAGGCTATGAAGTAAAAAAGATGTTGAACGCGGTGAAAGAGGCTGATATCATTGTTACCGCCACCGGTAATTACAATATTATCACCGAAGCACACTTCCGTGCCATGAAACACAATGCTGTGGTTTGTAATATCGGACACTTCGATAATGAAATTGATATGGCCTGGTTAAATACCAATTACGGACATACCAAGGAGACCATCAAACCGCAGGTGGATAAGTATACCATCGACGGAAAGGATATCATCATCCTGGCCGAAGGCCGCCTGGTTAACCTTGGTTGCGCCATGGGCCATCCGAGTTTTGTAATGTCTAACTCCTTTACCAATCAAACCCTCGCCCAGTTGGAGTTATGGACGAATGCTTCAGCATATGAAAATAAAGTGTATACCCTTCCCAAACACCTCGATGAAAAGGTAGCCCGTTTGCATCTTGCTAAAATTGGTGTTGAGATTGACACGCTTTCGCCTACACAGGCCGATTATATCGGTGTGAAGGTGGAAGGGCCTTATAAATTGGATACCTACCGGTATTAATCCTGTTAAAACTTAGAGCGAGGCTGCCTTTTCAGGCAGCCTTTTTTTATTCGATTCCCGGATATCCTCGACAATTAATTTCTTAAGTAGTTAAAAACAAATTAATTGTATATATGCAAAATATTATTGCCCAGCAATTCTGTACGGTATTGTAAAAGCGGCTGTGTAGCAGGTCCGTTGATGACCGATCCATCCAAAAGGCTAAACTTACTGCCACAAACGGAATCAATGGAGAAAATATCATTGGGAATACCTTCCACAATGGCTGCAGGTACCGAGGGATCAAAAGTACAGGTGCGTTCATAAGCCGAGAAATCAGTAGGAGATGTCCTGATGACGATAATGCCTTTGTTACCGGCATAATTATAATAAACCCAGTTGTTTATCGCGTTCAGGTTGAAATATTCCGGAAGGTTCAGGTTGAGGTATTCATCCACAGCGACGCTGGGGACCCGGTCGTTATTCTTTTTACAGGCCATTGAGCACCACAAAAAAACGAAGGCCATGGCCCTTAAAATGGGCAGTTTAGCGTAATAATTCATATTTCTTTTTGGCAAGCTCTTGTATATTTGACTCAATTTTATATATATTTGATCATTAAATAGAAACCCAAGACATGAAAAAGCACTTCTTAACCCTTCTCTTTGCCTTTCTGATGATTATTCCTTTCACTATGTCTGCTCAAACAGATGACCTTGTTAAAGGTAAGCGTGGCGGATATATTGTGGGGGGTGAACAGCAGGTTTATTTTGAAATTGTTGATGATGGAAGCAAAATTAGGTTTTATCCTTGTGACAAAGCCGGTGAAGCCCTCAAAGTTACTCCTGAGATGGCTGACATTACCATTGTTTATGTTGAAAGTTCAAAACAGCATTTCGAAAAGGATGTTGAAATCAACGACGGTGCATTTACAGTCACACCATCCCGGGAATATCCTGTTTATATCTATGGAATTAACTACACCTATAACGATCAGCAGAACGCTGTGAAGTTCCGTGCGCCCGGTGCTCCGAGGCCGCGTTGAGGTTTTCTTCAAAATTCTTTAAAAACCCTGTTAGAAAGACAGGGTTTTTTATTTACCGGAAGTATGGTTTCTGTGTATGTTTGCGTTATCTGTTCATGAAAAAGTATTTGCACATCTTTCTGCTGGCTTTTCTTCTTCCTGCCTCGTTTACAATGGCGCAGTCAGATGGGAGTGCACGTAAAAAACAGAAGCAGGCCGAAAAAGCGAAGCAGGAACAAATAAAAAAGCAGATGAAGGCCGAAGAGATCGGCAGGAAGAGGCATATGAAATTACAATCCAAGGAAGTAAAGAAGCGATGGAAGAAGAACAAACGTCGATACAAACATGTCGATTCATTTGACCGTCGTCCGGATTTCTGGCAACGATTATTTCCGCGTAAAAGACCTGAAAATCGCTAAGTCATTACTTTTTTATCAAAACCGCAATGATGATTTTCTCAGCGTTTCCATTTTCCGTAAAAGACCGCCATGCTTTATTCTGCATATGCCCGCATGTCAACGGGTACCACTGTGGTAACACCGGGTTCAGCCATGGTAATACCATACATGATATCGGTAGCTGCCATGGTCTTCTTGTTGTGGGTAATGATAATAAACTGTGATTCTCCACTGAAAGTTTTAATGATATTATTGAACTTTTCAATGTTGTTATCATCCAGGGGCGCATCCACCTCGTCAAAAATACAGAAGGGCGCGGGCTTGAGAAGGTAGATGCCAAAGAGGAGCGCTGTGGCGGTAAGTGTTTTTTCTCCACCCGACAACTGGTGAATACTCAATGGTTTTTTCCCTTTGGGTTGCGCAATAATCTGTATGTCGGTTTCCAGCGGATTGGAAGATTCGGACAGCACGAGATCACAGGTGTCGTCATCTGTAAACAGAGAACGGAATACGCGGATAAAATTGGCACGTACCTGAGTGAAAGCTTCCATGAAAACCGTCTTCGCCGTTTCATCGATTTCAGTGATGGTTTTCAGCAGCGCTTCTTTGGCATTGAGGAGATCCGTTTTTTCGCTGATGATAAAATCATAACGCTCTTTGATCTCTTTGTACTGTTCGAGCGCCATGGGGTTAATCGGTCCGAATTCATTTACCCTTTTGCGCAATTGTTCTGCGCGCGGCCTCATTTCTTCCTCGTTGAATTCAGGGTCAGGCTCCTGTTCGGAAAGATCCTGAATATTAATATTGAATTCAATGTTAAGCCGTTCTTTTAAGGAATGCATTTGTAATTTTAACTCATTCAACTCATCGTGCAGCAACTGCAGTTGCTGATCTGCATGATCCTTGCTTCTCCTTAACTCATTCAGGCGCTTTTCAGCCTCTTCTATACGTCCACGGGAAGCCAGGTATTCCTGCTCGGTTTCCGTAAAGGCCTTTTCAAAGGATGATTTTTCTTCCAGCATGAACTGGAAGGCTTCACTGTTATTTTCAAGACCTCCCAGTAATGTGTCCGTTTGAACTTTAACATTTTCAATATCCAACGCGTATTGTTCACGGTTTTTACGTAAGGTGTCAACCTGGTTTGATTTATACCCTATGTCACGTATTATATTTTGTATCCGGTTTTGCTGTTGTAGCAGTACAATGTTTTGCTGGTTGTATATCTGCGACTTTTCATTGGATTCTTTTTGTTGGGTAACTGATAGTTCCTGCTGAACATTCAGCTGTTGAACAAGATTCTCCAGCCGTTCACGCAGCAGGGTAGGAGAGAGGTCGGGGTTGCTTTGCTCCTCCTGCAGGAGTTTATTGATAGCGGCGGCTTCTTCTTCAAGCCTTGAACTGTTCTTTTTAGATTGTTCGAAGTTGTTCAGTAAGAATTCACGGTTACTCTGCAGAGTATTTACCTGGCCATTTAACCGTACAAAATCATTTTCCTGCTTGCTGATTTGCTGTTGCGTATCCTGGATGCTTTGTTTCAGCTCGATGACTTCCTGTTCCGTATGTTTTACCTGATCACGGTATTGCCCGATAATTAATTCCTGATGTTTGAGTTCTTCGGCCAGTTTCTCGAGGTTTCTGAATTTTCCGGTTCGCTTACCGTCAAAAAGCCCGACGGACCCACCGCCAACCGCATATTTCTGACGCAGAAAATTACCACCTTGTGAAATTATCACCACCGACTGATCACCGTCGAAGGGATAGTCCTGCAGGGAACGGTCTTTGTCAAGTACCTGCACATGGCCTAATAGAAAATTAAACAGGGGGTCGTATTTAATATTTCTTTCTATTGCTTTAACTGCCGGCGTACATCCTTCAAGAGTAGGGAAGGAATGGGTTTTATAATGCTGTAAAGTTTCAAGTACAAAAAAATTGGCACGTCCTTTTGCGGATTCATTGAGTGTTTGCAGAGCAGCCCAGGCTTCTTCCATCGTGTCTACCACAAAATGATTCAGATAGGGATCCAGATAATTTTCAATGGCGAGTTTAAAAGGGTCTTCGCACACAATAATTTCACTGAGCAGCGGAGCTTCCTTAAAACGCTGGTGATTTTTTTTCAGGTAGCGTATGGATTCCGGATAGCCCTCCATTTGCTCCAACAGGTTTTTCGTTAACTGATATTCGTTATGCCGCGCATCGAGTTTCCGGGACTCGGCCTGTAGCACATGGTTCAGTTCTTTTATTTTCGTTTCGGCAAGTTTTACCTGTTCATCAAGTTGCAGCCGGTGTTGCCTGAGGCGCCGGAGTTCAGCATCCGATTTGTCTTTGTCAGGCAACAGCGTGGCGATTTCATCTTCCAGGTTTTTTAATTTCAGGCTGAGTTCTTCCTGCTGCACCTGTTGCCTGTTAAATTCTTCATTAATGGAATTGAACCTTGTGGTTTTTACCGCCTGGCTGGTTTCGAATTCATTAATCATTGTACGCAGCTGGTAAGTTTGTTGATTCAACTCACGGATATTCACCTGCGAGGATTCAAAAGCGAGCTTGCATTGTTCGGCCTCTTCTTTCTGTCGGTTTACTGAAACTTCCAGTTGACGAAGGTGCTCTTCCTCCCTTAGTTTTTCATCCTGGAGTTCAAGCAAGCTGCTTTGAAGTTCGGTCAGTGTTTGATCGTCCAGTTCCGACTGCTGTTGTAATTGTTTTTGCTTTTCAACAAGAAAATTAAGGCGCTCATTCCTGTTTTTTTCTTCGTTTTCAAAGCGTGTTATTTCCAGTAATTTTTCATTTAAAGCTTTCTGTACCGACTGGAAATGCTTTTCTTTTTCTGATGCCTCCGTTTTAAGTTCCACCAGATTTGTTTCAAGACGTTCCAGTTCATCCTGTAAGCTGGCTTTTACTTCCGTTTGTTCTTTTTCTTTTTGCTGGAATTCAAGCAATGTGCTGCTCTGATAGCGGATACTGTACAGGGCCAATTGGGTGCTCAGGGTGCGGTATTCATCGCGAATCCGGTAATAGCGGTCTGTCTTCTTTGCCTGGGATTCGAGTTGTTTGAGGCTCTTTTCAATTTCAAACAGGAGATCATTCACTCTGTTCAGATCAGCATCAGTTTCCTCCAGTTTCTGGAATGTCTGACGTTTCCTGATTTTATATTTTGATATACCCGCCGCTTCCTCCAGGAGCGTTTTAATGGTATTATTCCTGTCCTTCAAAATATCATCCACCATATTCAATTCAATGATGGCATAGGAATCCGGTCCGATACCTGTGTCGAGAAAAAGGTCATTGATATCCTTTAAACGGCAGGTAAGCCCGTTTAAAAGATATTCTGATTCACCGGAGCGGTACAACCTTCGTGTAATGGACACATTGGTATATTCTGTGGGGAGAATGCCTTTGTTATTTTCAAAAGTAAGGCTTACCTCTGCGAGGTTGGCCTGCTTACGCTGCTTGGTTCCATTGAAGATAATATTCTCCATTTTCTCACTGCGGAGAAGTCTGGTCTTTTGTTCGCCAAGTACCCAGCGCATAGCGTCTACCACATTTGATTTCCCCGATCCATTGGGGCCAACTATCGCAGTAACTCCTTCATCGAAATGAATAATCACTTTGTCGCCAAAGCTTTTAAATCCTTTAATTTCAAGTGACTTTAATCTCATTGTAATCGGTTTATAAGGAAAAGAAAGCCCGCGTTGTTTGTTGCGCGAGCCTGCTCTGTTCTGTTTGCTGATTCTTTACCAGGACTTTTAAACGCCCGGATACGCTATACAAGTAAAGGGTTCCCTTTAAATAGGGGCCTTTACGCAACGCAAATGTAAAAAACAGGAAGTTGTGATGCCAATATGACCTTACTTCTGTTGAAAAGTGTTTATTTTGATCCTATGGAACTAAAGACAATCATATATATAGTAATCGGTTTCATCTGGTTATTATCTAAAATATCCGGGTCCATTAGGAAATCCGCTCCCGGAACCCCACCTGTTCAACGACCGCTGCCCGAGCCGGTATCGGGTGAATTGAAAGCCTATCCAGCACGGAATCAACCCATGGTTAAATCCAAAATGAAAAGGCAGGATATGTTTGAAAAGCCGGCCGGGTCTTTAGAAAATACAGAAAGTATTGAAAAAGTTGTTAATTATGAAGGAAGATTATTTCGAAACGAACAAAAATCGGACGAAGCGCCTGTTTTGCAGGAGGTTCAACGATTGGAAGACACCGGGGAAATGCAAAATGCAATGGCCATGAAAATATCTGAAGAAATAAAAAGCGGGACTTTCGATTGGAAACGGGCCGTGGTAATCAATGAGTTATTGAAACACCAACATTTCCGGTGAAAAGTATGCTGTTGAAAACTCATTTACTTATGGACTGTGATTTTGAAATTCAAATCAAATGTTTCTATTTTTAACCCCCGTGTGAAAATTAACCTAACATTAACGCTGATTTAGCTACAAACTATACCCTATGATAAGGAATGTCTACTTAACACTAGTGCTTTTACTTCTGACAACTGCTGGCGCAATGGCGCAAACCGGTGCTATCAGAGGTAAAATTCTGGACAAGGCTACCAAGGAACCGTTGCCGTTTGCTTCGGTAGTCGCAGAAATGAACGGAACCCAGGTAGGTGGTTCTCAATCGGATTTCGAAGGAGAATATACCATAAAGCCCCTGCAACCCGGGAGTTACACACTTAAAGTAACCTATGTAGGTTACACTGACCTGGTGATCACCGGAGTTTTGGTGTCGAATGACAAAATCACCTTCCAGGATCTCGCCGTTGGTAAGAAGGTGGTTGAAACAAAAGAAGTAGAAATTATTGCCTACAAGGTGCCTTTGATCGATAAAGGTAATACTTCAGTGGGCGCTACCCTAACCCGTGAAGAAATTGAAGCGGCCCCAACCAGGGATATCCGCTCTGTTGCATCGCAGGCAGCCGGTGTCTTCCAGAAAGATGATGGCGATGACCTGAACGTACGCGGCTCAAGAGATAATGCCACAGACTATTATGTGGATGGTATACGGATCCGGGGAAGCAACAAATTGCCACAGGCAGGTGTGGAGCAGGTAACCACCATTGTTGGAGGTACACCTGCTCAATATGGTGATGCTACCGGAGGTATTATCAGTGTAACCACACGAGGTCCTTCAAAGGAATTTTCAGGTGGTATAGAGGTGGTTACCTCTGAAGTGCTGGATAAATTCGGGTACAACCTGGTTTCCGGTAACCTTTCGGGACCCATCCTGAAAAAGAAACTTGAGAATGGCGCTACCAAAACCATGCTTGGTTTCTTCGTCAGCGGTGAACTTCAGCTGGATAAAGATCCGGATCCATCGGCCATTGGCATGTACCGTCTAAAAGACGCCGTATATAATGATCTTAAGCAGAACCCCATTCGTCCTTACGTAACTGCCAGTGGTTTTGGCTTTGACAACGCAGCGGCTTTCTACAGAAAGAGTGATTTCGACAAGGTAGATAACAAGGACAATGTTGACCAGATCGGCTATCGTTTCACAGCTAAACTTGACTTTCAACCGGTAGATAATACGACGTTTACACTGGGTGGATCTTTTAATGTTAACGACAGGACCAGCTATACTATCAACCGTGTTGCCTACAACTCTGAAGAAAACCCGAATATCATAGATACAGATTACAGGGTCTTTGCACGGATCACACAGCGCATCGCATCCACTTATAAAACCGAGCAAGGGGAAGGCGCGCAAGCCAGTACGTTCAGAAATGTATTCTTCTCTTTCCAGGCAGAATACAATAAAAACCAACAGATCAACCAGGATCCTGACCATAAAGATGATTTCTGGAGATATGGCTGGTTTGGCAAGTTCTCCAACAATCGCGTAAAATCATTTGCACCTGTGGCGATAGACTCGCTCGGATTTTTAGTCGAAAACCCGATTTATCTGGATAACTTCAGTTATGAGCCGGTGGGCGTAAATCCTTTAAGTGAGGCTTATAATATCTCAGCTTATGATTTCTTGCAATCTGCAACCGGATCTTCAACTTTTAATAACCTCAATACTATCAGAGGACCGGGTGGTATCCGTAATGGTGACGGAGTGGCCAGTGTGATGGCCATCTGGGAAGCGATGGGTAATGCCAGAAACCTGTACCAGAATTTTGACAATGATCAGTTCCGTTTCACTCTCAGCGGTAATGCCGATATCAAAAAGCATGCGATCCAGGTTGGTTTTGAATTTGAACAAAGGATTGACCGCGGGTACAGTCTTGGCCCACGTGGTTTATGGTCACTGGGTCGATTGCTTGCCAATGACCTGAATAAATTGCTGCTCGTGGATCAGAGTAACCTGATCAGTTCAGATACGAATTTCGTTGACGGAATTGTCAGAAACGACTACGGAACAGGATATGTTCCTGTGGTGGATGCAGAAGGAAATGTTGTGAAAGAGTTTTATGAAAACCTGAGGGCCGGCTTGGGTATTGCCAATAACCAGTACGTGGATTTTGATGCCCTGGATCCTTCTCAGCTTGACATTGGTATGTTTACACCCGATGAATTGATACTAAATAATCTTGTAGGAGGTTATTACGGATTTGACTATAAAGGGGAGAAGTCCACAGGTACAGCATCCTTCAAGGATTTCTTCACCAAAAAGAAAGACGGAGTATTTACCCGTGAAATTGATGCCTTCCGTCCCACTTATATGGCAGGATATATTCAGGATAACTTCGCCATTGAAAACCTGAACTTCAATATCGGGGTACGCGTGGACCGTTTTGATGCTAACCAGAAGCAGTTAAAGGACCGTTACCTCCTGCTGGATGCTTATAATGTAGGCAATTTCCCGGTTGAAATTGTGGGTAAACCCGGTAATATCGGCAATGATTTCATCCCCTATATTGCCAATGCCAATGACCTGACTTCGGTGATTGGTTACCGTGACGGGGATGTATGGTACGATGCCACAGGTCAAATTGTAAGTAACCCTGACCTTATCGCCCAGCAATCTTCATCCGGTCTTATTTTACCCGCCAAGAAGGACGGGGCCGGCACAGTAGCCGGTGAGGACTGGAACATTGACGCGGTATTTGAAGATTACGAGCCCCAGCTGGTGGTTATGCCCCGTGTTGCATTTAGCTTCTCCATCACCGACCAGGCGCAGTTCTTCGCGCATTACGATGTCTTGACCCAGCGTCCGGCTTCAAACCTCAGAAATGACCCGATGGAGTATCTCGCATTGATACGTAATCCTGATGGTTTGATTAATAACGCGGGTCTCTTGCCTGAAAGAACTACTGATTATGAAGTAGGCTTTAAGCAAGTGGTAAGTAAGAGTTCTGCATTTACCATCTCCGCTTTCTATCGTGAAATGAAAAACATGATTCAGGCAACTAAAGTGAATTTCGCTTATCCGTTTACTTATACGTCTTATGCAAATATTGACTTTGGTACGGTTAAGGGAATGTCCCTGATCTATGATCTGCGTCGTACCGGCAACGTGAGGATGCTCGCCAACTATACCCTTCAGTTTGCCGATGGTACAGGTTCAGGCGCCACATCCAATATTGAACTTACCGACACGGAGCAACCCAATATTCGTTTCATTGTACCACTGGATTTTGATACCCGCCATGCCTTTACGGTTTCATTTGATTACCGCTATGGTGAAGGTAGCGCCTATAACGGCCCCATGCTGTGGGGCAAGCCCTTCCTTCAGAATACAGGAGCCAACCTTGTGTTCCGTACCAATTCAGGTACACCCTACACCCGTCAGGCCCGTGCAACCCGCGAAGGGGCAGCTATCGGTTGGCAGGACAATGGTCAGCGTGTAGTGGAAGGTGTGATCAACGGCGCCCGTACCCCCTGGCAGTTCCGTTTTGATGCCAGAATTGAAAAAGACTTTAACCTGAAAATTTCAGATAAGAAGAAAGCCACGCTCAATGTTTACCTGTGGGTACAAAACCTGTTGAACACCCAGAATGTAACCGGCGTGTATCGTGCAACGGGTAATGCTGCCGATGATGGATTTATTAACTCACCCGACGGACAACAACTGGCCAACGCGCAAACCGATCCCCAGGCATTCATCGATCAGTACAATATTCGAATTCAGAATCCTGATAACTACAGTTTGCCTCGCAGAACCAGGCTTGGTATTCGTTTCGATTTCTAATTTGACACTTACAAACCAGTAAATAAACGCTATGAATATGTTTCGATATAAGTTCACCTTAAGCCTCGCGCTCATGTTAGCCTGGTCAGTCACCTCGTCGGCTAAGATGAACGTGGGTGCAAACCGTCTGGCTTCTGTTCCAAATGCAGGAGCAAAGACTGCCGCCGCCTGCCCGGTTACGCAGGCACAAATTGACCTGGATGTAAACCAGGTGCGCGCCCGTGTACTCGTGGGTGGTGATTTGTGGTGGGATCCGTTTGGACAAACCCCCTACTACGAAGTACCCATCGGTTCCAATAAAAATTCAATTTTTTCCGGAGCATTATGGATCGGTGGTTTTGATCAAAGCAATCAATTATTGGTTGCGGCCCAAACTTATCGCCAGCAAGGTGCCAATGACTTCTGGGGCGGTCCTATATCTAAGGACCCGAACACAGGAGCCATGAGCATCACAGATGCCCGCTGTCTGGAATTTGATAAGTTCTGGACAATTAAAAGAGAAGATGTAGAAAACTTCCTTGCCAATAATGTGGCAACTCCCGATATTGAATCATGGCCCGGTAACGGTAATGTTGCCAATGGTGAATTGCCCTTCCTTGCCCCGTATTTCGATGCCAACAATGACGGAACCTATAACCATGAAGATGGTGACTACCCTTATTTCAAACTCGATGGGGAATATCCTGTTGATCCGAATACCAACGAAACGGTTTGTAATGATTATATTTTCGGTGATGAATCGATTTGGTGGGTGTTCAATGATGTGGGTGACAGCAAAACTGAAACCAACAGTAATCCGATCGGACTGGAAATACGCGCGCAAGCCTTTGCTTTCAATACCACCAATGATGTAAACTTCATGACCTTTTATAAATATCAGGTCATCAACCGGTCAAGTAATAAACTTGATTCTACTTACTTCGGAGTATGGTGCGATCCGGATCTCGGTAATGCCTCCGATGACTACGTAGGTTGTGATGTGGGCTTAGGATTGGGCTATTGCTATAATGGTGACCCGGATGATGATGGTGGTGGCGGTTACGGATTGAATCCTCCTGCCGTGGGTATTGATTTCTTCCAGGGACCACTGGCGGATACCCTTGACGGAATAGACAACAATAAAGATGGTCAGATTGACGAAGACGGTGAGACCATTTCCATGTCTCGTTTCGTGTATTATGAAAACGTGAACAGCGTCCCAAACGGAAATCCGTCGGTAACGGATGACTACTATGAATATCTGAGTGGTAGCTGGCTCGATGGTGCGCCAATAACTTACGGTGGAAATGGTAAAGGAACTGGCCCGGGTGCCACTACTACTCCTTGCGAGTATATGTTCCCAAATACTACCGATCCTAAATTTTCGACTCCCTGGACGATGGTTACCGCTAATATTCAACCCACCGACATGCGCTGGTTGCAATCAGCCGGAACCTTCACTTTACAGCCTGGAGCAGTGAATTATATTACTACCGGTGTGGTGTGGGGACGGGCAACTTCCGGTGGTCCTTTGGCTTCAGTTGATGTGATTAAGCGTGCCGATGACCTTGCTCAACGTTTGTTTAACAACTGTTTCCAGGTGTTGGATGGTCCCGATGCGCCTGAACTGGCCATCCGTGAGATGGATCAGAAAATTATCATTTCTCTTGAAAATACCCGCAATGAGAAAGTGGAACTGTACTCTCAGTTTGATAAAAATATCCCCGGAGTGGTTGCTGATCAGATTAATGATACCACCATTGTGTATGATACCCTGTCTATTGATGAGAGAAGCTATAAATTTCAGGGATATAAAATTTACCAGGTTAGCAGCGAAAACATCTCCATCTCTGATATCAATGACCCCTCTAAAGCCAAACTTTTATATCAGATTGACCTGGATGATGATGTTACCAAGCTGATCAATTATACATTTGATGATAACCTGCAAGCTTATATCCCAACTCAAAAGACGGATGAAGTCAATGAAGGAATTACACATAATTTTATCATAACCCAGGACCAGTTTACCCTGAAACCGCTGGCTAATTATAGCCCCTATTACTTCATGGTGATTTCTTATGCAAGTAATAATTACAGGACCTTTAATGCTTTTGCCCCGAATCCTGTGAACACACAGGCTGAGCCTTATCTGCAAGGAAGGAAAAATGTGAAAATCTATTCCGCTATTCCTCACAAGTCTGTGGTTAATAACGGCGGTACTGTGATGAATTCGACCTTTGGTGACGGATTTAGCATTAAAAGAATTGAAGGAACCGGTAATGGTGGAAATGTTCTGGATCTCACAGATGCCACGGTTGCAGAAATCCTGGCGAATAATATCGCCGTTAATCCGGTTTATAAAGCAGGTTTAGGGCCTATCAATGTGTCAATTTATGACCCGCTGAAAGTAAAAGGCGGAGGTTTCAAGGTGCAGTTTAACGGAGTGGCAGATGATTCCAGGTATTTCATATATAATAATCCTGCAGGTACTTTGGTAGACAGTTGCCTGTTTACTTTGAATACACCATACGAGCAACTGCTGGAAAGCAACAAGATTGCCTTCAATATCTATAAAATCAACGGTAAGGAACCTGGTGACGGCTCAGATAATAATGGTTTCCTGGAAGCCACACAAGAATTTTCGAATCCAGCCAAGGTATGGTTAACCGGGGTTGCCGATGTGGATGGATCCTCAAACAGAGATTGGATTCTTTCAGGAACGGAGTCAACGGACCTGAATACAGCAGGTACACCATGGGATCCCAATTCCATTTATGAGAATGTACTGGAAGGTACATGGGCACCCTATAAGATGGCTGCACGTGCCTATGCCGGCGCACCTAAATTGAACAGCCCTGTGGTAGATGCTTTGATCAAATGGACTTCACTGGCCAGTGTGGATGTGGTCATTACTTCTGATAAAAGCAAATGGACCCGTTGTGTGGTGCTGGAAACGGGGGAGGATACCATGCCTAACATCAATGCCGCGAAGAAGTTCGACAAGCGTAAATCTCCGTCTGTCGATAAGAACGGAGTTGCAGGAGACGGAGTGGTTTCAAGTGACCCGAATGATGCCGATTATATATCCGCTACGGGTATGGGTTGGTTCCCCGGCTATGCTATTAATGTTGAAACAGGAGAGCGTCTGAATATCGCCTTTGGTGAAAACTCTTCGCTCAGCGGAGAAAACAGTCAGGATATGATCTGGAATCCGACTTCCAATGAAGGCGCTGATGTCAACGGCAGACCGGCACTTGGTGGAATGCATTATATCTACGTGTTCAATAAAAATGGAGTTTTAAATACAGACATTCCTATATATGACAGTGGATTTAAAATTGATTCTTTGTTGTCAACCGGAAATGCGGTGGCCAAGCGGAATGTTTTCAAAGATTGCATCTGGACAAGCCTGCCGCTGACTACCACAGGTCACAGCATCCTTGAAACGGATGTGAAAATCCGCCTCCGTGTAGCCAAGAATTACAGGACATTTACCTCTCTGAACACAACACAGGTAAATGGTGGTAATCCCTTGTATGAATTTGAGATTCCAACCAGCGCGGTTGCCAGCACCGGCCAAACCGAAGCGGCAAAAGATGCGCTTGATTTGATCAGGGTTGTCCCCAATCCGTACTATGCTTACTCTTCCTATGAGAAAACACGCAAAGACCAGTTGGATAACAGGGTGAGAATAACCAACCTGCCAAGCAAGTGTACGGTATCAATTTATACCATCAACGGAACGTTGATCCGTCAGTTTAAGCGCGATATACAAAGTGATGTTTCAGATGGCTATGCGGTTGTTGAAGGTCAGGATTTTAACCAGGCCACTACACTTGACTGGGATTTGAAAAATACCGCGGGAATTACCGTTGCCAGTGGTGTATATATCATACACGTCGATGCGGGTAACCTGGGCGAGAAAGTGGTAAAATGGTTCGGTGTTATGCGACCAATTGATCTTGATTCATTCTGATAATTTAATTGATTAAATAACAATCCTGAACTCGTATGAAAAAATTTCTAAAATATATATCAATTGTAAGTATTGCTCTCGTCATTAAGGGAGTGCCTGCCTACGCAGGAAATGAAGACCGTGCTGGTCAGGCGGGAGCCAATGAGTTACTCATCAATCCCTGGGCAAGAACAGCCGGTTGGGGTGGTTGCAATATTGCTCTGGTAAGAGGAGTAGAGGCCTTGAATTTGAATGTGGCCGGTATGGGTCATAACAAAGGAACGGAAGTAACCTTTGCTCAAACCGATTGGATGAAAGGATCGGATATCAAAATTTCAGCTTTCGGTATCGCACAAAAGGTTGGAGAATCCGGTTCACTGGGCCTTTCCATCAGCTCTATGAATTTTGGAGATATTGACCGCACCACCGAAAGCCAGCCGGATGGCGGACTGGGTAAGTTTACTCCCCAGTTTCTTACCATTGGCTTCAGCTATGCGAAGAGTTTCAGTAATAGTATCTACGGAGGCTTAAGTGTACGCATGATATCAGAAGCTATTAATGACGTAAAGTCGCAAGGCGTGGTTGTGGACGCAGGTATTCAGTACATTACCGGCTTCAATGAGGCAAAGGATAACCTGAAATTCGGAATCGCATTACGGAATGTAGGTACCCCCATGAAATTTGACGGGGAAGGTCTTGCTTTCAGAAATGATAATGCATCCAGTAATATCAGTGTACTTCAGCAGCAAAGGGCCGAGCGTTTCGAAATGCCCTCCCTGGTGGCCATCGGTGTTGCGTATGATATCCAGCTTAAAGAAGATCACCGTTTGACTCCCGCCTTGTCTTTTACGGCGAATTCTTTCATTCGTGACCAGATAGGTCTCGGTGTAGAATATGGTTTCCGGCAATTGCTGATGCTCCGCGCCGGCTATACTTTCGATAAGAAGGATAAGAATGCCATCGTTGACGAGGAGATATCCGCACTTATAGGCCTTAGTGCCGGTGTGAGTGTACAGGTTCCGCTGGGCAAATCGGGAAAAACCTTCGGCATTGATTATGGTTACCGTGCCACCGAAACATTTGATGGTACACATACCATAGGTGCACGATTCAACCTCTGATCCGAACAGCAGATTTAACCGGAAGACCTCTCCTGTTAAAAGGAGGGGTCTTCCGCATTATTAACAAATGTTATATTACTATGTCTAAAATCACTTACCTCACCGAAGAAGGGCTGAAGAAATTACAGGAAGAACTGAACCATTTAAAGTCTGTTGAAAGGCCCAATATTTCACGCCAGATCGCTGAAGCAAGAGACAAAGGTGATCTTTCGGAAAATGCCGAATATGATGCTGCAAAGGATGCGCAGGGCCTTCTCGAATTAAAAATTTCGAAGATGGAAGAACTGGTTGCCAGTGCACGTCTCATTGACGAATCAAAACTTGATACTTCCAAGGTTTCCGTATTGTGCAAAGTGCGAATCAGAAATCTTTCAAACAAAGCGGAAATGGCCTACGTACTGGTGGCGGAAAATGAAGCTGATTTAAAATCCGGTAAGATTTCAGTTTCTTCTCCTATTGGTAAAGGACTGCTGGGTAAAAAAGTGGGGGAGATCGCAGACATTCAAACCCCGGGCGGTATCATGAAGTTTGAGGTACTCGATATTTCACTTAATAATTAACCGGTTTTCTTAATCACGCAACAAAGAAGGTAGTTTTATGCCCAGCATCTTTACAAGAATCGTAAACGGCGAAATACCCTGTCACAAAATTGCCGAGACAGAGGATTTTCTGGCGTTTCTGGATGTAATGCCCCTGGTGAAGGGCCATGTTCTGGTGATTCCAAAGACGGAAGTGGATTATATTTTTGACCTGGAGAATGATGTCTTTTCAGGCTTATGGCTCTTTGCAAAATCAATCGAACCCGCCATAAAAAAAACCATTTCCTGTAAGCGAATAGGGGTCGCAGTTATCGGCCTTGAGGTGCCTCACGCCCATATTCACCTGGTACCCATGAATTCAATCGGTGATATCAACTTTTCGAACCCCAAACTCTCTCCCGCTTCCGAAGAGCTGGCACTCACGGCGAAGGCTATCCGTACCTCTTTGCAAAGCTGAGACGGCTATGGCAGGGTAACGCTACCACCGAATGAAGGCTTGCTGATAAAATTATTTCTTGAGTCTTCCCGGATTGTCGTTCACGAAAGCGTCCCAGCCTTTATAGAGGGTGATATTGCCTTTTGACTTATTCTTCGTTTTTGGCAAAGGTGCGAGAGCGGTTATGTCATTGGAATTCTGAAAATAATGACATAAAGCAACTCCTACAGCATCGGTGGCATCAAGAAATTTTGGAGTTTGCTTAAAGGCCAGCAGACGCTGTAGCATTTTTGATACCTGCTCTTTCGAAGCACTGCCGCTGCCGGTAATGGATTGCTTAATGAGCCGGGGAGAGTATCCGAATACCGGTATTTGCCGGTGTAATGCTGCAGCCATGGCCACACCCTGGGCACGGCCCAGCTTCAGCATCGACTGCACATTTTTACCAAAAAAGGGTTCTTCAATAGCCAATTCATCAGGATGATGACGTTCTATCAGCTGAACAACGAATTTAAATATTGCATTGAGTCTGTCGTAGTGAGCGTCTTCTTTATTGATCTTGAGAACACCGGCGGAAATGAGAGAGAGTTTTGATCCATTAACGCTGATAATTCCGTAACCCATCACCAGTGTACCCGGGTCAATCCCTAAAATGATTCTTTCTTTTCCTTTCGTCACCTGTACAAAGGTGCGAGTTTTTTATGAAGTTCCCAGCAAACAATGCCCGCGCAAACCGATATGTTCAGCGAATGTTTTGTTCCCTCCTGAATGATTTCAATACTTCCGTCGCAATGATCAATTACTTCCTGGTTAACACCCTCCATTTCATGTCCGAATATAACCGCGGTTTTAGGTCCTGAAGGAATAAAATCCTGCAATGGAATACTGTTTCGGACCTGTTCCATGGCAAAAACTTTTACCCCCTCACGACGTAGTTTTTTTACTACGTGGAGCGTATGTTCCTCATACTCCCAGTTTACGGATTCGGTAGCGCCAAGGGCTGTTTTCAACACATCTTTGTGGGGTGGTTGCGCACTGATGCCACAGAGTATTATTTTTTCGATCCTGAAGGCATCAGCGCTTCTGAATACTGCACCTACGTTGAGGGCGCTTCGTACGTTATCAAGAATAAGAAGCAATGGTAATTTCTTTACCTGTTGATATGCAATCAGGTCGGGACGACCCAGTTCTTCATTTTTTAACTTCTGCACGCGAATGGGTATATTAGCGCAAAGTTAAGGAACGCTGTGAAAGAAGAAACACCCCTCATGCAGCAGTATAACAGCATTAAATCGAAATATCCCGATGCATTGCTGTTGTTCCGTGTAGGTGATTTTTATGAAACTTTTGGTGAAGATGCGGTCAGGGCATCCAAAGTGCTCGGCATTGTTCTTACCAAAAGAAGCAATGGCGCCGCCGCAGACATGGAACTTGCCGGATTCCCACACCATTCTCTCGATACCTATCTGCCAAGGCTTGTACGTGCCGGTATGAGAGTGGCCATCTGTGACCAGTTGGAAGATCCCAAAACCGCAAAGAAAATCGTGAAGCGTGGCGTAACGGAGTTGGTCACACCGGGAGTTACCTTCAGTGATAAAATACTCGAGCATAAAACAAACAATTTCCTGGCCGCTTATTTCTTAACAACTGAAAAACCTGCAATGGCCGGCCTGGCCCTAGCCGATGCAAGTACTGGTGAATTTTTCATTGCAGAAGGAAGCACTGACTACATCGATAAACTTCTTCAGAGTTTTCAACCCACCGAAGTCTTGATACCGCGCAACTTAAAGCCGGCATTTGAATCGCGTTACGGCCAGCGTTTTTATACCTATGTGCTGGATGACTGGTGTTTTCAGCCGCTTTTCGCCAAGGAAACATTGCTGAAGCATTTTCAGACCTTATCCATGAAGGGCTTTGGTGTAGAAGAAATGCAGACAGGCATGATCCCTGCAGGGGCCGCTTTGTATTACCTGCAGCAAACCAGACAGGAGTCACTGATTCACATTACTTCGCTTTCGCGCATCGATGAAGACCGGTATGTTTGGCTCGACCGTTTTACCATCAGGAATCTGGAATTGGTCTCCTCACCCCACGATAAGGCCCACACGCTGCTCGAAGTACTTGACTTAACCGTTTCGCCCATGGGCGGACGGATGTTGAGGCGCTGGTTGTTATTGCCCTTAAAGGAACAAATTCCCGTTCAGGAAAGGCTTGATAACGTGGAGGTATTAACGAAAAATGAAGATTTGCTTAAAAGCCTTCAGGCCGGCTTAAAGGGAGTTGGCGACCTTGAACGTATCGCTTCCCGGATTGCCATACGCAGGTTGGGTCCCCGTGAAGCCATGCAGTTGAAACGTTCACTGGAATTGTTGTTACCCATGAAAGCGCAACTGGAATCAATAACCCATACCGGCTTACAAGCGATAGGGGGCCGCCTGCATGCATGTGTTGACCTGTTGAATAAACTTTCTGCCGCGCTGGCTGATGATCCCCCTGCCTTACTGAACAAGGGCGGAGCCATCCGTAAAGGCTTTAACCCGGAACTGGATGAGTTAAAGGTCTTGGCATTTGAAGGGAAAGATTATCTGTTAAAAATCCAGCGGGAGGAAAGTGAAAAAACAGGGATTGGCTCCCTGAAAATTGCTTTTAACAATGTGTTCGGTTATTACATAGAAGTCACTAATGTGCATAAGAGTAAAGTGCCCGCCACCTGGGTGCGGAAACAAACACTTGCCAATGCGGAAAGGTATATTACCGAAGAACTGAAACAATACGAAGAAAAAATCCTGGGTGCGGAAGAAAAGATACAAAGGCTGGAAGAGCAATTATATGCGGAACTTCTTGAATATATGTCGTCTTATATTGGTTTACTCCAGCAAAATGCCGCCGAACTTGCACAACTCGATTGCCTTTGCAGTTTTGCCACCGCCGCTTTGAATTACGGTTATGTAAAACCACAATTGAATGATTCGCTTTTACTGGATATCAAAGAGGGCAGGCACCCGGTCCTGGAGCAACAAATGCCGGTTGGGGAGGCGTATATACCCAATGATGTATACCTCGACAATGAAAACCAACAGATCATCATCATTACCGGACCAAATATGGCCGGAAAATCTGCCATTTTGCGACAGACGGCATTAATTGTCTTAATGGCGCAAACCGGTTGTTTTGTGCCCGCCGCCTCCGCCGTTATTGGCATGGTCGATAAAATCTTTACCCGGGTAGGTGCATCCGATAACTTGTCACAGGGTGAATCGACTTTTATGGTGGAAATGAATGAAACGGCCAGTATACTGCACAATATTACAAACCGAAGCCTGGTCATTTTGGATGAAATAGGAAGGGGTACAAGTACTTTTGATGGGATATCGATTGCCTGGGCCATTGCCGAATTTATCCATGAACACCCGCATGCAAGGGCTAAAACGCTTTTCGCAACCCATTACCATGAGTTAAATGAAATGGCAGCCAGCTTTTCCAGGATCAAGAATTATAGTATAGCCATTTTTGAAAGTGATGATAAAATTCTTTTTTTAAGAAAACTCATTCCCGGAGGCAGCGAACACAGTTTTGGGATTCATGTAGCCCGTATGTCCGGAATGCCGGCAAAAGTGCTGATCAGAGCGCAGCAAATGCTTGAAAAGCTGGAACAGTCACATAGTCTCTCAGAAATTATTAAAACCAACGATGCTCTCCAAAGGAGGGATGAGATGCAACTCAGTTTTTTCCAATTGGATGACCCTGTATTAGAGCAAATACGCGATGAAATTCTGAAAACGGATATCAATACGCTCACACCGGTGGAGGCATTAATGAAACTTAGTGAAATTAAAAAGTTGATCTCCAAGCAGAAAGTGAAATTAAATGCCTAGGCATTTGAAATATTGGAGCATTAAGTTGTATTTTTGCTACCCATTGCGAAAGTAGCTCAGTTGGTAGAGCACGACCTTGCCAAGGTCGGGGTCGCGAGTTCGAATCTCGTCTTTCGCTCCAGTAAAGAGGCTGTCTCAAAACGAGGCGGCCTCTTTTTTTGCAGCCCTCAATAGGAGAACTATTTTTTTTGCCTTCACTCAATTATGATAATTCGGGATTGATTGTTCAGGTCCGATTGTCTTGAACTGGCTAATATCCCCTATGAGTTTTAACAGTCCAACTTAATTCAGTCCCTGTCTGGTTGAAAGGTCTACCGAAAACCGGATTCATTACTTTGGCAGTGTGCTTCATGGACAGGCTTTTTATGATCCATGGTATTCAATTTAACGTTCTCATTATTTCAACCCGCAAAAGAGTAAGTTTTGTATTTTCTTCGATGAAGCAACGTGTCCCAGACCGTCTATTGGAATTCGCTGATTTGGAAGAAACCGGTATTCTTCACTTAAAAAGTGTGAATTTGGAATGCAGAAGGATAAACATTGATGTGATGAAGATTCGGAATGCCTTCTTGTCATCTTAAAATCCTTTACCCTGCATTTTCGGTGCAAAATTCTTGTTAAACGGATGCAACTGATTTTTTTATGACTATATGTTTTGTACGCTTTAAATCTTATAAATAGATGTGTACGATAATCCCCGGTATAATGGTTTTTGTACGGGAAATGATTAGCGGGTGCAAATGCTTGTTCCTTGCTCAGGTAAAAAAATCATGATCTTGAATCGGGGTGGGATCGCCAGTTCCTCCGGTTTTTAATGCCACACAAACGGATACAAGCGGGTATAAATACTTATTACTTGTTCCGGTAAATTTTTTTCCCGATCTTTATTTGGGGCGGGGACGTTAGTCCCCCGGCAATTAATGCCACACAAACGAATACAAGCGGGTATAAATACTTATTACTTGTTCCGGTAAATTTTTTTCCCGATCT
>CAZHSC010000022.1:35504-46601 GCA_964534995.1 uncultured Bifidobacterium sp.
TTATTTGGGGCGGGGACGTTAGTCCCCCGGGCCATGTTTAAAAAAGTTGAAACAGGTCGGTAAGGTTTTTCAAGTTTTTACGACCTGAATGTAGAAGGATAATTTTTTTAAAATTCTCTAATTAATTATTTTACATGAGTTCAATTTTTCTGTGGAGACATTGGTCCCAATTCATGACCTGGAAAACAAAAAAAAACCTCCACAAATTACTGTTTTTCAGTATTATGTGGAGGTCGGTTGTACCCGGGACGGGAATCGAACCCGTACAGCTTTGAGGGCCACAGGATTTTAAGTCCTGCGTGTCTACCAATTCCACCACCCGGGCAGGGCTAGTACCTACATTTGTGGAATAAGCGGTGCAAAGGTAATAGAAATATTCCTTCTTTTTTTCTCTGCTCTATTTATGCTTGATAATGAATGGCCGTCTGAACCGGTTTCGCGTATCGCTGAGCGTCAGAAAATAAAGGCCATCGCCAAGGAAACTCGTATCAATGGTGATGTTGTGAATGGTTACTTCACCCCTGTTTTTCCAAACCTCCTGTCCAAGTGCATTATAAATCCGTAAGTCAGAAATACCCTGGTGGGGTCCGGTATGTATCGTGATTTCACCCTGTGCAGGATTTGGAAATATGCTGATTTCCGTTCCACCCGGTTCATTATAGCCGGTGCATCCGCTGATGTATATGGAATCGCGCGCCATGCAGCCTGTACTATCCCGCACTTCAACCCAATATTGCCCCGGTCCGTTTATTACCAAACTGCTATTGATACTGCCATCCTGCCATAAATGCTGGTAACCCGGAATACCCTGGAGTGTATAGGGATATCCGCTCCCACAAATAACTGTATCGTTGCCGAGTGATAGGGGAATATTTAATTCTGCCATGTTGATTTCAATGGTGTCATAATAAATCTGGCAACCTCCGCTTACCCTTAACCAGTAGGTGCCTGGTCCAAAGGCCGTATAGGTGGGAGCCTGACTGCCATCTTGCCATAAGTAATGGGGGAAACTTGTATTGGGTTTTATTACATAGATGTTGCCGGCGCAAATGCTGGTGTCTTGCCCAATATCAACAATCGGTATTGAAAATCCCTGTGAGAAGGTGATAGTGTCGCTGGCGATACATCGGTTGGTGTCGGTTGCAACTACCCAGTATGTTCCGATGGTATTCACTCCGTAGCTGGTGAATGTGCTGCTACCGTCTTGCCATACAAATGATTGCCATTGATTACCGATAGATAGAAGCGCGAAACTGCATAGAATAGTATCCGGTCCGAAATCAATGGTTGCCGCAGTGATGGTCTCTGTAATAAAGGTATCTATAACGGCTCCGCAGTAACCAAAGTATTTCATAGTGAGTGTGTCGATGCTACCCGCGGCGGCCACCGTCAATGCAATAGTACTGTCAGTGATGTTGCTTACAATACCGGGTCCATGGTGTGTCCAAATGGTGGAGTCGCCCGGTAAAGCGTAGGCTACCTCAAATGTTTTTGTGGAGTTCACACAGATTTTCCGGGGTCCGGAAATCCTGGGGGTACTCAGTAGCTCGATGCCTTTAACAAAATTCGGCATAGCCCAGCCAAGCCATAACGGATTTGGGTTGTTCAGATAATCTGTTGTATATCCGCAAGCTGTACCTGCCAGATTGGGTTGATCTATATAGTCGATAAAATACTGATCCCGCGATATCCATATTCGCCCATCCGGTCCCAGTGTCATATTGGCGAATTGGGTGAATGTTGTCCAGGTAAATGGATCCAGTCGAATCTGTGACGCGATGATGTTGGCTGGGTTTCCCGCCGCCATATTGTATTGAAAGAGTTTTCCTTGTCGCAAGAGGCCAACGTACATCTTAGAATTGTCAGGGGAAAATTCGATGCCATAGGGAGTTTCATTTACAGTTGAGCTGTAGGTGATGTCGAATGAATTTGAAGCGACTCCGGTTGATTTATTGAAGTCTGCTACCCGCACCCGGTTGGAAAGCGCAGTCGAGTTTATGCAATAAGCAACCTTTAATCCGTCATTGGAGAATTTTATTTCACCAATACCGCCGCCATTTCCGCCATTGGCAAAGGGAGAAATCACAGGGACGCTTGCAAGGCCTGTGGCGCTGAGAAGATAGGAGTAGATGGTGTCTCCGTCAAACGAAGCGGCAGAGATCCAGATATCAGTGCCGTTACCGTGATAGGTACCACCTACATGTTCATTGATTTTACTGCGTACGGCTATGTTTTTTTGTCCGGGTATAACATCACCCAAACCACCATTTAAGGTTAAGTCAATAACACTGTATTTTAAACCGCCGTTGTATTGGTTTTCTCCGCAATCTGCTGTGAAAAGATAAAAGAGGGTATTCGATCCTGGCTTTGGTGCAAGCAGGCAACCCTGAGTGGAAGAGTAGCATCCGGCAAGACCACTTCCGTTGGGCATGGGCTGGTGGTTTCGGTTCCACACAGTTAAACCGTCTGTATAAAGCAATAGGTTACCATCACGATCCGAAATGGAAGAAGTGCATTCATCACCTACACTCTGACCGGGTACCGCACTGTAACCGGTCTGGGGAAGTGAAGTGCCGGAAAAATGTAATGAAAAGTTGGGTAAATACCAGTTCTCTAACATCCCCGCATCTCCGCAATCGCCGATTTTAAAATATAGGACCTCGGAGGTGTCACTGCATTGATTGCTGCTGCAAATATTGTAAATGTAATGGCTTCCGGGTGTGTTAAAGGTCTGTATATAGTTTTGGATGGTGCCCTGGTTAATGCCATCCAGTACCCATTGCGTTGAAATGGAATTTGTACTGGCATCATTAAAACTTAGAGTGCTCCCGATCAGATACGGGCCGCTGGCCGGAGATACAACAAAAAAGGCCTGTGCATCACATAGTACTTCCACTGTTTTTGTAATGCTCTCTTCACAAGTGGAGTCGCTGCTGTTGACGGTTAATGTAATGGCATAATGTCCGGGACTGTTAAAAATATGTGAGGTGTTGGCAGCGGTGGAAATAAGCTGGTTATTGACATACCATTCATAGGTTATTGCTCCGGCAGATGCATCCGAGAAACTGATACTCCCGCCGATTACAACCACTGAATTGTTCATGTTAAAATCAGCAATGATTGGGTTTTGGCAAGCCGGTTGACAGGAAACCGATTGCAGTAAACTGGAGCGAACTCCAGTCGCAGCGGCATACATCCTGTCGCTTTGCCCCGCTGTAAATAGCACCTGGCAACTGTTGATACCGTAATCCATGTAATTTTCGATGAGGTCATCCTGATCTCCCAATCCGCCCGCAGTTACAGGCCTGAAAGGATTGTTCACGCTCAGGTCATCATCGTCACTGTTGCAGGTGTTGGTTGTTAAAGGACATCCCACAGCGGCAGTACTCTGGTCGGGTGGCGTATCACATACCCTGTCTCCCTCTGTCAGACAATTATTGTTAGTGCAGGCTCCCTCAAATGTATGATAGAGGCCGAGGTAATGCCCGGCTTCATGAATGAGGACTTTCGTAGCGTCCGGATTATTTCCGAAATAGGCGGCTTCATTGACAATTCCGTCTTCCGGGTTACCATGCGATGCAGGCAGATATGCGTATCCTGCGATACCACTGCCCCCGGAAAGCGAGGTGATGGAATTGACAACCCAGATATTTAAATAGTGCAGGGGATTCCAGCGGACAAGATTTTTCAAAGTGTCATCATCATTTTCGGATATCATATCCGTGAGTGGAGAGACAACCCTGTTGATGCCAGTGGTGTAATTGCCGTTTTCATCACGCGAAGCCAGGCAAAACTGAAGGTTTGTGTTAACCCCTGCAGTCGATTGAAAGGTACCGGAATTTGAAAATGCCTCATTGAGATATTGTATGGCAGCATGCACCTGTGCATCTGAAATGTTCTCCGGACCGTTGTTGTGAATGATATGTACTACAACAGGTATTGTCTGAGTGGTATTATTTTGACGGTAAACTGAGTTCTGAAGGTTGTGCTGATACAGATAATCATTCATTTCCCGCATCCGGTTTCGGTAATCGGGATCGCGGTTCAGTTTCGTGTGGCGCTGCTCGTCGCTGGAACAACCGGGTGCCGGATGCGTGGATTTTTGTGGGACCTGTGCCCGGATGAGACTGCTGACCAGGAGCAGCAGGATGAAGATGTTTTTTTTCATTAGGGATGGATAAATTGCGTGGTTAATAGACTGTTAAGATAAATATTATCGGAGAATCGGACAGGATTCATGCTGATTTATTTTAAAATATTGTTTTTGGAGGGTTTTCCCGTTGAAAAATTCAACAAGATAATGTCGCCCTTCTTACCTTTGCAGTGCAGCATGATTGCAGCGTTTGGCCATAATAATGTTAGATAAAATCAAGCTCCCTAAACCTGTCTGGATAGTTTTCGGGTTTTTCTTTGCCGGAATTGGAATTGCAGGAATTATACTTCCTATGATGCCCGGACTGGTCTTTTTTATTATGGCTTCGTTTTGTTTTGCAAAAAGTTCCCCCCGTTTTCTGAAGATGATCCTTTCGCACCCTGTTATTGGTCCTCAGATTATGGACTGGAAAAGAGGGAAGGGAATGAGGATGAAAACAAAAATTCTGGCCATAACACTCGTTACGCTGAGTTTGACCTTTAGTATTTTGTTTACCGTCCGGCTGGTATGGGTAAAATGGATTATTGCTGTTTCCATGTTGGGTATCAATGCCTATATTTTGTCTGTTAAAACCCGGAAGCCTCAACCTTATATCCTGCCGCTGATAAATACAACCGAATATGACTCCCTCCACTCCACTGAAAGTATTGAAAAAATTCACAACACCGCTGAGATCACTCCTCCGCGGCGGAAATGATAACGGTACAGAGCAAGAGGTGCTGATGCTGCTTGCAGAATATGATAAAAAGAACCTGTTGATCAGCGAAAATAAGTTTGATCTGAGCGGTGAATTGGAGGAACTGCACAGGTACCGTTATAATGACCATGGACACTTACTGGAACATACACTGGAAATACCTGCCGATGGAATAAGTGAAAAATTTGTGACCAGCCGGAATGCCGATGGATATCCCATTGAAGTAATTAAGTACTATGGGGATGACCCCGGAGAAAGAACATTATATGAGTATGGTACACATTCCATGCCCGTTAGGATGACGCGCTTTGACGCGGACGGTGAATTCGAAGCAGAAGAATTGATGGAGTACAATGATCAGTCGCATTTAATTCGCAGGAAAATTATTTCTCCCGTTGAAGGGGACAAGGAGTATCGTTTCTGCTATGATGAAAAGGGGAATATTACTTCTGAGGAGGAATATGATAAGGAAGGTAAGCTCCTTGCCCGGATGAAGATTGATTACGATGTGGAAGGTAAGGAAACCATGGTCTCAAAATACACAGGGGAAGGTAAATTGGTTTCGCAACAGGGATCGGAGTACGATGAAGCAGGCCGGATATGCAGGCGGATTTCAAAGTGATTTTATACCCGTATAACGGAATATGTTTACGACGAGCAGGGCAGGACTATTGAGGAAGCTTTGTCTGATGGTAATGGATTCGTGATCAGCAGAAACAGAATGGCCTATAATGAAGAGGGCCGTTTGCTGGAAGAGGTAATTTATGAAACAGACCTGACCCGGGCCGGCAGGGATACCCACCTTTCCAACAGGTATGAATATGAATATTTTTAATTGATGAACATTTGTAAACCCGGTTTGTTATTGTAAAAAGTCCTGAAAATGCCATATAAAGACCTGCAACATTTTATCAAAACCCTTGAAGAGTCCGGTGAATTATTGCGTATACGTGAATATGTCAGCCCCCGATTGGAAATTGCTGAAATTACCGACCGTGTGTCCAAGAATTATGGTCCGGCCTTGTTATTTGAGAATACAGGATACGATTTCCCGGTGCTTATCAATTCTATGGGTACCGAAAAACGCATGGCCATGGCACTCGGTGTGGAGAAGCTGGATGATGTGGCAGCACAGATTGAGCACTTGTTTAAAACGATAACAGGTCCAAAGAATTCCTTCTTTGATAAATTGATGATGCTTCCACAGCTTGGCGAAATTGCTTCCTGGATGCCGAAGGAAGTGAATGGCAGGGGTGCCTGCCAGGAAGTGGTGATGGAGAAGCCCGACATCACCAGACTTCCGGTACTTACCTGCTGGCCCGAGGACGGTGGCCCCTTTGTAACTTTGCCGGTAATTCAAACCCGCGATCCGCATACCGGCATCCGTAACGTAGGGTTATACCGGATGCAGGTGTTTGAACCTGCTATGACCGGCATGCACTGGCATCGGCATAAAGTATCGGCACGTCATTTTAATGAGTATAAAAAGCTGAACCGGCGTATGCCCGTTGCCGTTACCATAGGTGGCGACCCTGCATATACTTATGCTGCCACTGCACCCCTGCCTGATGGCGTAGATGAATTCATGCTGGCCGGATTCCTGCGGAAAAAGAGAGTGGATCTGGTAAAATGTCTTACCATTGATATGCATGTACCAGCTGATGCTGATTTTGTGATCGAAGGTTATGTGGATCCTTCCGAAGATTTTATTCTGGAGGGGCCTTTTGGCGATCATACCGGATATTATTCGCTGGCGGATTATTACCCCCGTTTTCATATCACCGCAATTACGCACCGGAAAAATCCCGTTTATCTTTGCACAATTGTGGGCATTCCCCCACAGGAAGACGCGTGGATTGGCAAAGCCACCGAAAGGATTTTTCTGGCCCCCATTAAAATGACCATGGTTCCTGAAATCGTGGATATGGTGTTACCGGTAGAAGGGGTTTTTCATAACCTCGTTGTGGTTAAAATTAAAAAGGATTATCCCGGCCAGGCTTTAAAAGTGATGAACTCCCTGTGGGGCGCCGGTCAGATGATGTTTACCAAAATGATGATTGTTGTTGACGGGGATGTAAACATTCATGATCAGAAAGCCCTTGCCAGATATGTCTCGGACAACGTGGATCCACTGCGTGACATCACATTTTCACAAGGGCCGGCTGATGTGCTCGACCACAGTTGCTCAAAGATGGCTTTTGGTGGAAAAATGGGCATTGACGCAACGGCAAAAATGGAAGAGGAAATAGAACCCAATACGCCCTCCGACAAAGTAAACCGGGAGCTTTTACTTCGCGCTGAATCTGATATCAGGACCTGCTTGGAATCATTTCCGGATGTACTGGATTTTAATGTTTCCTTGCTGAAGTTTTCCGTACCCATTGTATTTATAGCCTTGAAAAAGGACAGAAAAGATCATGTGAAAGAGGTGGCGGGAAAATTGCTGGCATTAAAAGCTTTTCATCCTGTCAAAGTGCTGATATTTCTTGAACATACCCTCGATGTACAGGATGTTGCCGATGCTGTCTGGCGTTTCTCCAATAATTTCGATCCAAAGCGTGATCACCTGCTTTTTAAATCATCTGCTCCCGGCGAAGTGAATCACATCGTTTTTGATGGTACCCGGAAAATGAAAGAATTTGACGGTTTTGAGCGGGATTGGCCCAATATCCTTGCTTCCGATGACACTACCATTGCCCGTGTGGACAGTATCTGGTCAAAGCTTGGTCTGGGGGATTTTATTCCTTCTCCCTCCAGAAAGTACAGCCGTCAGTTGTACAAAGGCGGTGCTGTAGCGGAAGCATAACCGACAACAAGACGGAGCGGTAAACCGCGCATTTTAATGTAAGTTTACTCAGTTTTTATCCGGTTTAAAATTGTCTTTTGTAAGGTCTTTGCATATATCAGGGATTTTTGCCTTTTCATGTACACGAAATTTGTTTTCGTGAGATATAATCTTTTCCTTCTCCTGAGTGCAGTGCTTTGCTTAACTTCCTGTAAGAAGGAACCGGAGGTTATTACGGGCAATGTAGCAGCATCCGACCCTACCGTTTCATTGGTGCAGATCAGGCAATATATACAGAAGGTATATCTCGCCATTACAGGAGCCGTTCCTTCCGATTCGGCAATGGATGCCGGGATTACGCTATTGTCCGGTAACAATTGTTCTGTAAACGACCGGACGGATTTGTTGAACAGATTGTTTGCGGACGCCAGCTATAAAAACAGTCAATACCAGCTTAAAAATGATGTGTTGCTGGAAGGTATTACACAGGCTGAAATAAACAGTATTATTGATGCATTGGAGGATGATTTGAACAGCTCCTCCGGAATTATTGATTCAGCGATCCTGAATCAGAAAATTTTCAACATGGAACAGTTGCGTTCTGCTAAGCAGGAATATACCGACGGATTGATTAATCTGGTTGAAGTGCAGCGGCGAATGGTGGCTTCGGAAGCTTTTACCTATGCCAATGGTTATGGTGATGCGTGGATTGAAGCAGTATTCAGCTTTTTTCTGTTTCGCCTGCCAACCCTTGACGAAATGGACCAGGCCGGCACCATGATCGAAGGATTTCCGGCTTATTTGTTCCTGCAGACCGGAACCTCAAAAAATGATTTCATCGAAATATTTTTTACATCCCGTCCCTTTCTGGAAGGGCAGGTGAGGGCCATCTTCAGAGAGCACCTTTACCGCGAACCGGATACTTCAGAACTTCTATATTATACCAATCAATTTGCAAATAATAAGGATCATAAAATACTAATGCGTCAAATATTCTTAACGGATGAATTCCTGCGTGGTCAATAAGGTAAAATACTTTGGGCTGTTGCTGCTTACCGGAGCGTTTACTTCCTGTATGGAACCCGATCCGGTGTATGAAGTGGAACCGGTGATGGTGCAAATGCAGGGTGGGCAAAAGAAAGCCGTAAAATCAGACCGGCAATTTGTTTCAGGTGCTTTTGCCGATGTGATGAAAAAACAGATCACAACATCCGAACTGGAAGAGGCAATTTATTGTTACGATGCTTCGGGTGACAAGGAATTGGTCAGGGATATGATTATCCGCGATCTCCTCAAAAGAACAGCGGCTGTAATACCTTCAAAGAATGACATGCGCTCCGCGCCGGATGTGTTTGTAAAGGATACCTACCGCAGATTTTATAAGCGCGACCCCTCTGACCTGGAAAGATGGACCGTTGAAAATCAGATTGTGCAGGATACTGCCATCAGTCCTGTAATGGTGTATTACGTGTTTATGAGTGCCGAAGAATATAAATACTACTAATAGTATGAACCGCAGAAAATTTATTAAGTCAGCAGGCCTGGCAACGGCCGGAGCCTTTGCCGTTCCCTATATTTTACCGGGCGGACGCCTGTTTGCTGCGACAGGCAGCCGTATTGCCAATCACGTAGTGCTATGCCTCTTTGCAGGCGGGGTACGGAATATGGAGTCAATAGATAAAGCGGAAGGAAACCTGATGCCCAATATCCTCCGGGGCTCGGAAAGCATCTCCTCTGATATCCTCCCCGGCATGGACCCCGTACCCGCGCCGGTGCTGAGCAGCCCTTTACAGGATTCCGGAACCCTGTTCAGGGGTTTTCGATACGCAAATGTATCGCCAGGGCATTTCCAGGGTCATTTTACGGCTATTACAGGCCGTTATACCGGCTATGACATTAATTTTAATCAACCCGCCGAATATCCTACGCTCTTTGAATATTACCGCAAACACAACAGCCCCGCGAATTCGGCATTGAATGCCTGGTGGGTATCCGATCATATTGGTGAGAATGAAAACCTCGCGTTCAGCCTGAGTCCTGACTATGGCTGCGCTTATGGCGCCAATTTCTTCAGCCCACTGAATATTTTTACCAGCGGAAATTATAAACCCATTGATTTGTGCCGCTCTTTCAGTACCACAGAGAGGCAAAAAATGGGAAGTATGCGCGATTTCCTTGACCGCTCCTTTGCGGAGCCGGTTTTACAGGATGTGCCAATGATAAGAAATACCGAAGACGACAGGCTTGCCATACAGAGTTTTTATGGTGGCCTGGCCGCGCGCCAGCGGACCAATCAGTTGTGGGATCCCTGGTCGATAGGTACCGGTATGAACAGTGATATGTACAATATGTTTTTCGCGGAGGAAATCATCAGGGAGTTTACGCCCGAACTCCTGGTGGTGAATATGACAGGCGTTGATGCCGGCCATTCCAACTTCACCGAATATTGCAACAATATGCGTAAAGCCGATTATGCCGTGGGTCGTTTGTGGAATACCATACAGTCAACACCCGGCATGGCTAATGATACCGTATTGATTGTGGCGCCTGAAATTGGTCGAAATGCCCTGCACAATTCTATCCGTGATCAATATGGTCGTTATGGACTGGATCATTCGGACAGTATGTCAAAGGAAATCTTCTGCCTGATAGCAGGTCCCCAGGGCAAAGTGATTCAGAATAATCAGATCACCTCCATTATCGGTGAAAGTATTGATATCGTACCTACCATCGCCCATGTGCTGGGATTCTATCCGGATATACCGCAGGGTTATCTGCCGGGCAGTCCTTTGTATCAGGCCTTCTCCGTATAAATCAGAAAAATGATAAGGATACTATATATAACAGGTGTAATGGCCATGCTTATCCTGGCATCCTGTAAAAAGGAAGACGACCCCTTCCCGGTTGACGATGGAGGTGGAGCGTCTTCCCAGACAAATTCAAATCCGGATCCCAATAGTATCGGTGGCCTTCATAAAAATATTTTTGCTCCGCGTTGTGCTGTACCCAGTTGTCATGGAGGTACATTTGAACCGGATTTCCGTACGGTAGAGTCCACTTATTATACACTCGTGTATCATCCAGTGGTGAAAAATACAGTCAATGAAAAGTATACCTACCGCGTAGTACCTCGTGATACCGCACGCTCCTGGCTGTACCACCGGGTAACCAAACACGATTCACTGATTCCCCGCATGCCCATCTACCTTGAAGCATTGAGCGCGGAGGATATCGGACATATTAAAAACTGGATCCTGAATGGCGCACCGGATGCAAGAGGGGTGTTGCCCGTTTTGGCAAATCTGCCTCCAAAAATAGGTGGATATTATGCCTATGATTCCACCTTCACCAGGATCGATCCCTTACGTTCAGGCTGGAGTGCTCCCTTTCCTGCAGCAAGAGGACAGCATATTAAATTATGGGTGTTTGTGGATGATAAAGAAACCGAAGACAAGAAACTCT
>CAZHSC010000023.1:0-46142 GCA_964534995.1 uncultured Bifidobacterium sp.
CCCATCATAAGCAAAGACCTTACAGCCGCTAATTATTCCACCTCCTTTTATTATGGAGGAGAACTGGGATTTGCCAACATGAACAGTTTTCTGTTAACAGGAAACTTCCGGAAAATTACAGGTATAGACGATTTCGGCAAAGAACAACTCAACAGCAAATGGGGTGCGCACGACCAGTATCTTTTTGATAAGGTAGTCCATGACCTGAAACATGAAAAAGAACCATTTTTCAGTATGATTTTAACACTCAGCACACATGAGCCTTTTGAAGTACCAGGAGAAATACTGTTCAAGGGGAGCACTGAACCTGATAAATTCAGGAATGCCGCTTATTATACAGATCAATGCCTGAAAAATTTTATGGAGCAATCGAAAAAAGAGAAATGGTATCCAAACACCTTGTTCCTCTTTGTTGCGGACCATGGGCACTTACTTCCAAAAAAGAGGGATTACCATGACCCGGCCTGTTATCATATTCCACTTTTATGGTACGGTGATGTAATAACAGATTCACTGAAAGGCGTAAAAATTCCGGGATTAGGCGGACAGCATGAAATAGCCTATACCCTGCTCCATCAACTTTCATTACCCAATGATGAATATAAATTCAGCAGGGACCTGCTTCAACCCCGTGATAAAAATTTTGCATATCTAAACTATGATAATGGATATGGATGGCTGGAAGATGAAAACAGATTTGTTTACATCTTCGGAGAAAAGCGCTACCTAAACCGGTACACGCAACAGAATGCACCCAATGACAGCAGTTTATTTTTAAATGGTAAAGTTTTTCTGCAAACACTGTATTCTTCCTTTCTCGCATTATAATCCTTATTAATTTTGCCTGATATGAACCAAGAGAAAAACTTCAAGGAAAGCCTGCAAGACGTAAAGTGCTTTGTTTTCGACGTTGACGGGGTACTCACTGACGGAAGCCTGTACATCCAGCCTGATGGCAGTATGTTGCGAAAAATGAATATAAAGGATGGATATGCTTTACAGCTGGCTGAAAAGCGCGGTTATTTTATTTTTGTAATCAGCGGAAGTACGCCAGAGGGAGTATCTAAAAGACTGGAGCGTCTTGGAATAGATGAAGTACATATCGGCATCACAGATAAGTTACTGATGCTTGAAAAACTTCTATTGAAACATAAGGTAAGGTTTTCGGAAGTACTATACATGGGCGATGATATGCCGGATCTTGAAGTCATGACCAAATGTGGTGTCAGGACCTGTCCATCGGATGCGGTACACCAGATAAAGGACACCTGTCAGTACATATCTCCTATCAAAGGAGGTGCAGGTTGCGTCAGAGACGTAATTGAGCAGGTGCTAACGCTAAAAGGCGAATGGGCATAATATCATTTCCCGTTTTATTCATCCAGCATCCATGATCAGCGCCTTTTTACAACTCAGCCGGTGGCCCAACCTCCTGATGGTAGGTATATTGCAATACCTGTTACGCTATGCACTTATGGCTCCGATTCTGGAAGCCGAAGGCATGGCTTTGCTCATGACCGATTTTGAATTTTTCATTTTCTCCTTTTCCTGCATGCTGATTGCCGCCGGCGGATACATTATTAATGACATTGAAGATGAAAAAATAGACAGGATCAACAAACCAGAAAAAATGATTATCGGCAGATTGATTTCAAAGGAAAGCGCCATGAATCTTTATTTGCTGGTTAGTTTCACGGGCATACTTGGCGGTTTTTACCTGAGCTATATCAAAGGCTACAACTATATTGGCATTGTTAATCTTATTGTTTCGGGGATGCTGTATTTTTATTCAACTTCCTATAAGTGCATTCCGGTATTGGGTAATCTCATCATCTCCCTGCTATCGGCGCTGGTAGTATTTATTGTAGTCATACCTGAACCATTCGCAAAAGAAAACCAGGGTGTCATGTTACTGATAGGCATCTTCATGTTTTTCTCTTTCTTTACAACACTGCTTAGGGAGATCATTAAAGATATCGAAGACATAGAGGGAGATACACAATTGGGATGTTCAACGCTTGCCAATAAAATCGGGACCCGGAACTGCAAGTGGATTACTGTTGCACTGGCTTCTTTACTGCTGCTTATCCTTATCGGTGCTCAAATATTTAGTAAACAATGGGAAAGTTTTCTTCCATTTATATATATTGTCATTTTCATTGATCTTCCGCTGGTACGGTTGGTTTATCTGATAAGCAAAGCTGTCGATAAATCAGATTTTAAGAAAGCCAGCTTCTGGCTAAAAATCATTATGTTTACAGGCACCATTTCACTAGCCGTATTTCACTACAGTTTCAATTAGTTAATACAATGAATCCACTTACACAAAAGTTCAAAGACACCCGAATTATACTTGGTACAAATTCCCCGAGAAGAGAAGAGTTATTTAAGCAATTAGGATTACAATTTGAAATAATTAAAAAAGAGGTTGATGAAACCTTTCCAGGTCAGTTCAGAAGGGAAGATATCTCCATGTTTCTTGCAAGGAAGAAGGCCCTTGCCTATAAAGCCGATGTTGCAGAAGGAGGCATTGTAATTACCTCTGACACGATCGTTGCCGTTGATGAACTTATTTTGGGTAAACCAACCGACCTGAAAGATGCGGAAAGGATGCTGCGTTTGCTTTCAGGCAGGAAGCATTCTGTCATCACCGGGGTTTGTATCATGTCCTCAAAAAAGTCAGAGTCCTTTTTTGTAAAAACTGACGTCTCTTTTAAAATCTTAAAGGATGAAGAAATTGAATACTACCTGCAGCATTTCAATCCACTTGATAAAGCAGGTGCGTATGGCATTCAGGACTGGATAGGAATGATCGGTGTTGAATACATCATCGGGTCATTTTACAATGTAGTTGGCCTGCCAACTAAAGAACTATATGATAATCTGATGCGCTTCTGATACATGCGTAAAGCTTATCTCCAGATGCACCTTGCAATCGTGCTTTGGGGGTTCACTGCAATTTTCGGGAAACTGATCCAACTGGATGAAGGTTTGCTTGTATGGTACAGAATGATGTTCAGCGCTATCGCCACCGGATTCTTTTTGTTTTTCAGCGGCAAACTCAAGGCACTTCCTGTACGTCAGTTGTTGCACATTTCCGGAATTGGTCTGATCATCACCCTTCACTGGATTACATTTTATGGTGCTATTAAAGCCTCCAATGTTTCAGTGGCCATATCCTGCTTCTCCAGCGTTGCATTGTTTACTGCACTGATTGATCCCTTAAGCCGGGGCAAAAAACCAAAATGGCAGGAAATAGTAAGCGGCATTGTTGTGGTTTTCGGTATTTACATTATTTTCTCAGTCCAGAAATTTTACCTGAAAGGCATTTTGCTTTCGCTGGTCAGTGCCTTGCTGGCATCGGTTTTCACCATCATGAACAAGCGGATCAGTAATCAAATTTCTCCAGGCCTCATCACTTTTTATGAAATCAGCACCGGGTTTCTGCTACTCACCCTGTTGCTTCCGGGTTGGTTTATTATGAATGAAAGTGGCTTCAGGCTACCCAATGCCCATGACATCCTTTATCTGATCCTGCTGAGTGTGGTTTGCACTACTTTCGCATTTACTATATCGCTTTATGCATTACAAAAAATCGATGCCTTTACCATGAACCTCAGTGTAAACCTGGAACCACTTTACAGTATCGTTCTCGCTATCATCATATTTAAGGAACATGAAACGATGGGCATAGAATTTTACCTGGGCAGTGCGATCATACTTTCGGCGGTAGCGATAAACGGATATTTCCGTTTCAAACAGGCTAAAACAGCTGTGCAATACTGAATCTATTCTCCACACACCTTCATGCTATTGCACCTTTTTACCTTTCACTACCTTTTCATTTACCCTCATCTTTTTTATACTTTTCATTTTAAACAGCAGGATCGCCTGGTCGCTTCCCGGATTTGCGAACCAGGTTTTGCCTCCATAATTCACTTCACCCCTTCCATCCTTCCACGACAGCGCCTGAAGGGAATAATACCCGTTACGGCTCTTCGCGCTGCTGAAAACCAGGTTCTTTTCGGATCCCTCTTCAAATGAAACTGACAAGGTTTTAAAATCAGGCACCTGCTCCACGGCTCCTGCAGTATTGGCCTTTATGGTTACCTGTTCAATAGATTTGCCACTTTCTACCACCAACTTCCCATCTTCAGTTGACTTCTGATTTTCGCTGGATTCTCCGCGACGCAATGCCACAGGATCAGAAATGTAAAACTGGATACCCCTCAACTCTTCCGGAGTAAGTTTGTAACGGTCACGAACAGCTTGGGTAAAGGGAATTTTTGGTGAGCAGGAACTGATTAAAAAAGTTAAGGCCAGCCCGCCGATCAATAAGGACCTCTTCATAATTTTTGTGGTTTACAGCATTCAATTCAAAGATTATTCCAAAAATTCGAAACCCAACCGGCTCATGACCCGGTTCCGGCGACATGGTACAAAACAAGAGGGCTTGTAAGTATCTTACAAGCCCTCACGGTATTATGTGAGTATTATCACTGAATAATCAATCGTTGCATTCCTACATTCTTACCATTTTGGTCAACACGAACCAGGTAGGCACCCACAGGCAGGTTCAGGTTGTTCACCTGAATCAGGTTGTTGCCGGCGGAAATAAATTCATTTGAAAATGCTGCTACACGCTTACCATCCAGGCTCAGCACTTCCACCTGAACCGGTGAATTATCGGCGGAAACAAACTGCAAAGAGAAATTACCATTTGAAGGATTTGGCGAAAGTGTAAGTGCATTGCTTACTGAATTTTCTGTGACCCCAGTGGTGGAGGTTCCCACCCGGAGTGAAACAGAGATATCGCTCTGGAAAACATAAGGGAAATAGTTTTCAGAAATGCGCAGGCCAAGAATATAAGGAGCTTCTCTTTCTTGTGAGGCATCGGGCGTCCATGATAATGTGGCAATAGCGGATCCGGTTCCATTGCTGATACTCATTACGGCAGGGTTCAGGAGAAGCTGGAATGGCTCCCCGCTACCCTGGATGGAGACCCCCTGCATATCGAGGTCAAATACGGAAACATTCAGATTAAAGAGTGCTCCCGGCGCAATCGTATACACTTTGCCATTAAAGGGTGCTGTATTGGTATTAATCATCACGGTAGCCGGAGAATTCGGACTTGGCACCACAATGATCTGCATATCCCTGGTTATTTCCCCTATCTGCACACCATTGCGGTATTCCTTCACCCTGACTGACACCTGGAAATTACCCAGCGTATTGGGCAGGAAAGTAATTTCACCTGTAATGGGATCCATATTAAAGGGTACAAGTGAATCAGAAGGCGGTAAGGTATATCCGACTACAGGAACTCCATTATTGGAGAGGGGCACATCCAGGGTCCATGCAATGGAATCTCCATCTGCGTCGAACGGCAGGGGATTATAATAGAAGGGAACACTATCCTGAGCCAATACAATGGGAGGATTCAAAAACACCGGACTGGAATTAGAAGAATCAATCTGAATAATAGAATAGAAGTGATGAAATTCACCTCCCGGCGAAGTCATGTTTAGGATGGCTGCATTCCGGCAACACTCCTGGTAAGAAATATACCATGAACCCATGGAAGGGAAGGTGATCACCGTATCATAAACGTACTCTTCCACACCGGGCACCAGCACGTTTACCACAGTATCATAAGGGATGGCTACCTGGAAACTCGCTCCGGAAACAGAGTCAATAAAACTGATATTTGAAACAAGCGCAATCGGAATACCTGTCATATCGCGATACGCGGTGTAAACAAGATGATAATCCATACCACTGATGTGCTCAATGGTAATTTGACCACCCATCATATGGGAAGCCTTAACATTGGACGATACTCCCATCCAAAGCAAGAAGACCAGTACTAATTTTTTCATGGCTTTGATTTTAAGTGTAATTCAAAGTAACTTAAATAACATGAATCCGTTCCTTAAATTATTAATACAATCCAATAAATTCATGGAATTTCGCAAAAAAGAATTATTTGAAAGGACGTTCCGGATCGAGGAGAGTAATAAACCAAAAAAATGAAAGCGAAGTCTGTTTATCTTTCAATGCTCGTATTTGATAACTTTACAGGAGTAAAAATATATCCATGCAAGAATTACCAGGAAGTTTGAAGTATTTTATTGCAACATTTCTTTTCATGTTGACGGCAGTTTCATTACCCGGTCAAATCACTACTTATCCCTATTCAGAAAACTTTGATTCAGGCAATGGCGGTTGGTCGGTGCTTACCGTAAGCGGCACTGCCTGGGAACAGGGTACACCCATTGCCCCGGGAACCCAGGGTGCTTACAGCGCACCTAACGCGTGGGGAACGGATCTTGATTCGGGATACAGATCCTCTTCCTTGTCATACCTGATTTCCCCTTTATTTGAAATCAGTGCCCTCACCCACCCCTATTTAACATTTTATCAATTCCGGCATATGCCATTTGGACTTGACGGCATGCATGTAGAATATACGGCCGACGGAAGTCCCTGGACAATTTTAGGTACATTAAACGCACCCAACTCAACAAACTGGTATAATACCAGTTCTGTATTTGCCACCGGGATGCCGGGATTTACCGGTAATTCCAATGCCTGGCTGCCATCAGGAATTTCACTTTTATTACCGGGTTCGCCCAACAATGTCCGTCTCCGATTTGTTTTCAGCAGCAACACTTCTTTTGGGAGCGCACAGGCAGGTGTATTTCTGGATAATGTTACCCTGCTTGACAGTTTAACATCTAACTCCGATATACAACTTTCACAAATCATATCTCCATTGCCGGTAGTCACCAATGGAAACATTCAGGATATCCGTATCGCCGTTACCAACCTTTCGGCAACAACTACTATTGACACTGTTTACTGCGGTTATATCTTAAACGGAAACACGGTACCCCCCTTGCCATTTTCCACTTCCCTATTACCGGGTCAATCGGATACGCTGCTGATAGGTATTGGAACCTTTAACCAACCTGTTAACTATTTATGTGCATTTGCCAGCATACCCAATGATAGTGATCCGTCTAATGATTCGGCTTGTGTCAGCACCCAGGTTTTTAATCTGATATCCATACCTTACTTCGAAGATTTTGACAGTAGCGACGGGGGCTGGACACAGTTTTCCGCGCCCAATACCACGTGGGAATACGGAAGCCCCAATTATCTCACCACCAACACCGCTCATTCGGGCGCGTATTGCTGGGATACCAACCTCGACACCGCTTATGGTTCAAGTGCCTACTCGATTCTTTATACACCGTTCATTGATATTTCTTCTGCAGGATTAATGCGCCTGAGTTTTTGGAGAAACCACGTGGTAGAAGGGGCATGGGATGGAACCCGGCTCGAATATTCCACTGACTATGGAAACAGCTGGTCACTGCTTGGCAGTTACAATGACCCTTTGGGCATTAACTGGTATAACTATAATAGCATAAACTCATCGGGCCTGCCTGCATGGTCCGCGACTTCCGGAGGCTGGAAGAAATCAAGCTATACCCTCATGCCCCTACTCGGAGAAAATTCTGTAGCCTTTCGCTTCATTTTTACGAGCGACCCCAGTGTAAATTCCCAGGGCATCAGCATTGACGATTTCCGGCTTGAAGAAATGCCGGACTATGACATTGAACTTGTTTCGTGTGCAACGAACAGCCCGTTTTATCCGCTTACAGGAACAACTGACAGTATTTATTTCACACTTCGTAACAACGGAGCGTTGCCTGTCTCCAATTTCACTTGTGAATACAGCGTTAACGGAATTCCGGTCAACTCTCTTTTTGTTAGCGGGAACCTGCTACCTACCGACACTCTTCGTATCGCACTACCGGGCTTCACCGTAAATCAGGTATCCAACAATATCTGCGGAAAAGTAATATTAGCCGGCGATGCCGACACCAGTAATAATTACTCCTGTTTCCCAGTAACCGGAATGCCCACCTATGTTCCCACCTATGAAGATAATTTTGACAATGGCAATAACGGGTGGGTTTCAGAAAACGCAGGCGCCGCTGGTACTTTGTGGGAGCTTGGGGTTCCTGCCTATGGGTTGACGTCGGGGGTGCACAGTTCACCTTTGGCATGGGACATTAATTTATTCAGCCCCTATGCAAATTCTGCTAATTGCCGGCTGTATTCGCCGGTATTTGATATCAGCAGCTCCCTGCATCCGAAAATCAGTTTCTGGCAAAACAGGAATGCTGAATTAAGCTGGGATGGACTACGGCTGGAATACCGTATCATCGGAGATACCACCTGGTATGTATTAGGAACACTGAATGATACCAATGCCATTAACTGGTATAATGATGCTCAGTTGAATTCGTCGCAAAAACCCGGTTGGACAGGGAACTCCATGGGCTGGATTCAATCCGAATACAACCTGGACGCGATCAACACCGGCAGCGGCCTTATTCAATTACGATATGTATTTACCTCTGATTTTGCAGGTAATTCGGATGGTGTAAGTATTGATGATTTCAAAATAAGTACGGTGTATACCAATGATGCTGCCTTGATATCCATTCTTTCTCCCGGACCCAATGCCATTCAGGGAGCATCCACCCCTGTTGAGATATACATGAAAAATGCCGGATCATTACCCGTGACCAACCTGGATATCAAATACAGCCTGAACGGAGGAAGTCCCGTTACCTACACCTGGAACGGAAACCTTGCCGCAGACTCCATTCAACTCATATCCCTGCCTTCGATTATTCCGATTGGCGGCCCCAATGACCTGGTAGTTTATCTGGATTGGCCCAGTGACTTATACCTTTTCAATGATACGGTAAAGACATCATTTTTTGGAATAGTGACAGCAGGCTTACCCTACTTTTATGACTTTGAAAACGGTTCAAATGGCTGGGGCGCTAACCTGGGAGCGGGCAATACAAACTGGGAGCTGGGTTCCCCTTCCTTTCCGCCACTCAATACCAATTATTCAGGCAGTTCTTGTTGGGATATTAACCTTACCATGCCTTATTTCAATCTTGCACAGGCCGTGCTCACATCACCCATATTTGATCTAAGCCCCTATAACATCATCACGCTTCAATTCTGGACCAATTACTCGAGTGAAAGCAACGCGGATGGAATGTATATAGAATTCAGCAACAATGGAAATACCTGGCAACGCCTCGGTTCAATAAATGATCCACTGGGGACCAACTGGTATAACAGTACCCTTCATCAGAATAATCAGGGCTGGAGCGGATTTTCCAATGGATGGCAATCCTGCAGTTATGAATATACCAGCCCATGGGGAAATAGTTATTTCCAGATTCGTTTCAAGTTCATCAGTGACTTCAACCTGGTTGATGCCGGTTTTTCAATAGATGATGTTTCCCTTTCGGGAATTACCAGCATAAAAGAAAACGGAATTCCGGTTACTTCCCTTTCTGCCTATCCTAATCCGGCTGATGAAGAGGTGGAGATATATTTCAATAGTGAGCAACCGGGACCGTATGTGCTGGAAATAATGAGTGTGGATGGTAAAATCATCGACAAGAAAAATCTGGATTTTGAAAAACGTTTTAAAATCAACACGTCTGTATTTCCGGAGGGATTGTACCTGTTAAGGGTGATGGATGCAGCCGGACATGCTGGCAGATGCAGGATAATGGTGAAAAGATAAAATAACCCCTTTGTATTTTGCACCTGGAAAAGCAATAGTTTCTAAATAAAAGCTACCGGATAATCAGCAATATTTGTGACCAGGGAGAGACTCGAACTCTCAAGGTTTACACCAACGGCTTCTGAGACCGCAACGTTTACCAATTTCGCCACCTGGCCAATAACCTTTTTGTAAAGGTAAAAATTAAGAACGTATTTGAATCCAGTTCTATGCGAATTCAAAATTATGTGCCCAGGACGAGATTCGAACTCGTACGCCTGTTGGCGCCACCCCCTCAAGATGGTGCGTCTACCAATTTCGCCACCTGGGCAGGGGTTGATTCATCCCTTATATGTCACATCATTTAAGGGGTTGCAAATATACTGCTTAGGAATAAAATAAAGCGGTGGGCTGTTAAAATTAGTTAAATTTCCGGATCAGGGCTGAACCACCAATTTCACGGTCTTTTGTGCGGAACCTGTGCTGAAGCGAACCAGATACATGCCTGCATTTAACTGTAAATCAGATGATCGAATGGCAAAGTTGTGACTGCCGGCAGGAAGATTGTACTTTTCATTACTGATCAGATGCCCATCGACGGATAAAATATCAATGAAAAATACGGAAGGCTGATCCAGGCTGATGGTGGCAAACACCTGTTCGTTTGACGCAGGATTCGGACTCAGCAAAGGGGATGCTGTAAATACAGAAGAGGTTTCCAGGCCAGCAGGCACGCGTATGCTGTCGCGGTAGCGTATTGCGGAAATGGTTTCCACCCCAAATACATCGACGGTATTTATTTGCAATACCGGAATTCTTTCACCATTTGCAAGCCACTTATACTCCTTTATAAGCGGTCGCGCTGTACTGAAGCCATTAGCTAAACTATCAAGGTATACTGAATCCTGCCCGGTAAGCGTTGATACTACCCGCAAGGCATTGAAGGTGCCGTAAGGGGTTGTGATACTTCCCCATCCATCCACACTATTTACTCTTTTTTGGCTGCCTGCAGCATAAGCAACACCTGGGATGCTGAGCGTATAATCGCTGTCGGAAGAATCCTGATCTCCGAAACTCACCGGGAAATTATAAATCACATCCTTGTTGGAATATCCCAGGGGAACCGCGGTTCCGGAAATGTTGGCACCAAATCCAACCTGTTGAAATTTGGCAGAAGTTTCATAAAAGAAACTATACACATCGGAAACCGGTAACTGAGAGGCCAAAGGATTTCCGGTACCCAATTGTGCTATGCTTGCCCTGTTTGGATTGATAGATAAATTCACAAAATATAAGGACAACAATGAAGGTGTTGAGGAAACCGCAACAAAAGTGTCGACATCCTGACTAATCCATCCAAGGCCTGAAAAATCCCAGGTATAATTTGCACCGGTGAGGGAGAGGTCAACCGATGTCAGAGGGGATGCTTCACTTACCCTTAGGGTATCACCTGTATTCGGCATATCGGCATTCGTTATTGTGATCTGCGCCTGTATTGCCACAGAAGAGGAGATAAGGATGAATAGTGTAAGTATTTTTTTCATAGGTCGTTTTGAGATGGCCAAAGATATTTATTTCATAGAGAGAAATTACATTGTAACATATAAAATTGTTAATCAAATCCTTAATCATTGATCTCGTTAAATCTGAAATATCCGCTGTCTATTTTTTCCCGCTTGATTAATAAAAAGAACCTGACAACAGCCTGTTTAACCGAGGCATGATTACCCGATCTGCTAAAACATTAAAAATCGAATTATAAGGAACTCCTAAGTAAGGATATACTTTACATCCGGTTAATTCATCCAATTGGCAGGAAGTGCAGTGAATTTAAATAAATCCTTTCTTTTAACACCTACTGTAAACACCCAATTAAGGTTCAATTCCTATGATGGTACACCAAGGTATATGGCTTGAATTTCAGCAATACAAAGAGTATGAATAATGGCTTTTTAAAAAAGGTTCAAAGGTCATACATGTTACCCCGAACAGATTTGCCAGGTGAAGAAATTTTTTCCATAAATTCATCATGGATGAGTGCCTTTTCTGTCAGGCTTTTTCATCCAGTTTTTCTCCTGAAGACGGTAAGTGAGTTTTCCAAGCGCATATCCCAAAACAGCGCCGGTAAGGACATCGCTGCTCCAATGTTCTCCTTTCACGATACGGGAAATCCCCACCAATGAAGCCACTGAATACAAAGCCAGCGCTACGCCTTTCTTATCGCTGAGCGCGGAAGCGGTTACAGAGGCCCATGAAAAGGCAATGAAAGTATGTCCGCTGGTAAAGGAATAATTTCCGCTAAATCCATGGAAAGGCCCCTCCCATTTCCATGGATCAATGTTGATTTGTTCATCGGGGCGGTGGCGTTGAAACATAAATTTTGGAATCCTGCTTGCCGCCGCTGAAAGCCCGATGGTTTTAATCTGAAGCAAGGCCAGCCATTTCATATCCTCCCGCTTTTGGCCTACCCCAAATCCGTACAATACCAAAGCGGCAGCACCGGGATAAATCCCGTTCCCAAAATTCGAAATGGAAAAATCAATGACTTTCTCATCCACATTCCTCAATTGCTGGCGGCGGAAATACCTTTCAATACTTTCATCAAACATAAATCCTGCAGGAATAATCAGGATTGAAGCGGCAAGGAAATCATGGTCAGACACTGTAATTTGCTTTGGAAAAAAAAGCAAATCCTTTGTATCCAGAAAATATGATTTCAGGTAGGGTTGAAAACGGTAAGCGGTCTCCTTTTCCTGAGCGGAGATATCTCCCGAAAAAAAAGTAAAAGACGATGTTAAAAAAAATACTAATGTCCGGTACTTATGAATTAAAAACATTAAAGTCCGTTTTTTTTAGCTTCATTCCAGTAAACGTCCATTTCCGACAGGCTTAATTCGGACAGGGCCCGTCCTTTTTCCCGCACTTTATCTTCCATATAGCGGAAACGTCTGATAAATTTTTTATTGGTTCTTTCAAGGGCTTCTTCAGGGTTAATCTGCATGAATCGCGCATAATTCACCAGGGCAAAGAGCAAATCACCAAATTCATTGTCCATCGCGCTTTTATCCCCTTCTTCCACCTCTCTTCTAAACTCATTCATCTCTTCATTTACTTTCTCCCAAACCTGATGCTTTTCTTCCCAGTCGAACCCTGCTGCCCTGGCCTTTTCCTGAATCCGCATGGCTTTCACCAGGGCCGGAAGTGAAACGGGAACACCTTCCAGTACAGAAGTCTTCCCTTCCTTCAGTTTAAGTTTTTCCCAGTTTCTACTGACATCTTCATCATTATCCACCGTAACATCACTATAAATATGCGGATGGCGGTGAATTAACTTATCGCACAGGGAATGGATTACATTTGAAATATCATATTTCCCTGTTTCAGACGCTATTTTGGCATAAAAAACAATATGAAGCAGAATGTCCCCCAGCTCTTTCATTATTTCAGTGTCCTTGTTTTCCAGGATGGCATCCCCCAATTCATAAACTTCTTCAATGGTGAGGTGCCGGAGACTTTGCATAGTTTGCTTTCTGTCCCATGGGCATTTCTCCCTTAAATCGTCCATAATTACCAATAAACGCTCAAAAGCCTCCGATTTCTTTTTAATATCCGTCATGTTCCAAAATTAAAAAAGAAAGCAGCACTTCATTTTTTTACTTTTGCACCTATTCCAAAAAAGGAGTGAAAAGGAATCCTCTATTATTTTTAGTGCTGCTGTCAATATTCATTACCAGACAGTCGAAAGGTCAGACAGACAGTTTGCGTGTGGCGGGGTCACAGGCTATCGGATTGAGTTTACATTCCGGATTCATTATTGCGCACAGGCCGGCCCTTGTTCATCTTCAAAAGAGGCATATTACCATGCTTGAACTTAGTTACCTGCACAGTACCGACGGCAGCAAACACTGGCATGGCATTTATAATTTCCCACTCTACGGACTGGGGTACAGGTACATAGATTTCGGCAACTCCCGCGAATTGGGTAAAGGACATTCATTGTATTCTCAACTCCTCTTTCCCCTGTTCAGGAAGCTGGGTATGAAAATCAACTGGCGCTTTGGGGTAGGAATCGGTTATATTGAAAAACCATTTGACACGGAAAACAACTATAAAAACCTGGCCATTGGGAGCAAACTCAACGGCACCGTACTTACGGGTGTTCAATTCAGATTTTTTACCCGCAAGAAGCTGCAACTTCATGGAGGTATTGATTTTTTCCATTTTTCAAACGGAGCCTTCAAACTGCCCAATCTGGGTTTGAATTTGCCAACAGTGAACATAGGATTGAGCTATTTTCAGGGCAAAGCAATGGCCAAAAGTTATCCTCCAACAAACAAAGAAGACCGAAAGCAAGAACTAAGTGCTGCGGTGGCTATTGGATTCAAGGAAAGGTACCCCCCGGCCGGGAAACAATACATGATAAATGTGATAAATCTTCAATATCATTTCCCTGCAGGACAGAAAGGGCTATTAGGTACCGGAACTGAAATGATTGTTGACGAATCACTGAAGGATCGCCTGGAGGCAGACTCCATTTATGCAGGCTATATGCGTTCATCCACCAGGGTCGGTATCTTTGGTTCCTGTGGCTTGCGGCTGGGTAAATGGGATGCCTTATTGCAACCCGGCGTATATCTGTACAGTAAATTAACCGAAGATGGTTCCATTTATAACCGCTTGTTGCTGAAATATCATTTCCACCCACGATTCCATGCCGGAATCGGATTAAAAAGTCATTTTGCCAAAGCAGATTACTTCGAATGGGCCATCGGATACCAAATCAAATGAGAAAAAAAACAGGTAAGTTCTTAGTATTGATTATTTCTGCGCTGTGGCTTCAGGGATGCGGTGATATATGCGATTGTTTTCAGAGCACCGGTGATTTAACGAGTGAAGAACGGGCACTCCCTTCCTGTTCCGGCATATACCTCACCAGTAATATTGACGTTATCGTTCACCGCGACACGGTACGAAGAATGCGGGTAACAGCGGGTAAGAACCTGCTTGACGGCATTGAAACAAAGGTGGAATCGGGCACCTTACGCTTGAAAAATACAAACTCCTGTAACTGGGTCAGGAAACTGGATCCGGAAATAAGGGTGGAGATATGGACAGATAAACTGGAAAGTGTGTTTATAGAAGACGCAAACGGGGACCTTAGCTTTGCAGATACGCTTGAATCCACCATGTTCAGGATGGATATCTATAACAGCATGGGTACCTACAGGACCAAAACAAAAACAGATATTATCACCCTCGCCATACACAACGGGCCTGCCGACATTATCGCAGAAGGTGTTTCCAACCTGCAATATATCTATCATGTAGGTTATGGAAGCATCAACAACCTGCTTCTGGATTGTAAGCAGGTATTTATTAACAACCGGGGCACAAACGATATTTACGTATTTACGAAAGACATGCTGGACGCTAAAATCGAATATATCGGCAATATTTACTATCAGGGAAGTCCCGGCACCATTCATCAGAACATTACGGGAACAGGGAAATTAATCAAATTATAAAAGGTGTTTGTACTTCAGCAAATTTCATTTGAATTCGGATCAAGGATATTATTCAGCGAGTTAAACTGGCATATCCGGCCCCATGAGAAAATAGGCTTAATAGGTGCCAATGGCACCGGAAAATCAACGTTACTGCGTATCATTAGTGGAGAGTACAGCCCCGGGAGCGGTACCATTTCCAAAAGGAACGACCTGGTACTTGGCTTCTTAAATCAAGACCTGTTAAGTTACCTGTCCGACAAGTCCATTCTGGATGTAGCCATGGAAGCTTTTGAAAAAGCCAACCAACTGCATGAAGAAATAGAAATCATTTTGCATAAACTTGAAAGCGACCACAGTGAGCATATCCTTGACAGGCTGCATCGCCTGCAAAGCGAATACGAAGCACTTGACGGATACAAACTGCAATCGAAAGCTGAATCCATCCTGGAAGGACTGGGATTTACGACGACGGATTTAAGCCGGCCTTTAAAAGAATTTTCAGGAGGATGGAGAATGCGGGTGATGCTTGCAAAAACCCTGCTGCAAAATCCTGATCTGCTTTTACTGGATGAGCCCACAAATCACCTCGACCTCCCCTCCATCCAATGGCTCGAAAATTACCTGCACGACTATGAAGGAGCCGTCGTCATCGTATCCCATGACCGGTATTTCCTGGATAAAATTGTAAACAAGATCGCAGAACTTGAATATGAAAAACTAACCCTTTATCCCGGAAATTATTCCGATTACCTCATAGAAAAAGAAGAGCGGCAGCAATTGCAGCTTAACGCGTTCAAAAACCAGGAGAAGTATATTAAAGAACAGGAGCGGTTCATAGAGAGGTTTCGCGCAAAAGCCTCCAAGGCATCGGCGGTCCAATCCAGGATTAAAGCACTGGACAAGCTGGAACGGGTAGATGCTGTAGACGGACCCTTAGCTGCCATTAAAATAAAATTTGCAGTTGACAAACAACCGGGCAGGGTAATCAGCCGGCTGCATATTACCCGCAAGGCATTTGGCGAAATTGAATTACTTAAAAACACCGACGCTGAAATAATCAGGGGGGATAAAATAGCGTTTATCGGAGCGAATGGCAAAGGCAAATCCACCCTTCTGAGAATGATCAGCGGTACCGAAAATTTTGAAGGCAGTATGGAAGATACTTATAATGTTATTCCGGCATTTTATGCGCAACATCAGTTAGAAAGTTTAAACAGGGATAATGATGCTCTTGAAGAACTGCGGACTACGGCTCCCGATGAAAGCGACGCTTATCTTCGTTCTTTGCTCGGGGCCTTTTTGCTGAAGGGAGATGATGTTTTTAAGAAAATAAAAGTTCTTTCAGGCGGCGAACGCGCCAGGGTCGCTCTGGCGAAAACCATACTTGCCAGGGCTAATTTCCTGCTGTTGGATGAACCTACCAACCACCTGGACATCCAAAGTGTAAATGTGCTGGTTGAAGTACTAAACAAGTATGAAGGCACCTATATTGTAGTATCCCACGACCGTTATTTTTTATCAAGGATCGCCAATAAAATCTGGTATATTGATAACAAAGAAATAAAAGTTTACCCCGGCACCTATGCCGAATTTGAGAGCTGGCAGAAAGAACAAAGCGCACATAAATCGCAAAGCATCAAGGATAAGCCTGCCCCAAAAGCGGCTAAAAAAGAAGAAAAAAACAATACTGCCGACAAGGAGAAGAAAAAGGAAAAAGGAAAACTGGAGCAACTGGTGAAAAAATATGATGAGGAACTGGGGCAACTTCGCCGGCAGCATGAAGCACTAAGCCTGGAGTTGAGCAAGCCGGAAGTTTATCAGGACAGTACCCGTTTCAGAAGTTTGCAGGCCGAATTCGACCGTTGCGTCAAAGCGATGAAACATGCGGAAAATGAATGGGAGGCACATTACCTGAAGTTAATAGAATTGAATGGATGAAATCAATATACCTCCTGATTCTTATTATGTTTCCTGTTTACGGTCAATGCCAGGAAGACGACTATTATAATCCGCAAAGGCTTAAGTTCAGAGATTACATTTATCATCCCGCCATTAAAACCGCATTTTTTGAAAGGAACGGTCAGGAACTCAGTGATCCTGTCATCATTTCAGGAAGCAATGACCAGTTGCAGCTGCATTTCGACCTTTTAAGCAATGAAATCGCGGATCTGAGTTATCGCATACAGCATTTTGACCCCGAATGGAGTCCTTCCCTGCTCAGTGAAAACGAATTCCTGGATGGCTTTTATACCGATCATTTTACAAACTACAAACACTCCATGAACACCCGCGTTGATTACTGGCATTACCAACTGGATTTTCCAAATCAGCAAATGCGGCCGCTTATCTCAGGCAATTATTTACTCATTGTTTTTGACACGGCGGATCCGGACTCCATACTACTCACCAAAAGATTTTATGTTGTGGAACAGCGGGTGGAAATTCAACCGCAGATTCACCGGGCAACCATCATTGAAAAAAGGAACTCTCACCAGGAAGTTGACCTGAAAATATTGCTGAATGGCTTGCCGGTTTCCAGTCCTTATTCAGACATTAAACTGGTCCTGTTTCAAAACGGCAACAGCAATCAGCGTATCAGTACTTTAAAACCAAACTTCGCCACATCTGAACTACTTGAATACAATTACGAAGAGGGAAATGTTTTTGAAGGCGGAAGTGAATTCAGAAATTTTGACATTCGTACCACACGGTTCCTCACGCAGCAAATTGAAAAGTTTACGGAAGACAGCATCGGCACCGGCCTCACAGTACATTTAAAAAAAGACCGGTGTATGGCCAGTGAGCGGTATAGTTCTATTGATGACATCAACGGCAGATTTCTCAATAAAATTTATGAAGGAAGGGACGCGCAGTTGGAAGGAGATTACCTTAATGTGGTTTTCAGATTGAAAGCTTCCGAAGAATTCAGCTCCCGCCAGGTGAATGTGCAAGGCCAGTTCAGCGACTGGCGAACAGATCCTGCTTACAGGATGGCCTGGGTTGCCGATAGCGGGTATTTCAGCCTCACCCTGCCCTTAAAACAGGGCTATTATAATTACAGCTATTGCCTGCTGGAAAATGAAAATGAATGCAGTGTACTGGAAACGGAAGGCAGTCACTACGAAACCCGCAATGAGTATCATATTTTAGTATATTGGAATGAAACCGGAAGAAGGTATTCGCGGCTGGTTGGCTATCTGAAAGCCCCTTCAGGAGGATTTTAATTTATTCCCATAAAATCCCAACCTTTACCATGCTAAAAAGTAAGTTGGTCAAAATCTCTTGTTAATATCATACAGGGTCTATATTTTTGGACAAGAAGCGATAAATTATATATGGCAATTTTTACAGAAGTAACAGCTGGCATCAGGGTAAGTGTGGAAACCTTTTTCCAACCCACGCATAGCAATCCTGCGCAATCCCATTATGTTTTTGCCTACCGGATCACTATTAAAAACGACAGTGAACAAGCCATTCGTCTTAAAAGAAGACATTGGTACATTGTTGATTCAGATAATACCCGCAGAGAAGTTGAAGGCGAAGGAGTTGTAGGCGAACAGCCCTACATTGCCCCGGGAGAAACCTACCGTTATGTATCCGGCTGCAACTTAAATACTGAACTGGGTAAAATGTTTGGAACCTATCTCATGGAACGTCAATATGACAAAAAGCTCTTTTTCGTGAAAATTCCTGAGTTTAAAATGGTAGTTCCATCGAAATTAAACTGATTCTCTTTTTATCAACTCCGTTTTTCCAGCCTACACATTAACATAAACCATTGTTTATCAATTATTAAAATTTCCTGGCCCATTCCGCACAAACGATTCCTGCCGCTATGGCTACATTAAGGGATTCGGCTTTATCGTGGAATTTTCCGTTGGAGGGTATCAGCAGTGCTTTTGAGATAAAAGGACCAAGGGTGGGATGAATGCCCCTGCTCTCATTTCCAAAGATTACCAATGCATCTTTCTGTATATCAGCGCTAAATAGGTTTTCACCATGGAGTTGAGTTGCGTAAACAGGGAGTTTATTATGTGCGGCATTCTGCATCAACACATCAAACAAAGACCGGTAAACAGGGGTCAGGCGAAACAGGCTTCCCATGGTAGATTGCACCACTTTCGGATTAAAGCAATCCACAGTATCGAGAGAACAATAGATGGCGGACACTCCAAACCAGTCGGCAATCCGAATCATGGTACCCAAATTACCCGGGTCCTGAATTTGATCGAGCAACACATGCAATCCTGAAACGGGAGGATCATTTTGGGAAGGCAAAGAAGCGGGCATTTTCACCACTGCATACACCTTATTCGGATGCGGCTGACCTGAAATTTGCCTTAATTCATCTTCAGATATAAGCTGGATAGGGTGCCGGCTTTTGACCGCAGGGAAGCTCCAGTCAGGCGTAGCATACAATTCCTCTACCTGCCAGGAATTACTTTGCAGCAGTTCCTGTACGAGTTTAGGCCCTTCCACCGGAAACAGACCCAATGCATCTCTCGTTTTCTTTGCCTGCAATGACCTCAGTCGTTTTATAACTGCCTTGGATATCATATCTGGTTTAAGCTTCTGAATCGTACATTTACACCCGCCGTGCTATGAAGAACGGGAAAGCAACTTATATTTTATTTCCAGCATTGGCTGTGCTCTTATTGATGCTGGTCAGTGCCTGTAATGTTACCCGCTCCATTCCGGATGGGCAACACCTGCTTGACAAAAATATCATTAAATCCGACCACACGGAGTTTAATGAAAATGTAAATGCAATTATCAAGCAGAAACCGAACAGGAAAATTTTAGGGGTCTTCAGGTTCCACCTCGGGGTATATAATCTTTCAGATGCAGGCAATGAAACTAAATTCAAAAGGTGGATGAAAACTGCCATCGGAGAACAACCTGTTCTTCTTGATACCGGATTAACCACTAAATCCACCCAGCAGATCAATTACTTCTTTCAGAATAATGGTTACTTCAATGCTGATATCCGTGACAGTATTGTGTATAAAAAAAAGAAAGCAAAAGTCATTTATACCATTAAAGCAGGAAAACCCTATAAAATACGAAACGTCAGTTATATAATTTCAGATCCGGAAATAAGTAAATTCATACATCATGACAGCAGCGGCTTCCTGTTGAAATCAGGGTTGACCTACTCGGTAGCATTATTACAAAGCGAACGGGAAAGAATTTCTGTTCAGTTACGAAACAACGGGTATTACAGTTTTAATCCGCAATATGTCAGCTATCAGATCGATTCATCATTAAAGTCCCAACAGGTAGATATCTGGGTTACGATCAGCAATCCGAAATTCACCAGCAGAGAAGTTATTATAAAGCCGGACTCATTTATCGTACACAAAAAAAATTACTTTAAGCAGATATATATCGAGGTGGACTATGATCCGCTATCAGTGAGCGACACCATCATTAAAGACACAACGGTATATGAAAACCTGCATTTTCTTTCACTGGGAAAACTGGAAAACCGATACAAGGCAAAACACCTTTCGGAATATATCTTTACACGTAAAGACTCCCTTTTCCGGCAGGATGACCTTGACCTCACCTATAAAAGATTATCTGATCTCGGAATTTTCAAATTCATAAATATCAGGGTTGAACAGGACATCCCGGACCCTGCGGAAATCAACCAGCCGCTGATTTGCTACATACTTATTTCCCCGCAACCCAAGCAGGAATATAAAATTGAACTGGATGGCACCAACAATGGCGGCAATTTTGGAATACTGGGCAACCTGTCTTATCGCAACAAAAATATTTTCAAGGGGGCGGAAACTTTTAATTTCCGGATCAAGGGTGGCCTGGAATTACAACAGAATTTCGGAGATACCACCTATGAAAGCACCCGTCAACTGGCCATCTTCAATGCCTATGAAATCGGCCCCGAGGTTACTATAAATTTTCCAAGGGGCTTATGGCCATTTCATCTGGAGCGGATGCGCAGGGTGAGCAGTCCGGGCACCTCCATCACGGCAGGTTACAATACACAAAACCGCCCTGAATATTTCAGGCAATTATTTAACTTATCCTACTACTACAGTTTAAAAACGACCCTTTATAACAGAATTTTTTTCTATCCTGCTGACCTGAACTATCTGAAGGTAAATCTGGATCCCGCGTTTACCAAACAGCTGAATGAACTGGGCGATCCCAATATCATTCTTGGCTATGTGGATCATTTCATTTCAACGGGACGGATCAGCTATTTATTCAATAACCAGGATTTGAAAAAAAGGGACAATTACTTTTTCTTCAGGGCTAATCTTGAGTTTGCAGGTAACAGCATTTACCTGATAAAAAAGCTCAACAACGAAGAAATTACCAGAACGAATCCGGCTAAGTTTTTGAATGTACGGTTTGCACAATTTATACGGCCTGATTTTGATATTCGCTTTTACAGTCCCGTAAGTATTTCCAATGCGCTCGCAGTTTTCAGATTATCACTCGGGCTTGGTGTGCCCTATGGAAATTCAACACAGCTTCCTTTTGAAAAAAGTTTCTTTGCCGGTGGCCCCAATGACAATCGTGCCTGGCGTACCCGTCAATTGGGTCCCGGAACCAATAAAAAGGAAGACTTCTTTGAAAGGTTTGGTGACTTGAAACTTACCGCCAATTTTGAATACCGTTTTGACGTATATCGTAAACTAAAAGGAGCTGCCTTCATTGATGCCGGGAACATCTGGATATTAAATAAGTACTCAACCAATACGGAAGGTAAATTTAAGGTTGACAAATTTGCCGATGAAATCGCCATTGGCAGCGGACTTGGGATACGATTTGATTTCACCTTTTTCATATTACGGCTAGACGGCGCGGTGCAAATAAAAGATCCTACACAAAACATTGGTGAACGCTGGGTTTTTGAGGCCAATGAATTAAAAGATGTAACCTTGAATTTTGGGATAGGCTACCCCTTTTAAAATATTTTATAAAGCCTCTCAAACTCTCAACAGCACACTTTCAATATCCAACAGGCCTTCAAATCCGTTTAAAGAATCTATCCAGCACAAACCCTGCAATTTTTCGGAATTTCTTACATCTCCTCAAATCCGACCGTAAAACGCTTGCTTTTCAATGATCTTTTAGCAGCAGTGTATATTTATTGCAATAACCTGTATTACAATGTCCTTACCAGAGGTTTTGCCTAAACTACCCTTCCGCTTCCATCCATTTCTCCTGCCCTGCACAGCATGGTTAACAAAAAGAGACATTACCATGAATACAAATGATAAAAAAATAATACAAACTTACAATGTACATTTTCATCCAGGAAACATGGCCGTATGGGCTACCGTATATAGCCCAATCAGGAATTAGTTAGTTTATGTTTCCGATCACGCTAAGAAAAATAATATATCCAAGGTTTACTCATGCGGTAAACGATATTGAAAAAAGAAGACTGTCCACATTACACAGGTCCATACTTTCGTCCATCCTAATTTCATTGTCATTTCTGCTCCTTCATGCCACGCAGGGTTTATCCGAATATGTGTTGCACATCCTTTTCATTACAGCTATCTATTGCGGGTGTATGTGGATCTACAATTACGGTAAGTACGATCTGTCAAGAAATATATTTTTAATTTCCATCAACGCCTTTGTCTTTTCATCTTGCATGAAAGGTGGCAGCGCCTCCGGCATCTTCTTTTTCTACTTTCCCATAGCAGCCGGCACCTCATTTCTCTTCAATGACCATGAAAGAAAATCCCTATGGTTCTTCACAACTATACCGGTGATTCTATTCATCACATCATTACTTGTTCTGCCGGAATACGCAGATCCGCTGAAGTTACCTCATAACTTCATCAAATTAAATTTTCTGCTTTGCGCTGCCATCAGCATCAGCATTACATTATATTGTATATACTATTACCTTAAGCTATACAGAAAATCAACGATACTGATTAAAAGCCAGAAAGCAAGTCTGGAGTCGCTAATTGATAATATTGGTGATCCGGTTTGCCAAACTGACCTTCAATTTAATATAATTCAATACAATGATGCTTTTAAACAGTTGATGTTGCTTGCCTTTCATACCGATATCGAAAAGGAAAACAATCTACAAATAATTCTAAGTGCACTCCCATCGGTTCCATCAAATCAAAAAGCATGGGAAAAGCTATTCAGCCATGCATTTGACGGGCAGAAAGCAGAAACTGAAATGCTGATTGAAATTCATCAGGAAACAAGGTACTATGAGGTCAGTCTGAATCCAATCAAGCTAAGCCAACTGGTATGTGGAACCGTAATTACCTTAAAGGACATTACAGGAAGAGTGAATAACGAACAACTGCTGAAGAAAAATCTGGCTGAAAAAAAGAAATTATCCGCAGTAGCCAACACACTTCAGCACAGTATCCTGATCACCGACAGTTCCTTTTCCATCACCTGGTCCAATCCATTTTTTACCGAGTCCACAGGATTTACACCACAGGAAATCAGTGAAAAAAAGGCGGACAGTGTGTTAAACGGAAATTTGTGCGACAGCAATAAAATTGAAAAGTTATACCATAAGCTGCAATCGGGGAAATCAGCAAGTATAGAAACCATCTTATATAAAAAGAATAAAGAACCTTTCTGGAGCTACATCAGCTCATCGCCGGTTTTTGATGAATCCAACAACATCACCAGTTATATTTTCATTATTATCGATATCACCCACAGAAAAAGATCAGAGGACCAGCTTCAGCTTCTGCTTACTCATTCTCAAAAGCTGAACAAGGAACTTGCTGAGCGGGATACAAAACTACAGACATCCATTCGCAAATTAAATAAGCAAAGCTGGGAGATACAGATCTCGAAACAACATCTTCAAAAGAAGAAAACGGAACTGGAAATAAGCAATGCCGAACTTGACAGGAAAGCCAGGAAACTGGAGCAGATAAACCAGGAAGTAATTCAGCAAAACAAAGAACTTGAAGAAGCCAGGGCCGCCATCACACAAAAGGCAGAGTTGCTGGAGCAAGTCAGTAAATACAAATCCGAATTCCTGGCAAACATGAGTCATGAATTGAGAACTCCATTAAACAGCATCATTATACTTTCAAGACTGCTTGCTGAAAACAAAGACGGTACACTTACCAGGAAGCAACTTGAATTCGCAAGTGTGGTTCACAAATCAGGCAGCGACCTCCTGCAAATTATCAATGACATATTAGACCTGTCAAAAATTGAAGCCGGTAAAATTGAAATAGAAATTGAATCCATCAATCTCCAGGAATTTTGCAGGGATTTATGGCAAAGCACAAATCCTGCCGCAAAAAATAAAAATATTGAATTTAAAATTACAAATGCACTGCGAGGAAATCTGGAAATACAATCCGACCCTTTGCGACTTACGCAGATCCTGAAAAACCTGCTGTCAAATGCCATTAAGTTTACTCCACCGGAAGGAAAAGTCGAATTGAAAATAAGCCAAACTGCAAATAATTTTATCCGCTTTGAAGTAAGTGACACCGGTATTGGAATTCCGGAAGATAAGCAGAAGCTGATCTTCGAAAGCTTCAGACAGGTAGATGGAAGCATAAGCAGGAAATACGGAGGAACCGGACTTGGGCTGAGTATCACCAGGGAGCTGATTCACCTATTATCCGGCAGAATTATGGTGTCAAGCAGGGAACATAATGGCAGCAATTTCACTATCGAAATACCCTTCACGGAAACAAGCCTGAACGATTTCCATCATTCCGGCAGAAAGCTGCTCATCATTGAAGACGACGAAACCTTTGCTTCCATCCTTGAAAAAATAGCAATGCGGGAAGGTTTCCAAACTGAAATTTGTCACCGTGGAGACACCGGATACATGCGCATCATTGATAGTAAACCGGATGCCATCTTACTTGACATGAACATCCCGGGAATCAATGGATGGAACCTTGTAAAGAAAGTACGAAGTAATCAAGATGTGGCGAACATCCCTATTCACATAGTAAGCAGTTCAAAAGCCACAGAAAGCATTACAGGATTACCATTTATATCGTGGATGGAAAAGCCGGCTTCGGCTGAAAAATTAAGTGAAATATTCAGAGATCTTAAAAACTCCCTTGGCAGTTCCCATAAGGTATTGGTAATTGAAGATTCACCGGAGCAAGGACTGGTCATAAAACAGATGTTGAGTAAACAGGGGGTTATATGCAACATTGCCGAAACCGGAAAATCCGGAAAAGAACAGCTATACAAGGATAACTATGATTGCATCATCCTTGACCTGAACTTACCCGATTCGGATGGGCTGAGCCTCCTGAAGGAATTAAAAGAACAACCCGAGTTTTCAATGATTCCGGTGATTGTTTATAGTTCCAGGGAATTAAATGAGAAAGAGAAATCCATGCTTAGGGACTATGCCAGTTCCTATATCAATAAAAACACCGAGCATTTTGAATCGCTGAAAGAAGAAACTAGTCTTTTTCTTCAATCCATCCGTGAACAAAAAAACAGGAAAAAACTATATGAGAAAATGCCTGAAGCATCGGGCACCCTGGCCGGCAAGAAAATCCTCGTCGTTGATGATGATCCGCGTAACATTTTCGCCTTATCCTCGATACTGGAACTATACGGAATAAACATCCATACGGAGAACAATGGACAATCAGCCATTGAATACCTGCGCAAATACCCGGATACCGACCTTGTACTTATGGATATTATGATGCCGGGCATGGATGGATATCAGGCAACGAAGAATATCAGGAACGACCTCCGGCTCACCAGTATACCCATCATTGCGGTAACGGCCAAAGCGATGAAAGGCGACCGTGAGAAAAGCCTCTCCAACGGCCTGAATGAACACATATCAAAACCCATAGAAGGGCCGGCGCTCATAAAGATGCTGACAAACTTCTTTCAATGAAAATGATACATCGAGTGGTAATACCGTGTTTGTACAATGAATTTATCGCAAAAAATACAGATAAGATCATCAAAACACACAATCAAAATGAATTAAATGCAAGAATTACCAAAGGCGATGCGCATAATGAGAATAAATTGAACAACAAATACTAAGGTAACTGCTGCCATAACAAGACACAAAATCAGCAAATCATCAAAAGTTGCAAAAATTTCAAGTCATGAAACAGAAAATACTTTTAGTGGATGACCGTCCCGAAAATCTTTATTCACTGGAAAATATGCTTATAGATGAAAACCGGATCATATTTAAAGCCGGATCCGGTGATGAAGCATTAAAAATCGCTTTTAAAGAAGATCTTTCCCTCATTCTTTTAGATGTGCAGATGCCCGGTATGGATGGTTTTGAAGTAGCCAATATGCTGAAATCGACGAACCGTACGAAAAAGATTCCCATCGTATTTGTTACGGCTATCAGCAAGGAGAAAAAATACATGCTCAAGGGTCTTGAAGAAGGCGCAATTGATTATTTATTCAAACCTCTTGACATAGACATTACACAATCAAAGGTGAGGACTTTGCTGCAAATTTCATCGCAACAAAAAGAAATTGAACTGAAAAATGCGGAATTGCAAAAACTAAATGAAGAGAAGAATTATTTTCTCGGCATGGCATCCCACGATCTTAGAAATCCACTGGGCAATATCATAACCCTCTCCAGCATCATATCACAGGATATCGGCGACAACTTTCCGGATGAGTATAAAAAGTATATGGACATAATAATGAATACCAGCAGGAAGATGTTGGAAATGATCAATAATCTATTAGATGTATCCAGAATCGAATCGGGGGCCAATCAGTTAAAAATGAAAGACATTTCAACCATGGATCTTTTCCAGGAATGCTGCAGTGGTCATTCGCACCAGGCCGAACAGAAAAAAATCATGTTAACCTACAGTATTGCTGACACCGCTAAGAAAATACTGGCCGACAAAGAACAAATTATGCAGGTACTGAACAATCTTATATCCAATGCCATTAAGTTTTCTCACCCCAATACGAGCATTGAACTGACAGCAAGCGGCCATGAAAATGAAACATTAATAAGTGTAAAGGATCATGGTCAGGGAATTCCGGAGAGTGAGCACAAACTTCTATTCACGGCATTCAGTAAAACCAGTGTACGCAGTACAGCCGGGGAAGTGAGTACAGGATTAGGCCTTAACATCGTAAAAAAAATCATCGAGGCCCACGGCGGCAAGATATGGGTAAAAAGTAAGGTAGGTGAAGGGACCACCTTTACCTTTTCAATACCACAGGTCAGGATAAAAGAAGAGGCTTAGCAGGAACACTCAACAAGCTTCGATTACGACTGCATAACCCTGCCCTACTCCCACGCACATCGTTACCAGGGCATATTTCTTTTTTTTCAACTTCAACTCAAGGGCTGCTGAAAATAAAATCCTTGCTCCGCTCATTCCCAGCGGATGACCCAATGCAATCGCTCCGCCATTGGGGTTTATTCTTTCATCCGCGTCATCGAGTCCCCAGGCTCTGATACAGGCAAGACTTTGTGCAGCAAATGCCTCATTCAATTCCACTATATCCAGTTCATTCCATTTTACTCCTGCCATTTTCAGCGCCTTTTCCGCAGCTTTAACCGGCCCTATGCCCATCACTGCAGGATCTACGCCTACCGCAGCGGCAGAAAGTATCCTGGCTACAGGCTCCAGTCCATGTGATTTTACCCCCTGGTCGGAAGCCAGTAAAAGAGCAGCGGCGCCATCATTCAGGCCGGAGGAATTACCGGCGGTAACGCTACCGTCTTTACGAAATGCAGGTTTCAGTTTTGCCAGGGCTTCGAGGCTTGTTGCAGGTTTTGCGAACTCATCTTTGTCGAATAGCAACGGTTCTCCCTTTTTAACAGGAATGACGATCGGAACAATTTCGGCGGCAAAGCGTCCGCTTTCCTGAGCAGCCTTCGCTTTTTGCTGCGACCTGAAAGCGAAGTTATCCTGATCCTGTCGCCCGATTTGATCGCGGACCGCGACATTTTCGGCGGTTTCTCCCATGGCATCAACGCCGTATCTTTCCTTCATCAGCGGATTAATAAAGCGCCATCCAAAACTGGAATCGAACATCTGGGCGTCCCGTCCATAAGGTGTGCTTGTTTTAGAAATAATCCAGGGACCCCGTGTCATATTCTCCACCCCTCCGGCAATAATTATATCTGCCTCCCCCGCTTTGATTGCCCTTGCCCCTGCTGCGGCGGCAGATAATCCGGATGCACATAGGCGGTTAATGGTTTCGCCGGGTATGGATACCGGCATGCCGGCAAGCAATAAGGACATTCGTGCCACATTACGGTTATCTTCCCCCGCCTGATTGGCACAACCTAAAATCACATCATCAATAGCGGCAGGATCCAGTTTTTCATTCTTCTCCAGCAATGATTTCAATACGTGTGCCGCAAGATCATCGGCTCTGACTGAAGAAAGCGACCCTGCGAAATTTCCTATGGCTGTTCTTACTCCTGAAACTATATATGCATTCATTGCCTGCTAAGTTTAATCGTATATTTTTACATCAATTCATTTAGATTACTCACCTCATTCACCGTAGTATTGATGACCTATGCACCGGAAGCCGGGAACCATTCTTTTGAGGTCCTGTAAACTGTTCCCTTAAATAAAGCCACGGTGCGGCCATGCTGATTACTCACCGTCACCTGGTAAATTCCGATTTTATCAGAGCGGTTCATCTCCACCGCCGAAGCAATTACTTCATCCCCTTCCAGAAGAGGTTCAGTATGGGATATGGATGTTTCTACCGACACACTTCTTCTACCATGTGAATTTGCTGCGAAAGCCAGCGCACTGTCGGCCAGTGAATAGGTGATACCCCCATGCGCGATAGAAAAGCCATTCAGCATTTCTTTGCGGACCTTCATTTTTAAAATACATTTTCCGGTTGCTACGAGCACTCTTTCAATACCGAGCCACTGACTAAACCAATCGTGGTCAAACATACGCTGAACCACTTTTTCAGCCAATTCATTTCCGTCTGTCATCCTGATCCTTTTAAGGCAAAAATAAACAATACCGACAATCCCTGGCTGGAAAGCCGTGCCGTTCATCTAATTTCAGAACAAAGAGATCTGATTTTTATACTGTTCATGATTCAACAGCCACTCTTTCCTGTCGAGGCCCCAGGCATAGCCCGTTAACTGACCCATACTGCCCAACACCCTGTGACAGGGAATAATGACCGCTATGGGATTTGCCGCATTGGCTGCAGCCACTGCTCTTAGCTTTTTAACATCACCGCACCTGAGGGCAAGTTGAGTATACGATAGTGTTTTCCCATATGGAATCTTCATCAGTTCATTCCACACTGTTCTTTGAAAAACTGTACCGGGAGGATCAATGGGAAGATTAAATCCGGTTCTCTTTCCGTCGAAATATGAAGTCAGCTGCATTACTGTTTCATTTAACAAGGGATGGTTGACCGGTTCCGGATAAGGCTGATGTGTAAAATAAACAGCCATCACCGACCAATCGGTGACTTCAATATTTAAAAAACCAATGGCAGTTTGCAGCGAAGCCCTGTACATATCCTGAGATTAAAGATAAATAAAAACATCGCAAGCAGGTTTGCATCCAGGGAAATATCAACAAAGGTTTAACAGGTTCAATATATTGAGTACATTTTCCTTTGACGAAAGAAATCAATAAAAATGCATGCCTGTTTCCGCCATATTTCTGAGTTGTACGGAAGGGCGATAGCGATCATCACCGTAAAATTCGTGCAGGTACATTAAATGCTCAAACACTTCTCTAATGCCGATTTCATCGGCCCACCGGAGCAAGCCCTTCGGATAATTCACCCCTTTGGTCATGGCCAGATCAAGTTCCTCTTTAGTGGCAATTTTGAGATAGTAAGCCTCCGCCGCTTCATTGATCAGCATACAAATAACCCTCAGAAAAATTTCCATACCGGTTTTCTCATCTTTCACGGGTGAAGGCAACACAGCACCCGGTGAATAATCATAATAGCCGATACCGGTTTTCCGGCCAAAACGTCTGGCTTCTGTCATCCTTTTCTGGATAACAGACGGCCGGTAACGGGTGTCATAATACATCTGCGACCAGACTGTTTCGGTGACCGTATAATTAACATCATTACCGATGAGGTCCATGAGTTCAAAAGGCCCCATTTTAAAATTCCCAAAGGTTTTCAAAGCCCAATCAATGGTGGAAACATCCGCAATACCTTCTTCAAGTATACGGAGCGATTCCCCATAAAAGGGCCTGGCCACTCTGTTCACAATAAAGCCGGGGGTATCCTTCGCCAAAACAGGAATTTTCCCCCAGTTCTTCATCAACTCCACAGATGAATGAGACAAAGCAGGCTTTGTTTGCAGGGCAGGAATCACCTCTACCAGCGGCATCAGAAAAGCGGGGTTAAAAAAGTGCCAGCCCAAAACCCGGGAAGGATCCTTACAAGCGGAGGCGATAGCCGTTACAGACAGCGAAGAGGTATTACTGGCCAGCACAGCATCCGCCGGTAAAAATTCTTCCACCTTTGAAAACAGTTCCATTTTTACTGTAAGATTTTCCACCACCGCTTCAATAAAAATACGTGCACCTTTAAAATCAGCGATGCCGGATGCCGCAGTCATGCTGTTCTTACAATCGCTTGCTTCACGGTTTGTTATTTTCCCCTTCTCCACCAGTTTATCCAGCGAAACTGAAATACCCTGTAAGGCTCTGGAAACCGCGTCTTTATTGGTATCGTAAAGATAGACCTTATGACCTGCGAGCGCCGCCACCTGAGCTATACCCGCACCCATAGCTCCTGAACCGGCAACGGCCACAATATCTTTTACATCCGGCATAATTTTCTGTTTTTAATCAGATTATTACTCTCCTTTAAACTGAGGACTGCGCTTTTCAAGAAATGCGGCCACTCCCTCTTTATAGTCATATGTATCACCAGCCATTGCCTGGAACTTTTCTTCCAAGTTCAGCTGACTTTGAAAATCATTGGAAACAGATGCATTCAAGAGCATCTTAGTATATCCAATGCCTTTAGTAGGCATTTTGCCAAGCACCGCGGCGATTTTCAAGGCTTCGTCCTGTAACTGCTCATCCGGAAACACTTTGTAAAGCATCCCCATTTGTAAAGCATCGACGGCCGAAATTTTATCCCCCAGCATCATCAGCGCGGATGCCCTCTGAAAACCGATTAATCGTGGTAAAAAGAAAGTCCCGCCGGAATCGGGCACCAGGCCAATTTTGCTGAACGCCTGCATAAAGGATGCGGAATTGGCCGCCAGCACAACGTCACAGGCGAGTGCGATATTCGCACCGGCGCCTGCTGCCACTCCATTCACAGCGCAAACAACGGGTTTCTCCAGAGATCTTATTTTCTGCAGCAAAGGATTATAATGCTCGCTGACAATCCTTTGAATACCTGGTCCGTCAGGATCAATGGCTTCCGACAAATCTTGTCCGGCACAAAAGGCTTTCCCTTCGGCGGTCAATAAAACAGCCCGAATAGAAGGGTCACCGGCAACAATATCGATTTCGTTCTGCAAACGTATGGCCATTTCTCTGTTAAAGCTGTTGAATTTATCAGGACGGTTCAAAGTTATTTTCCGGACTGCCGAAATGGTTGAAACAATAATACTGCTCATTTTATTCTTTTTTGGCGCTTGCGAAAATAGTGAATCGCCGGGCGACAGAAACAGAATTATGTACGAAAGCCTAAATAAAATATAACATTAAACATCGGAACGATTTCCAATGCAGACATCAAGTTATTATAAACCAGAAGAATAGACTGTAGAAAAAAACCGATGATTCAAGGCGCCACCCTTTTTTATAACAAGATGGCTTATTACTTTCGCAGAGGCAAAATGATCCTAAAAAAACACCCGATAACATTTATACTCACAATACATGACTGGTTCAAAAATCACCATTAAAAATGGTAAATTAAAAGTTCCCAACGATCCCATCATACCCTTTATTGAAGGAGACGGGACAGGCGCCGATATCTGGGCTGCATCCGTACGTGTACTTGACGCTGCCGTTGAAAAAGCATTCAAAGGGAGGAGAAAGATCATTTGGAGAGAAGTATTAGCCGGTGAAAAAGCTTTCAACAAAACCGGAAACTGGCTGCCGCAGGAGACTTTGGATATCATCTCCGAATACAAAGTAGCCATAAAAGGTCCACTTACAACACCTGTCGGGGGCGGTATCCGCTCTCTGAACGTTGCCTTGCGACAGCAACTTGACCTTTATGCATGTGTCAGGCCTGTAAGGTGGTTCAAAGGGGTTCCAAGCCCTGTGAAGGAACCCGGTTTGGTCAATATGACCATTTTTCGTGAAAATACTGAAGACATCTATGCCGGTATTGAATTCATGACCGGTACACCGGAAGCCGATAAAATGATTGCATTTCTTGAAAATGAAATGGGTGTTAAGAAGATCCGCTTCCCAAAAACCTCTTCCATTGGTGTTAAACCCGTTTCCATTGAGGGAACGGAACGTCTGGTGAGAGCTGCCCTTGAACATTGCTTTAAGTACAAACATAGTTCCCTCACCCTTGTTCATAAAGGTAACATCATGAAGTTTACGGAAGGTAAATTCAAGGATTGGGGATACGCACTTGCCGAAAGGGAATATGGTGACAGGGTTTTCACCTGGAATCAATACGATAAAATCAAAGCAGAAAAGGGAGAAGAAGCAGCCAGCAAAGCCCAGAGCGACGCTCAGGCAGCCGGAAAGTTAATTGTAAAAGATGTAATCGCTGATGCCTTCCTCCAGCAGATTTTGCTGAGACCTGCTGAATACGATGTGATTGCCACCCTGAATCTTAATGGTGATTACGTATCGGATGCACTAGCCGCACAGGTTGGAGGTATTGGAATTGCTCCGGGCGCCAATATCAATTACCTCAGCGGACATGCTATTTTCGAAGCCACACATGGTACCGCTCCAAAGTACGCCGGTAAAGATGTAGTTAATCCATCTTCCGTTATTTTATCAGGGGTGATGATGCTTGAATATATGGGATGGGACAGGGCCGGCAAATTAATTGTCAAAGGAATTGAAAGAAGCATCAAGAAAAAAAGAGTTACCTATGACTTTGAACGCCTGATGAAAGGGGCTACAAAATTAAAGTGCTCTGAATTCGCTTCCGAAATTATTGCGAATATGTAATTCATTTTAAAGATTGAAACGAATAAAAAGGCTGCCGACAGGTGGCCTTTTTTTAATCCCGGCTTCCATTATGCTTTAAAAATACCATAAACCATGAATTTCCGTTATTCAGAAAAAAGAATAACCCGAAACAAAAACTTTAAATCCCTGCCCGGCAAGATGCTATTATTCCGGACGATAAATAACACTGAATTCAATTGATTCAACCTGACCTCTATCTCCTCCCCTATTGAAACACCTCTATATCTTTCTGACATTTCTGCTGTACTTCACTGTATGTGATGCACAATCCGACTCTATTTTCAATCATTTCAAAGTAGTTCAGGAGCAGGATCAGGCCATTATTATTTTTACAGTGAAGGGAGGTGTTCAATGCAGCGGGGTACGCATACAGCATTCCACCGATTCCATAGCATTCAACAGTATTTATGAATTTCCGGGGGTTTGCGGCAGCCCGGCCGGCGATGAAACTTACACTTACACACACGACAATCCGGTAAAAAATAAAATCAATTATTACAGGCTGGAGGTTGGTAACCTTGGAATATATTCAGATACGGTATCTTACTTCTATTATTACACCGGGGCCGGGAAATTACTCATTACACCAAATCCATGTACCCGATGTGAGATTCACCTGCCACAACTCAAGGGTGATAATTATACCATAATGCTGTTTAATAATACGGGAAATCTGTTATATAAAGCTCAGGGCCGTTCAGAAAAGATTGCACTGACGGAATATTTGCCCGCACATGGGACCTACCATATTCTGATTCTTTATACCAGCGGCTTTACGCTCCGGGCTTCATTTATTTACCAGTAATTGGGCAGGTATATATGCTGGGACTTTGAAAATATAAAAGATGCCTAATGGCATTTAAAGAGTTCAAAAGGCTGGTGACAATTGTTGCAAAAATAAAGAGCTTTACAGGCGGTGGAACCAAAATTACTGGTCAGGCTCGTATTTAAAGAATCGCAAAAGGGGCATTTAATATCCACATTGCGGGGAGTTGACAGCGGGTGCAGGTGTTCAAATGACAATTTGGGCGGCGGTGAAATACCATAAGTTTTCAACTTGGCCTTTGTTTCTTCGGTCATCCATTCCGTAGTCCAGGCCGGCTTATACACAATACCAATGGACACTTCATATCCCCTTTCCGACAACTCTTCTTTCACAGCCTGCTCCATGGCTTTCATAGCAGGACAACCGCTGTAGGTGGGTGTCATGGTAACCGTAATTTTTGAACCATCCACCTTCACATCCCTTACCACACCCAGTTCAACAATACTGATAGCGGGTATTTCAGGATCAGGGATTGTGTTCAGAATATCCCATATCTTTTGATTACTCTCATCCACAACAGCCTTCATACATATTTTGGGGTTGATTACCAGATTGCATCAGGATATGCCCTTGGCAAAAACTGCAATTCAGAAAGCAGGTGACCTAAATGTTCGGTGTGGATTCCATGGATACCGCCTGTGGACTGATAAGCTTTTTCAGGCATTGTCAAGGTTGCTTTTTCCAATACTTCGCGGATCATCCTGCTCCATTCTTCCTTTAATTCAGACAGATCACAGGCGATACCCGCTTTAATCAAAACAGCATCCACTTCATCCATTTCAAAGAGCTCATCGGTAAAGTACCATAAATCATCGAGTGCTTTTTGGGTTCTTTTGTGACTTTCAGGAGTTCCATCACCCAGGCGGATCACCCAATCACTGGAATGGCGCACATGATAGGTCACTTCTTTTAAAGATTTCTCTGCAAGTCCGGCAACGGTAGTGTCAGCACTTTTTACAAGCGCCCTGAACTGAAGGTAAGCAGCACAACCATACAGGAAAGAACGCATCATCGTTACGGCAAAATCAGTGTTGGGCTGTTCTACCAGGCAACGGTTATAAAACTCCCTTTCATTCCGGTGATAGGCGATATCATCCTCCGTTCTGTTCTTACCTTCCACCTGAGCGGCATACGAATAAAATCCCCTGGCCTGACCAATGAAATCCAGTCCCATATTACTGATCGCGATATCTTCTTCGAGTATAGGTGCATGACCGCACCATTCACACAGACGCTGTGCCAGCACCAGTGCATTATCACCCAACCGGACGCAATACTTATAAAGAGCTTCTTGTTGTGTCATTATATTTGTTTTATGCCTTCGGGCGTTTTAAAATAATTGGGCCAGCGGTACATTTTATCATTTGCCGGATCAAAGAAGGAACCCACATCATCGGGCGTAGAAGCGGTAATGGCAACAGAGGGCACAACCCAGATATTTATAGCTTCCTGCCTTCTGGCGTATACATCCCGTGCATTCAGAAGAGCCATTTCGGCATCAGGTGCGTGAACATTACCGGCATGTTCATGGGCCGCACCATTACTATTTTGAGTAAAGACCTCCCATGATGGCCATTGGTGTGAATCAGACATAATTAATTGATCAATATTTATCATACCGGAATTACCTCCGGCAGGCAGCATTATATATGTTTTGTTGCATAAGCCCTTGCCGCTTCACGCACCCAGGCACCATTTTCATGGGCCTCCCTGCGCTGACGCATGCGCAACCTGTTACAGGGACCATTGCCATTAATAACATTCCGAAACTCTTCCCAGTTTATTTCACCGAACTCATAGTGACGGGTCTGAGGATTCCATTTTAAATCCGGATCCGGAATTTTAAGACCGATGGCTTCGGCCTGTGGCACTGTACGGTCGATAAACCGCTGACGCAAATCATCATTTGATTGCAGCTTCACTTTCCATTTCATCAGGTCGCCGGAGTTCGGAGAGTCGCTGTCGTGAGGGCCAAACATCATCAACGAAGGCCACCACCAGCGGTTCATAGCGTCCTGTGCCATTTCCTGCTGTTCTTTTGTACCTTTCATCAGAAAGGCCATAATCTGGTAACCTTGTTTATTATGAAAATTCTCCTCTTTACAGATACGGATCATCGCGCGGGAATAAGGCCCGTATGAACATTTGGCCAATACGGTCTGGTTCACAATGGCAGCCCCGTCTACCAACCATCCTATGGCTCCTATGTCGGCCCAGTTTAAAGTAGGATAATTGAAGATACTCGAATACTTGGCCTTTCCGGACAAAAGCTGATCAATCATTTCTGCACGGTCGGTTCCCAGGGTTTCAGCAGCGCTGTATATGTACAAACCATGACCGGCTTCATCCTGTATTTTGGCCAGCAAAACCGCCTTCCTCATAAGGCTTGGCGCACGGGTAAGCCAGTTGCCTTCCGGCAGCATGCCAACTACTTCCGAATGGGCATGCTGAGACATCATTCGCAACAACTGGTTGCGATAACGCTCTGGCATCCAATCTTTTGGCTCAATTACTTTTCCGGCCGCAATTTTTTCGTCGAATTCCTTTTCCTTTTTCTGTATTTCTTCAGCGGTCAATGGCTGTTTCATTTTGGATCAAGTATTATTTGAGTTGTAAAATTATGACAATCAAGATTGCAAGACAAATGAGATTTATCAATTCTTAAACACAAGAATTCATTGAACAGGCTGTTGCTCTTTTTATACAGTAAGCCGGTGCAACAACTAGTAAACAACTGCGTATACCATTTGTTAAAACGCGGTATATCCATCTGAACAGACAGAATAGCTATCTTTGTAACTATGAGAATCTTAACCAAAACATACATAGCCATATTCCTTTTTTTCACTGTTTCATGTCGTCATGTGAGCGATGTGGCCTATTTTCAGCCTGGTGATTCCAGCCGGACCGAAAGGAAAGTAATCTACCCAAATTTCAACACCGATAAAAGCAATGTCCCGGTGCCTGTTTATGAAAACCTCATTCAACCCGGCGATATCCTTTCTGTTTATGTTTCAAGTCTGAGTCCGGAAGCCAGTAGTTTTTTCAATGCCATTGCACCTGTAGAACGTAATGAACAGACCAACAACAGTTCCTTCGCCACCCGCACAGATATTGGTTACCTTGTTGATATTCAAGGATATATTGAACTACCTCTGATTGGAAAAGTTAAACTTGCCGGTTTAAGTACTTCTATTGCAAGGGATACGCTTACCAGGAGGTTGGAGAAATATCTCCAATATCCATCCGTAAGAATATACATTGAAAACTTCAGAGTAACTATCTTAGGAGAAGTGTTTCGACCAGGAGTTTACAATGTCACCAATGAGCGAATCACCATTCCGGAAGCGATTGGACTAGCCGGAGATCTGACCATATTTGCCAACAGGAAAAATATCACATTAATCCGTGAGGAAAAAGGCGGAGAAAAAAAATACATTAACCTTGATATTACCACAAGGGAACTCTTTAGTTCCTCCTATTATAACCTCAGATCGGGAGACATCCTCTATATATCACCGGTCAAAGGAAAGGTTGCCCAGAGCGATAATTTTTACAGGGTACTTCCCATCGTACTCAGCAGCCTTACCTTAGTAGCGGTACTGGTAACCCGAATCATTCAATAAAATCTAACTTTTCCATACAGGTTATGAGCGAAATCAAACAGCAAGCACAACAACCCTACAGTTATCCTAATCAGCAACAGGCCATTGGCGCAGGTGAAGCTAATAACCAGATCAATCTGAAATTTTTGTTCAACAAATTTTTCCTCAGGCACTGGTATCTGTACATTTACACTTTAACCCTGGGAATTATTACCGCCTATTTCTATAACTGGTACGCTACTCCTATTTATTTTACAAGCTGTACTGTATTAATTAAAGATGACAAGCAAAAATACAATGGAAGCGATTTGCTTTCGCAACTCAACCAGTTCAATACCGAAGGCGGCATAGAGACTGAAATTGGAATTATCCGTTCACGCGAATTGATTTCCAAAACACTGGCTGATCTTGGATATGACAAAAGCTATTACCTGAAAGGAGAAATCAAAACCTCTGAGATTTATAAAGAAACACCCATCAGACTTGTTGAAGACACCTTATATGCCATTGCAAACAGCACGGTGCTCAATGTTGAAATTCTCGACAGCCGCAAATACAAACTCAGTTATAACCACCCCAGCGGATATCAAATCGGATATTACCTCTTCGGTAAAAAGGTGACTACCAAAATCGGTATTTTTAAACTGGAAAAAACCGATAAATTCAAAGACGACAGCTATAACAGCAAGACCTATGATAAGCGGAATTTCATCATACGATTTAACAGCATAGAGAATCTCACCATTAATTACCAAACCGCTTTAAAGGTTGACAAGGTGAGCAAGATGTCCAATATCCTTCAGGCATCCATTCAAGGTCCGGTACCATCAAAAAATGAAGACTTTCTCAATCGACTCTTTGACTTTTATATTGCAAAAGGCATTGAGCTTAAAAATGAATACGCTGTCAATACGCTGAGGTTTATTGATGAACAGGTGGCCTTACTGACCCAGGAAATTGACCTGAACGAAGCGAGCGTTGAAAAGTTCAGGGTACAGAAGGGCATTACGGACTTAAGCGTAGAAGCCACTTCTTATCTAGAAAGCGTAAAAAACTTCGATAATAAAATTTCAGAATTACAGGTGCAGATTACTTTTCTTGATTACCTGGAACAATATGTTTCAAAAGGAAAGGAGTTATCAGGCAATATATCTCCAGGCAGTATATTGGTAAACGATCCTTTGCTGACCAACCTGATTTTAAAAATGAATGAACTTGAGAATAAAAGGAAGTCGCAGTTGAACCTTGCCAAACAGGACAATCCGCTACTGGTAGGGCTTAACATTGAAATTCAAAACACCAAGGCATCTTTGCTCGAAAACATAAAGAGTTTACGCAATGGACTCAAATCATCGCTGAATGAAGCGATGTATCAGAAAAGCCAGGTGCAGGGAAGACTTCGCCTGCTTCCCGGAGCGCAACGTGAATTACAAACCCTTATGAGGGGCTCCAATATCAAGGAAACACTATATTCTTATCTTTTACAGAAGCGGGCTGAAACGGCCATTATCCTGGCTTCCACAACAGCCGACAACCGTGTAGTAGATAACTCAAAAACATTTTTCAAACCCCTGAAACCGGTAAAAAGCCTGAGCTATTCTATTGCCATTATTTTAGGACTTCTCATACCGGGTATTTTAATTTACAGTCGTGACTTGTTGAATGATAAAATCCTTGACCGCTATGACCTCGAAAGACTCACCAATATTCCCATGTTGGGGATGATAGGATTAAGCGCCTCAAAATCGAACCTGGTAGTTACAGAAAAACCCAACTCACATATTTCGGAAGCCTTCAGGTCCATCCGCACCAATTTGCAGTATTTCAACCCGAACAAGGATCATAATATCATCATGGTAACCTCGTCGATCAGTTCGGAAGGTAAAAGTTTCTGTTCACTCAACCTGGCCGTAATGCTGGCCATGTCGGGAAGGAAGACCATACTTGTTGGCTGTGACCTGCGGAAACCCAAAATCACAGTTGGCTTTGACTTCACCAGCGAAGTAGGACTCAGTAACTATCTTATAGGTATCGCCAGTGAAAAAGAGGTAATTCAAAATTCAGGAACCATTCCGAACCTGGATATTATACTTTCAGGTCCGAAGCCACCCAATCCATCCGAACTTATTATATCTCCCAAGATGGATGTTCTGTTCGATTACCTGAAAGCAAACTATGCAAATATCATTCTCGACACTCCGCCGGTAGGGCTGATCACTGACGCCATGGTGCTTTCAAAATACACTGATATTAACATATATGTGGTTCGTCAGGGGGTTACCCGCAGGCATCACCTGAGCTTTGTAAATAAATTGTACAATGAGGGCAAGCTTAAAAACCTCTGCATCATTTTAAATGCCATGAAAGCCAACAATAGGAGCTATGGTTATGGCTACGAATATTCATATGGATATGGTTATGGATATGGCTATGGGTATGGATATTATGAAGAGGATAGTAAGGAAAGCGGATTCAAAGCGACCTTCAAATCCCTGTTTGGCAAGAAAAGGAAAAAAGCCTGAAAATGTACAGGGGAAGGTCATTAACCTGTGAAGGCAAAAATCAATACTAAATACAGGGCATTAAAAAGAAATTTCGATCCGGAATCGAAAAGTCTTTTTAAAAACAGTTCATGGGTTTTCCTGTCTAATGGACTGGGTACAGCCTATGCTTTTCTAAAAACCATTTTAATAACCCGCATTCTTGGCGCGGAATTACTGGGCACCTACACCCTGGCCATCGCCTTTATACTCACCACACAGGAATTCCTGCGTCTTAACATTTCCATGGGGCTGATACGCTTCGGAGCAAAATTCAATACCGAAGGAGATAAAGGCAAAGTTGTATCAGTGATTAAATACAGTCTGTTACTCAGCACCATTTCTGCCATGTTGTCGGTACTGGCGGTTGTGGTCATGACTTTCATTTTTTACGATACTTTTATAAAAAGTCCGGACCTCACCTGGTATATCATCTCCTTCGCTATCGCCAACAGTTTTTCGTTTATCGATGCCATTGCCAAAGCAAGTCTTAAGCTATTTTACAAATTCCGGCTAAATTCGGTGATTCAGATGATCATGGACACCGTTGAAATCCTCATCATCACGATAACCCTGGTAATAAATGGCCCGGACCTGGAAGCATTCTTTACAGCCAGCATATGTACCCGTATCATCAACAGCATCACCTGTAATTATGCGGCTTACAGAGAACTTCTGCCTGAACTCACTCCATACATCAACGCAGGAATAAACAGGATCAAAAACCACCACCGGGAATTTCTGCAATATATATTCGGAAATTCAATGAGCAGCACCTTGAAAGTTTTCATGAACCAGGGGGACGTGTTATTATTGGGAGCCATGTGCAGCCTCAGCGAAGTGGCATACTATTCCACTGCCAAAAAACTGGCTTACTCGGTGCTTACGTTAACGGATCCGCTGGCCACTTCGGTATTCCCGCAACTTTCGCACCTCATCGCCGCCAAAGTTTATCACAAAGTGAAAACCATGATAGGAAGTATCACACGAATGGTTGCGCTTCCCGCCCTTATCTTCCTCGGAGTGGCCTTTCTGTTCAAAGAGGAAATCATCACCTTGCTTTATGGTAATGCATTTTCAGACGCTTCCACCCCCTTCTTTATCCTGCTGATCTGCGCCATGCAGGGCGCGGTATTTTTCTGGGCGCTGCCCCTCATCCAAAGCCTGGGACTGATCAAGAAACGATTTCTGGTTTATCTGACCGCCATTATCATTGGAGCCATCATTGCCGTGTTGCTGGCCGGAACATACAAAGCTTCCGGAGTAGCGGTGGGACTTCTCACAGCCAATCTGTACATTACGTTTCGCTTTATTCAGGCAGGAGTCAGCCGGTTGAACAAAACTACGCCGACATAAAATTAAACTGAAAAAGCAGTAAGAAATAATCAATTACTTTGCATCAGCTATTGCAGTAAAACAATTACAACAATGGAAATCCTACAAGCCAGTCGCAAATCGGTCGCTTTCAGACATCCTTTATCCGCCTTGTCATTTTACATAGGTAATAAAGGCGCTTTACACAAGGCGATAATATTTGATGCGGCGAAATATCTGCTTGGCAAACAATTTATCAAGCAGGAATGGATGCACGCGCTCCATGAAATTGAAAACAATCAGTTAATCCCCCCATCCAGCAATACGCATAATGTAGTAGTTGGCAATAGCCTTAATACCACCTTTGGAAAATGGATATGGTGCTGTGTAAGGGTACTGAAACCTGAAATAATGATAGAAACAGGAGTGGCACACGGCTCCTCCTCATGGATCATTTTAAATGCCATGCATCTTAACAAAAAAGGGACTCTACATTCCATTGATTTACCCAACAATGATACCAACAGCGCTTACAATTTTGGAAATGCGCAACCAGCTACCGGATGGATGGTTCCGGAATCCCTCCGTTCACAATGGCAGTTACATTTGGGATTTGCACAGGAAATCCTGCCGGCCCTTTTAGTGAAACTTGGTAAAATTGATATTTTCTTTCACGACAGTGACCACAGTTATGAGCATATGAAATTCGAGTTTGAATCGGCAGAAAAATTTATCAGGCAGGGAGGATTACTCATAAGTGACGATGTACATAAAAATAAAGCCTTCAAAGAATTTGTGGACCGGAGCAAATGGAAAGCTTTAATGTTTAACAAAGGAGGATGTGCACTATCCAATGGCTGAAATGCAAAAACCGCTGCTGATTTACCTTTCGCCCTACGACATCCTCAGGCCACGTACCAATCAGGTCAGTGATGTGCGTTTTACGGAGGGCTTTGCACAAAACGGTTGCGACGCACACCTGATAGTACCTTTTGTTGAAAGACCTGATAATATCCGAAAAGAGGATGTATACCCAACCTACGGCCTGGATGCATCCGTAAATATTCACTACTTACCTACCTCCTTTTCAAACGATGTTCATGGCAAAAAGCAACTGTTCCTTGTTGCCTGGCACTGTATCTGGCAATGCATCAGAATTTTAAAAAACAAAAAGCCCCATCAGAAGATATATATCATCAGCAGAAGCACCCATCTTCTCCGCCCCTGTTTCCTGCTGAGAAAATTAATGCCGCGAACCTTTGAAAATTGCAAACTCATCCATTGGGCGCATGATTTCCACACCGGTAAAATGTACTCGGCCATTTATAAAAAATCGGATTACCTGCTTGCCACCAACAGTTCCATTCTTAATGAACTCCTGAAAATCACATCAAGAAAACAGGGGTCCGGAGGTATCACTTTAAATCCAATCACTGAAAAACAAGCCCGGCAGCACATCAGTAAAGCAGATGCACGCAGGGAAACCGGCCTTGAGTATATTAAGAAGCCCCTGATTGTATATACCGGAAAACTGGGTACGCATTACGACAAAGAAATCATATTTATTTTGACTGCCGCCTCGCTGCTCCCCGATTACCAGTTTTTACTCACAGGCGGAAAACCAGAAACAGTTGCTTACTGGGAAGATTACAGCAAGAACAAAAAAATACAGAATGTAATTTTTACTGGATACCTGTATGATTACAGTAAAATCATTTTATATCAACATGCCGCAGATGTACTCCTCTCCTACTACACCAGTCAGGGACATGATGTACGATATAACCTGCCCAATAAAATTTGTGAATACATGCTAAGTGGTAATGTCATCATTACCCCCGACTATCCGGCAACGGCTGACCTTCTCAACCCTGACAATTGTATATTTACAAAAGCGGAAGACGCTATAGCCCTCGCTGACAGTATCCGATTCGCGATTGAAAACCCTGAGATTGCAGGAAAGAAAGCTGCCAATGCGGCACGAGATGTGAAGGAGATTACTTTTAAAAAGATAAGCGCAAAACTTCTGCAGCAATTTCCGTAATGAACAAAACTGAATTACTCAAGACGTTTCTGGAAAAAGGCTTTATTAATAAAAAGGATAAGCTTCAGGGATTACTGCTTCCTTCCCTGAACCTGGCAAAAAACGCTGAAAAAATTTATAAAGAAATAAACAGGGGTGACGCATCAGGCAACGTTATCAATATTTCCATTTCACCTGAAATTTACAACGGAAACAATCAGACGGCAGGAAAAATAAGTGGAATCTTTGAGGGTTTACAGGCTTCATCAGTCGTTAAAGTATTGGTACATGGCAGTATTGCATCGTGCGATGAAATTCCCTACAGTGATTTTGACGGATTAATCATTATTGATCCCCATAAATTCAGTAACAGCAAGGACCTGCTGATGGTAAGAAAGGCAATTTCAGCATCGGAGCAGGTCATGTATCAAATGGATGCATTGCAACATCACGGATGGAAAATCCTGTTAAGCGATGAACTCAACAATTATCCGGATGCCGCATTCCCCTTGCATTTGCTACAGGAAGGAAAAGTTATTTATGCAAACAACCATGAACCCGTTCAAATATACTTAGATAAAAACAAGCAGGACTACCAATACCCTTTTCAACATCTCACCCGGTCCATCATACGTAAATGCCATAAACCACCTCAGGACCTGTATGAGTTCAAAATATTATGCAGTGAAATCATGCTATTACCGGCTATCTTTTTACAAGCCATTTATCATAAACCGGTCTCCAAAAAAATTAGCTTTTCACAGATGGAAAAAGAGTTTACAGGAATAGATCAGGATATTATAATACAGGTAAGTCAATGGAGGCAGGAATGGAAACAGGAACCCGTAAACCGTAAAACATTACTTTTTCATAAACTCAGGCAATCCGGAATTTATGCAAGCCGCCTGGCACCAGCTATTCCACGGCAGCTGACTCAACAATTAACTGTGAGTTGGTATCAGAAAGTAATCGAATTGTGCGTAAGAACGGGGGAGGAAATCAATATCAGGAAGCAGCCGGCAGCAGAGGGTAATTAAGTCTTACCAGCACCTCTTTTGCACACCTGTTAATTTCCCTGATATCATTATCATTCAGTCGTCCCAGTGAATCTATGTTCATGTCCTTGATTCCTGACTGCAGCTTATGAATACTGAATTCCTTTTCAAAAACAGATTTATCAATATCTTTTAGTCCGAGAAATGCCGTAATTCCTGCCATTTCCAACTCAGGATTTCTCACCAGATTTTCATAAGTAAGCACATACTTGTTTTGCAGGGAATCCATGTCATTCAATAAAATTTCATTGGACACAGCCCATTGCCGGGCAGCAATATCTAGTCCGTGTCCTTCTTTGCGATGGATACCTTCCGAAACTGCATAGCCATTACGGAAAATAATGATGAAATAACTATCAGAAAAATGTCTTTGCAACCATCTGGACCGGGCTGAATTTACAATGGTCTTTTCAATCAGCACCTTTTTACGGGGATGATTGTAAAACCATGCCCACTCCCTTTTTAAACGATTAAGATCAATGTTTGTCTCACTGTCTTCCTTCAAATAAAAATACTCCGGCATCAGTGCCCACAATCTGGGCAAACCCACATCGGCTCCCCTGGGCAGCTGGCTGGTATAAAACTGCCCTTCATTGGGCATGGAACCAATATCCGGGTGAGCGGCGAGCAATTTATGCAGCAATGTGGTACCGGAATTATAACAGCCGAGAATAAAAACCCATTTTTCAGGTCGTGGTTCCTGCATGAAATGAAAGCCAAATGACTTTGACTTCAGCAATAGCCATAGCTTCATTTTATTAAAAAAATCAAACATGCATACAAAGATATAATTGAATTACACAGGATCACTGAAATATTCCTATAAAAGTTAAATTTGTAATGATAAATGAATACGTCCATCCTATTGGTATTAGAAGACCAGCGCTATCCCGCTTATCTCAAGGAGCTATACAGTTTGCTGAACTCCGCCTTTCCATCCAAAGTATACCGTTACCATCTCACGGAATCAGCGAAGGCCCCCTTTTCTGTTCCAGCACGATGGTCCGGTTTATTGACTGATCTTAGCAAGGAAGAAACCGAATCCTTTTTACCCAATTATCCTTTTGACAATATCACAGACCCTCCCCGTTGCCTCATCAATCTAAGTTCAAACTCATTAACCGAATTTGCCTCCCGGCAATACAAAATATTCCACATTGACTTCCTTGCAAAACAATACCAGGGATTTTCACCATCGCTTGCAAAAGCGCTTTATGAAAACGCGCATTACATCCCGGTTAGTATTTTTATGTGTATGAACGCTGACAACCTGTTTGAATCAGGCAGGGCACAATATAAATTGCTTGATTATTCTTATTCGAAAAACCTGCGTGACCTGAATACTTATGTTTTTCAATTACTGACTGAATGCATTCAAAAATCAGAAAAGGCTATTTATGGTGAATTCATGCCTCCTCCCATTGCAATGGAGGATGAAAAATTGAGCCGTCGTGAACTCAATACCCTCTCCAGAAAAATCAGTATGGCCGCCCTGAAACACCGTTTCGATCAACTTTTGTTTTCTTATAAATGGAAC
>CAZHSC010000024.1:0-44445 GCA_964534995.1 uncultured Bifidobacterium sp.
GTAGTTTAAAGTTAGTGTTTTCTTTAAACTGACACACTTTATGAAACACTCTCGGGGAAAGAAATGGGTTACACACCGGTTGGAGTGGGGAAGGGGGCCGCCACTCCTCCACCCCGGCGCAAATCTATTTGAACCACAGCTAAATATCAAGTAAAAAGCGCTTGTATACGGTTACAAGTGTTTACGCTTTATTTCACTAATATTTTACTTGGTAATATCGTGAAAATCAAGAATTAATAAATATCTAAATGCGGGTTTGAAATACGCCGGACAGAATGGATTTTTATCCTATTTGTTATTTGCAAACGTTTACAATGATCCGCTTGTTAGAAAGATGGCCCGGATTTGTTCAGAGCATTTGAACATATTAGTAATTTGGCAAAGTGATTACACGGGGTTTATTCGAGATAGGTCGATATTGGATTTTCATGAAGGGGCTATTTATGAAGCCGGAGAAATTTATCGTGTATTACAGGCAGGTGATGCTTGAACTTGTGAATATTGGAGTAGGTGCAATGGGAATTGTGGCGCTTACTTCGGTTTTTATGGGTGCAGTCATCACCATACAAAGCGCCTATAATTTGGTGAACCCCATGGTGCCAATTTACGCGGTGGGAATTGTTGCCCGTGATTCCATCATCCTCGAATTCTCTCCAACTATTATCATGTTGATTCTTGCCGGGAAAGTTGGTTCAGGTATTGCTTCCGAAATTGGTACTATGCGTGTTACTGAGCAAATTGATGCTCTTGAAATTATGGGTATTAATTCTGCTGGTTTTTTAACGCTGCCAAAAATTATTGCTGGTATATTGATTACACCTTTTGTTGTTTTATTGAGTATGTTTCTGGGGATACTGGGTGGCTGGCTTGCAGGGGATCTTAGCGGAACTGTCCCCTCAGCGGATTATATCCATGGCCTCCAGGACCAGTTTGTGCCTTTTAATATCGTATTTGCTATGATTAAATCCCTTGTGTTTTCTTTTATTATTACCAGCGTATCTGCTTATCATGGATATCACACCGACGGTGGGGCTCTTGAAGTTGGGCAGAGTAGTACGAAAGCGGTGGTGTATAGCAGTATTATTATTTTGATTTTTGATTATATACTCACACAACTTATCCTTGCTTGAAAAAATAACAGCCCTTGTTATCATATGATTAAAGTTGATGGAATTTATAAAAGCTTTGATGGCAAGTTGATTCTTGATAATATTTCCTGCGTTTTTGAAAGCGGTAAAGTAAATCTTATCATCGGACAAAGTGGAATGGGTAAAACGGTATTGATGAAATGTACAGTGGGGTTGTATGAAGTGGACAGTGGGGCTGTTTTTTTTGATGGGAGAAATTTCAGCGAAATGGATTTTACTTTAAAGAAATCCATTAGGAAAGAAATTGGAATGGTTTTTCAGGGTGGTGCGCTTTTCGACTCGCTCACCGTTGAACAAAATGTAATGTTTCCGATGGATATGTTTACGGAGATGAGTTTGGAGGAAAAGAAAGATAAGGTGAATTTTTGTCTGCACCGGGTGAACCTGATGAATGTGAATCATCTGTTCCCTTCGGAAATCAGCGGAGGTATGAAAAAAAGAGTCGCGATTGCAAGAGCTATTGCCTTGAATCCTAAATATCTGTTTTGCGATGAACCAAATTCAGGCCTCGATCCAAAAACATCTATTGTAATAGATAATCTTATAAAGGAAATTACTGAAGAATATAAAACCACTACTGTTGTAAATACGCATGATATGAATTCATTGATGGAAATAGGTGAAAGAATAGTTTTTATTTATAAGGGCAAAAACTGGTGGGAAGGAAGTTATGATGAAATCAGACATTCCGACAATGCGGAATTAAATGATTTTGTCTTTGCTACACGAATTATGAAGAACATGAGGGAGAGCCAATAGTCTGTTTGCATGCTTGTATACTTAAAAATCATCACACTGAAACATTTTTTAAAATCCTTATTTTGTTTTTTTACAGGACTGCTATTCTTTTCCTGTTCAACAGGCGTGCAAGAGGGCGGAACAAATAAAGCAGGGGCCGATACCAATATCGTTTCATATGACGTAAAGGGCCCGTTTTTACTGGACAGCTTCTTGTTAGATTCGGTTTTGAAGGATGGTGCGATTTGGAATAAATACGCCGCCAATGTTAAAAGTTTTTACGTAAACCGGAACTGGGTCATGGCTTGGTTCGGGCAGGAGGGATTGCGCGAGCATGCCGGTTTTTTAATGCAGTTTTTAGACCATGTTCAGGTGGAAGGGTTAAAGGATTCTTTTCCGTGGATGGAACTTCTTCAGGAACGCATGAATATTCAAGCGGTGAAAGATACTTTTACTTTGCCCGATCCCCTGCTGGATGTACTTCTGACTACTTCTTTTTTTTGGTATTCGGATGTGGCCTGGAGTGGTTTACCCGAAGAGAAAACCAAGGCCCTGGGCTGGTTTCTTCCGAGGTACCATGTGGATAAAAGTGAATGGCTGGACTCAGCATTGATGCACTCACCGGATGGAAGCCTGATGTCCAAGGCAGTATTCCGGCAATATTACTGGCTCAGGAAGTATCTGGTAGTGTATGACAGTCTGGCTGGAAAGGGTGCATGGCCGGAAGTAAATTATAGTGGGAAGCCCCTTCGCCTGGGCGATCGCGATAGTGTGGTGCCCTTGTTGTCGCGAAGTCTTTTTTTTCATGGGGATATTTCAGCATTTGATTCTTCTAACGTGGTTGATAGTGTGCTACACGAAGGGATAAAAAGCTTCCAGAGCCGGCATGGCTTAACTGCAGATGGTATTGCCGGACCCTCGTTTTTCCGGCAGTTAAATGTGCCTGTTTCCGATCGCATTGAGCAGATCTTGTTGAATATGGAAAGGAGTAGGTGGATGCCTTCTGATTACCCGGCCGAATATCTGATTGTCAATATTCCTGATTTTAATCTTTATGCATATAAAAATGGAAAACAGGAATGGACGATGCCTGTAGTGGTGGGCAAAACAATACATGAAACCACTACTTTTTCCGGTATTTTGAAGTACGTTGTGTTTAATCCATATTGGGTGATACCTCCCGGTATTCTCTACAATGAAATAATACCTGGTGTTATCAGGAATCCTTCCTATCTGAGAAAGCATAACATGGAAGTGGTTGACAAATCATCAAAAATTATTTCTCCCACTAAAATTTCATGGGCCAAATATTCGTCCTCGGGATTTCCCTACACCATTCGTCAGCGACCCGGATCTTCTAATTCACTGGGCAGAGTGAAGTTTTTGTTTCCTAACAATTTCAGCATTTACCTGCATGATACCCCTTCACGCTCACTGTTTAAAGAGGAGAAAAGGGCATTTAGTCATGGGTGTATCCGGGTAAGTGATCCTGAAAAACTTGCCGGGTATATCCTTGAAAAGGAAGGCTGGACCGAGCAGGAGGTGAAGAAAGCAATGAGGCCCGGTAAGGAAAAATGGGTTACTTTGAAAAGTGAAATTCCAGTGTATATTGTGTATTTTACCGCATGGGTGGAGAATGATGGTAAACTTCATTTCCGGAATGATATTTATAAACGCGATGAAAAGTTGAAACTCGAAATGATAGCTAACGGAAAAAATCAACTAAAATAATTCTTCTGTTTTCGAACTGCTGCCTGTCAGATAAAAGATTGATATTTTTACGATCATGCCGGAATTAAAAAATTCCGAATGGTTTTTTTGATCCGGAATGCCTCGATTAAATGTAAAATAGACACAGCTCAATATTTACCGGCTACTTAGGGCGTGGTAATTTTTCTGGAAAAAGTAACATGGAACCTTGATAAATTCGATTCTGCTACGTATTGCACGCTTTCAGGATTTTTTTATAATCTAACCTGAGTTAAAACAGGTTGTATTTTTCAGGGATATTAAATGAATAGGGGTGTGAAACTGAAGGAGGCGCCACTAAACAATCCCCGGTCGCTGAGCTTGAGATTAGGAATCACTAACAGGGCCATGAAGGACAAAGTCATATAAGGTGCGCGTAGAGAGGAGCCAAGGTCCTTTGCCCTCCTGTCAATATCGGCATAGGCTCTGCCAATGGTTTTACAATCCAGGTCACTCATGAGCCCTGCAACCGGCAGTCCAATTACCAGTTCTTCCGGTCCATCCACCAGGCTTAATCCTCCATTGTGATTAAAAAGCAGGTTAACAGCTCTGCACATGGATTCATCATCTGCACCCACAACAATGATGTTATGCGAATCGTGGGCAACACTGGATGCAATGGCTCCTCTGCGTATCCCGAAGTTTTTGATAAATGCTACAGAAGGCTTTGATTCGAAGTAACGGTTAATAACGGCGATTTTATGGATGTCATTCTCCGGGTCGGCAACGGCAAGCCCATGACGGACAATGGCCGGACTTATAACTTCATCAGTGATCAGTTGTCCGTCAAAGGCTTCAATAATTCGCATGTATTTGCCTTCATCATTAACTTCAAATAAATCGGGACTTAAGTTGATCCTGTTGAAGTGATTGATGCAATGATGAGATTTCGGAGGGAGTTTACTTTGGCCGTTTTCAGCCACCACTTCCCCGTCAATCACTGTCATCACTGTCTTGAAATCTGCAAGGTTATTGATGACAATGAAATCAGCAGGATCTCCCGCTTGCAATGTACCTACCGCCAAATTATAGTGTTCAACGGGATGAATGCAGGCGGCATATAGTACATCGTAAAGGTCATAACCCAGCGAAATAGCCCTGGTTACATGCTGGTTGATATGCCCCAGCAACAACTCGTCCGGATGCTTGTCATCGCAGCAAAACATGCAATAGGCCGGATGTGACTTTAAAAGAGGGTGCAATGCCTCAAAGTTTCGTGCCGCAGATCCCTCCCTTATAAGGATTTTTATACCATGGTCAATTTTTTCCAATGCCTCTTCCAGTGTGAAGCATTCGTGGTCTGTACTGATACCGGCGGCAGCGTATTTTTTTACATCTTCACCCCTCATGCCGGGCGCATGACCATCAATGGGTTTATTGTATTTTTTGGCGATCTGAATTTTTTCCATCACCTCCTGGTCCTGAGCAAGCACACCCGGATAGTTCATCATTTCACTAAGGTATAGGATGTCATCCCTTTGCATTAAGGTTTCAATGGCAGCCGGCCCTAAGTTGGCTCCCGAAGTTTCAAAGCCCGTGGCCGGAACGCAGGACGGGGCTCCAAAGTGAAATTTTAAACGGGCACTTTTAGCATTTTCTATCATATAATAAATCCCTTCAAGCCCCATTACATTTGCAATTTCATGCGGATCACTCACGGTGGCCACAGTTCCATGTATGAGTGCTACCCTTGCAAATTCGTAAGGCAGGAGCATGGAACTTTCAATATGTATATGGGCGTCTATGAAGCCCGGTAAAATATAGCTTGCTGCATTTACTGCTCCTTCACGGAAGGATGAAATCCGGCCGTTTTCAATTTCAAATGTCCCTTCTCTGATTTTCCTGCTGCGGATATCCACCCATTTTCCACTGATGCTTTTTAACGTTTCCATGACCTTATAAGCGTTTGTTGCAAAGGTATTATCCTCACTTTCATAATGAATTATTTCTTTGAATTGTGAAAAAAAGACGCGAAAAAACATTATTTGACATTTTTTATGTGTATTTTTGTTCAACATTCAATTATTAATTTATTAAAATGAAAACAGGTAAAGTAAAGTTCTTCAATGAAGCCAAGGGATATGGTTTTATTGTTGAGGATGAATCCAACAAGGAAATCTTCGTTCATCACAGCGGCCTAACTGACAAAATTCGTGAGAATGACAATGTCAGCTATGAGGTAATTGAAGGCCGTAAAGGTGCAAATGCTGTGAACGTTAAAAAATTGCAATAATTTGTATTTTGTAACGTGAAAATCCCGCCTGCAGGCGGGATTTTTTTTTGATGGTTATTATTTTATACTTGACTTCTAATAATAATAGCAAGCCCTTCTTTATTTTTGTTTGTCATGCAATCAGATTCCTTTTTGGATACACCTATTGAATTTCTGAAAGGGGTAGGTCCTTTACGTGCCGAACTCCTGCGAAAGGAATTGGGTATCGTTGTCTTCTCAGATCTGCTTTTTCATTACCCTTTTCGTTATATCGACCGGTCAAAATTCTATAAGGTAGCTGAATTAAATGAGGATTTGCCGCTCGTTCAGTTGAAGGGTGTCCTTACCCGTATTCAGGTCCATGGAGGTAAAAGGCCGGGCAGATTGACTGCTGTTTTTACGGATGATACTGGACAGATGGACCTGGTATGGTTTCAGGGAATACGATGGATAAAGGATGTACTTAAACCCAACAGGGAATACATAGTTTTTGGTAAACCAACCCTGTTTAACGGGCGGTTTAATATGGTGCACCCGGAGATGGAAGACGCGGCAGCAGCCGAAAAATTCACCTCTATCGCATTAACAGGTGTGTATGCCACTACCGAAAAATGCAAAAGTAAAGGCCTTGACAGTAAAGGTATTCAAAAGTTGATAAAAACACTGGCCTTGAACTTGCCGCAGAATATCGGAGAAACCATGAATTCGGATATTCTTAATCGTTACAAGCTGGCAGGCAGAAGGAATGCCTTGATGAATATTCATCTTCCGGCGGATGAAAAAAGCCTGGCCGCTGCACAATACAGACTGAAATTTGAAGAGCTGTTTTTTATTCAGCTGAGATTACTCAGGTCAAAAATAAACCGGCAACAGTTGCTGAAAGGAAAGGGAATAGAAAAAATCGGAGATATTTTTAATACATTTTACACTTCTCATTTGCCGTTTGAACTGACCAATGCTCAGAAGCGTGTACTCAGGGAGATTCGTCAGGATATGGGAAGTGGCAAACAGATGAACCGCTTGCTGCAGGGAGATGTGGGTAGCGGCAAAACAATGGTGGCCTTACTGAGTATGCTGATGGTGCTCGATAATGGTTATCAGGCCTGCATGATGGCACCAACCGAAATCCTGGCAAACCAGCACTTTTACGCGATATCGGAGTATTTGAAACATATGGATATCCGTGTGGGCCTTCTAACTGGCAGTACTAAATCAGCTCACAGGAAGTTCTTGCTGGAGGAATTGAATGAAGGGAGACTGCAGATTATTATTGGTACCCATGCCTTGATAGAAAGCAGGGTACAGTTTAATAATTTAGGCCTTGTCGTTATAGATGAGCAACATCGCTTTGGCGTGGAACAACGGGCGAAATTGTGGATGAAGGATGAGTTTGTACCGCATGTGCTGGTGATGACAGCCACTCCAATTCCCCGAACACTGGCAATGACCCTTTATGGTGACCTTGAATCTTCTGTAATCGATGAATTGCCTCCCGGTCGTAAACCCGTTAAAACTGTGCATAAAACAGAAGCCCACAGGCTTGCAGTATTTGGGTTTTTAAAGCAGGAAATAGAAAAGGGCCGTCAGGTGTACATAGTGTATCCGTTGATTGAAGAATCTGAAAAACTGGATTACACCAATCTGATGCAGGGATATGATACCATATGTAAAGAATTTCCAATGCCGGAGTACCAGGTCAGCATTGTGAATGGTAGAATGAAAGCAGTAGATAAAGATTTTGAAATGAAGCGTTTTGTTGAAGGTAAATCGAATATAATGGTAGCTACCACAGTGATAGAAGTAGGCGTAAATATTCCCAATGCGTCGGTGATGCTCATTGAAAGTGCCGAGCGCTTTGGCTTGTCCCAGTTACACCAGCTCAGAGGTCGCGTTGGCAGAGGGGCAGACCAAAGTTATTGTATACTGATGACGGGCAATAAACTGAGTAATGATGCAAGATTGAGGATGCGAACCATGTGCGATACCAACGATGGTTTTAAAATTGCTGAAGTGGATCTTGAATTACGTGGACCCGGCGACCTTGCAGGGAAGCAGCAAAGCGGAGTCGTGAATTTGAAAATCGCGAACCTGGCCAGAGATCAGAAAGTACTGGAGTTGGCAAGAATGGCGGCCAATGAAGTTTTAAGCAAAGATGAGCACCTGGAATTGCCCGAAAACGGTGTTTTGCTGCATCAACTAATGATGATGGATGCCGCAGAAGAAAATTTCAGCAGGGTGAGTTGAAGTCTGACCGATTATTGTAATGTGTTTGCGCTTGCTCAATACGTCGTGTTAAAGTAATTTCTATTGCTAAAACAAAGGGTAATACCATCTGAAACTATCCGGTAAGAGAGGTCTATACCTGCTCTATCAGACAAACCGCGTAAGCGGCCACACCTTCTTCCCTTCCAATATAACCCATCTTTTCATTGGTGGTGGCTTTAATACTGATATCATTTATTGTTATGCGGAGGATGGGCGAAAGTGTTTGCGTCATTTGATCAATGTAATTTTTGATCTTGGGCCTCTCCAGCACCAGGGAAGCGTCAATGTTTCCAACGGTATATCCCTTTTGGGAAATGAGTTCAACAACCCTTTCAAGCAGGATCTTGCTGTCAATCCCTTTAAATTCATGGCTGGTGTCCGGAAAGTAAGTGCCTATGTCTTTCATCCCAGCGGCACCAAGCAAGGCGTCGCATATCGCATGTATCAAAACATCGGCGTCAGAATGGCCCAAGGCCCCCCTTTCATGTGGAATTTTAACACCGCCCAGTATCAGGTCGCGCCCCTCAGTTAGCTGGTGGACATCAAACCCGAAACCTACTCTGAATCTCATGTAAAAATGGTCCGGTAACTATTCTTCTTCGTCTTTGTTTTTATCGCCGCCGATGGCATCGAAATCAAAAGTCAGTGTAAAGTGAAGTGTGTTCTCCAATGGATTTCTCTGGTCGGTAGGAATAAGATAGGCCAGGTCAATTCCAAATACATTGTATCGCAGACCGGCACCTAAGGTGAAATATTTTCGGTTGCCTTTTCGCTGGTTTTCGTGAAAATAACCGCCCCTGAATGCAAACTGATTGTCATACCAGTATTCTATACCGAAACCTAAGTTGATTTCCTGCAATTCTTCTTCAAAGCCATTGGGTGCATCGCCAAATGATTGAAAAATGCCCTGTGCAACACTCACGTCCGGATCTTGCCCATACAAGATAATATTATCGGCACTGTTGGCAGTATCCTGAGTGTATATAGGTGGGGTAGGTACCAAAAGCTTGTTGATGTCAAGCATAAATGCCAGATCATTATACTCATTCAATTTAAGTTTTAAACCCGGACCCAATCTCAGGTTGGTAGGTATAAAATTTTTAACGCCCGATTCTGTATAGGAAATTTTAGCACCAATATTAGAAATATTCAGACCGCTCATAAGGATGGCCTCTTTATTTCCCAGTTCAATTTCTTTCTGAAAGTAAACGGAAACATCCGCAGCAACCGTGTTGCCGGCTTTTGAATCTTGTCCTTCAACCTGAGTGCCGCCCGTTAGGTTGGAGTGAATAAATCGCAACGCGATTCCTCCTGAAAAATAATCACTGAGTTTCCTGGAATAAGCCAGGTCAAAAGCAAATTCATTGGGTTTGAAATCACGAATGGTATTACCATTAACATCCGTAAAGGTGATGTTGCCAAGAGAGAAATATCGTAAGGATGCCCCTACAGCCTGATCTCCTTTTAACTTACTGTATCCGGAAAGATACGCGATGAACATGTCATTAACCAATGCCCTTAACCAGGGTGTGTACGAAACCCCGAAGCCCATTTTCTTATCCGTAAAGGCAAGCTTGGCAGGGTTCCAGTGAATACTGTTTACATCCGGGGCTGAAGCTACTCCCTGATCACCCATACCTCCCGCACGGGCATCCGGCGAAATCATCACAAATGGAACAGCGGTCGTGATGGTGTTAATCTGTCCTAACAAATTGGTCTGCTGTGCAAAAGATGCAACAGTGGTGAGAGCTAAAAGAGCCGTAACGAAGAAGTTTCTTTTCAATTGCTTGTTCATCATTGTGTTAATTGTTCCGGAAAGAGGAAGATAAATGCTTCAATTATTCCGGAAGGATGGCAAATATAACGAATATTAGTAGTGAAATGTTTCCTTTAACCTGGCTTATCTTAGCAGAACCAGCCTTTCCAGCTTCTGCGCTGTTTCTCCTTCAGCAGTTCTGATTCTCAATCGATAAATATAAACCCCGCGGGCCAGTTGGTCGCCAAAGTCATCCTTCCCGTCCCATTCAATGGCCTTGTTTCTGAATCCTTCGCATACCTGATAGGAGTCGATGGTTTTTACAAGTTTACCACTAACTGTATAAACTTGAATCTGAATGGCCATCCCTGTGCAAGGCTTATTATGTTCAAACATGAAACTGGTACGGGTGCTGAAAGGATTGGGGTAGTTTAATACCCGCTCCAGTGCGAGTTGCGCTGATGAACTTACAATAAATTCAGTGGTCGATTCCGTTGAATTATTATTGATGTCCCAGGCTTTAAAGGTCAGCTTGTGCAGACCTTCTGTTAGTGATTCCAATGGAAAAAGTACCCTCCCTTTCTGATACGAATCAAGGTCGGATTCGTAGTAGTCGTTCACCACATATAACTGTTGAGGATTGGCGTCTAATTGAATGGTAATGTCATGTCCGATTCCATTGCCAACCGTGTTGATACCACTGGAATCGAATAGGATGGCGTAAGCGCTTGGATTGGAGTTTGTTAGGCTTCCATAAATGAAATTTTCATCATTCATGTATAATTTGATTTCAGGACCTGTTTGATCCTGCAAAACCGAACCGGAAATGCCTCCAATGGTAAAAGATTCGTCATAACCGTTGGCATCTTTGCTTCCATCATGTGCGTAATAACTTAACCGTCCTGTACCATATTGAAAAGAGATGTCTTTGGGCACAATGAATGAACAGGTGAACTCTCCGGAATTCACGCTGGCCTTGCCCTTGTATAATATATTTTTTCGCAAAAGAAAACTATCGGGCAAACTGATATCTGTTCCTGTGAAATCATTGACCAGATTGTAAACTTTAACCGTTTTATCATAAATGGTAGGGTAAACAACACCATTGAAATTGGGAAGCAGGTTGCCGTTTGCATCAGTGACTTTTCCTTTGATGGTAATCCTGCTTAATGCAGAGATGGTATCAAGGGCTGTACCGCTTCCGCTTTCCTCAATGGCGGTGGTCATAATTTTGTAGGATGGATAGGCAAGTTGCAGCGCCGGGTCACCAAGCAACGTGACATTTCGGTTTGATGGATTATCACGTTTGGCAAGACGCTGGATATCGCCAATTCGTGGATATTGACCGTTGATTGGTTTGAAAAAATGAGCCATCATGTCGGTGTTGATTAACTCTTTATCTATAGCAAAGGCAAGCCGAACTGTGGTGAATAAACAAATACCGCCACCCTGCGGATTGAGAAATACGAATTCTCCGGCCGATGTTCTCAAGGGGTCGTCAAAACGACTGAATTCACAGGTGGCCGTTATAAAAGCAGGCATATTGTTGATGTTTTTCCAACTGTTGATCATGTCATTATTCAGAATGGATTCTGAAGCCCAGCCCAGTTCACCTCCATGACCTGTATAATTAATAACCAGTGCACCTCTTTCCACTCTTTTTGAGATGGCATCATTTACTTCCGGATAACGTAAGCCCCCGGGCGTGGATACCTGTTTGTAGGCATCCGATATGATCTTATCAATATTGTAAACCGGGTTATTTTGCTGAACAAAGGCGGTAATCCTCTCGCTCTGACGTTGGTGTAAATTTCTGTCCTGGTCATCGGAAACAAAGCAAAGAACGTTTCTCCAATCGCCAAGACGGGTGCTGTTGCTACCCGCGCAGAATGTCTGATCTGAGATAATTCCGGGTGTTGAATACGTGATTACTTTGTTTACCATCGCCCTGGTCTCTTCGACAGTTCTTACAGGGAATCTTCCGATTCCGAGGTCCATTAATTCGGGCCCGTTGAGCGTACCTTCATTTTGGTCAAGTAGGCCGAAGAAATCATCGGAAACATAGGAGGCAAGCAGTGAAACGGAATTTTCCGACTGAAAGGTAGGCAGGTAATTGGAATTGTTACCCACCCTGTATTTTAGGTCATAGGAACCGTCCCCGATGAGTAATGCGTATTTGGGTAATTCTTCCGGTGTGTTTGCACGTTCGTAAAACATCCGTAAAAAATCACGAATGGCACAAACATCCTGTGCCCCTCCCGAAAATTCATTGTACACCTGCCGGCTGCTGACAACAATGCTGCTTAAACTGTCGTGGTCACGGTGAAAGTCGGCAAGACGTTCGGCTTCATTTATAAAATTTTCATGGCTGATGATGATGTATTCTGCCTGCGGCAGCCCGTGAAGATTCTGATTGGCAATTTTGCCAGCATAAAAGGGCTTTTTATAGGCTTTGTCACTGAAAAGTATGTATTCAATGGTTTGAGATGAATCGATGGACTGTATGAACTCTATTGTACCGTTATTCAGTGTGTACAGCTGATTGAATACATTATTATGGTCTCTTAGCGACCAAAGTTTTAACTCATTCCTCCCATTGGTGATAATATACTTACGGCTGCCGGGCGTATTGTTGGTGTCCGTATCGCGGAAAATAAGTTCATTGCCCGTCATTGTAAGGCCCCTGGTGATGTTGATGGCGATGAAGTCGAGCCATCCGGTGGAGGCCGCATTGTATGGCTGAAAGGTATAGTCAAGGCTGAAGTCTGGCGAACTGACCGTAAACTGTGCATTTTGTACCGATGTTCTTGCAAAATCATCGGTATAAATCGTACCTACATTATTGACAATGTGCGTAAGCACGGTGGCGTTGTTGTGACTTACTACAAAACTGCTGCTGCTGGAGAAACTGGTGGATGTACGGGCGGCAACACTAGATTTTATTTTGGCAGTACCGGGTATCAGATTCAGAAACGAGAAATCGAATTGCTGGGTTAATACCACATCGAATATTTCACCAAACCATTCCCGTCCGGACTTAATGAAATTGATGTTGTCTTCTTCATGAAAAGCATAGTCCGTAAACTGTGAAATGACCGGTTCATTTCCGTTGGGAGTAAGGCTGGGTACGGTGGTTATTCTTTTCGGAATACCGGAAATGTTAGTGGTAAGAAAATAGTAGGTAGTGTCTGAGAAGTTGTTTTTGGAGTGTATAAATTGTTTCTCACTAAAACTGTAAATCCACCTGTGTTGTTCCTGGCCGTAAAACAGAAAATAATCCTGGTCATTAAAAATACCATCCAGGTTTTCGTCAACCACTTCAATAGCACACTCCTCAAGATCATCTTTACGGACTACGCTGTTCAGCAATGGCAAACTGCCGCCACCGTTTCCGAAAAGTCGGATGCTTGACAAGCTGGTACCTGATGATAATATGCCCATGTCACTCATTTCTTCATAGGTCACTTTATAGATGCCATCCCTGGTAACTGCCAGACGGTACCAGTCGCCACCGGCCAAAATGGAGTTGCCTGTAAAATTCTGACTAAGTGCCGGGGGGAATGCGGACCTCAGTTGCTCGCCCTTTTCAAAACGTATTTTAAATGAAATCAACTTTTCAGGATTACCGGTGGTGGGATTGAGCCTAAACGGTAAAATGTAAACCAGGCTAACCGGCACCTTCATTTCAAAAGCCTGCAATACTTTTATTTCCGGTTCAATTTTCAGGTTTACGGTCAGGGCCTTCTTTTCTTCGGTACTTAATGGCACATATTCAGTCTCTTGCAAACTTGCTTTTAATATGCTGAAATTAAATTTATTATAATAATGGGGTAGTGGGCTTTCCTCCGAAAAATAATGAGATTGGGTAAATCCAAGTCTTGTTTTACCGTCTTCCTGTTTCCTGTACTCTTGCCACTGTAAGCGTACACTAACTTCATCCTGACCCAACGAGGGGAATGCGTATGTGCACAGTAATAACAATATCGGCCAGCTTTTAAAAAAATAAAATACGCCGGATTTAGTTATATGGAAAGGCTTCTTAGGTAAGGTTTGTTGAGGATTCCGCATTTCGTATTTAAATAATAATATAAATTTGTGCTATATCTACAACGGATTTTGCATCTTTGAAGTTTGGTGTAAGTCCATAACCAACGTCTGTCTATTGCAAATATTGCAGTTATTATACGCTGAATTCGAAACAAAAATAGATTTCTTCGTATAACAAATAGAAAAAGCTCTGATTATGTTCAAACGTATATTCCTGTGTCTGATGTTGGCGGTAAGCCTCACTGCTGATGCGCAGGATCCCCAGTTTACCCAGTTCTACGCGAACCCGCTTTATCTTAATCCGGCTTTTGCAGGTTCTTCCCGTTGTCCCAGGGTCAATATCAATTACCGTAATCAATGGCCGGCTTTAAAGGAAACCTATATCACCACCAGCGCCAGCTACGATCAGCATTTTGATATGATTAATGGAGGCGTTGGATTATTGTTTTTAAATGACAAGGCAGGTGAAGGCACAATTTCAACCACCAATATCAGTGGCATGTATGCCTATCAACTGAATGTGAATCGTAAGTTTTCCATGCGATTTGGTTTGCAGGCGACATATGTTCAAAAGCGATTGGATTTTAATAAGTTGACTTTTGGCGATATGATTGATCCGCGCTATGGCTTTGTTTATTCAACCCAAGAGTTAAGACCCACTGAATCAAGGAATTTCATGGATTTTAGTGCCGGGGTTCTGGCCTATACAAGTAAAGTGTATGGCGGTTTTGCTGCACACCATCTTACTGAGCCTGATGAGGCTTTTATAGTAAAAGGTACTTCTAAACTTCCCCGTAAGTATACCGCTCATTTGGGTGCCATGCTCCCCATCGGTGATACCTACAGCAGAGGATACCGTGGAAGAATCAACCGTGATGAAGGTACATTTATTTCTCCCAATGTCTTGTATCAGCAGCAGGCCGCCTTTAACCAGTTAAATATTGGTATGTATATTCTTCATTCTCCAATAGTTGGAGGATTGTGGTATCGCGGTAATTTCGGAAGCGATAAGTTTCTGTCAAGTGACAGTTTTATCGCCCTGATTGGTTTGCAAAAAGGGATATTTAAGTTTGGATATAGTTATGACGTAACTGTCTCAGCCTTAAGTAATGCAACCGGAGGTTCACATGAACTTAGTCTGGGACTTCAGTTCGAATGTAGGCCTAAAAAGAAGAGATTCCGTGCAATAAGCTGCCCTAGTTTTTAGTTATTTCGCATATTTGTCACCCCAAACACATATAAAGCATGAACATTAAAAATCATTTTCTTCCCTTCCTTGGACTGGGAATGATGGTTTTTACAGCCTGTAACAACTACCAAAAGTCCGGTTCTACAGGATGGAATTATAACGATGAGCGTAACGGCGGATTTGAAGTCGTTCCCTACACTGAGCAAGAGACCGGACCCGGCCTCGTGTTGATTGAAGGGGGAACTTTCGTTATGGGAAGAACCGAACAGGATGTTGTACAGGACTGGGATAATATTCCCCGTCGCGTAACCGTATCCTCTTATTACCTGGATGAAACAGAGGTTTCCAACACCTACTGGTTAGAGTATCTCTATTGGTTAGGCCGGGTTTTTGGCACTGACTACCCTGAGGTTCAACGTAAAGCATTACCTGACACCCTGGTATGGCGTGACAGGTTGGCTTTTAATGAGCCCTATGTGGAGTTGTACTTGCGTCACCCCGCCTATCAGGATTATCCTGTAGTGGGTGTCAATTGGTTGCAGTGCAATGATTTTTGTGCATGGAGAACCGATCGGGTAAACGAGCAAATCCTGATCCGCGAAGGAATTTTAAGGGTAAATCCTGCTCAGGTAAATGAAGATAACTTCAATACCGACGCCTATCTGGCCGGACAATACGAGGGTCTTGTAAAAAGTCCACTTCAAGACCTGAATCCCAATGTGGATACCCGTAAAGTGAGGATGGAAGATGGTATTCTGCTTCCCCGATATCGCCTGCCTACCGAAGCGGAATGGGAATTTGCCTCCCTCAGTTTGATAGGTAATACTGTTTTTGAAAATGTTAACGAACGCAAACTCTACCCCTGGAACGGCCACGGTGTACGTAATTCAGAAGATAAGTGGCAGGGTGAAATGCTGGCCAACTTCAAACGCGGTAGGGGTGATAACATGGGTGTATCAGGGAGGTTGAATGATAACGCCGATATTACGGCCCCTGTGTATTCTTTTGTTCCCAATGACTACGGTATTTATAATATGGCAGGTAATGTTGCTGAATGGGTGATGGATGTATATCGTCCCCTGTCTCATGAAGATAAAACCGATTTCCGTTCTTTCCGTGGAAATAATTTCCAAACCCAGGTAACGGATGAAGAAGGTGCCGTAACTGAAAAAGATACCTTAGGCCGGATTCAGATGCGTGATGTTACTGAGCAGGAAGCCGCAAGCCGCAGGAATTACCAGAAAGCGGATAATAAAAACTACCTGGATGGTGATGAACAGGATTATGCAACCTATGCCTCCGGCAGTACTTCGTTGATTGACGATAGGGCCAGGGTGATTAAAGGTGGCTCATGGAAAGACCGCGTCTATTATATGACTCCGGGCTCACGCCGCTTTTTGGATCAGGAGCAGTCTACCGACTGGCTCGGATTCCGCTGCGCCATGGCGCGCGTAGGCAGCCCCGTTGGTTTTGGAAGTAAAAAAACCAGCAAAAGATAATATTTGAAAATTGACTCAAAGAGGCTGTTCCTGTAAAGAGCAGCCTCTTTGGTTTTTTACCCGGAGATGTTGCCATTAACAGTTTGTTTTATACAGGGTGTACGGTGGATAATTTGATTTCGGCCGATGAAACATTCAGTTAATTCCATTGTTTTTCGATTAAGTTTGCCAATGGAATGAAGACCCGGTAATGATGGATTATCCGCAATTGAAAAAAGCAAAAACAGCCAAGTAATAGCCTGTCTCTGCTTGATTTCAATAGTCAGATCCGGGTTAAATACTCTGTTGTATTCATGGGTGGAAATATGGAAAAATGCCGGATTTCATTAAAGCGGATTTAAAATGGCAATATATTATTTGTTAAAAATTCAGGGGAAAGCAAAAATACCGGATTATGTTCAGTTGCGGGATGAGAATTTTACTTTGTTGGCATATTTCCGTCTCGATCGCCCTGAAAAATCCCTGTTGAAGGCAGGTGTAGCGGCCTATGAAGAAAAAATACTCGCCTTTCTCCATGAGATACCTTTTGGTAAAGTTCATAAACTTGAATTGTAAATAGTTTCCAATGCCTGGTTCATATGTCAGATACTATTATTGATCTTCAGCATGTAAGTGTGTTTCAGAATAAAAATCTTGTTCTGAATGATGTAAATCTTAAAGTTGATAGGGGTGAATTTGTATACCTGATAGGTAAAACCGGCAGCGGCAAAAGCAGTATCATGCGCTTACTGTACGGAGAGCTTCCTTTGCTGCAGGGTGAAGGAAGAGTAGCCGGTTTTGATTTGCACAACCTGAAAAGCAAAGAAGTGCCTGTTTTGAGGAGAAAGCTCGGGATTATCTTTCAGGATTTTCAATTGCTCACCGACCGTACTGCAAAAGACAACCTGATGTTTTATCTTAAAGCAACAGGTTGGACTGATAAAAACAAAATGGAAGAACGGGTAGCCGATGTACTAAGAAAGGTGGGACTGGCAACCAAAGGTTTTAAGATTCCTCAGGAGTTATCAGGCGGGGAGCAGCAAAGACTGGTAATTGCCCGTGCACTGTTGAACGATCCCGATTTGATTCTGGCAGATGAACCAACAGGAAACCTGGATCCTGAAACCAGTAATGAAATCATGAATTTATTGTTTGAAGTGAGCCGCAACCGGCGTGCCGTGGTGATGGTTACTCATAATTACACACTGATCGAGCGCTTTCCCTCCCGGGTGATTAAGGTGGAGCAGGGACGCCTGACACAGGTCGAAAACTCCGCTACCGGACAGGATGCATCCTGATGAGTTGACCCAGTAAGGCAGCCCCTGCCGAATTGGAAAATTTTTTCTCAAGTAACTCCACCCGCTTTTCGATTTTTTTATGGCAGAATGCAATGGGGAAGACTTTATTAATGTTTTCTGCAAATGCTTCAGGGGTATCGGCAATTTCACACAGCTCTTCCAGGCCGGTTCCAATAATCATTTTTGAGTTGGTAACCACATGCCTTCCCCGGTAAAGGGCGTGAAGCAGTTTAAGTTTAATGCCACTGCCCTGAAGCGCAGGCAATGTATGTACCTGAGCGTGCTGAATCAATGTCTGCATTTCTTTTTCTTCAGGGTTTTCAATTAGCTGTACCCTCGGGTGTGCTTTGACTTTTTCCTGTAATTCCTTCCGGGGATGCTGTCCGGCAAGGATAAGCGGATGGCTGGTGAATGGCGTCACTTTTTCTATTAACCATAGGGCAGCTTTATGATTTTCAGCGACCGACAGGTTGCCATGATATAAACAGTATTCTCCTCTTCCCTCCCGACAATCAACCTCATCATACGCATGAAATGCCGGCAGATAAAATGTATGTCCATACTTAGAGGAGAAATAATGGGTATCGGATGTCGATATGGCGGCAATACAGGAGGCTTGGCTTAATGTTTTTTCGTATGAACGCAATTTGCGGGATTCACTTTGGTAATAAAGTTTCTTAAATGGATTTTTCTCAAGATGGTACAGGTTTTCATAGTATTCATGCTCTATATTATGCGCCCTCACAATGGTGTTTCTGTTTCGTAGCTCCGGATCCGAGAGTAGTGCTGTGCAATGCAGCCCTTCAAAAAGTACCGGCCATGTATTCTTTTTCAGGTTTTTCAGGAGTTCCGGATGTGTTCTCGAAAGCACGATATAGGGCGTGGTGCTGAGTAGATTGACCTTTCCCGTTCTCCTCGGATAATAAAAGACCCGCTCACACAATGCTTCCAGCTCTTTGCTTTTTTTTCTTTTATGGGTGAAACAATGTAACCACAGGTCCCATCCGGCATTTTTAAGATGCCTTATTTTATGAAAAACATCAATCACCCCTCCGTAGTTGTCCGGCCAGGGTACATCAAAGGAAATGATATGCAGCTTTTTATTTTCCAATGGAATTGAAGATTGAAATGAGTTTATTCCTTTCCGATTCCCAGTTTAGTTTTTCCGCTGCTGTGGCGAGATGCTTTTTCCATTCTTCATTCGCCCGGGTGTCATTCAGCATTTCTTTCATCATTGCAGCCAGTTGTTCCGGGTCATGGGTAGGACTGATCCGCCCGATTTGATAAGTTTCAACTATTTTTTTCACTTCGGGCAGATCACTGGCTAAAACCGGAATCCCCGCATGTATATAGTCAAAGAGTTTATTGGGCAAACTATACCTGTAGTTGATATTGGTGTCCTTGTCAAGGCTAAGTCCCAGGTCAGCAACATAAGTGTATAAGGCCAGCTCTCCCGGGTGTTTTTTTCCTTCAAATCTGACTTTTTCATTTAAACCTTTTTCAATCACCAGTTTTTTCAGAAGCGGCAGCACATCACCGCTGCCAACAATCAGAAGCAGGGAGTCGTCAAGATATTGCATGGCCAAAACTGCCTCTTCAGCACCTCTTTGTATATTAATTCCTGCCCCTTGCAAAATGATGATAAAGCGGTCGGGAGGGAGACCCAGTTCCCGCCGAAGCAGTATTTTGTTCCGTTTGGGATTCCGGCCCGACTCCGGAAGGTTTCGTATTACATCAAATTTGACACCGTATTCATCATGGTAAATTTTTGCAATGCTGTCATTTACTGTATAGGCATATATTAATTTCGGAAGAATAATGCGCTCCGCTTTTTTCCAGATGCTTCTCACCCGCTTTCGATGCATTAATTCGGGAACGCCGGTAAAATACTCATGACTATCGTACACAAGTGGAATTTTTTTGATCCGTGAAATGAGGTAATTGGCAGGAAGTGTATCAAGGTCATTACTCAGAAGAATGTCGGCATGGTGCCATAGCAAATACCAGAAAAGCCGTAGGTTGTACAGTGCGTAAAAAAGAAATCCTTTATTAAACCACAAATTAAACCGGATACAACGGTATCTCCTGCCGGGCATATCAATTGATCCCGGCAAGCGCCGGCCAATGACAAGTACCTTGTAACCTGCCTCCTTTAAAGTAGAGGCGGTTCTGTTCACTCTTTGATCCGTTATCAGGTCTGATGTAACACTTATGATTACTCGCTGAGGCACGATCCGAAATTATAAATAAGCATCATTAGTATAGGGAATTAAACAGGAACGTAAAGAAAATCTGAATGTTAGTCTTGAATAGAGGCTATATCATGGAAGGCTGATCCGGCACCGGGAAATGAAATGTATCGCAAATAATGCTGCCGGAGTACACCTGTTTCCCTCTTTATAAACTTGTCCTTGCGATTTCCGGAGACGTTACTTTATTAATCACTTGACTATCAATATTTAGCTTCATACTAAGTCTGTTTTTTAAACCTTTCAATAAATTGTTTCGTAAGCCGCCATCTCCTATATTTGCCGGCTCTATAAATTAATCTGTTATATCAATGCAAAGTAAAGGTGCGATAAAGCTATTTGCTATCATTCTGGCACTCGTTTGCCTCTATCAACTTTCATTTACGGCTGTTACCCGAATGGTCGAAGGTGATGCAAAAGAATTTGCCAATGGCGATCCGGAAAAAGAAAAAGCTTACCTCGATTCTATCGGTCCCAAAGGGGTGTATAATCTTGGTGTTAAAAATTACTCCTATCGTGAGTGTAAGGAAAGGGAAATCAATCTCGGACTTGACCTGAAAGGGGGAATGAATGTCACCATGGAAGTATCGGTGGTGGATCTGGTTCGAACCATGGCAGGTCAAAATGCAAATGACCCCACTTTTAAAAAGGCACTCGAAAGAGCAGTTGAATTACAAAGAAACAGCAACAAGGATTTTGTTACACTTTTCGGTCAGGCATTTACCGAAACAGATCCCAATGCCAGCCTGGCTGCCGTTTTTGCCAACATTGAAAATCAGGATAAGATTAAGTTTAAGTCTACCAACGAGGAAGTCCTCAAGGTTCTTAAAGAAGAGGCGGAGTCAGCTATAAGCCGTTCCTTTAATATCTTACGTACCCGTATCGATAAGTTTGGCGTATCTCAGCCCAATATTCAACAGTTGGGTTCGGGACGTATTCTGGTGGAACTTCCCGGTGTTAAAGAACCGGATCGCGTACGAAAACTGCTGCAGGGAACCGCAAAACTGGAGTTTTGGGAGACCTATACATTCGGTGAAGTTGCACCCGGATTGGTGGAAGTTAATAAGTTACTGGCCAATGAAAATAAGAAGGATTCCCTCTTAAAAAGCCTGGGCGTTAAGTCGGAAGCCGATACAAATGCTGCAACCGCTGCCTCTCCCGACTCCGCCACTGCCGATACTTCTTCTTCATTGCTGGCTAAAATGGGTACGGATACTTCCGCGAAAGACACTTCTGCAGGAAAGACATTTGAAGAGTTTGCCAGGGAAAATCCGCTTTTTGCCGTCCTCTTTCCTGCCGATGGTCAGGTGAGAACACAGGAAGAAAAAAATATTATCGATAAGCAGTGTGTGGTTGGCTATACACTGATTAAGGATACAGCCAAAGTAAATGAGATCCTTTCCCGCCAGGATGTGAAGGCTGCCCTTCCGAAAAACCTTCAGTTATTATGGACGGTGAAGCCCCGTAATCCGGAATCACCCACGCTCGAGTTGATCGCGATCAAAGCGACCAGCCGGGATGGTAATGCACCCCTGGATGGTGCAGCAATTTCAGATGCACGCCAGGATTTCGGTCAGTTTAACAGCAAGCCGGAAATAAGTATGCGCATGAATCCCGAAGGAGCCAAAACATGGAAGCGCCTTACGGGTGAAAATATAGGTAAATCCATTGCCATTGTACTTGATAATTACGTGTACAGCTTCCCAACCGTCCAGGGCGAAATCCCAGGTGGTAACTCAAGCATCACCGGAAATTTTGAAATCAATGAAGCAAAAGACCTGGCCAATATTCTCAAGGCCGGTAAATTACCTGCACCGGCACGTATTGTTGAAGAAGCGGTAGTAGGACCCTCCCTCGGGCAGGAAGCCATCAGCAACGGACTGGCCTCCTTCCTCATAGCCATTCTCATCGTATTCCTCTTTATGGTGATCTATTACAACAAAGCGGGTTACGTTGCCGACATTGCGCTAATCTGTAATATGTTCTTCATTCTGGGTGTTCTCGCCTCCCTGGGTGCTGTTTTGACGCTCCCCGGTATTGCAGGTATCGTACTGATCATCGCATTATCAGTAGATGCCAATATCCTTATTTTTGAAAGGATCCGTGAAGAGCTGCGCCTGGGTAAAGGAATCCGGCTCGCCGTTGCCGATGGATACAAGCATGCGCTTTCATCAATTATCGATTCCAACGTTACTACCCTCCTTTTAGGTATTATTCTTTATGCTTTCGGCCGCGGACCTGTTCAGGGATTTGCCACGTCACTGATAATAGGAATTCTTTGTTCACTCTTCAGCGCGATCTTTATCAGCCGTTTGGTTTTTGAATGGATGCTGGATAAAAACAAGGAAATTTCATTCTGGAATAATTTTTCTAAGAATGCCTATAAGAATGTGAAAATTGGATTTGTTGAGAAGAGGAAGTTGTATTACATTGTATCCACCATGGTCATTACAGCCGGAATTATTTCAATTGTGATCAAGGGCTTCAATTTCGGGGTAGATTTTGAAGGAGGGCGTACCTATGTGGTTCAGTTTGATAAAGCAGTGTCTACCCAGGAGGTGCGTCAGGCGCTTGCTTCACCCTTTGGCGAAGCCCCCGATGTAAAGACTTTTGGTACCGATAATCGTTTGAAAATTACAACCGCTTACTTGATTGATGAAAATACCTCAGAAGCGGAAAGCCAGGTTGTTGCCGCCCTTTACGATGGATTGAAAGGATATTTTGTTGGCATGGATATCTCAGCGTTCAAAGCCCAGAAAATTATTAATTCGCAAAAGGTTGGACCTACAGTAGCCGATGATATCAAATCATCCGCCTTGGGATCGGTGTTGTTTGGTTGTGCCCTGATGTTTGTGTACATCCTGCTTCGTTTTAAAAAGTGGCAATATGGCCTCGGGGCCACAGTTGCCTTGCTACACGACGTCTTGATGATTTTGTCTATTTTCTCAATTTTTAATGGTATTCTTCCTTTCACACTTGAAATAAACCAGGATTTTATTGCCGCGGTTTTAACGGTAATGGGGTATTCTATGACAGATACCGTGGTGGTATTCGACAGAATCAGGGAATACCTGGGAATTCACCCTCACTCGGATAAAAAGCAAACCATCAATAATGCCCTGAATTCAACATTGAGCCGTACCATGAATACCTCTTTGACAACATTCTTCGTGCTATTGACCATTTTTATCTTTGGTGGTGATGTGATTCGCGGGTTTACATTTGCCTTGTTGATTGGAATTGTGGTGGGTACCTACAGTTCACTGTGTATTGCTGCACCCATCGTGGTTGATTTTGAAAAGAAAAAGGCTGCATAAACGCGGACGATAATCCGTATATGAGGGGTTGTTTCTATAAACAGGAACAACCCCTCAGATTTTTCAGGTGGTAGCTGCAGTGTTCAGTTCCTTCTGTTAATAAGCAGAAAGGGGATTGGTATTCAAATAAATTATATTCCCTGATTTTACTTTTCGTATACTTGTGAGTTAATTTACCGGGAAGTTATTGAATGGTATCAAATGGAAATATGATTAAGAGAACAGGATTGCCCATTTTATCTGCCAGGATAATTCAATTATTGTTTTTTTTTCTGTTATCACACACAAGCGAAGCTCAGGTTGAAACCCCTGTAACTCCGGCCGCTGCCCCTGCACCGGTAGTGAATCCCGTTTCAGAATTTTTTTCAGGATTTACCATAAAGTACAATATTCTAGATCCGCTCTCCGGACTGCACGGCTTGTATATACAGCCGGAATTCGCCTCTATCGCCTCCCTCGAGCTTGGCTTTGGCTTCACCAGGAAAAACCTGTTGTTCTCAGCGGCACGCAGTACTGATGAAGGTGACAATGGAATTTTTTACGGGTCTTTCAATTCTCCTTATTGGACGGCACCCAATCAAAGTGACATAGAAGATTTTTTCTATGATTATGACCACCGCAAAGCAAAAACAGGTTTTTTTTTCAGTGCCATGCCCCGTATGTCTTTTTCTTCTATGTCAGGCTTCCAGTCGCAGTTCATAGGACTGAAATTTGAATATAGACGTTATAACTGGAAGGCGGATGCCTTATTGCCTGTCAATGAAATGAAATATTCAGGAAATCTGGAGCTGAAAGAGAAAGAAAGACAATTGAATTTTCTTGTTGTGTACGGTGGTCGTTATTACGGCGGGGGCTTTATTCTGGAATGGTATGCAGGAATGGGTACACGTCATTTTTCTTTGAATAAACGTGACGATGGTGTTGAATATAACGGCTCGCCGGCAATTGCTACCCATGGGTCTGTCGTGTCGGAGTATAAAAAGACATCCGCCATGTTTGAAGCAGGAATAAATATTGGATTTAGGCTGGGATCAGAGTAAAGTCAGCCGGCTCAGCTTACCTGTTTTTTTAATAATTGCTCTTTCACAATTTTTAATCCCTCAAGGAGCGAATGTGGATGATAATTCAATTCACGCTCTGCCTTGGAAATAATAAATCCGGTTTTTAAGGGACGCCGGGCAGGTTGATTAAGCGCTGCGGTACTGATGGGATGGATATGCTTCTTGTCAAGTTCAAAAAAATCCGCTACCTGGTAAGCTATTTCCAGAATGGACATCACTTCACGGCCCGACACATGAAAAAGTCCCTGAACTTTTTTCAGGGCAGCAGTTTTACAGGCTTCAGCCAGGTCTTCAGCCAGTGTAGGTCCCCTGAACTGGTCATGGATGACTTTAATATCTGTTCCGCTTTCCAGTGATTTTTTTGTCCAGAGTACCACATTCGACCGCTGCGCATCATCACAAACTCCGTAAATAATCATGGTGCGCATAATTGTCCAGGGTAAGCCGCACTTCATAACCAAATCTTCCGCTTCCGCCTTTGAACGTGCATAAACGCTTAACGGGTCGATCGGATCGGTTTCCTTATAGGGTCCAGATATACCATTAAAAACAAAGTCAGTGCTGATATATATAAAATGTGAGCCGAAGTCCCGGGCCGCTGCTGTAAGATATTTTACGGTGGCGATGTTATTGGTACGGCAGGCTTCCGGATCCAGTTCGCATTGGTCCACATTGGTCATGGCAGCTGAATGAATGATACAATCCGGCCGGTGTTTTGCGATGATTTCAGTAACATGACCGGCATCAGTCAGGTCAACCGTTTCATAGATATACCCGTTTTTATCGTTGATCCTGTTGGCACCCCTTGCACAGGCAATTACTGAAACGCCGTTGCTGTTCTTTAACAGATAAATCAGTTTTTGGCCTAATAATCCGTTGGTGCCGGTAATAAGAATTTTCATAGATGAAACAGGAATAATGGTGTAATCATAGGTTACGGGATTATGAAAGCGCAACCATCAGCTTTTCTATTTGTTCATTGCTCCCTAATACGAATAATTTTGAGTCGGGTTCCATAAGGGTTTCAGCCCCGGGATTAATCACATATTCCCCATTTGAATTTTTATAACCAATGATGCTTGCTCCGGTTTTGTTTCTGATGTTGAGCTCTTGTAGGGATTTTCCCTTCAGTTCGGGTTTTAATCGGTTACAATGGATTTCCTCCAGCCTGATGTTTATCCTGCCGGTGATGTGGTCAATTAATTCAAGAACATCCGGTCGTGTAACCAGCGCTGCCATGTGCGTGCCACCAATTTTATCAGGCATAATCACATTGTTTGCACCGGCTCTTCGGAGTTTTCTTTCGGAACTGTCTTCTGATGCCCTGCTGATGATTTTTAAAGTAGGATTTAATTCCCTTGCGGTCAATACCACAAAAACATTGGAGGAGTCATCAGGGAGTGTGGATATTAGTGCGATGGCTTTTTCAATGCCGGCTTCCAGTAAAATTTCATCCCTGGTTGCGTCTCCTTCAATAAATAAAAAACCTTCATGTTCTCTTAGTTCGGATATCGCTTTATCCCCGTTTTCAATTACAACAAATTGCTGGTTGTGCGCCAGTAATTGTTCACAGGCTTGCTTACCGTTCCTGCCATACCCGCAAACGATCACGTGGTTTTCAAGTTTGTCAATCATCTTTAGTATTTTTTTATATTTAAAATAACGCTGAAGTTCTCCCTCCATAATGTAAGAAGTTATCAGCGATATTCCATAGGCAAAAGTTCCTATACTGATTACGATCAGAAAAATCACAAACCATCTGCCCGTATCCGACAATGAATGGACCACCCCTAGTCCAACAGTTGATAAAATAATGATAGTGGTGTACAGCGCCTCACTTAATGAATAATGTTCAATACTCATGAAGCCGATTACTCCAATTGCCATGATGCCTGCTATCATTAAAGTGGCAATCTGTAATTTTCTGATGAAGTTAAAGTGCTTTTTGTGCATCAGGCAAAAATAAATTTTATTTAGGATTCATGTCCTGCAGCATCGTCTGGAATGAGCTGCGTTTATTTTTGAAAAAATTTCTCAGGTACCTGCCCGTTTGTAGCCCATGGTTTCTGCCTTGGTTTTTCGCTTGTTAATAATTGCAGCATGGCTTAATTGTCAATTATATATATGAATACATGAATAAATCAGTATCAGGACGGGTCACATTTAAAACAGAGTCTGCGTATTGCGTGCTGTTTAAACAAAGTCAAAAGGCTGATGAATATCAGTATAGATGAGCAGTTGAACAGTCGGGTAAGGAAAGGGAGGGTCGTTACAAAAAGTTTATGGACCGGTGAACCAGTTGCCGGGCAGGAATTGAAAATAATCCCTGGTTGTTATAAGTCCCATACACTGCCACGTCTTTGTTCCTGTAACATAACTTTAAGATTACGGATAAAAGCCATAATTAAATAAATAATGATAGGAGATCCAATGGTTAAAAATGAAGTGTAAATAAAAAACATTCTGATGGCTGCCGATTTTATACGTAGCCTCTCCCCCCAACATTCGCATACCCCAAATGCTTGTCGTTCAAACCAGGATTTAACAGTATTTGCAATGATTAACATGATTGCCTGAGTAAGTATTGTCCGATGCCGCAATTTACACATTTTTTATAATCGCAATAGTGTTTTTTCAGATGCAACAAACCCTGGCTTTGCCCTGCGCTTTCGGCAATCCATCCTATATCCTGCCAGCTTCGAACGATGCTGTTGTTTTCGGGTCGGCATTTTTCTATCCAGTAAAGGGCTTTGTCGGTAAGGATGTTCAGGTTCTGTTTTTTGCCAAAGTAGAACAGGAAGGGTACTATCGCGTTTATAATTAAAGTAAGTATCGCTTCTTTTCCAAGTTTCTTTACCTTGCTTGCAGAGCTTTGTCCGAACCTGAAATGATGATACCAGTAATCCGAGGCTGCTATATCCAGAATATCCGCAAGTTCTCCCAGTTCTGTAGCGGATATTATGCTGTCCAGCAGGTGGTAGCGCCCCGCATGAAGTACGGCGAATTGTGATATACGGATGCAGGGAAAATTAGCGGGTCTGAGTCCTCCGGATTTCCAGAGGTGCGCGGAGATCCCCCTAAGCATGTATTTGTGCTTGAAGAAGCGGTATTGTTTTTTAAGCCGCTGGGGATAGGCTTCCTCCATGAAATTCGGGATCAGGCCGGCTTGCCCGAATAAAAGCGACTCCAGGTCTTCAACACTGTGTTTGTGTCGCATGAAGATAGGGTAAGGGATGGATTGGGCCAGTAATTCAAAAGGCAGAGCGTTGGTTTTAAAACCAAAAGAACGGGCCAGTAGATGATAAAAGGTTGCTGGCCATCTTTTATCATTTCTCCTGTGAATTTCATCCAGATCCCCGAAGCGGCTTTCCAGTCTTTCAGTCAGGCTCCGGTCAAGGACGAAAGTCTTTTCATGTGCAGGTACGGCAGCAACTTGCCCCGCGCATGACACAAAGGGGGATACACCTTGCATGAGTTCAAAATAATGGTGCAAATAGGAGGGCGGGTATTTGTCGTGAACCGGAAGTGTCGGAATGACGGATCCGTCTAGCCTTTTTATTTCAGCATCTGCTATATCAACAACGTGCAATATAATATTGTCATATGACATGTCATCGGTATGATGATGCCTGAACCAGTCAGTGGAACGGGTATGGATCTCTACATTACCTGCCCATAGTATTCCGGCTATCCTGATCCGAGCATTGAAAAAGTCAGGCCCGCTTTCAAAGTTTCGGTAACCCGGGTGGAGAATGTCAACGGCTTCCCCGCTTACAAGTGTTAATCCCTCTGCCTGAAGCAAGCGGTTTTGCCATACGTAATAAAGAAATTCTTCATTGATCATGCCGCAAACTTAAACGGCAGCTTTTTCTTAAATGGATTTTAAACGCTTATATCCGTTTATCTATACATCGACAGGGGTGGTCGGCGTAACAGCATCCTTTTTCTTTCCGTATAGTTGCTCCATTATGTTGTACCTGTAATTGAATATGTCGCGCAACGTCCTTTCAATAATCAACTTGTTTAAAATCTTTCCTAAATACCCAAAAGGTACTTTGTAATGAACAATATCCGTCATCTCAATTCCATTAGCTGTCTCCTTAAAAATATGTTGATGATGCCAAAAGGAGTAGGGGCCGGATCTTTGTTCATCAACAAAGTAAGCACCTTCCTTCATATGGGTAATTTCTGTTACCCAGTCAACTGATATACCCGGAAATGGACACACCCTGTATTTTATCACCATGCCAGCATATATTTTTTCACCGGGCTGAAAGCCTGAACGTATTTCAAATTTCATGGCCGGTGGCGTTATTTTTTTCAGGTTGGCCGGTGATGAGAAAAATTCCCATGCCTCCTCCCTGGTAATTGCCAACTGTTGTTTTCTGATAAAGCTATGCATGTCCTTGTATTCTTTTTTTTGTAGCTCATTTACTGGGGCATTCTCTTGTTGTTTAAACCTGGGGGACGAATGCTTGGATCCATTGTTTATGATACCTGATGTACGAGCCCCCCTGGATGAATGCAATTTTGGAATCGCCGGCTAAAAATCAGACCGGTGTTTGTATTCGGAATTATATTCCCTTTGTTTTTCAATTTATGCCAGGCATTTTTACCCCTTGTCGTGTTTGTTAACAATGTTTTAGATAAAATAGTTTTGGATAAAATGATCCTGTTTAAAATTTTTCACGGGTTTACATATAATTTGCTGTAATTTTGTCAAAACCTTCTCCACCCATGTCTCCTGTTAGTCCTACCTCCGTACGTTATGTATTTGTAACGGGCGGTGTAACATCTTCATTAGGTAAAGGAATTATTTCAGCATCCCTGGCTAAGCTTTTACAGGCCAGGGGATATAGAGTGACAATACAAAAGCTTGATCCCTATATAAATGTAGATCCCGGTACCCTGAATCCCTATGAACACGGGGAATGTTTCGTGACTAATGACGGAGCTGAAACAGACCTCGATCTTGGGCATTATGAGCGTTTTTTAAATCTGCCTACCTCCCAGGCAAATAATGTAACTACTGGCAGGATATATCAAACGGTGATCAACCGCGAGAGGGAAGGAGCCTATCTGGGTAAAACCGTGCAGGTAATTCCTCATATTACAGATGAAATAAAACGCAGAATAAAATTACTGGGTGAAACCGGCGAATTTGATATTGTCATTACTGAAATTGGAGGTACCGTGGGGGACATTGAATCCCTGCCTTATATCGAATCGGTACGACAGATGATCTGGGAAATGGGGTCGTCCAATGCGGCAGTTATTCATCTTACGCTCTTGCCATATCTTAGCACAACCGGTGAGTTGAAGACAAAGCCCACGCAGCATTCTGTAAAAATGTTATTGGAGTATGGTATCCAGCCTGATGTACTGGTATGTCGTACCGAAAAACCGGTGTCGAATGATTTGAGAAGGAAAATCGCGCTTTTCTGTAATGTAAATATTAATGCGGTTATTGAATCCATTGACGCATCAACTATTTATGAAGTACCCTTGTTGATGATGAAAGAGCAATTGGATAAGGTGATTATTAATAAGCTGAAACTTCCCCTGAAGCAAGAGCCAGATATGCTCGCCTGGAAGGATTTTTTAGGCCGGCTGAAGAATCCTGTATATGAAGTTAAAATCGCGCTGGTTGGTAAGTACATTGAATTAAAAGATGCCTACAAGTCAATTGCCGAAGCATTTATTCACTCAGGTGTATCCAATGAATGTAAAGTGAAAGTGGAATGGATACATTCGGAAAAACTGGATTCGGGTAATATTAAATCCCTTCTTGGTCATGTGCATGGTATTTTGGTAGCGCCCGGATTTGGAGAGCGGGGGATTGAAGGAAAAATTGAGGCCATCAGGTATGCCCGCGAAAATAAAATACCGTTTTTAGGTATTTGTCTGGGAATGCAGTGTGCGGTTATTGAATTTGCAAGGAATGTGATCGGATATGGTGATGCCCATTCTACCGAAATGAAGCCGGAAACTAAACATCCGGTTATTGATATGATGGCGGATCAAAAGGAAGTCACCAATAAAGGGGGGACGATGCGCCTGGGTGAATATCCCTGTAACATTGCGAAAGGTACCAAAGCCTACCACGTGTACGGTAAGTCTAAGATCATGGAACGCCATCGCCATCGTTATGAATTTAATAATAGGTTCCTTGAGGATTTTGAAAAAGGAGGAATGATCGCTTCCGGTATTAATCCCGAAAGTGGTTTGGTGGAAATTGTTGAATTAAAGAACCATCCCTGGTTTATAGGCGTTCAATTCCACCCCGAATATAAAAGTACAGTGTTGAATCCTCATCCTCTTTTTGTTCGATTTGTTAAAGCAGCGCTTGACAAATCAAATGGAACACTCCATGAAACTAAAAATGACCCTTCCACGGCCATTGTCAACAGTTGAATTTTGGGTTTCTTTCATCCGCTGATCCGTTAAGGATATGTATTTTTGCGCATAAATTTCCCTGAATGGATCGTATGTCAATGATCGGGCTGTTTCTTATTGGCCTGATACTCATAGGTAGTAGTATTTTCTTCTCGCCATCTGAAGAAGAATTAGCCGCATTAAAAAAGCAACAAGACAGCATTGCCCTCGTTGAAAAAGAGGCTGCTGCCAAAGCTACGGCTCAATTAAAAGCGGCCAATAGTCTGCAAGCAAAGGAAGTTCAACCCATAGCGGAAATTGATTCTTTGAACCCTGATTCAGCCAGGGCCATGCTGCTTGCCGATAAACTTGGCGTTTTTGCAGAAGGCGGAAGCGGTAGCGATGAAGTAGTCACTCTGGAGAATGAAGTGTTGAAAGTGATGCTTTCTACCAAAGGAGGAAGAATCAGGTCCGTTGAATTAAAAAAGTATAAAGATAGCGATGGGAAACAGGTACGCTTATTTGAATCAGACAGCACCCGCTTTGGTTTGAATTTTTTCGCGCAGAACAGGATCATTACCACCAATGATTTGTTTTTTAAACCTTCAGGAAAGGGATTTATCGTGAAGGAAAAGGACAGCTCCTCTTTCAGTATGCGCCTGGAAGCGGGTACGCCTGACCGTTATCTGGAATATGTATACTCCCTGAAGGGAGATGAATATGTGCTCGGATTTAAAATCAACTTTGTGGGACTGGAGGATGTGATCGCTTCCAATACGAATTATGTGGAATTGAACTGGGTGGAGGAATTGCGACGTCAGGAAAAGGATATGAACGCGGAGCGTACCAATTCAACGATGTATTATATGTACGCTGATGAAGACAAGGAAGTGGATAATTTGAGTGAAACTTCTGATGAAAGTGAGGAAATTAAAACCAAATTGAAATGGGTAGCCATGAAACAACAGTTTTTTACCCGGGTTTTGATTGCTGACAAGGATTTTGATAAGCCTACTCGCATAGAAACGGTTTCAGGAGTTGAGAATGAGCCATTCGTAAAAAGAATGAAGGCTTCCTTTACAATCCCCTATGCGCATAGCCAACGGGAGTCATTCGCCATGCATTTTTACATTGGCCCCAATCATTATCAATTGCTTAAAAAGTCTGGTGACAACCTCGAGAAACAAATACCATTGGGTTGGGGTATTTTCGGATGGGTGAACAGGTTTATTGTGATTCCCATTTTTAATTTCCTGAATAGCTTTGACTGGAGTTATGGTATTATCATCCTCGTACTCACGGTGGCGATTAAACTGATGCTTCTGCCATTGACTTTTAAGGCATATCTCTCCCAGGCAAAAATGAAAGTACTCCGCCCGGAAGTGGAAGAAATTCAGGCTAAATTCAAAGAAGAACCCATGAAGCTTCAGCAGGAAATGCTGGGACTGTATAAAAAGGCCGGGGTTAGTCCGCTGGGAGGCTGCCTTCCCATGCTCCTTCAATTGCCGATTTTGATTGCGATGTTCAGGTTTTTTCCCCAGTCCATTGAATTAAGGCAGGAAAGTTTTCTTTGGGCCGATGACCTGAGTACCTACGATTCTGTTTTGGACCTCCCATTTTCTATATGGGGTTACGGCGATCATGTAAGTTTGTTTACCCTCCTGATGACGATTTCAACCCTGCTCATTACCATGGTGAATAGTCAGAGCACCATGACAAATCCACAAATGAAATGGATGATGTACCTCATGCCGGTTGTCTTCCTGGGTGTATTTAATAATTATTCCGCCGGCTTAAGTTATTATTACTTTCTGGCCAATATCATCAGCATCGGCCAGCAGTATCTGTTTAAGGCTTTCGTGGATGATGATGAAATACACCGTAAAATCCAGGAGAATAAAAAGAGGCCGGTGAGCCAGACTAAGTCAAAGTTTCAGCAGCGCTTGGAGAAAATGGCGAAAGAGAAAGGGTATAAATTACCTAAGTAATTTTTTGTTCTAAAACTGCGTTTAACCTGACCGGATGTGTTGAAATCAATTATTAATTTTAATTAAGCATGAATAGCAAGCGCACTTTCTTATTACTTCTCTTTCTTTCACTGACCGTGGTTTCCTGTAAATGCCATGAGAAGAGTCAGGCTGCTGACAAGGCCATTACGCAGGAAGTGAAAAACACACAAACTGCTGTTGATTCCCTTCTGGCAGGTATCAGCCGTGGAGCTTGTTTCGGGGCTTGCCCTCAATATAAAGCTACCGTTTATAAAAGCGGATTCGCATTGTATGAAGGGGAGCGTAATGTGAAAAAAACCGGAACATGGTCCGCGACGCTTTCAAAGGAACAACTCAATGAGCTGCTGGGGTTTTTAAGAGTATATAAAATGGAGGAAAAGGACTCCGCATATATTAACAAGTACCTTGCTGATTATCCTGCCTATTATCTTTGGATTTGTGACCGGAAACCCCGGCGTGAAATACTAATTAATCACGAAGCGCCACCAGTGGAAATAATTGAGTATACAAAACTTTTTGAGAAGTTACTGGATCAGTTGCAGTGGAAGCCGCTCCCGGGAAAAGCCCGGCACGATGAAGAGTGAAGTGCTCCTTTCCGCAGCAGTTTACCCCATCCATTCCTTTTAATTTACTGCCCGGTATATCCAGGTGGAGTTTGCAATGCAGGTGAATCCTCTTCATTGCCCATTTGACAGTCAACAGGCAGTACTTTTTCTCGCAGGTTACCCAAATTAGCTGTAATTTTGTGATCTAAATCATAATTATCTTATGTCCACAGACTTCCTCCCCTTAAATGGTACCGATCACATCGAGTTTTATGTCGGAAATGCGAAACAGTCTGCTTATTACTATCAGCATGCATTTGGTTTTCAGCTTGTTGCGTATTCGGGTCCGGAAACCGGCGTACGTGATCGGGCCTCCTACGTGTTGCAGCAGGGCAAAGTGCGTTTTGTGTTAACAACGGCCTTGCATCCGGATCATGAAATTACACGACATGTGGCGCAGCACGGGGATGGTGTAAAAGTACTGGCACTGTGGGTAGACGATGCTGAAAAGTCCTTCTATGAAACCATGTCGCGTGGAGCAAAAGCGCACACAGAACCGGTGACCCTCTCTGATGAGTTTGGAGAAGTAAAAATATCAGCAATACATACTTATGGGGAGACCATCCATAAGTTTGTGGAGAGGAAAAAGTATAACGGCATTTTTATGCCCGGTTTTAGACCAGCTTCATCTTCCATGAAAATTGAACCCGTTGGCTTCGAAGTGATCGATCATTGCGTAGGCAATGTTGAGCTTGGCAGAATGAATGAATGGGTGAAATTTTATGAGGATGTGATGGGTTTTAAAATGATTATCACCTTTGATGATAAAGATATCAGTACCGAGTACAGCGCCCTGATGTCTAAAGTGGTTTCTAACGGTAACGGTTATGTTAAATTTCCGATCAATGAACCCGCAGAAGGCAAGAAGAAGTCGCAGATAGATGAATACCTTGAGTTTTACCATGGAGCAGGTGTTCAGCATATTGCCATTTTAACAAGCAATATTATTGAAACGGTCACCAAACTGAAAAACAGGGGGGTCGAATTCCTGAGTGTGCCGCAAACCTATTACGATGACCTCACAACGCGCGTAGGTAACATTGATGAGGATATGCAGGAGTTGGCTAAATTGGGTATCCTCGTCGACCGCGATGATGAAGGTTACCTGCTCCAGTTGTTTTCAAAACCAGTAGAAGACCGCCCCACAGTGTTTTTTGAAATTATTCAACGAAAAGGGGCGCGCTCCTTTGGAAAGGGTAATTTTAAAGCGCTCTTTGAAGCGATTGAACGGGAACAGGCGCTTAGGGGTAACCTGTAATTGGAGGGTGCCTAACTTTTCCGCTTACCATATTTTCCGGTGTAATAGCCGGATTTCTCTATTATATTGATTTTTCAGGGTGATGACAGTGATTTTTATTTAAATTACATTTATAAACACTTCATTATCAAGCTATAATTTTTCATTTTTCCGTGATGTCTGTTTTTTTTGCATAAAGTGCGGTACATCCTGCCGGCGCAACTTTCTTCCTGTTTTTAAGTAAAAGGAAATGATAAAAACTGAAAGCCCACAATGGCAAAGAAAAGTATCCGTCAGAAAACCGCGATGAAAACCACCATGCGGCTGACAATCATTGCAGCCGCTTCGGCAGCCGCGGGATTGATGGTATTATTAATTGTAATTTTTAATCTTACTAAAGAGGAAGAAGGAAGGGCGCAGTCGCCGATGACTTTTAAACAAGCGGTAACGGTACAGGATACCACGCGCGTATTAAGGGGAAGTATTAATCAGCAGATTATCGGTGTGGTCATTGAAACCACAGGAAAGGGAACGCCGCTTAAGATTAATTCGATTACTTTTTCGGCAACAGGTACTTCAAAGCCGGTAGAAAACAATGTTGAAAATGCCCGTTTGTGGTATACAGGCAATGATCCTGAGTTTTCATTGCAGCAAACAGTGGGTAGTACTATATTGAAAGTTTCTGAAAACCCATTCGTTTTTCCGGCAATGTTGGATCTGCTGCCCGGAAAGAATTACTTCTGGTTAACCATGGATGTTAAGGCTGAAGCAGCCTCGGGTCCGGGTATGATTGATGCTTCCTGTGATGAAATCAGAATTGGCGCCATCTCTTACAAACCTTTAATTGCTGATCCTATCGGCAAACGTTTTATTCAATCAAATATTCCATATTATTCCATGGGAAATATGTCGCTTGCAAAAGTGAATTCCTGGAATTCAAAGCGGGACGGGTCGGGTGTACCGCCCCGTTCAATGAACGAATCGCGAAACAGTTTCTTTATTCAGGCCGGTCACCGTATGATCAGCAGTACAGGTGCGAATCTTCAAACGCTGGTGATCGAAAAAGGCGGGGAATTGCGAATCACTTCGCCGCTAAGGCTTAATGCCATGTATGTTGCTTGCGGAGGTGTACTTCAGATCGACACTGCAATAAATGATTATTATCCCTTTGTGGACTTTTATATGGATAATACATCGATGTATATCCACAATAATGATGGGCTTTTACCCGGAAAGTATTGTTTCTTTGCGCCTGCCTCACAACAGGTGTTTTTCAAATATGGGTCTTCTACCTTTCGCAGGGAAGTGGAATTCGGATGTCTTTCTATTGATGTTGCGGAAGGGGATGTGTCCGACCTGGGTGGGAAAATTGAATTCGTCAAAGGTGATTTTGAAATCCGTAAAACCGGGACTTCATCAAAAGGACTCAGTTTTTCCGGTAATAACACCCTGGATATCGGCGGCTCCTTTATCCTGACCGGCGGAAAATTTTCTGGTGCGGAGAGGGGTACCCTTGATTGTACCGTGAAGAATGACTTTATTTTAAAGGGAGCGGACTTCAGGGATGCTGCCTCCCCCAAATCAGGAGGGAATATGAAACTGAATATCCATAGAGATGTGATCCTGATTAGTGGAGATATCTCGACTGCGATAAGTCCTGAATCAGAAATTATCATGTCGGGAAGCGGCTATTCCAGGTGGATACAAAAGCCTTCCTGCAATGTGGAGCTTGGAAATATGACGGTAACAGCTAAAAGAAGCCTTTCGCTCAAGGGAGAACGTTTTGGAGATATAGCGCAAGGCCGGTCATTGAGTATAAACAATGGTGGAGAATTGATGTGTGAACAGGCCATTGTAAGCGGAAAGGGCGTTTTTAACCTGGAGGCGAAGGCGCTGCTGGGTATCGGTCACCCCGATGGTATTTATTCAAAGGGAAACATGGGTAATATTCAAACAGCCAACCGGAAGTATCATTCAGGAGCAACCTATTATTACTATACCGCCAGCCAGCCACAGCAAACCGGTGTCTTTACAACCTATCCAATGGAAAATGCGGTGTACCGCCTGATTATTCATAAAGCAAGTGCATCGCAGGTGTTGAATCTTTCTCAGAATATTTCGGTGGAGGACCAGTGTAAAATAAACCTGGGCGACCTGCGCTATAATGGTTTTGAATTGAAGATGGCGTCCGCGCACAAAGAAACCATTAACTGAGTTTGTTTCTAAATTATTACCTGCTGTTTTTCGTTTGTTTTGTTATGGATTTTCTCCTGTACAGCATAAAAGGGTAGTAGTTCCTTTACCCTGTTTTTTTATCTGTCTGCCTCTTTCTTTAATTAACAAAGGTAGGTTAATAAATGAGTGATATTTAATGTACTGCCATTTGTATTGAACGATACCTTTAGCCTGTTGTTTTTTTACATCCAACGATATTGGTAATCAGAGATATACTTAGAGGTTAATTATGAGCTTAGAAACCGGTGTAAAAAGTAAACACGAACAAATTCTTTCCTTATTAGACGAAGTCTCTATTTCAGGAAAGAAGCTGGGGATTATTCTTCAAACCATAGAAGACGCGGAAATAGACGGACGTCATGTTACGCTCAAGGGAAAACGACTGAGAAATTTCAGTTCATGCAGCTACCTGGGTCTTGACCTGGATCAGCGTTTGATGGCTGGAGCGATTGATGCGGTTACGCGCTTTGGAGTGCAGTTTTCCTCTTCGCGTTCCTATTTATCTTCACCGCTCTATGGTGAACTCGAATCTAAACTTGCAAAAATTTTTAAATCACCGGCCGCTGTTTTTAATACAACTACTTTGGGGCACTTGAGTAATCTGCCCATTCTTATCGGCGATGAAGATGCCATTGTCATGGATGTAAGTGTTCATTCGAGCGTGCAGATGGCAGTTTCCCTGTTGAAGGAGCGGAACATTCATACCGAAATTATCAGGCATTCACGTCTTGATATTCTGGAGGACAGGGTCAAGGAACTGAGCCTGACACATAAGAAAATCTGGTATCTGTCCGATGGTGTGTATTCCATGTTCGGTGATTTGGCCCCTGTGGGGGATATTGTCAAATTGCTGGATATGTATGAGCAGTTGTATTTATACATTGATGATGCTCATGGTATGAGCTGGGCTGGTGAAAACGGCGCCGGTTATGTGATGAGTCAGGTTCCCTTCCATAAAAGAATGTATCTCACTACCTCGCTCGGTAAGGCATTTGGCGCCAGCGGCGGTGTGATGGTTTTCCCGGATGAAGAGGATTTCAGAAGGGTACACGATTATGGAAAAACTTCTATCTTCTCTATACAAATACCTCCTCCCGTTTTAGGAGCCGCGGTAGCTTCGGCCAAAATGCATCTTACAGCCGATATTTATACTTTGCAAAAACAATTACAGGACAGGATCAAGTTTTTCAATCAAACCGCCAAGATGTTGGAGGTACCCATGTTGAGTGACGATATTTCCCCTGTTAAGTTTGTTTGCCTCGGTAAGCCAATCATGGGCTATAATATGGTCAGCCGTCTCATGAATGCCGGCTTTTACGTCAACTTATCTGTTTTCCCGAGCGTTTCTTATAACAATACAGGCATGCGCATTCCTCTTTCCTTGCACATGACCAAAGATGATATTGCTGATTTATTGAACGAAATCGCAGTTCAGTTGCCATTGGCCATGAAGGAAACAGGTACTTCAATGAAAGAAATTACCCGATTTTTCAAACTGGAAAGAAAATCGATTTCCTGAGTTTTTTCTTCTTGTATTGCTGTATCCTGAGCCTGTTACTTTGGATTCCCTTAACGACCGGGTATGAAAGAAGGAGAAGCCTCTCAGGTCATTTAACTTTAGAAAAATTTAGTCTGCCTGACCTCCCGCTAAAAACTATGGCCATTCACAGATTTTCCAGAAATTGGATAAAATCTGAAAAGTAGTTTCGAATTGATTGATATCCACGGGTTTTAGGATATAGCCTGCAATATTATACTGATAGGCTTCCTTACGGTCAGAATCATCATTGGACGTAGTAAGCACAATCACACTGATCGATTTAATGTTGTCATCTGCTCTCAATTCCTTCAAAAACTCAAGGCCGTTCATCTTTGGCATATTGATGTCAAGCAAAATGACATTCGGCATCGGATCGGGCTTGGTTTTTCCGTTTGTACCTCTGAGCAAATCCAGGGCATCCTCTCCATTGGGAGCATGCAGAAGCTGGTTGGTAATGTTCAGTTTTTTAATGACACGGTCAATCACCATTTTATCGACCTGGTCATCCTCTATGTGCAGGATGGTAACTGGGGTATCGCTCATTATAGTAGATTTTTACCTTTTGATGTAACCCACTATCTTCTATGTACGTAAATATAATAGCCGCTAAGAAGAATTGCTTAGGTCAAAAATATAATTTATTATTTCAATCTGAAAAGGATATTTAGACAAAAAGGAGAATGTTGATAAGAGAGCTGTTCAAAAATACTGAAAAGTACCATCAAAGTATCCCTGCCGATGACCTGATTGCACGTCAGCGTTACCGCCTTTTCAGGACTACCACTTTAACTGCCGGCTCAGTCATATTTTATGCTTTTATACAGGCCATGTTCATTGTAAAAGTGGGCAACTTTACCGGCATTCTTATTGGGGTTCTCGATTTGATTTTAGTTGTTAATTTCTTTTTGCTCCCGGTTCATAAGAATCACAAACTGGCCTATTATATCATTACCCTGGCTGCCTTTACTACATTACATATCATTTCTTATTTTTCTGGTGGGATACGTGCTTCCGCCATTATGTATATGGTTGGTACCATGTTATTGGGATATATGTTGCTGGGAAATAAAGCCGGCAGAATCGTATTTGCCCTTATAGCCATTCACATTGTCTTCTTTTGGTATCTGACGGAAAACACATCTCTGATATCTAATGTATTGATAGGAGATACCGCCGAACTGATAAATTTTGATTACCTGACTACTTTCTTCCTGGCCATGCTGATTCTTTCGGCGCAGATGAATTACCTGGAAAGTGGTAAAAATGTGGTGATAGAACGCATAACCGAACAAAGAAATGAACTGCGTGAGAAGAACAAGGAACTCCATGAATTGTCAATTGTTGCCAGTAAAGCCGATAATGCGATTGTTATTACCAACAATAAAGGTGTCGCGGAGTGGGTGAATGATGGCTTTATCAGACTCACCGGCTTTAGTTCCGAAGAAGTGCTTGGCCGTATGCCTGGCGAGCTTTTGCATGGAAAAGGAACCGATCAGGAAACAGTGGCTGCACTTAAAGAAGCGATTAATAAGCATTTGCCTTTTTCAGGTGAGCTGTTGAAATTTAAAAAGGACAAATCTCCTTTCTGGACACAGATCACCATGACGCCGATAGTTTCGGATGATGGAACGGAAGAAAGGTATATTTTCATCGAAAGTGATATTACCCCCAGGAAACTGGCCGAAGAAAAGATGAAGCTGTATATGAAGAACCTGGAAAAAACAAACTCTGAACTGGATAAGTTCGCGTATGTGGTTTCTCATGATCTTAAAGCTCCCCTGCGGGCAATTGGTAATCTTACTGGCTGGATAGAAGAAGATATGGCTGACAGATTACCGGATGATATTAGGGGCCACTTCAATACAATTAAAGGCCGGGTGGTTCGTATGGAAGGTTTGATTAATGGTATCCTCGATTACACCAAGGCCGCTAAAGGCGGAGAATTGCTCTCTTTTGAATCGGAAGAGGTAGTGAAAGATGCCATTGAACTGATTGGTGTTCCAGAAAACGCGATTATAAATGTGCGTAAAGGAATGCCTGTTATGAAAGCGGAACGTGTCAAGTTACAACAGGTATTTCTTAACCTGATTCACAATGCTGTAAAATATAACGATAAAGAAGATAAACAGGTGGATATCGGTTGTGAAGACCTGGGAAAAGAATGGAAGTTCTTTGTCAAGGATAACGGTCCGGGTATTGAGTCAAGATACCATGAGAAAATTTTCGTCATTTTCCAGACGCTGAACGCGCGCGATGAAGTAGAGGCACGCGGTGTTGGTTTGGCCATTGTCAAGAAAATTATTGAAGAGGAGGGTGGTAAAATTTGGGTTGAATCAGATAAAGGTGCCGGGGCCACATTTTACTTTACCTGGCCAAAAGTCAAAAAGGTGAGTGTGGAGGATTCGGTTTTTTCTGATGCCGACCTGGCCTGAAACATTTTTTTCGTCCGCTCGTTAAACACGACTAAAAGTAAGCATGAAAACTGTACCCTGCAGCGGGCTGGATAAAGCCATGAATGAATGCGTAAAACAAATTAACGCCGTGATGGATCAACTCGAACCTGCCGATCGCCTGAAGTTTTTAAATCAACTGATTATGCGAATCATGCCTGACAGGAAAAAAACAACTTCTGTCTCCGAAAAAATAAATAAGCGCCAGCGAAATCCGCTGCAGTCATTAAGCAAAGACCAATGTAAACTCATTGAAAAGCTGTCGCAGGATACAAAAAATTTATTTGATTTTGACGGAGACCACAGGGCCTGAATCGGCGCTGCTGTAGGTTGAAATTTTTTCTAAAAATAACAACAGGGCTGCACGCTCTTCTTCGCCTAAATGGTATTTGATTTTCTGTTTAAGGTAATCTTCCACATCAGTACCCGGATATTTATCTTTTAAACCCGGAAGTATGTCATCAATGGACCCGGTTCCTTTGGCAAATATCTCCTCTAACTCCTGAATAATATTATCATTAATTTTTTTATTGCTTACCCAGCATGCAAAAACGAAGGGGAGGCCGGTCATTTTCTTCCATGCTTCCGCCAGATCATAGCAATAAGGATACCTGGAACGGTAAAGCAGGGCTTTGTCGCCAATCATCACCGCTGCCGGAATACTTTCAATATCTTCAAAATGATGTCTGCTCTGTTGTTGAATCCACTCCGGTTGTATGTTCCACAGCCCTTTGGCAAGTATTTTTACCAGTAATACCGACGTTCGTGATTCAGTATCCAGTATGACTTGTCTGATCTTTTCCAGCGGAACCCTGCTGACCAATACCACCGACTCCACCGGCCCGTTTGCTGCAATACAAAAGGATGTAATTATTTCAGCATCCTGAATCATCGGAATCATAGCAACCGGAATTAATCCGATGTCAGCTTGATTATGGATAAGCTTATCGGCGCAAACAGAGGGTATGTCATTGCTGATTTCAAATGAATCCTGCGAAGTATATTGCTCCAGACTATATTTGAACGGGATGGCGTTCAGGTAAGAAACTATCGAGATTTTTACAGGTTTGCTTTTCACGCTAATGAAGGATTTTATAAACCAATTCCCGTACCAGCTCCCCGTCGCCTGGATTGCTGCCTCCAAAACCTTTGGAGCGAAGGTCATATTCACGCAAGAGGCTGATAACTGTTGCTGATTTATCAGGCGGGTAATTCCTGGCACAAACAAAATAATCGTCGGTGTGGAAGGGATTAATTTTTAACGCAGCCGCCACATTGCTTTTTGATTTGTCGGCGAGAGAGTGAAGTAAAAGTGTTTTGCTGAACAGATTGTAAAGATTGGCCATGGTGATCTGAATCGGATGATTCTTTGGATTGGCTTTGAAATAATTGACAATTTTATTACTGGCCAATACATCTTTCCTCCCGATAGCTTTTAATAATTCAAAAATGTTAAACTCTTTGCTGACCCCGATGTATTGTTCAATATGTTTCAAATCGATGGTTTCACCGGCTTTTACATTGATCATTAATTTGTCGCACTCATTGGCAATTCTCGACAAATCATTTCCCAGGTGTTCGGCCATGAGCACCGAAGCATTGGGAGAGATTTTCATTTTCTTTTCCGAAAGGTAATCTTCAATCCATCTGGGTAACTTATCAGGATAGAGTTTTTTCATTTCAAAAACAACTCCATTCTTTTCTATCGATTTGTAGATTTTTCCCCTTTTATCAAGCGTTTTATACTTTAAACATAATACCAGTAATGTGGAGGGTTGTGGATTTGCGAAATAAACAGCCAAAGGGCCTGCATTGTCTTTTGATCCCAGTTCTTCTTCCTCTGTTGTCTTTCCTTTTGGAAACAAGGCTTTAATGTCCTGCGCTTCTTTTACAATGAGCACCTGGTAATTTGACATCATCGGAAACCGCTTGGCTGCGCTGACAAGTTGAGTGGGCTCACAATCTTTCCCATAAAGAATGGTTTGATTAAACTCCTTCTCCATTTCATCCAACACTGAATTTTCAATCAGGTTACACAACTGGTCGGTATAATAGGGTTCTTCGCTTTGTAAAAGATATACCGGATAATAAATTTTATTTTTTAAATCTCTCCTGATTTCATCGAAAGATTTGATGGCCATGTGCGGTTGCTGTTGTTTGCGTAAATGTAAAGTATATGACGGGTTCTTTTGTCTTCTAGAACTTCAGGTGCTTTACGGTTAATCCGTTATTTATAAGTTCATTCAGAGCAGAAATGCCGATTTTAATATGCTCTTCTACATATTTTTTTGTTACATGGGTATCACTTTCAGCAGTCTTTATTCCGTCCGGAATCATGGGCTGATCCGATACAAGTAATAATGCTCCGGTTGGAATTTGATTGGCAAATCCAGTAATAAAAATGCTCGCAGTTTCCATATCTATTGCCATACATCTGAGTTTAGTCAGGTATCTTTTAAACTCAGTATCATGTTCCCAAACCCTGCGGTTGGTAGTATATACAGTACCTGTCCAGTAGTCTTTATTAAAATTCCTGATGGTGGTGGAAACTGCTTTTTGTAAACTGAATGCGGGAAGCGCGGGTACTTCGGGTGGTAAATAGTCATTGGAAGTCCCTTCTCCCCTGATGGCGGCAATGGGTAAAATCATGTCGCCCACTTTGTTCTTCTTTTTAAGTCCGCCGCATTTCCCTAAAAATAAACAGGCCTTAGGTTTAATACTGCTTAAAAGGTCCATCATCGTGGCTGCATTGGCACTGCCTATACCAAAGTTAATGATGCTGATTCCTTTGGCGGTGGCACAGGTCATGGGCTTTCCTGTACCCACAACCTTTACCTTGTTCCATTTGGCAAAAAGTTCCACATAGTGTTGAAAATTAGTCAGTAAAATGTACTTACCGAAATTTTCAAGTTTTTCTCCCGTATATCTGGGTAACCAGTTTTCTACGATTTCTTTCTTGCTTTTCATGTGTTTTAAGAAATATTTCAACGAAAATAAATGAATGTTATGTTCTATTTTTGAGTGATGGAAGCGTGGACACCGGAGGTTCTCAATTTTCCTGCATTTTCATTCAGGATGCGTACACAAGGGCAAAGTAAACAAATATTTGACTGTGTCAGAAAACGTTTTGTCGCCTTATCACCGGAGGAATGGGTGCGTCAAAATCTGGTTCGTTTTATGTCTGAAGTGTTCTCGTATCCCTTATCACGCATGGCAATTGAAAAAAAGATAATGGTTAATGGTATGAGTCAAAGGGCTGACATAGTGGTGTATAACAGGAGGGGTCAACCATGGCTCATTGCGGAGTGTAAGTCCACAAGCGTAAAATTGTCTCAGGATACTTTCCTGCAGGCGGCGCGCTATAATATGGTATTACAGGTGCCCTACCTGGTTGTTAGTAACGGGTTGGAGCACTATTGTATAAAAAAAACAAATGGGAGATTGGAGTATATGAATGCGTTGCCGGAAATGGAAAGTTGATTTTTAT
>CAZHSC010000025.1:0-44375 GCA_964534995.1 uncultured Bifidobacterium sp.
AGGGGAAGATACAGTTGCATCCTCCCCATTTCAATATGGTTGACCGACCAGGGCTCGAACCTGGACTTTTCTGAATCAAAATCAGATGTGTTGCCAGTTACACCATCGGTCAATCCGTACTTGGCGCTGCAAATTTAAAAATTTTCCGCTTTTCAAAAAGAGAAAAATGTATCTTATCCCGTATGGCGAACCGATCCATGTCTGTAAAACGATGTCCGGCTTCAAACAAATCAAACAATTGGAATTTTACCGGCAAATGCTATTAAAAACAGAGTACTGAGCCAGTTACCGGCAAAGAAATGATTTTTTAAAAAAAGAATATATCTGCAGTATTTGATCTGAAATTACCCGTTCACGATAACTTTTAAACGCGTACCGGGCTTAAGATTAGCATTATTCAGGTTATTGATGTCCTTTATCATCTCCACGGTAACCCCTTCATAACGCCTGGCGATATTCCAAAGTGTATCTCCGGGTTGTACTACATGATAAATGTATCTGGGCGATGCTTCCGTTACATTCTCGGCCTGTGCTTCCTTCTCTTTTGTATCAGCAACCTGATCCGCATGGATGTCTTGCGCTGCATGGTTCGTTAAAAGCTGAGCCGTATCCGAATCCGTCAAGCCTGCTTTTTTATTCTCCGCCATCTCAGTGGTCTGCTCGTTCTTCACAGGGACTTTTGTATTAACCCATGCGTATACGCTAAGACGTTGTCCTGCACGAAGTGTATTTGATTTCAGCCGGTTCATTTTTTTAATTTGCTGCACCGACATGTCATACCTGCCGGCGATACTTCCCAGGTTCTCACCACGGCGTACCGCATGCACTTTCTTCACGCGCTTCTTTACTGTTTCATAAGTATCTTCCTGGTCTCCTCTTTGTGCCAACTCTGTTCCCTTGTACGACCGGGATGCATATACCGGGCGTGCCGGTGGTTGTGACTCGGCGAATATTTGTTCCTGGCCGGCCATAAACATCGCCATCTTACTGGTAGGCAAACGCAGTATGTAGTTTGAGCCCACATCAGGAATGATACCTTTTTTATAGATGGGATTTAAAAATGAAATTACATCAGCAGGTAAGTCTATTGCTTTTGAAAGTGCTTTAAAATTGATAGCACTATTTACGGTGATGGTGTCAACTTCAAAATATGAATATGCAGGTGACACGGGATATAAGTTATGCTCACGGGAATAATTCATCACATAGGCGACCGCGATAAATGCAGGTACATATCCTCTGGTCTCCTTAGGCAGATATTGCATGATTTCCCAAAAATTCTTCTTGCCACCTGACCTCTTAATGGCTTTATTTACATTGCCGGCTCCGCAATTATATGCGGCAATAACCAGCAGCCAGTCTTCGTAAATGGCATACATATCTTTAAAATACTGGCAAGCAGCAAATGTAGCTTTCAGCGGATCCCGGCGCTCATCAGTATAACTGTTCACCTTAAGGTTATATATTAACCCGGTATTGTACATGAACTGCCAGATTCCGGTAGCTCCAACCCGGGAAACTGCGGTTGGATTAAGGGCGGATTCAACCACCGAAAGATATTTGAACTCCAAAGGCAATCCTTCCCTGTCAAGAATCTCCTCAAACATTGGGAAATAAAGATTGGATAAGCCCATCGCTCTTTGGGTAAGGCCCCTTTTCCTTTTCGCATACAATTCAATAAAACCTTTTACATGTTCATTGTACGACAAAGGAATTGGTGAAACAATTTTGGATATCCTATCGGCATATTCTTTATCGGAAAAACTGGGTACGGATCCCGGAACCACCGCATTGGGATCAAAACAATTTGCATCCAGTTGATTGTACCTGACAACATGAGTTAGGGTTACCAGGCTGTCAAGCATAGCAGTAATGGGATCATAACTTTCCTCAACAGTACTTGCATTGCTGATTTCCCTGCTATCCTGTGCGGATGATATAGTAGTAAGGTTTAATAAGAAGAAGGCTATCAGTAGGGAGGAAGTCGTGAATTTTATCATGGCGTCTCAAACTATTTGAATCTTCACATGTTTCATGTTAAGATCGGTTAAATATAAATGAAAGAAAAGCAGTTATCCCTACCTTCTTTCATGGCTTTTTTAACAACGACTTTTGATAACTTATTGTATCAGAGACATTAAACGAAAAATCATCCGCTTTGTTTCCCTGGATGCGGTAAATTACCGAACTGTCTTACACCGATACAATAAACTGTTTTGGCGAATCGCTGTTTTCTTGATTCGCAAATTTAAAAACTTAGGGTAAATAGTAGTGAAAGTTGGGTGAAGATGTATTAATTGGCCACTTTAATATCCACCGATTTGGCTTTAAGGACCTTCAAATAGTAAGGCAAAATACTGAAAACCACACCCATAGAAATGAGAAGGTACAATAGCTTCAGACTGGATATATTTCTGAGCAGCAAAGCCGTAATGATAAATCCGATATTGACCAGATAAAGGGTCAACGCAGCTTCCCGGTGGCTCAAACCTAAATCAAGTAATTGATGATGAATATGATTCCTATCGGCATGGAATGGGGAGCGACCGTTCAGGAGGCGGATTATGAAAATCCTCAAAGTATCTGCCAGGGGAATGATGAGGATGGCAAGCGCCATGGCCGGGCTGGAACGGAAAGGAAAGGCATAAGGTAAGGATTCGAAACTTAACTCAATGAAGTTAATGCATAAAACGGAAAGGATCAGGCCCACCACCAATGAACCCGTATCACCCATGAAAATATTGGCAGGAGAGAAATTGTACACGAGGAAAGCGAGCAGAGAACTGAATAATGCAAAAGCAAGAATACACAAGGCAATCTGATTGTAATTGTAAAACCAAAGGCCAAATGTAAATGCGGAGATCGCACCCACACCTCCCGCAAGCCCGTCAATACCATCTATTAAATTATAAGCATTGATGATAGTCAGGATAGTGAAAATGGTTATGACACTGCTTATCCAGTATGGAATCTCGTAAATTCCAAAAACACCGCACAGGCTGGTGATCCTGATATCCGCGAAGAATACGATGATAATCGCCGCAAAGAGTTGCCCGTATAGCTTTTTATGTGCCGTCAACTCTACAATATCGTCTTTGATTCCAATAAAAAACATAACGATGATCGCGGAAACGATGTATTGGGTGGCCCCACCGTTTAAGCCGGCTGACCAGAAAGTGTAGGAAAAAACTACACCTGCAAATATGGCAAGACCACCAAGTGTGGGAATACTTGACTTATGCGCCTTTCGCTCAGTAGGTTCATCAAACAGGTTTTTTATAACCGAAACCCTGATAATGGAAGGGATGGCCAAAAAGGTAATAAGGAAAGCAGTGATACAGGTAAATGTTATGTTTAACATTGGAAATTATTTGCGTCAAAATTAGTTTTATACAAGCGCGGAAATCCGGAATTGTGGTGAATGACTATTAATAATAAGGGAACGGTATTATTTATTCAGGTATCTAATGCTATTGGTTCAGCCTTTACAATAAATCCGAAACAAATCTAGTGCAGAGTACCCATGCAAGTCAAGTGAATTAATAAATATTTAATACTGATTTATATTAGTCTTCATATATCGACCTTGAGCGGCTAATTTTTACCACATTATCAGGAGAATACATGAAAAAAGGGAAATTAAAAATCATAATACCTGTTGAACAGGAAGGTACGTATCCCTCCCTGTATCAGCACCGTGCTGTTTTTTTGTGATTCCTGCTCCGAACTCCTCATGGCGACATTGGCAAAAGCTCTCATCTGATATACGGGGTTTATCAGGAAACTCAGAGAGAGGTCTGCCCACATGATCTTCGTTTTAAGTCCCTGTCCTACCTCATTGCCAAATTCACTATTCCGGTTATTGTAGCTCAGAAAGATGTTTTGTCCGAAATTAATGCCTGCCGTGTCATATCCCACAACAGCATAACTCAACCTTGCGTCCATATACCAGCGCTTGTATTGGTACCTGAGGATGCCAATTGCCTCCCAGAAATTAGCGCCCAGCGGATGTGCCAGCGCCGCCCTGTGATGACTGTAACTGCCCAACACATCTCTGTGCTGATAGGTATAAGGACGGACATAATTCCATTCGCCCTGCATGTACAGGTTTTTTACACCCAGAACATCGAAGCCCTTGAATCCGGCCTGAACCCCCTGTTTATTGCCCCACCAGCCTTTGCCGGCCTTTACATTATCGAGAAGAAATTCGTCCAGCATCAGCTGCCCGTATAACAGATAATTGTCACTGATTGAAAATTTCGCGTTGATTCCCAGTAATACATTGTCAGGGGAATTCAGACTGAATTCAACGGGCCGCAGAAAAATAAAAGGATTGAGGTAGCCCATGTCGAAACCCCTGGCGCCCCCGCTGTCGGCATGCCATATTACGGTTTCAAAAATACCGACGCTCGCCCTTTTGCCTATATTAATATCCAGGTAATGCATAGAAGCATACTTCCTGTCAAAGGCCTTCTGGTCATTCTGGTAATCGCGGGTAAGGTCCCGCATTTCCATGAAAAGATTTACATATCGTATTTTCCATACGTCCGTGATGATTTTAAAATAGGGATAATGAAATGCGTTATCGGACAATAGCAGGGAACGGTAACCGTCGCCGATGAAGTGGCGGTCCTGACCGAATTCAAAAGTAAAATGCCTGTTCAGCTGAAAATTGACAGAACCGGTCGAAAACGCATAGTCGAAACTGTTATCGTTAAACTTCTTTACGCGGCCCTGCCCCGGAACAATCCGGGTTTGACGTACAAAAGAATCAAGGTAAACAGGGAATATGCTGAGGTTTTCATAAAAAGTAGCATTAAATCCAAATCGCTTTCCAATGGAACCGTTGACCCAAACCCCACGGGTATTGTACATAAAAATGGAATCATTATCCTGATCAAGCCCACCCGCAAATTCGAAAACAGGATCCAGATAAATACGGTAATCCTCCTCCTCCACGCGCAGAAGGTGTTCGGAAAACAATTTACGTCCTACCAGACTGGAATTGAATTTACGGGCCGGATTTAATGGAAGCGCCGTGAGCGAATCATATTGTTTACCATAATCAGATTCGGGCCTTTTATACGCCGGAATGCTGTCCTGTAAAAACTGAAACGCGTCCACAGCATCCCTTCTTAAAAATGGCTTAAAAGAAGTGTGCAGGTTATTACCCATGCGGTTTAATTCCCTGGTAAAACCCTGCTCCACCTGGTTGCTTAAAGGCAGGAAAGCGCTTTGGGCATTCAGCCATTTTCCCGGCAGAAATAAAAGGAGGAGGAGGACGCTTAATAATGAATATTTTTTCATGTATTTATCAGTTGTTTCCAAATACTTTTCCTTTATACCATACCCTGGAGCTTCCGTCGGCAAGGTCATACTTTAAGGTAATTCCGTTAAGTTCATATCCGGTAATCCTTTCCATGCTCACTTCATGGGTTTTCCCTTCCGTAAAAATATGGAGCCTCCCCGAGGGATCCCTCCAGGCGATATTGTTTTCACTCATCTGGTAATCCTGGGGCATAAATTCATCCAGTTGATAGCGCACCCCATCGGCAATCAATTGCAGGCGGTTGTTAAAGAAAAAAAGTACCGACCTGTCGCGCACAATGTAAAAATCGGGTACATAGGCTTCCACTTTGAGTAACTTTCCCCTGTTAAACACCTTAAATGAATTATCATCGGCTACATAGGCCAGCAGTTCCACTCCAGCCTGGAATGAAAGCGGTCTGAATTTTTCAAGCACCAGTATCTTGTCATTAAAAAGTATTTTGAGGTAATTATACAAGCCGTCCACATAGGCTATAATATTTCCGCCGGCATCAAAGGCTTCCGGAGCTACATTGTCGATGTTATATAGGTGATCCTTCATCCATGCTTTGAAAAAGCCGGTATTATTAACATAGGCCACAGTATTTTCTCCGACTTTATAGTCTACCAGGCCACCCGTTAATGTCACTTCCAGTTCGTGCAGTTGTCCGCGGCTGTATAGGCGGAGAATGTCCACGTTGCGGTCACGGAAGGCAAGCAGGCTGTCGCTGACCTTGAAATCTCTGAGAAAATAGGTCAATGGTGTCACCTTTCCCGCTTCAAAAACACTCAGCATCAGGTCCCGCTGGAAATACATCAGGCTTTGCGTAAGTTCATAACTGGTAGCGGTCATGTCACCCAGTTTATACTTTTCACCTTTGTGGTAAACGATCAGATCATTCGCGCTGTTGGCATATGCTATCATAGCGCCTCTCGTTTTAAAGGAGCGCACAGGTTGTTGTTCCAACAACCGTGGTGTGCCATTTTCAAAAATGAAAAGATAATTGCGAAAATCACGGAATCCCTGAAGCCAGGATGGCTCTTCTTCTCCTGCCTGAACAGGAATAGCAAGCAGAAAAGAGAGTATGAAAATTAAACTAATGTGTTTCAAGGAGCTTTAATATTTCATCCAGTTTAGGAGTCAGTATCACTTCAATTCTTCTGTTTTTCTTCCTGCCTTCGGCAGTTACCGATTTATCAACAGGCATAAATTCTCCCCGTCCGGCAGCGGTGATACGTACCGGCAGTATACCGGAACCCGAAAGCAATATTTTCACTACCGAGGTAGCCCTCATTACGCTGAGGTCCCAGTTGTCTTTGATTTCCCCTGTGCCATGCATCGGCACATTGTCAGTATGTCCTTCAATCTGGATGTTAATATCGGGATTCTTTTCCAGCACCTTTCCCAGCTCACGGATGGCCTCTACGCCTTTGGGATCTACCACAATACTTCCCGTCGCGAACAACAGGCGCTCCTCCATCATTACATAAACTTTCCCGTTCTTCATTTCAACACTGAGCCCTTTATCCTGATATCCCAGCAGGGCTTTCGCCACTGAGTTCCGCAGTGCTTTTACCGCTGAGTCCTTACTTGCCAGCACCTGCTCCAGTTCCGCAAGCCTCCTGTTCTTTGCAGATAACTCCCTGCTCAAAAGTCCGAGACTGTCTTCTTTCAGCACGAGTACTTTTTCCTTCCTGTTCAGTTCATCTTCCTTTTTCTGCAATTGCTCCTGGGTCTTTTGCAGATCACGGATCAGTTGACGGGTAGCTTCGGTATTCGATGCGGCATTGGGCCCTTCTTTCAACAAGGTCTGGTAGGCCAAATTCTGTTTATCATAGGTGGCTTTCAAGTCACGGAGTTCGCGTCCTGTTGAGGAAGTATCCTTTTCAAGCGCCCGGATCCTGGATTTTAATTCATCCAGCATCGCACTTAATTCTCCCTCGTGGGTAGTGAGTTGCAGGTTCGCCGCTTTGAGGGCTTCATTTTCCTTATCACAGTCAGCCTTTTTAGCCTTCAGTTCATTGTGTAAACGGGAAGGCACACAGGAGATTGCGAAAAAAGCGATCATGATCAGGGCCGTAAGTAGTTTACCGGCATGGAAGAAACTCAGGACGCTGCTTTTTGGGTTTATTACCACAGGATTTTCAGGATGGCCAGCCGCTTTATCCGCTGCATTATAGTTACGCTTCATAGTTTGTTTGAATGGACTAAAATAGGCAGCACCATCAGACCCCGGTGGCTGTATTTATGTAATATTCAACACGATTCTGTTGAAACAAATTTTTTTCCGGCACGATATTAACATGGTAATTTTGATTCGTAAATTAGTAGTACTTATTTCATTACCTATGGAAAAGAAACTAAGTGACAATTGGATTACCGAACAACACATTGATTTCGAGTACAAAAAGTACCTCCTTCTGGCATACCTCCAGCATGTAAGCGAACGATTTGAGGAAACCAGGCTGTATCCTGCTCTCAGCGAACTGGTAAAACATTACCGGAACCTGGTGGCCCTGCGCGAACAAAAGAAAAATCTGTTCGATGCTTTCCCTGAAAAACTGAGCCAGGCCGATTTCCAGAATTTTAAACTGGTGTATGAAAAACTCTCTTCCGATGATCAGTTAATGCATGAAATTGAAAGCATCATCGCTTTCAGCATCCCTCAGTTTGAACAGCATCTCTCAGAAGGAAAGAAAATTTATGATTTCATCGAATCAAAACTGAGTATTTATCCTGTGGGTATTGTGCCGCTGCACACCGATGCCGGCTACCTTTTCATACGCAACGGCGATTTATCGGAAACCGTGGTTTTTGAATACCAGATTACCATTTACGATCAGCCCAACGAAAGATACCGTGCAATAGGGGTGCAATATGTAACCGCTTTTGAAAAGACGTTACGTAATACCTATGAAAACATCAAGCACGATTTACTGGGATATAAACCCGGCTTACCCAATCCCGCCACCTATGTGGTTGAATCGGAGCTGACACTTCCCCTGGAAGATACCCTGTTGCCTTTGGCTAAACGCTCCCTCGTGAAATACCTGCATCAGGGAGGGATTAATTAAGCGGAAGGTCTTATAACATTGACATCTGACGGTGTCACCCTTGCATCAACGCCTGATCATAAAAGCGTTCAGGTTATTGTTAACTACTATATCCTCCCGGGTAACGGTCCTCACTTTTGCCGCAATGGGACCATGATGACACCAGCGGAATAACTGCTCCAGGTTTTCTTCAGATCCCTGCGCCTCTATCATGACGGCTCCATCGGGGAGGTTAGTCACGAAACCCTGTAAAGCATATGAACGCGCCTTTACAAGAGTTGCCTGCCTGAAAAATACACCCTGTACCCTTCCGGTAATGATTAATCGTATGGCACGGAAAGTTGTTTCCTTCATGTTGCAGTTAAAAGTATCCTGGCAGTAATCACTTCAGACTTTCATAGAGTTTTAGAGCTTCCTTAGAAGATGGATTATAATAGAGCGCTTTCCTGATGGCGGCTTTTGATTCTACAATATTACCCATGGATAAATGGATCTGCGCTGTCAGATAATTCGCGTCAAAATCAAAAGGGAAGTGACGGGTTACTTTGTCCACATAGTTCAAGGCAGGTTTATACTCTTTTTTAATGTAGTAATAAATATAGGCCTGCTTATAATTTACAAAGGAATTCTCCGGATCAATGGCCAATATTTCATTGTAAATTGTAATCACATCCGACCAGTTTTCAAGAGCCGAAGCTGGAAAAGCATAGCCAAGCCTTGCCTCAACGGATTTCGGCTCAATGGCAATGGCATTTTTATAATACATCTGCGATTTGATGTAATCGCCTTTCAGATACCATAGCCAACCAAGACGGAGATTGATGGTATACGAACCGGGCGCATACACCGCACTTAACGCTTCAATGGCTTTTGTATATTCCTTATTCCCTTCCGAAATATAACTTTTTGAAAATACTGAAATGGTATCCGTCTGTGCATACATAGTCGAAACAATGGTCTGCAACATTAGCAGGAGCATGATTTTCTTCATGGCGCTGGCCGTCTTATTAAATTTCATGGTGTTCATATTTTTGTTTTGCTAGAATTTAACATGGATGCCTGCATATCCTGAATGATACGAATATATCATTCCTGTAAATGCGTCGGTGATTTTCTCGTGTTGCCAGGTAAGACTCAACCCAGTTCTGGCGGTGAGTGCGATGCCGGTACTGAGACTGAAGCGATGGTTTATGCGGTCAATGGTTGTATATACCTGCGACCCGTTAAATATACTTAGTTGAAAGGGCCCTTTTTGCAGATAGTAGCCGAAAAGACTGAACTTATTGTGTACGATCAATTCCAGATAAGGAATCCAGGCAAAACGGTACTGGTTGTCTATTATACTGGTATGAACTTCCAATCCGGGCCTTATCCATGATTTCCCATTCAAACGGAGTGTGTAATCCAGTCCTCCACCTGCCTGAAAATGGTTATTTCTCATGCTCTTGTTTAGTACTGATGAATCTTCCTCCCGTACCTCCAGATAGTTTACTGAACCATCCGGCCCTGCCAGTCTTGTTTTATAGATGATGGTATTTACTGAATCATAGTCTGGACTAACTTCTTCCAGGTAAGCCCCCAGTTGAATATTGAAGGACAAATCACGCCACCTTTTACCTAAGCTCGCAACCGGAAATACAGCGCTGACCACGGAGGCGCCGGAAAGGTATGTGCTCTGCAACACAGTAGAATCTCTGATTACCGCACCCATGGGGGAAGGAATCACAGTATGCTCCGTGAACAAAATACTTTCATAGTTTACCCTCAACTCACGTTTAAATTGAATGAATGCTGCAGCAAGCGACAACTCAAAATCTCCGTTTAATTCCAATGTTGGAGCAATGGTATATTGATGTTGCGTAAACCTGCACCAGTAAAGCTCCTGCTGATACAAGCTATAACTATGTCCGATCCTGAAAGCAGGGCTTACAGCATGGGTAAGAGCGGCAAAGTAGTAATATCCATTACCGGCAGAATCAGGATTATCAGAACTGCGAACACACGATTCATAATACAGCTCCTCCACAGCTTTCTGTGGGCGGTATGACAAGCCAGCTTTAGCTGAATCGGACATTGTATTAAAAATGGCTGCGGTCTTTTTTCTCCTCCGGGTAGTCAGATATATCCGGAATAAATTTTCTTTCGCAAATTCACTGTCCGGATTTTTAGCAATAGCATCTTTGAAATACTTTTCTGCAAGCCCCCATTTTCCTGTCTCAAATGCTGCCTTCCCTGCTCTCAGATCCAGGTAATAAAAGGTAATGTCGCTTTTCTTTAGCTCCCCGGCAAAATGCTGCAGTTCCTTCCATTTCTTTAGCTGATAAAGGGAATAGGAAATACTGTCAGCTTCCGGATACGTCCATTGCCCCCGGGATGAAAACCCGGAAAAAACAAATATGATAACTATTGCAATTCGCATAGAATGGCGTTTTTATTTCTTCCTCTTTCGCATTCCAACTTCATGCTGCCTGCGGTTACATGTGAACGGAAATGAATTTTATTCCGTGTATATCCGAAAACATTGAGGTTGTGCTCCGAAAAATAAGTAAGCTCTTCGGGTGAATGTTCGTTATCGGCGCTGATAAACCTGAAATGATAACGGGCCTTCACATAATGAAAGAAAGGAGCGGTGAAGTCATGAAGAAAGCGCAGTAAATAATTACTGATATCTAAAATACTGATATGATCATCCGATTCAAGTCCCTTGTAATAACCCAGCGGGATCTTATAGGCAGCCAGGAAAAAAGAATACAACAAACTTTTTCTGTTTCCCTCATAGGAATAACAATAAAAAACAGTCCCGTTATTCACAAACCACGCCATGGCATTTGTTTCATGGCACCAGATATACGCCAGATTGTCGGGGGTCACCAACACTTCCCAGGTTTCACGAACCCCCATACTATCCACAACCTTAAAAATTTTGCCGGGAATAAAACTGAAAAAGGTGGTGAGCAGATTTGTTGTCCTTACATTGCTTACCCTTTCACCCAGTTTCGGGTATTCATAACTGTTAAGTCTGAACTTATTACCGTTACGGGTAATATAATAACTGAAGGGGTATAAAATAGTGGAAGATCCGATATAGGGAGTTGCCTGGAATTGCATGTGCAGATGCGGCTCGGGTGAGCGGCCACTGCTTCCGCAATAGCCAATGACATCTCCTTTCCTTACATAATCACCTGTTTTCACTTTGAATGAATTTTTTCTGAAATGGGTAAGTTTGCTGTACAGGTAATCGCCGTGCTTAATCACCACCGCGTTGCCCCAGTTTTTAGTGAGGTTTACTTTACCAATTTCATTGTCATCAACATCATCCGCAAGATCGACTATCCATCCGTCGGCTGGTGAAATGACAGGCAGGTTATAGCAATAATAATCCTCACGGCGGGTGCCGGCATCACCAAAAGTTTTTCCACTTTCGTCGCGCACATCAAAATCCCAGGCATGCTTCCATTCCTTTTTATGGGTATGAACCCCTTCTATACCCTGCGAAATATACCATTCTCCCATTACCGGTAACGAAACCTGAATAAGTGTGTTCTTTTGAAACCGCTCCGCATAACTGAAAAAGTTATAATGGTGTTTTTCCGGAGAATATTGCTGTAAAGTAACGAGACTCAACCCGGATACCCTGGTCCGGTTTTGCAGGGCGGCAAGTATTAAAAGTACGGCGATGTTAAACGGCAATGAATACAAAGGCAGACCCCACTTGAGGTAAAGCAAAGAATGAAGCGATGAAATCAGCAGAGCAATAACGGGAATGGTAAATAACAAATTAAAAAATGAGCGGCGGGAAGGCACCACAAAAAATCCTCCAAGCGCTATCGCTGTCAAAATAAAATTAAAACCAATGTACGTATAAATCAACTGTGAAAAATCTCCCTCCATAAACTGATAAAAAGCGTATCCAACCGCAAATCCGAAAAGTGAGAGTACAAACGCGATCCTTGAATTCAACATTAAACCGGCAGCGATAATGACTCCTGATAAGTCATTGTACTGAAAAAGTACAGCCCCCAGCGAGCGAAAATATAAATACAGGGCATTTGAAAACGGTAAGCTGCCAATCAACGCGGTTATTTCAGTAAAGAGCCATGGATAGTTTCCGGCTATATATCCCGGTTGTACCCCACGGGGAAGCAGTGCCGTAAAATTTCCAGCACCGAGTATCATTACCCATACTACCAAGAGAAACGGAATGGTCAATACCGGCAGGGATTTCTTGCCCATAACTGTCAAATACCACTGGGTAAGTAAAAAGGATAACAATGAGGAGGCCAATAACAAGACAAAAAATGAGACATTGAATGCATAATATGTTCCCAGGGCGATGCCTGCCAGCAAGGCATTGTAAGTATAGGTGCCATTACGCAGTAAATCCGTATTATAGTTAAAAAGGTGGACTATCACTTGTACCCACAATATTGCCATGAGCCCTGAAAAACCGGATAGCGGATCAAAAAATGATATCAGCATCAGGCTAAAACCAAAGATGGGATTCAGGGAAAAGAAAACCTGAGCATAACTGCTGAGTATGCCTTTCCATGATAACAAAAGGTAGCCTTTCATTTTTGAGCGGATACCTGCATTACAGCCTGAATTTAGATAAATAGTCAGGAACCACCTCGTCCAGTTCCAGGGTAGATAGTTTTTCTTTCTTTTTAATCACGTGCGCTTTCCCTTTCATATCTATCATCACTACTGCCGGGCGCAACGCGATAAACTGCATCGATTGTGTGATGTTGTACGCGCCAACATGATGCACTACCACGTGGTCGCCGGGGCTCAGGGGAGGCAGGGTTATATGTTCTCTCACCACATCAATATTCATACAGAGCGGACCGTATAACACACAATCTTCTGTATGGTGCCCGAAAGGCTGCGCCGGAGAAATTTTATGATCATACCAGAAGGAAGTAAAAAGGATATTCACACCGAAATCCATGATCGTCGCCCTCCTTCCGTCAGAGAGCCTTTTATTGGATATCACAGTCCCCAGGAGGAACCCCGCATCATCGATTAAGGCCCTGCCGGTTTCAAGATAAAGGTAAGGCAATTCATCCGACGCAAAGCCTGCATTCAGAAGTGTGCTGGTTATCGCTTCCGCATACTGGCTGATTTCCGGAACAATGTCCGCGCCTACATGAAAAGAACCTTTCAGCGTATTTTTTGATGCAAAACCTCCACCCATATCTATATAGGTGATATTCCTGGTATAACGGTTACGTATACCCAGTGCAAGGTCAGCCATCTTTCCCGCTGCCAGGGCATAGGCCGATGGGGCAAGCATATAAGTTCCGATATGACAATGCAAGCCTACCAGATTCAATTTGCCTCCTGCCATAATTTTATTGATGGCGTCCCAGGCTTGTCCGTTTTCATAGTTAAAGCCAAAACGGTCCCACATGGGATAGATACCTGTATCCATGTTGACACGAATGGCCACTCTGGGCTTTGTTCCGGACGCGGCTGCGAGTTCCGTCAAACGGTAGAGTTCATCGAGGTGGTCAATGTGAATGGGGGAATTGTTCTTGATGGCAAGCCTTAAATCATCATCGGTTTTATCCGGTCCGTTAAACAGAATTTTGTCACCGGACACCCCATTCTTCAGCGCTTTCTCATATTCAAACCTGGATACGACTTCCGCCCATGATCCTTCCTGGTGAAACACGTTACAAACAGCATTCAGATAATTCGTTTTATAACTCCAGGCAAACTGTACTTTAGGATACCGCGTTTCAAAAATCCGCTTCGCGTTACGGTAATTCTCTCTGATTTTTCTTTCTGAAAGAACAAAAAGGGGCGACCCGAATTCAGTGATCAGGTCCTTTACCTGGGCTCCGTCAATGCTGTTCATGGCATTGTACTCTGTTTTTGTTCCAAATTTATTCATCATGCCACTGTTTAACTTAACAATGACAGGTCTTTCATATTGCAGTGTTATCATATGATAGGTATTAAAGTTCTCCTGATGTAGATATTTTTTCGAATTCACTTAGGTCAACAATCTGGTCGTAGCTGTACCGGATAAACATTTTTCCCTTTTCATACGAAGTGAAGGGTTCCACCTTCTCACCAAGGGCCATCCTTACCAGCGCTTCGGGATGATTCTGCCTGGATCCAACCGCAAGATATACCCAGGCAGGAAACCGGGGGTTCATCTCCAGCAGGTAATAATCGCCCGCGGTGGTTTTGATGAACTCGAGCTCACATCCCCCTCTCCATTGTGAATTTTTAATAACGCGGTTGGTAATTTCAATGAGCATCGGATCGTCGAGCGTGATGCCGGCCCAGGCTTTCCCTTTATCCGTAATGTACAGTTTACGCATTGGAACCGCACCGATACATCTTCCATTCCCGTCACCGATGGCGGTAACGTTTACTTCATTTCCGGAAACGAATTCCTGTACAATGATGGGAAGTCCCCATTTGGAGGATATTTTATGAAAATAATTAACTGCCTGTTCAGGGGTAGCGGCCACCGATGCGTCGTAAAATTTTCCCTTGACTACGAGCGGGTAAGAAAAGGTGTCTTTCAGGTCGTATATTTCCGATGCTGAAAAAATCATCCGGCTGTAAGGTACTTTCACTCCATTCTTCTCGCCGAATTCAAATAACACGGATTTGTGCCTGGATTCAAACTGCCCCAGCGATGGAAGAAATGTCACGATATTAAATTCCTCTTTCAGACGCGGCCCCAGCTTAATAAAGCTATGCAGTTCCGCGTCAAAATTCGGGATGATAATTTCCATATGTTCCTTCTGCTGAATATAAGCAAGCCTCTCCATCAGGCTCTCCGTACCTGCCGAAGGAATCGGGATCTGATAACTTTTATCCACCAGGTCATGCATATACAATCCCGGCTCAAGCGACTCATAACTTAATCCAATAATCCGTACATCAAAGTGGCTGCTTTCGCGCAGGCCTCTTATTACCGGGATTCCCGGACCCGGCGAATCAATATTATTCAGACCGGTAACACCAATGGTAATTTTCCGCTTATTCATGTTCCTTCAGCAATTGATAATTACCCAGCATCAAAAAAAAATCATAAATATCTTTTTCAATGACCGTCCGCTCCACGTTGTATTTCTTGTGCAGCGTCTTTATAATTTCCTCCTTTCCCTTTTCCTCTTTAAGTAAGCGGAGGATATCCTGCCCTACCGGGTTGACGGAAAAGGAATCACCGGTGAGTGGGTTGAAAATAAAACCGGATTCACTAATGGCAATATTCTTGTTCAGTTCCATGTCCTTGGCTTGTTTAAACCTGAGATGACAAATATCCCCAGCGGTTTAACTCAAATGCCGGTTTATCGGAGTATGATGAAAATCTATCGGAGTTTATAGGTCCGGCAGGGCACCGGTTAAAATGAATCCCGCATATAAGCGATAAAAAATTCTTTCTCGTAATTTTTCCCTATTGGAATTTCCGCAAGTCCCAGGGATATCACTTTTCCCCTTACGCTTTCTATACGTGATACAGGGACCACAAAGGAACGGTGCACTCTCAAAAATTCCCCTGCCGGAAGTTTTTCCATGATTTTCTTTAAACTGGATAACGTCAATACGGGCTTTTTGCCGGCCAGGTGTATTTTAATATAATCATCAAGTGTTTCAATATAAAGAATCTCGGAAAAGGGAATTTTGATCAGCGCGTATTCCGAACGTACAAAGAGGGCGCGGCCTTCTTCCTCTTTAAGTAATCTTTTGTTTTCAACCACCCCCTTCGCTTTTAAAACGGCTTCCTCAAAACGCCTGAAATGAACCGGCTTTAATAAAAAATCAACCGCATTAATATTAAAGCCCTCTACGGCATACCCGGCATGAGCGGTAGTAAGAATCAAAGCTGGCGTTTGTGACATCGCTTTGAAAAAATCAATGCCATTTATCTCCGGCATCTGTATATCCAGGAATAAAAGATCAACCGCATGGTTTTTAAGAAAGGCGGAGGCTTCCGGAGCACTGGTAAAGGTTTTATCCAGTTGAAGAAATGCAATCCGTGCACAAAACTGCCGGATTATCTCCAGCGCGAGCGGCTCATCATCGATAGCAATACACGAAATCATGTCAACTGAAGGGCTAAATGTACTTTAAATTTTTCACTGTCACTGTTCAGCAGCAAATGATACCTGTCCTTATAAAAATGATCCAGCAACTGCCTGACAGCGGTAAGTCCCAGTCCTTCCCTTTCCACTTCCGTGGACTTTTTCACTGCAATCACATTGCTGACCTTCAACTGCAGTTCATCTCCTTTTATAAGTATATGAATTTTAATATCGGAAACAATCTCCGTACTTACACCATATTTAAATGCATTTTCCACAAATGATATCAGCAACAATGGCACAATATACTTGCCAGCGGTAATACCGTCGCAGCGGAAATCAACTGTGGTTTTTTCGGTAAGTCGTAAGCGTTGCAATTCAATAAAATCACTTATGTAATTTATTTCCTTTTCCAGCGACACTTTGCCTGAGCCGGTATCGGTAATTAAATACCGCATAATGGATGACAACCTCGATACGGCATCCGCGGTATCATCCGATTTGGTGATGGCCAGCGCATATACCGAATTAAGGGTATTGAATAAAAAATGCGGGTTCAGTCTGGATTTCATATAAGCCAGTTCCGCTTCCGCCTTTTTCTGTTCCGATACTTTCAGTTTCCTGTACAGCGTTATCGCAACAGCCATTCCAATGCCTATGGAAAGGGTAAGTATAAAAGGATGTACCAGCCATGTAGCTCCCTGCGGGCCTTCCTCCACACCTGCCGGAGGCATTTCAGCATCTTCTCTTAAAAATCGCATGGCTGACCACACCAAAATCAGCGCTGCGGCGTTCGCCAATACAAAAAACAGGGGCTTTTTATTTAACAGATATCGCGGAACCAGCCAGTGGTAATTAAAATAAAAGAGCAGTATAACAAAAGCGCTTCTTATCAGATGTCCCTTCAGAAAGCAGGTCCATGCTGCACCCTTTAATACATTGTCGGCAAGGATAAACAGAAGCGGCAGCAGGATAAAGAGCATCCATGCCAGAATATGCAGATATGCCGCTTTTGCTTTTATCATCCTCCAAAAATACCTTCCTTGTGCGACAGTAAAAAGAAAAAATCACACCAGGTGTAAGCATCAGGCATCCGGTGAGGCATTTAGCGTATAAAATCCACGATAAACAGCAGCGCCGGGGTCAAGGTTAATGGAGCCTGACGGGGTGGATACAGAAGAGCTCAGCTACCTTTAAATGTCGCTTTTCGCTTATTCAGAAAGGCATCGGTACCCTCCTTAAAATCCTCTGTTGTAAAACAAGCGCCAAAGCGCTCTATTTCCGCTTTGAAACCGTTGGTATTTTTATCGTAAGCAGCATTAACGGTTTTGATAATTTCGGCGATAGCCACCGGCGCATTGGCCATGATCTTATTCAGTATTTCATGACATTTGGGCATCAGCTCAGCAGCGGGAACTACATAGTTCACCAGGCCCAGACGAAGGGCTTCATGGGCATCGATCATATCGGCAGACATGAGTAATTCCATGGCCTTTCCCTTCCCGATGAGGAGCGGCAAACGTTGGGTACCACCGTATCCGGGAATGAGTCCCAGTTTAACTTCCGGCTGGCCGAACTTCGCATTGTCGGCAGCCACACGCATATGACAGGCCATGGCCAGTTCGCAACCTCCACCCAGGGCAAAACCATTCACCGCGGCAATCACAGGCTTGGAACAAGCTTCCACGCTGTCAAAGACATGATGGCCATGCGCGCTCAGTTCCATGCCTTCCGTGAGGCTGAAAGCAGCAAATTCACTGATATCGGCACCCGCAATAAAAGCTTTTGAGCCGCTACCGGTAAGGAGTATCCCCCTCACCTGATCATCCTTCTGCGCGGCAGCAATGGCTTCCCCCACTTCAGCAATCGTCTCTTTATTCAGGGCATTCAGCTTGTCGGGCCGGTTAATGGTGATGGTGCAAACCGACTTGTCAACACTATACAGAATATTTTTATAATTCATTTTTGATGGATTTACTGATGCAACATCTTCCATTACCCGCGAAAGACAGCATCCGTTATTTATATTTTTCTTAATCTTTTGACCTCAGTAGTAATGTACTCAACCACAGCATCCGTTTCGGTGCCGGGAGGGAATAATTTCCCACAGCCCATGGCTTCCAGTTTTCTCATGTCTTCATCCGGAATAATGCCGCCTCCGGTGAGTAATATATCATCAAGTTTCTTTTCTTTCATCAGTTGAAGTAACCTCGGAAAAACAGTCATATGAGCACCACTGAGAATACTCACTCCAATGGCATCCACATCCTCCTGCTCGGCGGCATTAACAACCATTTCGGGAGTCTGGCGGAGGCCGGTATAAATCACCTCCATTCCTGCATCGCGCAGGAACGAAGCGATCACTTTGGCACCGCGGTCGTGGCCGTCGAGGCCTACTTTAGCGATAAGGACACGGATGGGTCGTTGCATGGCGCAAAAATCGTAAAAAAAAGCATCTTTCGTACTGAGGATTCCGGATGAAGACTGATAAAAGTCAAAAAGTACCCACTTCCTTTGAATAGGATATGTTTGTGATTACATTTGTGGCAGAGATGAAAAAAATGATTGTTTATTTTCTGCTGTCCGGTTTCCTGCTTTCGGGTACGGATATAGGACAGGTATTAAAAACCCCCTTTCTTTTTCATCACTTAAATGAACACCGGAGCGAGAATCCGGCACTTGGCTTTTCCGACTTCCTGCAGATTCATTTTGTGACACCCGAGAGCCATGAACAACATCACGACCATGATCCTCAGTTGCCTTTTAAAAATCACGATTGTTCACACCATTCCGAAATTTTAAAGATATTTTGCCGTAAAACATCAGCAGCAAACATGACGCCCTTTGTGTGTAGCCATGGGCTAAGCGCCACTCCTGCCAGAGATCAATTGCCTCCCAGCAATTTCTTTTCAGATATCTGGAATCCCCCAAAAGCCTGATTTTATAGCTTCGTATGCTGCCCGCCGCTATGCGGGCGGATATTGAATTCACATGATCCGGATCAATTTTTTATTGGTCGGGACATATCCTATATTTTAATATTAAAATCTTGATTCCATTATGCTAAATTCCATCATAAGGTTTTCGGTAAAGAATAAACTGGTAATAGGCCTCCTGACCATTGCCCTGGTCTTTTTGGGGATTTACCATTTCCAGCGCCTGCCGATTGACGCGGTACCGGACATTACCGACAACCAGGTTCAGGTGATTACCGTTTCACCCGCCCTGGGTGCTCCCGATGTGGAGCGCCTTATTACATTCCCTGTGGAACAGGTGAACAGTAATATCCCCGGCCTTAAAGAAATCCGGAGCTTCTCCCGTTTTGGTCTATCGTTGGTTACGCTGGTCTTTACAGATCAAACCGATGTGTACTGGGCGCGGCAACAAGTGAGTGAACGCCTGCTGCAGGTCCAAAACCAGATTCCCGGAGAACTGGGCATACCCGAACTTGCCCCGGTAACCACGGGACTGGGAGAAATCTATCAATATGTACTTCGTCCTGCCCCCGGTTTTGAAAAAAAATATGACGCCATGGAGCTACGCACATTACAGGACTGGATTGTCCGCCGGCAACTCCTCGGAGTGAAAGGGGTGGCTGACATCTCCAGTTTCGGCGGCAAACTGAAGCAATATGAAGTTGCCGTGGATGTAAAAAAACTGAACAGCTACGGCCTGAGCATCAGTGAACTCTTCAAGGCAATTTCCGGCAACAACAGTAATACCGGAGGCGCCTATATTGAAAAAGGGCCTACGGTGCTTTTCATACGTACTGAGGGCCTGGTCAACGCACTGTCCGACCTGGAAGCAATCGCAGTAAAACGGCTACCCAATGGGATTCCGGTGCTGCTGAAAGATGTGGCTGAAGTCAGGTTCGGACATGCCAACCGTTACGGTGCAATGACCTACAATGGAGAAGGAGAAGTAGCCGGCGGTATTGTTATGATGCTGAAAGGGGCCAACTCAAGCGACGTGATTAAAACCGTGAAAGAGCGGATTACGCAAATTGAAAAAAGCCTGCCCGAAGGCGTAATCCTGGAGCCTTTCCTCGACCGTACAAAAATGGTAAACAACGCCATAGGTACCGTAGAGAAGAACCTGCTGGAAGGGGCGCTCATTGTACTTTTTGTACTTGTACTCTTTCTGGGACATCTGCGGGCCGGACTCATCGTGGCCTCTGTGATTCCCCTGTCATTGCTCTTTGCCATTATCATGATGAATGTTTTCGGCGTTAGCGGCAACCTGATGAGCCTGGGCGCTCTTGACTTTGGACTCATTGTTGACGGAGCTGTAATCATTGTAGAAGCGATCATGCACCGCTTCACGCATACACGGAGTCTTACGGAAGGCAGGATGCTCAATCAGGAAGAAATGAACCAGGAAGTCATCAGCGCCTCCACGCGTATGATGAACAGCGCTGTCTTTGGCCAGATCATCATCCTTATTGTGTACCTGCCCATCTTCATGCTCGAAGGCATTGAAGGAAAAATGTTCAAGCCGATGGCACAAACCGTGGCTTTCGCGCTGATGGGAGCATTCATCCTGTCGCTAACTTATGTACCCATGATGAGCAGCCTTTTTCTCAGCAAGAAAATAAGTCACAAAAAAACCTTCTCCGATACATTGATGCAAAAAACCGAAAAGGTATTCATCAGGACGCTCGACCGTATGATCCGGAAACCTAAACCTGTCCTCATCGGATCCCTGCTGGCATTTGCAGGCAGCATCCTGCTGCTGCTGAATATGGGTGGTGAGTTTATTCCGGAACTGGAGGAGGGAGACCTGGCAGTGGACACCCGTGTAATGACCGGCAGTAACCTGCAAACAACTATTGAAGCAACACGCGAAGCGGCCACCCTGCTCAGGCAAAAGTTCCCGGAAGTGAAAATGGTAGTAACGAAAATCGGAAGCGGAGAGATCCCGACCGACCCTATGCCCATTGAAGCCAGCGATATGATGGTTATTTTGAAAGATAAGAAGGACTGGACTTCCGCGAAGAGCTTTGATGAACTTACGGAAAAAATGAGCCATGAACTGCAGAAGATTCCGGGAATCTCCGCCGGCTTTCAATATCCGGTGCAAATGCGCTTCAATGAACTGATGACGGGAGCGAGGCAGGATGTGGTTTGTAAAATTTTTGGTGAAGACCTGGATACACTCACCTACTATGCAGAAAAACTGGGCCGGATTACAAAAGAGGTGGAAGGCACCCGCGACCTGTATGTGGAAAGTATGACCGGAATGCCACAGATAGTCATCCGTTACAACCGCAATGCACTGGCACAATACGGCGTCAACGTACAGGAAGTCAACAAGGCAGTAAACGCCGCATTCGCAGGGCAGTCAAGCGGTCTTGTTTTTGAAGGGGAACGGCGCTTCGACCTCGTCATCCGCCTTGCGCACGAATTGCGCAGGGATGCCGATGATGTCAAAAACCTGCTGATACCCGCTCCAGACGGGTCCAGGATACCGCTTTACCAGGTGGCGGATGTAGAAGTTAAAAACGGACCCAACCAGATCCAGCGTGAGGATGCGAAACGGCGGATCACCATTGGTTTTAATGTCAGGGGCAGGGATGTACAGAGCATTGTTCATGAGCTGGAGGAGAAAGCCGCTGCTTCTATCAAGCTGCCTCCCGGATACTACATCACATACGGCGGCTCCTTTGAGAACCTGGTGGAAGCCAAACAACGGTTAAGCATAGCCGTACCATTGGCCTTAGGCCTGATCTTCCTCTTGTTGTATTTCGCATTCGGTTCCCTGGGACAGGGCCTGCTCATTTTTTCGGCGATTCCGCTTTCCGCCATCGGCGGCGTGATCGCACTCAGTCTGCGCGGCCTTCCGTTCAGCATCAGCGCAGGCATCGGGTTCATCGCTCTTTTTGGGGTGGCGGTGCTGAATGGCATTGTACTCCTGTCAGAATTCAACCGTCTGCGAAAAGACGGTATCATGGATCCGGTGGAGATTGTCAGGCGCGGCACCATGACGCGGCTCCGGCCGGTACTGATGACCGCCGCGGTCGCATCACTGGGCTTCCTGCCCATGGCGCTGAGTCAGGGGGCCGGTGCGGAAGTACAGCGGCCGCTCGCCACGGTGGTGATAGGGGGACTGATCTCCGCCACTTTCCTCACCCTTGTACTGGTACCTATACTCTACATTCGACGTTATAGTATGCTCAACAAACGACATATGAAAAAAGCCCTGGTGCTGATCCTGCTTCTTCCCGCCTGGGCCGCTGAAGCGCAGCAAGCCATCCCCCTGTCATCCGCACTCGACTCCCTGATAAGTAATCCGGGCATAAAAGCCAGAACGCTGCAGGCCGTGTATTATAACCACCAGAAAAAGAGCAGCTGGGAACCCGGAACAACCACCGTCAGCGGAGAATTCGGACAGGTAAACAGCTTTAGTCAGGATCAGAAATTCGTAATCAGTCAGGGATTTGAGCTACCGTTTACGTACATACGAAAATCACAGGTTAACCAGGCGGGCATGGAATTGTCCGGCCAGCAGTTGCGCGAAGAACAGCTGAAGCTGACAGAGCAGCTATATCTGCTTTACACCGACATCAGCGCCGTAGTACAGGAGCTGGAACTCCTCAAAAGGGCGGATTCCGTATACACCGCTTACGCTGAACGGGCCGGTATGCAGGTTCTGTATGGCAGCGGAAACCACAGCGATGAAGCCTACGCGAACCTGCTTCGGGGAGAATGGCACCTGAGCTACCGCCAGAAAAGCATGGAACTGGAAAAACTGAACGCTCAGCTAACACTGCTTCTTCACAGCCCTGTGCCCATCATTGCCGACCTCAGCGGATTTGAGCCTGAAAATAAACTTCCCACTCCTGTCGAAGATGCAGAACTGCAACAGCATCCGTTGCTATCCATCGCGCAGGCGGAAGAAAAAATGGCACATGCACGCACCCTGCTTGAGAAAGCACAGTCATGGCCAGGCATCAGCATCGGCTATTTCAACCAGACGATCAAAGGATGGCAACGCAAAGGGGATTCGGAAATATACTTTGACGGCCGTGACCGCTTTGATGGCGTGCAACTGGGGCTGAGCCTGCCCCTCTTCTATAATTTCAGGGTGAACCGTGTAAATGCCCTGAAAACGGAAGAGGCCATCGCCTTTGAGCTGCGCAGGAAAAGTGAGGAAATACTCCGCATACAATACCGCGAAGCTTATTCCGGATTACACGTAGCCCTGGTAAAGATGAAATGGTATAAAGAGCAGGGGTTGCCCGGGGCGCGTATCATCGAAGCGGAAGCTTCCAGGCGATTGCAATCAGGCGATATAGACTTTATGCAATGGGCGCTGCTCACAGGCAAAGCCATGGAAACACAACAAAACTTCTTTGAAACCGAGCGTGACTATCGAAGGTCGCTCATTCACATTCATTCTTTCACCGGTAATCTCAGATAATCATGAACAAACAAAATATCTTCCTCCTTTCCTTCCTCTTGCTGGGCGCCTGCAACTCTAACGTTGAAAATACGGACAGCGCGGAAGGAACCACTACTGAAACACAGGTGACACTGAGTCCTGAACAGATAAAGCGGGCCGGAATTGTAACCGGCAAAGTTGAAAAGAAAGCCATTTCCTCACGCCTGCTTGTAAACGGAATCATCGATGTCCCTCCTCAAAACATGATTTCAGTCACCTTCCCCCCGGGGGGCTTCCTCAGGTCCACCAAGCTACTACCTGGTATGCATATCCGCAAAGGTGAGACACTGGCCGTTATGGAGGACGCGGGGCTGGTGCGTATGCAGCAGGATTACCTGAATGCCAGGATCCGTAACCGGCAGCTTGAAACGGAATATAAGCGGCAGCAGGAACTTAACGCGACAAAAACCAGCAGCGATAAAATATTTCAGGAAAGCGCAGCAGCGTATACAAGCGGTAAAATTACGGAGAAAGCCCTGGCTGAACAGTTAAAGCTGGCCGGTATTGACCCAAACACCCTGGATGAAAACACCCTGTCGGGGAGTGTCGCGCTGCGTTCACCCATTGACGGGTATGTGGCCTCCGTAAAAGTGAACACCGGCGCCTATGTGCAACCCGGTGATGAAATGTTTACGCTGGTAGACCCGGGTGACATACACCTCAACCTTACCGTATTTGAAAAAGACATACGTTTCCTGCAAGCAGGCCAGAAAGTGAGCGCATGGACCAATTCAAATCCCGAAAAGAAACACCTGGCGACCATATTGCTCATTGGAAAGGAACTCGATGAGCACCGCAGCGTTGAAGTTCACTGTCATTTTGAAAAATACGATCCGCTATTGCTGCCGGGGATGTTCATCAACGCGGAAATTGAAACCCTGGAAAAGACAGCCGACCTGGTACCTGAAACCGCCGTGGTTACTTACCAGGACCGGAATTACATATTCAGGGTAGACGCGGAAGGAAAATACAGTATGATGGAAGTACACATTGGCTGGAAGGATAAGGGACTGGTTGAAATCACTCCCGCTGACACGCAATCCCGTTTGCCGGAACTACTGGTTACCGGTAAAGCCTATACCCTGTTGATGCAATTGATGAATAAAGGTGAATAATCACCTTTTCATTTACCTAAACAGAGGGGGGAAAACCATGATCAACAAGATGGATATATCCGGTAAAAGCCGGATAAAACAGTATTACACCAGGGTGATATCAAACTGAACGAGGTCGATGAATTGCTGTACGCGTTCATCCACTTCAATATCAGTGAGGCTTACTACACGTTCCAGGCCAAATTTCTCCACACAAAAGGAGGCCATGGCGGAACCATAAATCACTCCGCGTTTCATGGATTCAAAGGAAATATCACCGGTACTGTTCAGATAACCGATAAATCCCCCGGCAAAAGTGTCGCCGGCACCGGTAGGGTCAAATACATCCTCTAACGGTAAGGCAGGTGCGAAAAATACATTGTTACTATGGAAGAGCAAAGCACCATGTTCACCTTTTTTAATGATCAGGTATTTGGGGCCCATGGCCAGCACTTTGCGGGCAGCCTTAACCAGCGAATACTCCCCGGTTAACTGCCTGGCTTCAGCGTCGTTGATGGTCAGCACATCCACCATGGCAATCATCTTCATCAGATCGGGCATGGCCACTTCCATCCAGAAGTTCATGGTATCCATCACCACCAGCTTCGGGCGCTTTTTGAGCCGCTGCAGCACCGACATCTGTATGGAGGGCATCAGGTTGCCCAGCATGAGGAATTCGCAATCCTGATAGGCTTCGGGTATCACAGGATCAAAGGTACTCAGCACATTGAGCTGGGTATCGAGGGTGTCGCGGGAGTTCATATCCTCATGGTACTTGCCCGACCAAAAAAATGTTTTTTCTCCTTTCTTGATCTGCAATCCTTCGGTACTGATACCCCTTTGCTGCATCATGGCTATGGCTTCCTGTGGAAAATCCTCACCCACCACTGAAACAAGGTTTATATTTTTTTTAAAGTAAGAAGCCGACATGGCAGCATAGGTGGCTGCCCCACCAATGATTTTATCCGTTTTACCGAAAGGAGTTTCAATAGCGTCGAAGGCGACAGTACCAATTACAAGGAGGCTCATGTGGGCTGTAGGTTGAGTGTTAAGATTATTTTACCGCTTGCGAAATTACTCAGTAAGACGATATCCACCGACTAAAACATGATAATGTTTTAACGGCCCATTGCCGTTGAATGCGAATGCCAAGCCCTTGATTTACCTTTATTTCGTACACCATTCATATAACCCAATTTAGCTGACTCCTCCTGTGCCGGTGATTAATGTCACCAGAGCCTGATGACAGCGGTCAATAATTACGGCCTGTGGACTCATTAACTTTGTTAAAATATCAAACTCCAAAATGAAATCCATTCTCCGCCTGCTCCTCCTGACCTTATGCATGTATTCACCTGTTGCCGCGCAAAACATACCCAATGGCGGCTTTGAGAACTGGACCAACATGGGTAGTTACTTCGAACCCGATGGATGGGGCACACTCAACAGTGTAACAAGTGCCCAGTCTATTTATACAGTCACCCGGGGAAACCCCGGAAATCCCGGCTCTTATTATATCAAGATTACCAGCAAGAGTGCGGGTGCTATGGGAGTAATACCAGGAATTGCAGTTTGCGGAAGCATGAACAGCCTGACCATGACCCCCGAGTACGGCTTTGCTTTTAACCAACGGCCTGCCAACCTTAGCGGAAGCTGGCAACATATGATTTTTGGCAGCAGCCAGGGCTATATTGATATACAGTTAACAAGATGGGATGGCAACCAACGGATTCCGGTGGCCAGCGCACACAGGAATTTAACGGGGATGGCCATGAACTGGGCCAGCTTCAGCATTCCGCTTATCTATACCGATGGAAATAATCCTGATACCTGCATGATCATCTTGTCGGCCAGCGGGCCACAGCCATCAAACGGCGACTATTTATGGGTTGATAATCTGGCCTTCAATGGTACGGTAACCGGAGAATCGTCGTTGGCGGCAGAGCCAAAGCGCTTATTCAGTCTTCAGCCCATCCCTGCCAAAGAAGTGCTCTATGTTATCCCCGGGAAGGAAGATTGCAAGCTCACAGACCTTTACCTCCTGGATTTAAATGGAAGAATTATAAAATCTTATCCTGCAATAAATTGCATTCATACAACACCGATTTCGCTGGAGGGGATTCCATCGGGGACCTATATGATACAAGGGGTTAGTGCCACGGGAAGTTTCGTGCAAAGGTTCACAAAAGAGTAAAGGCTAAATTTTACATATATCTGGTTTATAAGCAATTAAATAACAGTCAGGCTTTGCTATTTTAGAAATCATATGTTATTTTTGCAACCCCGTAATGAATTCAGCGTAAGTTATTCATAGCGGGCGTTCTTTCCCAAATGACCACCTGCACGTGTTTTAGTCAGGAAGCAGACGCAAGCGACGCTACCTGATAGTTTGAGCCGGAATACATGATCCTCTCCCTGAAAAAACAGAGAGAGGATTATTCCTCCTTAGCTCAGCTGGTTAGAGCACATGACTGTTAATCATGGGGTCCCTGGTTCGAGCCCAGGAGGGGGAGCATCATCAAAAATGCCATCGGAAACGGTGGCATTTTGTTTTTTATTCCCTTGCAATTGATTGATTGTCCTGGTGATTAGGAGGAATGCTTCGTTAACCGGACTGGTTCGATACGAGTTTTGGTCGAAAACCAGTTTTTGCGGAAATATCGAACCAACAATCTTTTGTTTTACCTCCACTGAAGCGTCATGATAAAAACGTCTCAGGTTATCTACGAGCGTGAATCCCTTCTTGATGTACAGAGCGAAATCTGACTCCTGTTCGAGGATTTGAACTTCCTGATTTTTCAGTGCAGACATATCCTCATCGAGCTTTTTCTTCATTTCAGAATACGTTGCAACATCAATATGGTCTGAAATGAATTTTTCGTTCAGTGATTTGAGCTTCGTTGTTAACCCAGACATCTCCACCTTGATTTTTTTTAAATCGGTTTCTTTACCAGAGTTCATTTGATTGAATTTCTTCTCCAGGATCAACCTGTAGAGTTTTTTTACCTCCGGCTGGATCCTGAAGCTTCCGAAAAACTCTTCCAGCCGGTCGTGGGCAATATCAGCTCGAACCCGGAAATCACAGTGGTATTTCTTCTGGCAATGATAATAGTGATGAAGACTTCCATTCCTGCTCTTACTGGCAGAGCCGGTAAGATGCCTGCCACAGCGAGGGCACACCAATAAAGAACGTAAGGGAAACTCCTCACGTCTCAACTCACTTTGTCCTTTTGATTTTTTTCGATTATTCAAGACCCATTGCAGCCGATTAAAAAGCTCTTCGCTAACCATTGGTTCGTGAACACCCTTCAAACTAAACCCCGGTTCATTTCGCCAGGGTTTAACATCGATAAAACCACAGTAAAACCTATTTCGAAGCAAATTCAGGAATTTTTGTTTGGTGAAGTAGTACCCATAATCTTTCCAAATTGTTTTTCTTACTTCCTCGGCATAGTACATTCCGGTTGCCATGAGCTCGAATGCTCGAATAACGTAAAGAGAAGCAACAGGGTCGAATAATATGCTCTTATTAGCCTTATCATTTAGGTAACCCACCGGAGCTCTTCCCATAAACCTGCCTGCCCGCATGGCTTCACGCATACCCTTTGTAGTATTGATGGATAGACGAGCGTTATACACCTCTGCCATTGCCATGTCTATCACCTTCATGATGAGGTCTTCCGGATTACCGGTATTATAGTCACGATCTGCAAAACGCAATTCGACACCATGTTTTTTTAATCTGGTGATCATTTCAAGCGAATCTTGAAGATTGCGACTAAAGCGATCTATACGAACGCAGAGTAGAATCTGTGGGCGAATTCTCTTTGTTTCTACGTCTTGTAGGAATTTCTTAAACTGCGGGCGGTTAAAGTCCTTTGCAGAGTAATCATCCTGATAATGGGCGATAACCTCCATTCCCATTCGTTCCGCAAATGCTCTCAGGCTACGCTCCTGTTCCTGGAGTGAAAAGCCTTGCTTTCGTTGTTCGTCCGTGCTTACACGTGTGTAGAGTACTGTTTTCATTGTTGCTTCTTTTTATTGTATTTACGTTTTTCATTTGTTAAGGGTTGTACCTCCTCAAGAAACTCAAATTCTGCACCGGCAGAATTTATCCTTTGCAATAATTGCAATAATTTAAAGTAGTATCGACTGTATTGATCAGTTGAAACACATATTATGCTTTTAGCCTCAACGCTTTTTGATTCAATTTCTGAAATCATGCGTACGAGTTGAGGACGAAGTACTCTTCCACCGAATCCGTTATCGAAATATACACCGGATACTTGATATCCTTGTTTATTGGCATATTCCAATAGCCGGGCAATCTGAATCTGAGCGCCATCTTTATCGAAAGGCTTATTAACTGTTGAAGCTCTTGCATAGAGCACTACTTTCTTTTTTTGTTTTTTTCTCATTTGTGAAACTTATTATTTGATTTTGTAAATATTCGAGTTCAGCTAAGCGTATCAGCACTTCACGCAGTTCACGTACTTCCTTGTCGCTGAATTTTCTTTTACCCTTGGTTTGGTTCAGTATCGCTGTACATTCATCGAGAGGTATCATTTGGAGAATCCGATGGTGCCGATTGCCTTTTTAGGGGTTGATCAGCCGGGTCTCCGGGATATTCGAACTCTTCTCGTATTTGTATCTGCATTCCTGTTTTTCTCCCGCCTCTGTATGTGTTGTTGATAATGCAGTTCTGCCTTCTGCGAACAATTTCATGCTCAGAGATCCCACCAGGATAGTTTTCAATCATAACTAATTCCACTTTGTTCGAGCCTGGCTTTCTTCTGATGGATAACTGCACGTTATCTGTGTATAGTATCTCCTTTATTCGTTTAAGTAATGTATTCATGCTTTTTACTTTATTCTGTATAATATTCATCGTTGTCATGATTGTCGTTTTCATTGTGAGTCATAAGTAGCTCCAGGTCGTTCTCCAGCCTCAATGGGGGCTGATCAGGGCGGAATTTATTAATAGCTTTAAGGATGTCTTGAGCACTATATTTTCGGTCACGGAAGTACTTGGCATGATGGAAACCCCTCAAGAATTCGATCGAAAACAAGTATCCCTTGCTAAACAAATAAGCATCATACAACTCGGTCTCCTCAATAAGAAATTGCAGAATCTCATCGCACTGCTGTTTTGTAATTGAAAAATCCCGTCCTAAGGTGGCGTAGAATTTGGAGTCTTTCTTCAATAGAAAGTGCTTTGCCCGGCACATGTGCTGGCTGATTGCTATCAAAAGTACTATCCCAAGATGTCCGTATCTGGAAGACACTATGTACCATTCAGGATATTGGTGGGCGCTCACGATGAAATAAAAGGGATTGTGGTCGATTTTTCGACCGCCTTTGTTTTTTGAAGTTGTTTCCATTTATAGATTTTTTGCACCGCAAATGGAGAAATAATTAATCGGAGATTGTGCAAAGAAATATTCAGGCATTCTCCGACAGTGATAGTCCTTACTACGAAAATTTCTGTTATTACCAATAAAAAAGGGGCATTATAGCCCCTTTTAATTCATGCTTATTGTATGTATTTATCACTACTACATTTTGTTTCTATCTTCATAAAGCTTTTCAATAGCACGAATTGCATTACACTTTTTATCAGCCAGATATTTCCCTCTATTGTTTTTAGGAATAAACTTGTGCTTATAAAGCATAACACATCCTAACAACTGGTGGATAAAAAAATATCGTTCACGGTCATCTCTAATATCAATTGAAAGTAGATGATTGAGTTTGTTAATTATACAAAACCTCATATTTCTTCGGTGTCGTAATGCTTGACTTTTTGTTGCGGTTGAACCTGGTATAGAACCATTATACAATATATACTCCGCCTCATATAAGTACTTTTCCTTATTAAAATCGGAATTAATATACCTTAGAATTTCTTTAAATACGGATTCAACATATTCTACTTTTCCAAGTTCTTTCACGCCACTTGCGATTATAAGTTTATTTGCCTGTTTCCTTCCGTGTGCAATGTCGGTCATTAACTTATACATTTTTAAAAATTCAAAACGCTCGTCAACAACATCGTTGATGCGTTCAGTATAAATATTAAAGGAATCCCATTGTTTGGCAATCAATAATAGGGCGCACCATGTTCCAGCAGATATGCTTGTTGGGTAATCTTCGCATATTTCTTCTATAGCATAGTACAATGATTTCATTACGTAGAATCCGTTATAGTATTCTAAGTCCGTGGCAGCCTTTTCAAAATTTATAGTTTCATGGTAGTGGTAGTCATCTTCATCCTCATCATAATCATATCCGTCTGGCCGCCCAATCCAATTCTTTAGTATATCCAATTGTAAATGAACTTTTACTGCGACATGTCTATAGTTATTTACATTCACTCTCTCATCCAATTCATAATACTCAATCAATGCAGGTAATTTTTGGGTTTTCATGATGTTTTTTGTTACATTAAACGTATTTTCAATAAATAGTTTCCAGCTTGGATCGGTACAGCATTAATGTGAATAGAAGTATCGGTTGATAACTTATTATAAGGTGTTTTCATAAATTGCTTTAATGATGCGTCAATCTGAATTGCTATGGTAATTATGAAAATTGTAAAAAACTCATGTTTAATCTATTTCAATACGTATTACTTCCCTGGTTTCAAGAAATCGTTTTTTCGCTCTTCAGGGTATACAAGAAAGTTCAATGTATTTGGAAAATTCACTTTGTGAAATCGAAAATTTCTGTTGAAAAAATTTGGCGAAAAAATTTCAAGAGAACCTGCTTTCGGTTGGTTTAGGATATTTCCGGATAACCGGAATGCAAAATTCGTGAGTCTCTGAGCCATCAGATAAGCCCACAGATCCTCCGGGGCTAATTTTGATACGGTATTCAGCAAGCCTATTTAAACCGCCTATTTAAGCGGCTTAGCGCTGATTTTGACAAAATATGCCCTGCCACTTTTTTTGGAAATAAAAAAAGACGTATTTTGTCCTGTCAAAATTCAGCAAATGAAAAGCGTAGGTGAAACATTGAGAGGGTTACGCAATAGACGGCATCTTCTCATCCGGGAGGTAGCTGCATCGGTGAAGATGGATCAAACCCTGCTCAGTAAGATTGAGCGGGATGAGCGACTTCCTACTGAAGAGCAGTTGAAAGCCTTCATACGTTTCTACAAGCAGGAAGGAAATGATATCATGCTGGCTTACCTATCAGATAAGGTGCTGGCAGAATTGGCTGGCCAACCTCTTGCGCTGGAGGCGATTCATTTGGCAGAACAAAAAATACAACTATCAAAAGTTAATAAACGAAAGTAATGGCCGTTAAGAAAAGTGAATTGTACTCGTCCCTTTGGAAGAGTTGTGACGAGCTCCGGGGCGGAATGGACGCTTCTCAATACAAGGATTATGTACTGACCCTTTTGTTCGTGAAGTATGTGAGCGACAAGTATGCCGGAAAGCGGGATGCGGTGATTGAGGTTCCGGAAGGGGGTTCGTTTGCCGATATGATTCTTCTAAAGAACAAGAAGGATATTGGTGACGGCATGAATAAAATCATCGGTAAGTTGGCAACTGCCAATGACCTTCGTGGTGTAATTGATGTAGCAGACTTCAATGACAGCGATAAACTTGGGCGGGACAAAGCAATGGTTGACCGCCTCACCAAGCTCATTGGGATATTTGAAAACCCCGCTCTTGATTTTTCCAAAAACAGGGCTGATGGTGATGACTTGCTTGGGGACGCTTACGAATACCTGATGCGTCACTTCGCTACGGAGAGCGGAAAGAGTAAGGGGCAATTCTATACTCCTGCCGAGGTTTCCCGAATCCTGGCTAACGTTATCGGAATTCAACAAGCCAAAAGCCAGGATCAAACTATTTATGATCCCACCTGCGGTTCGGGGTCTCTACTTTTGAAGGCAGCGGATGAAACGGAGCATGGAATGACTATCTACGGACAGGAGAATGATAATGCCACAGCAGCTCTTGCCAAAATGAACATGATCCTGCATAATTACCCCACAGCGGAGATCAAGCAGGACAATACACTTGCTACACCATTGTTTCTAAACGATGATAAATCGTTAAAGACCTTTGATTATGTGGTGGCAAATCCTCCTTTCAGCTATAAGAGCTGGAGCAATGGTCTCCATCCTCAGGATGATGTGTACGGACGTTTTAAAGGATTTGGTATTCCCCCTGAGAAGAATGGAGATTATGCCTTCCTGCTGCACATTATCCGCTCTTTGAAGAGTAACGGAAAAGGGGCTGTCATCCTGCCTCACGGTGTACTCTTCCGGGGTGGATCGGAGGCGGAGATTCGTGCCAACCTCATTAAACGTGGTTACATCAAGGGCATAATAGGTTTACCGGCCAACCTGTTTTACGGAACTGGTATTCCTGCCTGTATCATCGTTATTGACAAGGAAAATGCTGCTTCAAGGAAGGGAATCTTTATGATAGATGCCAGCAAGGGATTTGTGAAGGACGGAAATAAGAACCGGCTGAGGGATCAGGATATTCATAAGATCGTGGACACGTTCAATAATCAAATTGAACAGCCGAAGTATAGTCGTATGGTTCCCCATGCCGAGATTGAGGCGAATGAATACAACCTGAACATCCCTCGTTATATCGACAGCCAGGAGCCGGAGGATATACAGGATATTGAAGCGCACCTGTTAGGTGGAATTCCGGTGGCTGATATTGAAGCTTTGGGATCCTACTGGGGTGTTTATCCTTCGCTGAAATCAGAGTTGTTTAAGCCGAATAAGCGCAAGAATTATCTCGATTTGAAGATTCCAAAAGATGCCATCAAACAAGCCATTTACGCACATCCGGAATTTACCGCTTATCAAAAGAAAATAGAATCGGTATTTAAGAATTGGACTAAATCTGCTAAGCCCAAACTGGAAGGGATTACTGTAGGTGATAAACCGAAACTGATTATCCGTGAAATTTCTGAGTCCCTGCTGGATAAATTCTCCGGACTACAGTTAATTGATAAGTACGATGTTTACCAACATCTGATGACCTATTGGAATGACACCATGCAGGATGATGTGTATACTCTCGTAGCTGATGGTTGGTTGGCCGGAAGACAAATAGAACGACAGGAAAAGAAAAAAGACTGGGACGGGCTGTTGATTCCGAAAGCATTAATGATAAAAACCTATTTCCAGTCAGAACAGGATGAGCTGGATGCGCTTGTAGCAAACCGGGAAGAACTTGAACAGCAATTGACAGAGATGGAAGAAGAGCATGGGGGTGAGGAAGGAATTTTTGGGCAGTTTGATAAGATAACTAAAGCCAATCTTACAAAGCGCTTAAAGGAATTAAAGAAGAACAAGGCGGCTAAAGAGGAAGCGGAAGTGCTACAAAAGTATCTGGAAATAGATGAACAAGTAACAGAACTTAAAGGAAAAATAAAGCTTGCTGCTGAAGAGCTGGAAGAACTTCTTATTGAACAATATGAGAACCTAAGCGAGGAGGAAATTATGGAACTTATCGTAGAGCTGAAATGGATGACAGCGATAGAGATCTCTGTTCAATCTGAACTGGAACGTATCAGTCAGCGCCTTACCCAGCGAGTAAAAGAGCTGGCGGAACGCTATGAAATCACATTGCCAGCACAAAATGCACTTGTTTCCTCATTGGAAGAAAAAGTGAACGTTCACCTTTCAAATATGGGATTTGCATGGAGCTGATATCAGATAAATATAAACAAACTGACATTGGGATTATTCCTGAAGATTGGGAGGTAAAGACAATCGGTGGTGAAATTGATTTATTGACGGGCTTCCCATTTCCAAGTAGCGGTTATTCCAAAACAGGTATAAAATTACTTAGAGGGTCAAATGTGAAAAGAGGCGTTACTGACTGGAATGAAGAAATTACTCAATATTGGAATAACGTAACCCCAGACTTAAAGCCATATATACTAAATGAAGGTGATATTGTTATTGCAATGGACGGCTCTTTGGTTGGCAGAAGTTTTGCAAGGCTCACAAAATTGGATGTGCCAGCACTTCTTTTACAAAGGGTAGCAAGAATTCGCTCTGAAAAGATTGATTTGGGGTATCTAAAAGAATTTATATGCAGTGAATTCTTTACCAAGTATTGTGATAAAGTAAAAACTTCTTCTGCAATACCTCATATAAGTCCCGTAGATATTAGGAGTTTTAAAATACCAGTTCCTCCCACCAAATCCGAACAAACCGCCATCGCCACCGCCCTTAGTGATATGGATGCCTTGATCAGCAACCTGGAGAAGTTGATTGAGAAGAAGCGGATGATTAAGCAGGGAGCGATGCAGGAGTTGTTGAAGCCGAAGGAGGGGTGGGAGCGGAAAACATTAAAAGAATTGGTTAGATACAGAAGAGGGAGTTTCCCACAACCTTATGGTTTAGATAAGTGGTATGATGACATTGCCGGTGCTCCATTCGTTCAAGTTTTTGATGTTAATGACAATTTCCAATTAAAAGAAGAAACTAAAAGAAAAATAAGTAAAGAAGCTCAAAGTTTAAGCGTTTTTATAGAAAAGGGATCAGTAATTATCACGCTTCAAGGATCTATCGGAAGAATAGCAATTACGCAGTATGATGCCTTTGTAGATAGGACATTATTGATATTCGAAACCTTTATTATCCCATTTAACAAATACTTCTTCGCTCTTTCTGTATACCTTCTTTTTGAAAAGGAAAAAGAAAAAGCTCCTGGTGGAACAATTAAGACGATTACTAAAGAAGCATTATCAAGTTTCACAATTGCGTACCCTAAAATTGAAACACAAAATGAAATAGCAAAGATGTTATCTGATATAGAATCAGAAATTGAGTCACTGGAATCTTTTCTTCGAAAACAAAAGAATATAAAGCACGGAATGATGCAATCATTGCTAACAGGTAAAATAAGATTAATTTAATTTGAAAGAGATAATGGAACCACTTAGCATAAAGGATCTTCTTTACATCATTTCAATCGTGGTTGCTGCCGTTGTAACTTTTCTTACAACAAAGCACAATCTTAAAGACTACATAAGAGATAAAACCGAAGAGTCAAATAGAAGTATTAACGTCAACAAAGATTTGATTGCTGAACAGAAGGTTGAATTAGAAAAGATGAAAACCAGTTTGGAATATCAGAAACAGATTATTGACGAATTTAAAAAGCAAATAATGCCTCACCTTCCAGAGATATATAACTTATTAAACGAAAGGAGGAAAAATGGCAACAAGTAACAACTTGGATTTTACTCGATTGTTCGAGTTGAACCAGAAAGTACAGGCTGGGTCTGCAACCAAGCAGGAAAAAGATGAATATATGCTGCTTCTCTTCAGAAACAATTCCATATCTAAAAAGCAGTACGATGAATATATTTCTGGTAGGAGTAATCAGGAGTTATTTGATACTGCAATAACTATTGGAGGTATTGTGCTTTTAGGATATTTACTTGGCAAGTTGTTTTCTAAATGATTAATAGGACAGATAAGCAAATTTAATTGGATCTTACAATAACATTTATTTAGAATCACCAATGGAACCTTACATAAATGCCATCATTGAAATATTGAAATTCGGATTGCCGAGTGTCCTATTACCACTCTTAATAATTAGGTGGAATAATCAACACAATATCAAGTTAAAAGAGCTCGAACAAAAGTTGGAAGTAGAAAAACTTTCAACTTCAAAATCGATTGAAAAAACCTTTATTGTTGATAATGAAAGGCGCATTCATGAAAAGGACGTTTATGCCTGCTTATTAAAAACCCTGTTTGAAATACAGAAACTGCATATCGAACTATCCGGAAATTGTGTTGACTTTAAATGCATAGATTCTGCTGTATTGAATTTCAAGGCATCTTTAACTAAGTATCAGGAAATCATAGCAGACAATCAAATATACTTATCTGCGGAAGCTACCAATTACTTATACGGGTTCTATCAACTTATTGGTGAATTACTCATAGAACTTAAAGAAATTCAGGACAGAAAGAAGTATCATTTAGCTAATGCTTGCGTTTATTTGAAATCACAATTCTTAGCTATGAAAACACTTCAAGTTAGACATGGTTTCAATAATGATTCACAAGAACAAATTGATGAAGAATTGTTTGAAAAGGAATATAGTAATTTTATTTCATGTTGTGGTAATGCCCCAGGGGGTTTGGTTATGGACGAGTACTATGACTTTTTGAGAGAATTCAAATCCGAAGGTAAAGTCGAGTCTGTTGAAGAACAAACCTCAGCAGTAAGAGCTGTTCCTGGAAAATAGTATACACAAGAATGTTTTTCCTTAGAATAAAATAACATGGTTAAAGTTGGCGAAATAGAGCGTAAAACCCAAAACCGGGTCGTCATGCTTCTGGCGAATGAGTTGAAGTATAATTACCTGGGCGTTTACGAGGAATGGGAGGATAATTCCAATATTGAAGCGGATGCACTTAGAACTTACCTTCATCGTAAAGGCTATTCAGAAACACTCATAACACGTTCCATCACCGCACTTCAGAAAGTTGCGGGAGATCAAAGCAAGAGCCTGTATGACGTAAACAAAGAAGTCTACCATTTGCTACGTTACGGTTCCAAACAAAGGGAAGATGTAGGTCAGCAAAAGGTGACGGTCAATTTCATCGACTGGGAGCATCCGGAAGAAAATGATTTTTCCTTTGCAGAAGAGGTCACCGTTCAAGGTGAACATACCAAGCGACCTGATATTGTCATTTATATAAATGGTATTGCCCTCGGCATATTGGAACTGAAAAGAAGTTCTGTAAGCGTATCTGAAGGCATACGACAAAATATTGACAGTCAGAAAAGCACTTTCATTCGTCCGTTCTTCGCCACAATGCAATTCGTCATGGCTGGTAATGATACGGAAGGACTACGTTACGGCTCGATTGAAACCCCGGAGAAATATTACCTTGCATGGAAGGAGGAGCATCCTGCTGAAAACCTGCTGGACAGGCACCTGCTCTGTATGTTGGATAAGATGCGGTTCATGGAGTTATTACATGACTTCATTGTTTTCGACAGAGGGATAAAGAAGTTATGCAGGGTAAACCAATACTTCGGAGTAAAGGCAGCGCAGGATTTCATTCGAAGAAGGGAGGGCGGTATTATCTGGCACACCCAGGGTAGCGGAAAAAGTCTGGTCATGGTATGGCTCACCAAGTGGATCCGGGAGAACATCAACCAGAGCCGTGTTTTAATTATTACCGACCGGGATGAGCTGGATAAACAGATTGAGAAAGTATTCAAGGGGGTGAACGAGGACATTGTTCGCACGAAGTCAGGAGCTGATTTAATCCAACGATTAAATACTTCCGAGACCTCTCTGATGTGCTCACTCATCCATAAGTTCGGTAATAAGGAAGAGCCGGATTACGAAGAATATATTGAGGATTTAAAAAGGAGTTTACCACCTGATTTTAAGGCTAAAGGTGACATCTACGTATTAGTTGATGAATGTCACCGCACCCAGAGTGGGAAGCTTCACAAAGCCATGAAGATGATTTTACCGAATGCCGTATTTATTGGCTTTACGGGAACTCCTCTATTGAAGGCCGATAAAGAAACAAGCATTGAAATTTTCGGAAGGTATATTCACACCTACAAGTTTGATGAAGCCGTTGCTGATAAGGTTGTACTGGATTTGTTGTACGAAGCCAGAGACATTGACCAATACATTACTTCACAGGAAAAGATTGACCAATGGTTCGAGTCGAAGACGAAGGGCTTAAATGAATACCAGAAAACCCAGTTAAAGATGAGATGGGCTACCATGCAAAGGGTGCTAAGCTCTAAATCACGTCTGGAACAGATTGTAAAGGATATCGTATTTGACATGAGTACAAAGCCCCGGCTGATGAGTGGCAGGGGGAATGCCATGCTGGTAAGCGGTAGTATTTATCAGGCATGTAAATACTATGAACTTTTTCAACAAACAGAGCTTGCGGGCAGATGCGCAATTGTAACGAGCTATATTCCGAACATTAATGATACCAAGGGCGAAGCCAGCAGTGACAATTCCGTTACCGATAAGCTCAAACAATATAATATCTACATGCAGATGTTGAACGGCAAATCTGCTGAAGTTTTCGAAGACGAAGCCAAGAAGAGATTTACAGATGAGCCGGGACAGTTAAAACTATTGATTGTAGTAGATAAACTTTTAACGGGTTTTGATGCGCCCTCTGCTACGTATCTGTATATTGATAAATCGATGCAGGATCATGGTTTGTTTCAGGCAATATGCAGGGTAAACAGGCTCGATGGAGAGGATAAAGAATACGGTTATATTGTTGACTATAAAGACTTATTCAAAAGTCTGGAGAAGTCCATTAAGGATTATACATCAGAAGCATTTCAGGGTTATAGTGAGGACGATGTTAAGGGGTTATTATCGGACAGGTTGAAGCGAAGTCGGGAACACCTGGAAGAAGTCCTTGAAAGTTTACGGGCGTTAATTGAGCCGGTTGAACTACCGAAGGAACAAATCCAGTATATCCGCTTCTTCTGCGGGAATCCGGAAAAGCCGGGTGATTTACAAGAGAATGAACCCAAGCGGGTATCGCTTTATAAACTCACCTCTTCATTGGTCAGAGCATATTCTGCACTTGCAAATGATATGGAGGAAGCGGGTTATACTTTCACGGAAGCACAGTCAATAAAATCAGAAGTTGAATTTTTCGTACAACTGAGAGATGAAATTAAAAATGCTTCCGGTGAAAAGATAGACCTAAAAGCTTATGAGCCCGATATGCGTTATCTCATAGACAGCTATATCAAAGCAGAAGAAAGCGAGAAGATTTCGGAAATGGGAGACCTCTCCTTGATTCAACTCATTGTGGAGAGAGGGATTGATACTGCCAGCGAATCCCTTCCGGAATCCATCCGGAAAAACAAGGAAGCGATGGCGGAAACCATTGAGAATAATATCCGGAGACTGATTATTGAAGAAACACCTACCAATCCTAAGTACTTTCAAAAAATGTCCGAATTACTGGATGAACTGGTAAAAGAACGGAAGAAGGGTGTTGAAGAATATCAAGCATATCTCCGTAAAATTGTTGAGCTAAGCAAGAAAGTTAAACAACCAGAAGGTAGCACTGAATATCCGGTAGAAATCAATACCAAAGGAAAGCGGGCAATCTATGACAACGTAGGAAGAGATATGGGTCTTGCAGCAGATTTGGACAAAGAGATCCGCTATGTGAAAAAGGACAGTTGGCGGGGTAATAAAGCCAAGGAAAAGGAAATCCGTATTGCCATCCGGAAACACATTCAAGACGATGCATTGGTGGATGCCATTTTTGAAATTATCAAAAACCAACCAGAGTATTAAGTGAAGCAGATAACGATTGGTAATATTACCATTGATGTGATCCGGAAGGATATTAAGAACATCCACCTGGCAGTTTATCCACCCAGCGGGAGAGTTCGTATTGCCACCCCATTAAATACAACTGATGAGAAAGTAAGGTTATTTGCTATCTCGAAGTTAGGATGGATTAAAAAGCACCAGCGTAATTTTGAAAAACAAAAAAGATTGCCGGTTAAAGAATTCACCAACAGAGAGAGTCATTATTTTCTTGGTAAGCGCTATTTGTTAAATATCATTGAATATTCGGGCAAACAACAGGTAAAAGTCCGACACCGCCACCTTGATTTATATGTAAAACCCTGCACAACACAGATAGTAAAACACCGGATTTTGAACGACTGGTACCGGGAACGATTAAAGGAGATGATTCCGTCCGTCATTGAAAAATGGGAGAAGATTTTGAAAGTTAAGGTAAATGCTTTCGGTGTAAAACGCATGAAAACCAAGTGGGGAACATGCACCATTGAGGCCGGACGAATATGGATCAACCTTGAACTGGTGAAGAAGCCGGTATCCTGTCTGGAATACATCATCGCTCACGAAATGGTTCACTTACTGGAACGTCATCATAACGACCGATTTTTATCCATTCTCAGCAAACACCTCCCCAACTGGAAACACCTGAAGGAGGAGCTGAACCGTTTTCCGCTTGATCATTCAGATTGGGAGTATTAATACCCTTATTTTTTTTATTGAAAACCTTCCATAGAAAAAATTTTCGGAGGGTACCCATTTTATTTTTCGAATAAGCTCCGATTTATGCTACGTAGGTTTGTGGCAAATTAAAAAACTATGCATTACAACAAACTTACCGAAGTGCACGAAGATGCACTGTATTCATTCAGCACATTAATGTCTGCTGATGTATTCGAATTCCCACATGATCAGCCCCATCGAATTCATTGGGTTGTTACAGGACGAAAGCGGTCACAAAGAGTACTTTCGCCCGATTTTGTCCAGAATTATGACCTAATCAATGGGGAAGATGTTGCTTTCAAAATGGAAATGTTTGAACTTTTAATCGATGAAATGTTTTCCTATGAGGAGGTGCTCAAACTTGCAACCATATTCAATCCACTCAAGCATATAATCTCCATTTCGATAGAGAAATTCACATTGCCTCTAACAGGGTTTCCTGAAATTAGTCCAGCACTGGGAACATTTCAGAATGGCATGGTTGGATTTGATTACGTTTCGTTGAAGCACATCATACCTGCTGATGAAATTCAAGAATTGTTCCAAGATAGGGGAATTCAAATACTCGGATTTATCAAGATGAACGAGTAAAGTGAGTGTTAACCATGAAGTTGGGTGGGGGTGAACATTGATAGGTGATAGATTGAAAACCTGTGAATACCTTGGACTAATCTAACACGTTTTGAACGCCCCTATCTCTTCTTTTTTAATGACTATTTAGCGACATGAAGGTATCAATGCTGGCCAACAAAAAAATAAGCTACTTATTGTATAAGAACCCAAAATGTAGGTTCGAAATTCAAATACGAAACCAATTAATATATGCGGGGTACCAGGAAGTTAATGGTTTTATTCATTGCAATCTGGATACCGTCTGGAAAATAGCATATAGAGCTTGGTTTTACGGAATCACCATTATAGGTATTGAATCTAACATTGATCAAGATGTACCCTTCTATGATTTATGCATTGAGGATTATGTCGATGAAATAAGAAATTTCGGAGAGGATAACCCAACTCAATGGATTATAACAGCACTAATGCCGGTTATTATTATGCATCCAGACATTCAACTTAAATTCTACGTTGACATTCCGGAAATCAATATTCCTGTTTTGGAAAAAACTATTGAAGAGAACCTAAAAGATTAAAACCCCTTTAAAGGTTTCACAAATTCTATTTGTGAAACCATTTAATTATATATTAAATGTTGATTATTAATAGTATAACGCAAATGGCTTGATTTTGAATTAGGGGTTGGTTTCAAAATCTGTAACAAATACAGGTAACTGAAACGTAACTTACCTATGGCAGCAAAACACCGGAAAACTGAATGTTCAGCGTTGGAATGGGAGCAGTTCCTTCTCCTTGTTGACAGACTGAAGAAAACAACTGAATATCGCTTCCTGCTGTTGATAAGCATCGGCTGTTATTGCGGTCTACGTTTATCAGACATTCTTCAAATTAGGTGGAAGGATGTTCTGGAGAAGGATTGTTTTGAACTGGCAGAGAAAAAGACAGGAAAACACCGCAGGATAACAATCAATACTTCATTGAAGGAGGTAATTGATTTTACCTATACTTCACTTCAAAAGCGAAAGGAAATTCAGCCATGTGATTTCATATTCGTAAATCGTCAGGGTGGTATTCTTTCCAAACAATTCGTTAACCGAAAGCTGCATACTATTTTCCATGAATACCGGGTACGGGTTCAAAATGGAAGTTCTCACACCCTGCGAAAAACATTCGGGAAGAGAGTTTATGAAATGAATGATCGCAGTGAAGCTGCTCTCATTCTGTTGAGCTCAATCTTCAACCATAATTCTGTTTCTGTAACCAGGCGGTATATTGGTCTGAGTCAACAACAAATCAATGATGTATATATAAACCTGTAAAAGTGGATGGATTGCGATTACCGCTTGCATTCAATGGTTGAGAAAATATCCATCCCTCATGCGGAAAATTTCATAGTAAGGGATATTCCTTTCAACAGCTACCGGAATCAACATATATCCACTTTTTATCACACAGAAGAAAATCAGTGTTGAAACTGGCTGACATATTGCATATTCCAATATCAAAACAGCACCATTCATGCCTGTACTATTCACTCATGCAGATGGGGATGAATCATGCTATTTTAAAAAATTGTATTGCTATTTCCAGGTTTGATTTTGAAAAGGCACTGTATGGATATCCTGAAGTCGGTAACGCATACGTTGAGTTGTTTGCCCTCATTAATGAATTCAGGTTAGGAAGAGATAATGTAGAAGGTCAGGTTTATCTGGTCTTAGCTGGATTGGATAAAGACGAACTCATCTTACTGGTAATCATTCAAAATCCAAAACAATGTATACGATCAAACCAATGAAATTCCACCGGCTGGTACACTTTGCACAAGTAAAGCCTGATTTAGAGCATCCGGTTTTCACTTTTCTTCAATTCACTGTATTCCCTACAGTTGTATTTGCCCAGAAGACCGAACCTGAAAATAAGGAAACGGTTTACCTGGCTTTCAACACGGAAAGGACTCAGCAGGTGATAATCTACGTAACCCAGCACCGGCCTTCAAAACGTATTACTGTTCGGTATTGGCGGAGCTGTGGTTTGGATGGAGAATTTTCCTGGTTGCTCGTTCAGGGATTCATTCATGGCTATCTGAAAAAGATACCGGCTTTCAAAAGAGGGTTTTCTCAAACTGTTTAACCACGGTTAACCAAGGCGGGATACTACTCTATCCTATAGTTTGGTTTATTCTTCTTTTTATATGATTATTCTATTCTGTTTATTCTTCTCTTCTATTGCACAGTTTAACGTGGTTAGCCGAGGTTAACCGTAAAGGTAGCTCTCCCAATGAGAAAAAATGCTAAAATCGTTGTTGCGGGCATGTTGGTCTTACTCTCCATGGAATTCATGTAGACCACGAACCAGTTTTGCAATTGTAAACCAACCTAAAATCCGGACTGGTTAAAAAAGGGAAAAAACGCTAACTTTAAGCAGTTGGAAGTTAGTAAGTGAATTACAGCCAAATTTAGAAACACGGTAAACTAAAAAAATGTCAAAGAAATACTATAATATAGGTATTGATCGAGTGAGGTTTAAGTTTTCCGAAACCGAAATACGTTTGCATCACAATTTATATCAAAAATATACTAAATTAATAGGTAAAATAGATAGTATATGTCCTAAAAGCTCTCCGGAGTTATATAAAATTTATCTTGTTCGAATTGCTAACATACAGAGCATAGTTAATAAATTTCGAAGCTATCCCATAAATTCAACTCTTCAAATTCAAATATCTGATGCCATAAGGAGGTGGTTTGACCCCCTAATTATCGGACAATATTAGCGGGATCTAAGTTAGTATAAT
>CAZHSC010000026.1:0-24912 GCA_964534995.1 uncultured Bifidobacterium sp.
TGACCCACCGCAAAAAAAAAGAGGCCGTCTCGATCTGAGACAGCCTCTTTTTATTGGCTATACTAAACAGCATTGTTTTACATCTTCAATGCCCTGGCCGCAACAAAACATGGAAAGTGGGCATCCAAATCATCGCTTCCACCCCAACTGTCTTCATAGATACCGGTAAGTACAAATCCATTTTTCAGCAACTCACCCATTTGCATTTCCAGCGAATGCCCGAAAATAAGCGGCTCATTGTTCGCTGTATAAACCGAACGTTCTGCTTCGGTAAGGGAATGAATATCTGAATAAGGCATTTTATACTTTAAGGTATAGGCACCGGATTCAGGATCTTTAAAGAGCAACATGCTTTCCGCTTTGGTGAATCCCCACATCAGCACCCCTCCTTTCTTCAATACCCTGGCACATTCTTTCCATACCGGAATCAGATCAGGCACAAAGCAGTTAGAACACGGATGAAAGATAAGATCAAAAGAGTCTGAGGAAAGCACAGCCATATCCATCATATTACCCTGTATGGTTTCCACCTCCAGCCCAAACTTACTACAGGTGTCCGCATCTTGCTTAAGCTGGCCTTCCGATAAATCAAAAACTGTTACACGTGCTCCTGCCGCCGCCAGGGCAGGTACCTGTTGCCCGCCACCGGAGGCAAGGGCCAGTACCCTGCAATCTTTTAAAGGAGGATACCAATCAATCGGAACGCTTTTGGCAGGGGTTAGCAGCAAATTCAGGATTCCCTTCTTTGCCAGTTGTATTTCATCAACACCCAAAGGCTGTGTCCAGCGATTGCCTTTCACTACAAGGTCATCCCAGGCCGCCTGATTATAAGCTATGATATCCACCTGTATCTACAAAAAATTCAGGCGTGCCATAAAGGTTTCTTTATAGGATTTCCCGATAGGAATCGTCTTATCACCGATCAGTACGGTATTTTCATCCAGTACATTGATTTTATCAATGGGAATAATGTAGGATCGGTGTACCCGTAAAAATTTTGAGGGGGGCAACTTCATTTCAATATCCTTCATCGTGGAATGAATAACAAACTGATCGGAATTGGTTTGAATAATCACATAATTATCCATGGCCTGTATCCACGATATATTGTCAAGATAAACCTTCACCAGCATAGAGCCCTTCTTCACAAAAAAAGAATTCTGTATTATCTGGTTATCCAACAGGGTAGCCTGCTGCATCAGTTCCGGTGCATGGACAGCGGCGGCCTGCTTGTCAGAAATTATCAACGCGAAACCCAGAAACTGATCTTTTTCATCGTGTATGGAAGAGGCATTGAGTACCGCACTCATACTTGAATTATCCCTTTTAATCATAATATGGCAATCCCTGTTTTCGACCGATTCATTGCGTTTCATCTGATCGATAAGGACTTCTTTACGGAGAGCACCGTTTCCATCCACATCAATGGAGAACAACTGAAATGCATCCATACCCATAGCAGTTGCGGTAGAATAACCAAGTACGTTCTCCGCTTTACCATTCAAATATGAAATTCTACCTTCGGTATCAGCCACAATAATGCATTCTTCGACTTTAGCCAATGCGTTAGCAAGACGGTGCTGGCTTTCGCGGATTTCCCGGTCGCGCGAGTATTTGAAAAGCGCCATTTCTACTGTTGTTTTCAGGTCAGAATCATTAAATGGTTTTACAATATAGCCATAGGGTTCTGTCACCTTTGCCCTGTCGAGTGTTTCCTGGTCCACATAAGAAGTGAGGAAGATTACAGGGATATTATATTTTTCCTTGATATGTTCGGCGATATGAATACCATCTTCTTCCCCTTTCAGTTTGATATCAAGGAATACCAGATCCGGTTGAATTTCCTCCAGTCTTTCATAAGCTGCAGGCGCTGAAGAGGCGGTTGCAGGCACTTCATAGCCCAGTTTTTCCAGTGATTTCTGGATGTCTTTAGCGACGATACTTTCGTCTTCAACTACAAGAATTTTGATTTTACTCATTCGGTAGATCTATTAACTGATGCGTTTAAAATTAATAATATATTTCACACCTTCACCGGGCTTACTTTCAACATGCATTACACCTTCCAGCTGGTCGGTCAAAGCCTGAATCAACTGAATACCCAATGAATCGGATGATTCCAGTGAGAACCCTTCTGGCATACCCACACCGTTATCTGCTATCACCAGCCTGAAACGATCCGGTTCTGTTTGAGATAATTCAATATAAATTTCGCCTTTACGTTCAGATTTAAACGCATGTTTAAGCGAATTAGATACAATTTCATTAATAATCAGGCCACAGGGAACCGCCGTATCGATGTCCAAAGATATTTTCTCCGCATGGATTATCAAAGAAACCTTGTCAGGACTGATCCTGAATGATTGCATGAGATTTTCGGCCAGGCGTTTTATATAATCATCAAAATCAATTTTAGAAAGGCCGTCGGTCTGGTAAAAGCGTTCATGGATGAGTGCCATACTTTTGATTCTGTCCTGCCCTTCTTTTAGCGCCTTATAGGCATTAGTATCAGTAACATAACTTGTCTGAAGGTTAAAAAGGCTGATTATAATCTGGAGGTTATTCTTCACCCGGTGATGAATTTCCCGCAAGAGAAGACCTTTTTCTTCAAGGGCTTCCCTGATCTGTTCCTCCATGTGTTTACGTAGGGTAATATCGGTATCAATCACCACAATATTCTTCAGCTGGCCTTGTTCGGTAAGTATTGGGGTGAGCGTGGATGATGCCCAGCGGTGCTGTCCGTTTTTATGTACAATTTCAGATTCATAGATGAAGGAGCGCCTCATTTTTATACAATCATCCAGATGATCCAGCACATCCAGATTGGTGGTCAGGTCGCGTAAAGTGCCGCCCTTCACCTGCCTGATTTCATCCAGGGTATACCCTGTCATTTTCACATACCCCGCATTTACCCACTCCAGTTCCTGGTGTTCATCAAAAATCATTACGGCATTATCCGTTTCTGATGCTACCAGCGACAGTTTGGCAAGTTCAAGATTTTTCGATTGCAATTCCCGGGTTCTTGCTTCTACTTTTCTTTTCAGCAATTCCTGGCTTTTTCTGAGCGCTTTTGTCCGTACTTTATACGCAATCAAAACAGAACCGGCGCCTACCACCACATACATGAGATAGAAAAACGGTGTTTTCCAAACCGGTGGACGAATGATAAAACTAAAGGTGACAGGGGTACTCCAGTCTTTACCATTGGCACTGGCCTGCACTTTAAAAATATAGGAACCCGGTCCGATGTTGGAATAACTGGCCATGTTCAATTTTCCGGGAGGGGACCAGTCATCTTCAAAACCTTCGAGCATAAATCGGTAGCGGACTTCATCCGGTGCTGTCAGGTAAATGCCAGAAGTAATAAAACTCAGGTGATTGCTGTTATGCGGCAAAACAAGGTCAAGCGGCAATCCCGTAACGGGGTTTACCTTTGCCTTGAATTTATTCCAGTTAACATTTTCAAGGAAAAGCTGAATATTACTGATCGTTACAAGGGGCAGGGTAAAAGGCAATTCACCTGCATCAGGATTAAACCTTATCGCTCCGTTTACCGTGGCAAACCACAGGTTGCCGGAAAGGTCTTCGCAGGCGGCATTACTTTCAACACCCAGGTAGCCATTACTCTTATCATAATGCTGGGTGATGAGCCTTCCTTCCTCCAGGTAGCTTCGCCAGTTAATATGATCGATGCCTTCGGAAGTACCCAGCCAGAGGCGCCCCCTTTTATCCAGGTAATTGAAAAGGATTTTCTCATTATTCAATCCGGATTTCCTGTTCAAGAGTTTCACCGGTTCGGCCTGGTTACCGTGACTGTATCTGATGACGCCAAAATCATAGGTACTAATGAGGAGATTTCCATTATTATCTTCAATAATTGAGGTAATAGGCGCTTTGGGCAGCGCGTGTTCATCATCAAAACTCACAGCCTTATTATCTCTGAGGTAATAAAGGCCTTTCAGCGTACCAATCCATATTACGCCCTGCGCATCCTCAAACAAAACCCTGACCTTGTCATTCAGGAGGCCTTCTGCCGACCCAATCCTGAGCAATTGTTCGCCTTTATAACGGAAGATGCCTTTATCTGTACCAAAATACAGGTTTCCTTTTTTATCCTGCATGAAAGCATAAATGATGAGTTGTTGCAATTCGGGATAAGGCAAATCCACCTTTGCACTTAAAGGATGATAACGGGCCGGACCGTTGGTGGTTCCGAACCACAAAAAACCCTGTTGGTCTTTTGAGATGCACCAAATGGTATTGCTGCGCAGCCCTTCTCTGGTGGTGATATTTTTAAAAGTAGTTCCGTCAAAATAATTCACCCCCCCCGCAAGGGTACCAAACCAAATCTGGCCGCTGGAGTCAGGAAAAACAGAGAGGATATTGTTATTGGAAAGGCCATCATCACTGGTATAGGTCATAAACCGGTCGCCATTGTACTTATAAAGTCCGTTCCAGGTGCCCAGCCAGTAATTGCCCTCGCGGTCTTCAATAACCGATTTGATAATATTGCTGTTCACATCTCTTCCGGGCCTGTAGGTTTTGAACTTATTTTCCGTCAATTTCGTTAACCCACCACCGTAAGTTCCAAACCACCAATAACCGTTTCTGTCGAAACACAGGTCTTCCACTCTTTCATTGGGCAGCCCCTGGTCGGTGGTATAATTGATAAAATTTTTACCGTTCCAGACGCTGATCCCAGTATAGGTACCCATCCATATCCGGCCATCATCATCTTCTTTGATCGCATAAACGATATTGTTCTGCAGGCCGTTTTCCTCCGAAAAGCTGGTAAAACCCTTCCCATCAAAAACACTGACCCCTCCAATGGTGGCTATCCAGATCAGGCCTTTTTTATCCGGATAAATATTAAAGACATTGTTATTTATCAGACCTTTGGTATTGGTAATATTGAAAAAAGTTTTTCCGTCAAAGCGGCTGATCCCTTCACTGGTCCCGATCCATAAATTTCCTTTTTCATCTTCTGCAATGGCATTGATATTATTGCTCAGCAAGCCGTCTTCTATTGAGTAGTTATAGAAGCCGGAACCTGTATACTTCACAAGCCCTTTACGTATGGTCCCAAACCAGATATTACCGCTTCTGTCTTCATAAATCGTTTTCACCGGATTGTTGTAAAGCACATTTCCGGGGTCAAAACGAACAAAAGTCTTCCCGTCAAAGCGACAAGCGCCGCTCATGGTACCTATCCAGAGACGACCGATTCTATCCTGCATTACTTTATTCACCTGGTTACCAGGCATCCCCTGAGTAACCGAATAACCAACAGAATTAAACCTCTGACAATCAGAATTGTAGCCAGAGAGTAAAAGCAAGAGAAGCAGCAGTAAGCGTTGGCAGTGAATTTTCACCGGTGAACAGGGGGACTTTGTTTCGGAAGAAGTTAAGATGCAATGTTACTAAAAAGCCCCAAGAAGAATGAAAAAATCCGAAAAGCAATCAGGAGAAAAATTAAAGGACAATATTTTCATACGAATCTTTCACCCGTTAAAAACAGCAGTTTACAGTCATTAACAACCATTTCGTGAAAAAAAAGCATATATTCCCTGAATAAGTCTTGCATATGATAGTAAAACCTCCCTACATTTGCTAATTATCTTACAGTAATTATCATCGCTAAAAACATTAAACTATACAAAACTACTATGAATAAATTAATTACTAAAGGTTATTGGAAGTACGTCCTGGGCGTATTTCTGACAGTGACGAGTTTGAGCGCCAGCGTTCAGGCACAGAGCGTCACTATCGTCCCTTCCGGACCGATTGTATGCGCGGGAACCAAGCTTGATGCAGTGGTTACCGGTTTAAATGGGCCTCTCACTTATCAATGGAATAATGGCGCTACAACTTCCTCAATCTTTATTTCACAATCCGGATTTTACCGGGTTTCCGTTCGTGGGTTTGTAAATGGCACGCAGGTGTTGGTTCGCAGCAGCTGGACTCCGTTCCTGGTAATTCCTCTTACCAATGCCACGATCAATCCTACCGGTCCGATTAATCTTTGCCCGGGCGGCAGTGCAACCTTGTTTGGCAGCGGTGGCCAGTTCTTCTCCAATTATACCTGGAGTACCGGTGCAAACACAAGGAACATCACTGTTAACCAAACCGGCGATTACACACTGACCGTATCCAATGTATTTGGCGCCTGCAGTACTTCTACTTCAGCCACAGTACACGTTGAAGTTTTCGATCCGGGTTATACGCCTGCCATTACCGCATTGAGCCCGATTACGGTTTGCAAACCAGGTTATGTTGATCTGGCTGCAGATCCAGGCTTCAGCAGCTACTCCTGGTCAACCGGCGCTACCACCCAAAACATCAGTGTGTTAATGGATGGCCTTCAGTTAGGACCCGTACTCGATACCCTGACAGTTACATTAACCGTAAGCCTGAATAACGGAGCCTGCTCTTTCACCAATCCCGGAGTAGTATTGCGTTCTGTTCGTCAGACCAAACTCAACCAGAACTTCTGCGGCAACATGACTTTAACTCCGGATGACAGCATTAAAGCTGAAATCGTGTTAACTTATATTACTGCTCCTGAGTATGAATTTGAATTTGAAGAGACTACCAATCCCGGTGTTGTTTCAACGGTTCTTTCTTCTAGCCGCTGGTGCAATCTTGCCAATGTTAGTCCTGCTGTTCAGGGTAATAAATTCTATAATGTAAGGGTTCGCCCGGTAATTGGCGGAACTCCTTTCTGCTATGGTCCGGTTTGTCAGATCGGTGTTGTTCCCTCACCATCTAATGACAATTCAGGTATCGCTACCCGTATGGGAAGTGTGCTCAGTTCATCTGTATTTCCGAACCCTTCTGCCGGTGCTTTCCGCCTGGTGCTTCAGGGATACAATGCTGATCAGAATATCGATGTTCGCATCACTGACCTGGCAGGTCGCGTAGTTGAATCTTTCAATTACAATACCGAAGCAGGTTCCATGGAATTCGGTGAGAACTTCAACAATGGAGTTTACTTCGTTACCGCACAACAAGGCGACATTACCCATGTTACCCGTATTGTTAAAACAAATTAATAAAAAACCTTAAACTGCTTGCACAAGAAGGGCTCCTCAACAGGAGCCTTTCTTGTTTTATAGCATAATACCCGGCCTAAATATTAAGGTTAAAAAAATCATTTATATGCACGGAAAAAGGAAATTAAAAACAAGGATTCATTTCGCCGGCATCCCTCCCTTGAGAAGGTAAAAACAATTTTCAAACGACCTGTTCTTTCACGTCCCTATAGCTGATGTATTGTCTTCATACCGGCACACGTTAAGCATGTATGCGTTAAGAATACCACTGACCAAAACCATTGCATGACCGGCAAGTACCATTGATTGAAACGCCTTAGCCTATAAACAATGTTCCCAACCACAATCATTAGCTTTGCAGAAAAGTACTACCATGATTACCGTTGTAGCCGGCATACTCTTCAACCATGAAGGGCGTTTTTTAATCGCAAGGAAGAAGGCGGGAAAAACACTGGCCGGTTACTGGGAGTTTCCCGGAGGAAAGTTAGAGGTAAATGAAGCTCCGGCAGCGGCACTGATTCGGGAAATCCGCGAAGAATTCCTCGCAGAAGCCACGCAACCAAGACCCTACCTTGAATACGACTTTAGTTATCCGGAAACCGATATTCACTTCATATTTTTTACCGCCTTCCTGCAAGACACAGAAATCCTCACCATGTCCGACCATGACCAGGTAGCATGGATCAGACCCGGGGATTTAATAAATTATCGTCTGGCGCCAGGCGATGTTGAAGCAAGCCTGTACATCCTTAAAAATGGATTTTAACGACCTTTGGTATTACTGATTTATCACCAGTTTCCCGCTTACTACACCCGATTCATCTCTAACCTGAAGTGTATACAGTCCCGGTGAAAAATGTGAATGGCTAACCGTCACCTTTTCACCTGCAAAATTTTGCTGATGTACCAGGCGGCCTGCGACATCAAACACGAATAGTTCGTGGTCAGTTGCATATTGTTTAGCAAGCTGTAAAGTGAAGCCATCTTCCGGGGATGAAACAGGATTCGGATAAATACGGATACTGCTGTTAGCCGAAAACTCCTGAACAGAAGCTGTTATCTGACTTACATCAAGCACAAAGAGTCCATTTTGCATATCCGAAACAAGCACATTGCCGCTTGGCAAATAGGGGTAAGCACCCCAGGCACCTGCATAGGCCGGTGTGGGATAAGGCCCTCCCATGGGTGTTTGGTGATGGGTATCAAAATAACCCACTCTGACCGGCAAAATTGGATTGCTTACGTCATATACCTGCAAGCCATCCTGATAATAGGCAATATAACAAGTATTGCCCACCATAAATGGATTATGAGGAGTTGGACCCGGATTGCTGCTGAAGGTTGATTTAATTGTGAGGTTAGAAAAATCCGTTACGTCCAACACTTTTACAGCCAAACCATTTGGCACTTCATCCATAAAAACAAGGGTACTACCGTCATCCGTCAAAGCACTGCTGTGGTTATAACCCTGCTGCGGATAAGAGGTAACTGAACCCTTCAGTGTGAAATTATTGGATCCTGTGTTATACTTGAAAATAAAAAGCCCATCATAGGCACAGGAGGCATAAACAGTATCATGGCGCACATACATATCATGCACCTGGTTATTGGCCAGCAGGGAAGGGAAATCGGTATTCAATGATCGCAAGAGAGCAGGTTGCACCGGGTTGGCGAGGCTAAATACTGCCATGGCGGAGGTGTTGGCAAACAAGCCGCCTTTCACGATGCCTACATACAATTTATCTCCATCCACCCATAGTGTATGCCCCCTTTCAAAAATAGAAGTGCCATCATATACTACCGAAACCGAATCCGGAAGATACTGCAGGTCTACAATCTGAAAACTATTGGGCGAGGCATCATCGCTGATGAGATAGGCATAATGGTCGTAAGTTTTAATTTCTCTCCAGATACAGGAATCGCGCCTTCCTGCCACAAAATCGGAAAGTACCGGGTTTTGAGGGTTGGTTACATTGACGAAATAAACACCGTTATTGGCGCCAAGTAGTGCATATTCATTGCCGTTCCCATCGTGCCATCCCCAAATACCATTGTAACGGATAGAGTAAAAATTGGCATTTGATGGAACAAGGGTATCATCCCAGTTGGACAGGAGTGTGATATTCTGGGCATCATATACCACCTGGGTATGACCTGTAGCCCACAGGAAGACAGAAAAAAGAAAGGTAATAGAAGTTAAGAGATTTTTCATTGCGCTGGGAATTGTTTGGATCGCTAAGGTAATTAAAAAAGATTAATGAGATGCGGCACGGTCCGGTTTTTTACCTGACAGGTCACCGGTAATTATCCCACGCGGAACTTGATTTAGTAAACCTGGGGGCAAGGGCGTTGAAATGGAAAACAGTATTTCTTAATGGCTGCTGAATGACTGTATATATCCTTTCACCCTTTGCTCCAGTGTACACCCGCCGGTTTCAAAAAAGCGCGGTTCGATATCCACCACCAGCAGGGGCAAATCCACCAGCAGGTGTTGAAGTTCCGGGTTTAAGAGCCGCATATAATCTTTGCGGGTGGTTATCACAAAAGCCTTTTGAGGGGAAGCTTTCGCAAAGGAATTAAAATCCGCTTTCAACTTAATGATATCTCCAACCGAATAAGGGTGGTGATCGGCAAACACGCTGGGAAGGACTTCACCTGAGATGCCGCCTATAAATTCAACGAGGGGATGGGGATTGGCAATTCCGCACAGCAGCAAAACGCGACTGCCGGAAAGATCCTGCCAAAAAACAGGAGATGAGAAGGGGGAAAAAAGCGGATCACGGTAGTGAATATACGAAAAATACACGGACTGATGACTGCGCGGCTTTATCTTCCTGATGATACTTTCCCTTTCTTCTGCCGATAATGCCGGCGGACACTTGGTGATGAGTATTACATCCGCCCTTGCCGCTTCGCCGGCAGGTTCCCGCAGGTTTCCGGATGGCAGGAGTGCATCCGAGTAATAGGGTTTCGCGTATTCACTCAGGAGGATTGAAAAGCCGGGTTTCACATAACGGTGCTGGAAAGCATCATCCAGCAAAATCACTTCAGGCGCCGGGTTTTCTTCCATCAAACGGCGGATCCCTTCCACCCTGCTTTCACACACTGCCACTTTCACCTGCTCCTGCATCGTGGCATACTGAAGGGGTTCATCCCCTGCCTGCCGGGAAGTGTCACCGGCAGTAACCCACCTGAAACCTTTTGTGGACCGGCCATAGCCACGGCTGAGGATGGACACCGTATACTCCCTGGAAAGAAAGGAGGCCATCCACATCACCAGCGGAGACTTACCTGTTCCTCCTGAAGAGAGGTTGCCTACAACAATTACGGGAACCGGAAATGAAACCTGCTTTAGCCATCCGCCGCTGAAAGCCAGATTTCGAACTGCTACTGCAAGCCCGTACAAAAATGAAAATGGCCACAATAACTTTCTCATGGCCTCAAAAATAAATGATATTCTCACATGAGGATGATTACTTTTACAGCCACAAAAAAATTCCAATGACAAAACTTTCCGAGATCATTGAACATCTTGAAAAACTGGCGCCACCATCCCTGCAGGAATCTTATGACAATTCGGGATTAATAACCGGAAATCCGGACCAGGAAATACACGCGGCACTGCTTTGCCTGGATTCGACGGAAGCCATACTGGAAGAGGCGATACGTAAGCAATGCAACCTGGTGATCGCCCATCATCCTGTCATTTTTAAAGGCCTTACCAGTATAACGGGTAAAAGTTATATCGAAAGAGTCATCATCAAAGCCATACGTAATAACATCGCCATCTATTCCATTCATACCAATCTTGACAACATACGAAACGGCGTCAACGAAGCGATATGTCAAAGACTCAAGCTTGAAAACACAGGTATTCTTCAACCCCTGAAAGGGCAGCTGAGGAAGCTGGTCACTTTTGTACCTTCAAGCCATGCCGATAAGGTAAGAGACGCTCTTTTTGCCGCGGGCGCCGGTCATATCGGGAATTACAGCGAATGTAGCTTCAGCAGCGCAGGAAACGGCACTTTTAAGGGAGGAGAAGGGAGTCAACCCTTTGTGGGGGAAACGGGAAAACGACACAGTGAAGCCGAAGAAAGAATAGAACTCATTTACCCTGCATGGAAAGAGCCGCCGGTGCTGACTGCATTAAAAGGCAGTCACCCCTATGAGGAAATTGCCTTTGACATATATCGACTTGAAAACAGCGCCATGCAGGTGGGAGCAGGCATGATTGGCGATTTACCCGATGCCATGGATGCGGAGACTTTTCTCGATCACTTAAAAGTATGTATGAAAACCGGCCTCATCCGGCATACCGCCCTCCACAGTAAAAGAGTAAAAAAGGTGGCCGTTTGTGGAGGTTCCGGCAGTTTCCTGTTGGAAAGGGCTATTCAACAGGGCGCGGATGTTTTTATAAGTGGCGATTTTAAATATCACCAATTCTTCGATGCGGAGGGTAAAATCATCATCGCCGACATCGGACACTTTGAAAGTGAACAGTTTACAATAAATCTCCTCAGTGACTATCTTAAGAAGAAATTTACTACATTTGCAATCCCTTTCACGGAAACCAACACCAATCCAATTTATTATCGCTAAGCATGGCCGCCAAAAAATCAACCTCCAAATCAGAAACCGCAGTTGCCGAAGCTCCAAAGAAGGTAACTCCGCTTGTCAGACATATTGACAAGGGAGACAACACCATTGAAGATAAACTCCGGGCGCTGTATCAGTTGCAATTGATAGACAGCCAGATTGATCGCATCAGGATTACCCGGGGTGAATTACCAATGGAAGTGAGCGACCTGGAGGACGAAGTGGCCGGTTTACAAACCAGGATCAACAATTACTCGGATGAAGTAAAAGAAATTGAAGACCAGATCAAGAACCGCAAGAACACCATAAAGGAGTCGCAGGCGCTTATCAAGAAATATCAGACTCAGGTTAACAGCGTAAAAAATAACCGTGAGTTTGACTCCATCAATAAGGAAATTGAATACCAGCAACTGGAAATTGAACTCTGCGAAAAACGCATCAAGGAATACACAGCGGACCTTAGTGCCAAAAAACTGATTCTGGAAGCTTCAGAAAAAACCGTTGAAGAACGCAAGCAGGATTTAATCAATAAGAAAAATGAGCTGGATTCTATCATTGCCGAAACTGAAAAGGAAGAGGCGGAACTGATGGCTGAGTCCAACAAAGCTTCCGACATCATTGAAGAGCGCCTGTTGGTAGCGTACAAGCGCATTCGTGACAATGCCAGAAACGGTTTAGCGGTGGTTAGTATTACCCGTGATGCCTGTGGTGGATGTTTTAATAAAATACCACCACAGCGTCAGTTGGATATCCGCCAGCGTAAAAAGGTTATTGTTTGTGAACATTGCGGAAGAATTCTTGTTGATGCAAGTATCCTTGAAAAAGAAAGCTGATACACCACAGAAAGATACTACAGGCCGGAAATAATTTTCCGGCTTTTTTATTTTCCGGGCGAGGATCAAGAGGCTTGCTTCAGATGCCTTTCTTTCTTTTTACCCTCAAACAATTCATACCCCAGCAAACGACATTCCACCGGACCGTTAAACAATTTGATCCTCCGGTTGGGACGTAATCCAATGGCTTTGGCACCTTCAGGACTTCCGGTAAAAATCCATGCTTTAAATCCCGTATATTTATGTTTCAGCAGAGTGCCTATATCACTATATAATTTCTGAATATCCGGTACGGAAAGTTTTTCGCCATAGGGGGGATTGATGATCACCACTCCTCTGCTAAGTCCATGGCTGAAATCCCGAAAATCGCCGCAATGCAGGGAAACCATATCATCAACACCTGCAGCCTCCACATTCGCCCTGGCCTTTTGCAAGACCCTTTCATGTAACTCATTACCGATGATCTTCGCATGGGTTTCAGTGATACGCTCCAACTGCTTATCGCGGATCAGTTTGAAGAGGGCCTCATCAAAATCAGGCCATTTTTCAAAAGCAAATGACTGACGAAAAGTGCCGGGAGGGATCCTGCCTGCTATCAATGCCGCTTCGGTCAGAATCGTTCCGGAACCGCACATAAAATCAATTAAGGGAATATGCGGTTCCCATCCGCTGAGCAGGACAATGCCCGCCGCAAGCACTTCGCTCAGTGGTGCTTTATCTACTTCCTTTCGATAGCCCCTCAGATGCAGTGATGCACCGGAAGAATTAATCAAAACCTGGCACTTCTCCTTATTGATGAATAAAATGACTTCGAGATGTGGACTTTCCTTATCGACACTGGGCCGCTTATCATGCACTTTCCGAAACTGATCCACGATGGCATCTTTGGCTTTGAGGGCCGGGAAGAGATTATTCTCAAACAACCCGGAGTTCAGAATACAACGTACAGCCAGGGTTTGATCTACCTGCATGAACTGCGACCAATCGGTTTGCATGACACCATTGTAAATATCATCACCATTGGCCACATCAAAATCCGAAATCCGGATCATAACGCGAAGGGCTGTACGAAGAGAAAAATTAGCTTTATATACAAACCCTTTGTCACCGGTACAGGAAACTGCCCGGGTATGAATATTAATGTCACGGCCGCCAAGTAATCTTAATTCTCCGGCGAGAACCTCTTCAAGACCCGAGTAAGTAGATATGACTAAATGAAGGTCGGCCGGCTGCGATGACATATTCTGCAAAACTAAACATTAGTCCAACATAATACAGTTCAAAACACAGATACCTCTCTACTAAAACGCAACAGGCAATTGAAATCACATATATTTCCCGACAGAAACACCTGCATACAACCATATTTCCTGCAGAAACCATCAGCGCCTTTGTGCCATGAGGTAACACCTGCCAAGTTCATTTAACATGCATTGGCTCTATCACCGCAAAGGGAAAACCATGAGCCGAACAACCACCGCTCTTTATTCAGGTCACAAAAAGCACAAACAAGCTGTTAATTATTATGTATTATTGTTTATTGAATCCGAACAACAATCCGAAAAGCAGTTAAAAATAAATTTCAAATCCAATTGAAAGGCGAGTCTTCGTAAGTCAACGTCTTTGCCCTGCAATCATCCCTCACAGCAAAAAATATCCAACATGAAGGCGCTACCCCCCTACTCGTCTCTGGAAAAATACTGGAACCATGATACGAACACAGTGTTCCTGAATCATGGTTCATTCGGTTCTTGCCCCGAAGTCATCCTGAAAAGACAAAACAAACTACGTGAAGAAACGGAGCAGGATCCCGTCAGGGCAATGACAACAGATTTCGAATCACACTACCTTGAAAACAAGGAGGCCCTTGCTGCCTTTGTGGGATGTAAGCCAACGGACATTGTCTTCATACGCAATACTACCGAGGGAGTAAATACCATCCTGCATTCACTGCAATTAAAAGAAGGCGATGAAATCCTGACACACAGTCATATTTACGGCGCTTGTTTAGAGGTATTGAAATATTATGCCGAAAGATACCGGTGCAAGCTTACCATTGCAGAAATACCTTTTCCCATTAACAGGCAGGGGGACATTACCGATGCCATTTTGCGGGCGGTAAGCCCATCAACAAAGATTGCACTGATAGACCATATCAGTTCCTCTACCGGAATTATTTTTCCTGTGGGAGAAATCACCCAGGCACTGGAATCGCGGGGTATTGAGGTTTTGGTGGATGGCGCGCATGCACCGGGCATGGTAGCTTTAAACATACCTTCCATTGGCGCCAGCTACTACACCGGGAACTGCCACAAATGGATATGCAGTCCCAGAGGAAGCGCACTGTTATATGTGCGGGAAGATAAACAGGATAAAATCAAACCCCTGCAACTTTCACATTACCACGACTTATATGAAGGCAGCAACAAACACTGGAGCGCGCAGTTTATCTGGCCCGGTACTGATGACTACAGTTCCTATTTAATGATTAAAGACAGTCTGCAGTTTATGGAAGGATTGTTTGGCAGTTGGGAGAAGCTCAGGGAGCATAACCGAAATTTATGTTTAAGTGCCAGAAAACTCATCGCTGACAGCATAGGCGTTTCCCTGCCCGCTCCTGAAGATATGATCAGCCACCTTTCCAGTATACCTGTTAATGAAAAACCCGGAATCCCGGAGAAGTATTTTAACCTGACGGTTCCATTAAAACAAAAATTAATGGACAGCTACCGTATTCAGGTACCGGTTTTTTATTTCAATAAAAATTCACCCGGATTATACCTGCGTATTTCCGTACAGGCATACAACTGCTATGAACAATATGAATACCTTGCGGAAAGTCTTAGAGAAATAAAATCAAAAGGATAATTACATGGCCGAAGCAACCTATTGCTATTATAACACCATCAACTTTTGAGTGCTCATTACGCCATCTTTTGAAATCAGATAAACGTAATACATTCCACTCCGCATTCCGGCTGTTGATATGAAGGAATCCGTAGCAACATGGTATGTAACCATAACTGTTCTTCCTACACTATCCGATATTTTCAATGTGCAATCCCTGCAATGGTCATTAGCGAGTTTAAATCCATCCCTGGCCGGATTGGGATAAATTCTGAAAGCCAGGGTTGGATCATGCATCACAACAGATGAAGTATTGCACATGGCATCATTGAGCTTAACCCATACAGAATCATTAAAAACAACAGGCACCTCCCCCGCCGCCGGCGCGTTACCCATTCGCACATACACCAGATTCATGGAGGGTACCACATTAATTATCTGTCCATCTTTCCCGAGTGCCGCGTACATATCAGCAGGTGCGTGGGGATTCAATGAACCGGAAAAAAGAAACTGAAGGCCGGGCACCATAAAAGTAGTTTTACCATTCAGCCACCAGAGGTAACCATACGCTTCATTCAGGCTTTGAGAGGTAGTTATCATCTGGTGATAATAAGCAGTATCGGTTAAAATCTGATTACCGTTCCAGTTGCCCTGATTCAGCATAAGCAAGCCGAAACGAGCCATACTTCGGGCATTGCTGATAAATACATTATTATACCCTATTTTAAAAAAAGCACCTGTCATACCGGTAGGTACTTTCAACCGGGAAGTAATGTAACTGTTCAGGCTCTGCCCGCATGCCACTTCGAGTACACTATCCAGTAAAGTATAAGGTCCATTGTGGTAAGCCCAGCGTGTGCCGGCATCGGCAAGGTACTGCAAACAAGTATCGAGTGTACAATAATGGTCGGGTACGGCATCGTTTAACCCCGAAGTCATGGTTAACTGATGACGGATTGTAATTTTCTCCTCTTTCAACGGAGGGCAAACCGTCCATCCCGTACCCAGGTAATGCGAGGTGGTATCATCAACAGAAAGATAATTCTCCTGTTGAGCGATACCGGTAACGAAGGCGGTAAGTGTTTTTCCGGCGGAAGCCCAATACCAAAGGCTGTCTGCTGTAAAGTTGCCATAATACTTTTCCATTACTATTTTACCATCCTTAAGCAGTAAAAAAGCCTTTGTATTTTTTACTTCCAGAAAATCTGAAAGTGAATCCAGTTTATCCTGACACCAACCCAAAGAGGCGGGTAATAAGGTATCCCATGTATTTCCTGACAAAGGGGGGAAATACAAATTTTGCGCCTGCGAACCGAAATGGAAGACACAGAGCAATGCGCTAATAATAAGTTTCATCTTTTCCATGCATGAGGCTTTTGATACCATTTAATTCTGCTGGTTTAAAAACATCCGGAAAACCATTAGGGATGTAGCACCAGTCTGGAGGTGGATACATGATTATCTGAAAAAATCTTTACGGTATATACCGAGGGGTTCCAACGGGAAACATCTACCTGTAAAATTCCGGTCATCGCTACCGACCTGAAGACGCTTCGGCCCTGTATATCCCATATCCATACCGTATATAATCCCGGAGCCGAGATATTTATTCTGTCCTGAGCGGGGTTTGGAAAAACATTTACAGGCATGTTTTCATTGGCAGTCTGCCATACTTGTGACGCATTACAAGAAGAGTCTATTTCAGCTTGTGAAAGGTAGGCAGAACGGTGTGCATCCTGGCGGAACATGAGCCATTCAGGGCATTGGCCCGTACCGGCTGAAAACATGAATGCCTTACCTGTGTTCAAAGAGTCGGGGATGTAAGTTCCGTAACCGGCAACAACAAATACATCCATGATACCGTCTTTATCAAAATCAGCAACCAGAGGTCCGTGATCGACCGCAAAATATGGCAAACCTGAAGCAAGGTATTGCCCGACATTTGTCTGCCACAGCAAGCCGGTATGCGGCTCCACCGCGATCACATCTCCCATAAAATATCCCGCTACCAGGTCGAGTGTATCATTTCCATTAATATCAGCAATTGCGCATGCCCTGAAAGATGAAAAAGTGGTTGGGAAAGACCATTCCACCTGACCGCTCACAGCATCCAGCACCCATATACGTTCATCGAAAGTCACCCAGTCATTGTTGGTTATTACAATTTCAAGATCACCATTGGCATCCAGATCCGCTATAGAAACCGGGCTCATTACACTCATTGGAAAAGTATCAGCCCACAACACCGAACCATCTTCCACATTCAAAGCACGTACAAGGCCATTGTTGGCGCCAATAACGTACTCCGGTAAGCTGTCACCGTCCACATCAGCCACAGCCCCCCCGTGGTAGGCGTTATAAGTAGATGTAGCTGATGTATAGTTGGTCCATATCGTATCTTCCGTTACAAAATCATAGGCCCAAACAAAGAAACCATTTATATTAAAATGATTTGCCAGGATGATATCAAGCTGATTATCGTTATTGACGTCCACCAGCGTTGGTTCCGTTTGAATCGGATTTCCGAGAGGATCTACCTGGATATTTTTAAAAGTGGATCCGTCCTCCCCGTTCACAATACGCAATTGACCATTGAAATTACAAAATAACACTTCCGGCATGCCATCTCCGTCCAGGTCGGCTGCCGTGGGAGGTGAATCGCCTCCACCAGAAGGAACACTCCATTTCAATTGACCGTTAAAAGCATTAATACAAAAGAGCACCGGATTGCATGAACCGTTTATCACTACATCGAGCGTATCATCATTATCTACATCATAAATTAAAGGAGCCACATCCCCGCAACCTCCGATATTGAATATCCACGCCACCGAACCATCTTCCGCGTTGAGACAATGGGCACGACCATCGTTGGTATAGGTGGTAAAAATAATTTCATAATATCCATCCTTATCCACATCGGCGGCGGCAGAAGAACCGAAGGAGGGAGCCCCTGTATAGTACTGCCAGTTCAGTGAAGGGAATTGCGCAAACAAGAGCCCTGGCATCAAAAAACAAAAAACGAAGATCCAACGACAAAAAAATATCCCTTTTAATTTCATGCCCCAATTCTTATTGATATCCAAAGTCAAATATAATATAAAAGAGCAGGAAATACTCCGCCCTTTTACCTTGTTTTTATACCGGAATTAATACAATCGTGCTCCGAAGGAAACCTGTACATCTGTTTCAAAGTTTGTATTTGCCTGCTTCAATGCAGGTGAGTCAAAATGTCGAAGTTCAAGGGTATATGCACCTGTAGCTGCCGGGCCGCACGCCACATTGCTTTCCAGGCCAACTGGCAAGCCATTCATATCCGCATCGGTAACTGTGCTTGTTAAAAATCCGGAAGCAGGGGAGGCGGAAAAAACGAACAAATGCACATCCGATTCATTTGCCACTTCATCAGAAATCACCAGTGCGGGACTTTTGGATTCATCCAGCAGTATTACCCGGGCATGATACACACTTCCTGCCTGAAGGAGTATTGAATCCTGTTCGGGCGACAATCCGCCGGGACCATCAATATCCCTGAAAGTTGCTGTATCGGTAACGATGCCGGAAATCGTGTCGGTAAATACCAGGTGAACCGTGGTGATAAGTTCACCCTGGTTGGAAGGCGCGGGGTTCTCTGTTTTATCCTTTTTGCATGACGAAAAAAGAATTAGCATAGACAGGAATAATCCTGTAAGTTTAAATACATATTTAGTTTTCATATTTTTCAATTATGCTATTTAGTTAATTAATTTTTTTAATGATATCCGGTCGGTTGAATTTCCGACCAGTGGAATATATTACTCCGGTTTTAATTTGAATTTCATTGAAGTCATTTCAGGATAATACGTTTCTATTACTTGCTAATGCTCATGATCATGCGGGGCGGTTCTGAAACTCATAGGCAGTGTTAAACGGAGGGTGACGTTTCTTCCTGTTTCATCCATAAAATACCGAAACCTGTTCAGGTATTCACGGTAAGCGGTATTTAGCAAATTTGAAACCGAGGCTCCAAGACGAATTTCCTGATGGTTAAAAATCAGGGTTACGCTTCCTTCCAGGGAAGGTATCAGATAATCCCCGGGCGGAGGAAGGTAATCGCTTCCCTCTTCATATCTCCACTGCTCACTTACATACAAGAGGGATACTCCCGCGCTCATATCTTTCCAGTTTTTGCCATCTTTGAAACGATAACTCAGCAACTGGTCGAAGCGGGGAGCAGGCACCAGGTCCAGATAACGATGACCGGTATGATTCCATCCAAACACTAGGCTGTTGCGTGAGCGCAGGTTGAGCGAGGAACTCAAGTCCCAATCGATGCTCAGATCCATTCCTTTGAAGGAGGCATCTACATGCCGGTACGAAAAAGAGGGAAAGGCTCCACTAACAGTAAGCACGGGGTTTTGATCAGGTACAAGATAAATGTAATCCCTGATGAACATAAAATAGACACCCGCGTTGATGGATAGCGACTTTCGCTGCATCCGGAATCCTCCGTTTACACTCCAGGCCTTTTCAACATCAAGCGTGCTGTCGCCGGTTTCATAGGTGGCAGTTCCATGGTGCAATCCATTGCTGAACCATTCATTAATAAAAGGAGGACGGAAGGCATTACCCAGATTCAGGGTCCAGGTGATACTGCTATCCGGCCTGAAGAGCGCACCTGCGGAAACTCCGGGGTTTAAGAACCTGTAATCATTGCGCAGAATACTTCCGTTCACATTTCTGTATACTGACTGATCCCTGTAATCCGCTCTTGCCCCGGCCTCAGTCTCCCATTTATTTTTACGCCATCTGAGAACCGTATAAGCAGCCAGGTTATACAATACATAATTAGGAACAAAGAACCTGCTGCCACCGTATTGATTATCCTGCATCATGGAGGACACTCCGGCTACAGCAGTAATTCCCTTCCAGTAGTATGTTTCCAGGTTCAGATCTGCCGACTGTGTATAGAGGCGCAGTTCAAGATCCGGAATATTCAGCGCAGCAAGTGAATCACTGAAAGGTTTATCACGGTCAAACTCATAACGGTGATTGTATTGATAACCATACTGCAGGTTCAGCTTTCCGATTGCGGTAATCGTCCACCAAGCTTTGAGCGACAACAGCTGATGCGTCACTTCCTGCCGGGGCTTATCAATGCGATAGGTAAATGTGTTATCTGTAATGGTCTGACCGCTTTCGATGATACGGCGCAAGTCACTCAGATTACCGATATGCGCGCCGGTGAATATCCCGATACTGGTTTTGAAGCGACTATAGAAAACTTCCGCACCAAAGCGTCTTCTTTCCAGCCCCACACTGCCGCTCCAGTTATACTCCTCAAAAGCGGTATTCTGAAGGTACAGGTCAGGGGTTCTCAAATTACCGGCTTTCTTAGCTGTACCTTGTAAACGCCAGCACAGGTCGAAGAATTTACCCAGGTGTTGTTCCAGTAAACCGGATGCGACACCTTGCCTGCCGTTGCTCATTGCAACCAGGTTGAGTTCCGCCTGAATACCGGGTTCATGCGGTAACTGACGGGGCTCCACTAAAATCACTCCACCGATGGCATCGGCACCATAACGGATGGAAGATGTTCCTTTAATCACGGTTAGCCTGTTGGCAACAAAGGGATCGATTTCAGGTGCATGTTCACTGCCCCATTGCTGACCTTCCTGTCGTATGCCCGCGTTCATGATCATTACACGCTGGCTATGCATACCATGAATAACAGGCTTCATAATAGAAGGTCCTGTCTGAATACCGGTAACACCGCTTACCTGTTTAAGGTAGGATGTCAAATCCTTTCCCCGTGAATTCTGCATCTCCTTTTCAGAAATGGTATCTGTTTCAATGGTACTTTTTTCTTTAATCCGTTCGGCTACAATTTCGGTTTGCCTTAACTGCTTTACTTTTAATGACAAGTAAATCCGTCTTTCCGTATTGTTATCGATAATGAGAGATTGAAGCACTGAATCATAACCTACATAGGAAACCTTCATTGTGTATTCACCGCGGCACAGGCTGTCAAAAACAAAGCGGCCCTCCATATCACTTATCTGCCAGCGGTCTTGTTGTAATAATCCGACTTTTGCCAATGGCAAAGGCTCCTTTGTTACGGCATCCTTTACCACTCCCGATAGCTGCAGAACACAATCTGTTTGCGCATGCCCAGGAAAGGAAACTATCCATAATAGGAATAATATTATTCCACGCATAATATAATTGTTAATGGTAAGAAACCGGGCGTGAAAGCTTAACGGTTCAAGAGGAACAATTAAAAAATGTAAGGGGAATCCTGTATCCACCCTTTCCGGAAATTATTAAAAAGCAGCGGGCGGCCCCCTGATAATGAAGCAGGGTTTTGCGATTAAAAAGGTGAATAAAGGAAGAAATACACTACAGATAAAAACATATTTTACCTGTAAAACGGGAAAGACGGGAGGATGGTAATCCAGCAAAGGCAAGGTCAGATCCAGGGCTATGCAATGGGTATGCTGAATCCCAACCGAGGTACCGTTTTGAGGCAAATGACAGGTGTGGGTATCTTCATGATCACATAACTGATGCCATACATGAGCAGGAACTATCACCTGCACTGTGAGCAGTAAAAAGACCAGGGAGGCTATGAAACGAAGGGGTTTCAATTCAATTAAAGGTGATATCAGTTATTGAATACATATTGGATAATGTTGGCACCCATCTTCAGGGCTTTCTGCCTCGCTTCGGGGGAATCTTTATGCACTTCGGCGTCTTCCCATCCATCTCCAAGATCGCATTCAAAATCATAAAAACAAATCATTCTTCCGTCGTAAAACAAAGCAAATGCCTGGGGGGCTCCCCTATCATGTTCATGAATCTTGGGTAATCCACCCGGGAAATCGTATTTTTGATGAAACACCGGATGATTAGGAGGCAATTCAACAAAATCCAGTTCAGGGAAAACATTTTTCATTTGCGGACGAATAAATTTATCCATACCGTAATTATCCGAAATATGTAAAAATCCTCCTCCGATGAGGTAATTTCTCAGGTTTTGGACTTCTTTAGGATTAAAAACCACATTTCCATGGCCGGTCATATGTACAAAGGGATAATTGAACAAATCAGGACTTCCTACTTCCACAATATCCTGTTCGGGCACCAGGCTCGTGTTTAAATTCCTGTTACAGAATTCGATCAAATTCTTCAAAGAGGTATCCAGATTGGCATACCAATCTCCCCCGCCACTATATTTCAACACGGCAATTTTGACACTATACCCTGCCGGACGGAACGATGACAGCAAAATAAGCGAAAGTAATAATGCGACTTTTCTCATAGTAATAGCAAAGATATAAAATGTAGCAGGTAAATTTTAGTACAAAATGTATGTTATTCGTCAGGTTTTATACACCTGCAACTCGTTAAAACGGTTTGCTTCTGCAGTACTGAGCAGCAGGTCTTTCACGGCAAAGAGCATGGCCTTGTTAGATGTAAAAATTTCACGGTTACAATTCATCGTTAAGGTAAAATCATTGCTCCCTATCCAACCTTTCATGGCATGCTGATAAATCTTCTCCAGCAGCTGATCATACGAATCAAGGATACGGTCAAAAACAACTTTGAGCGTATCGAAGTTCACTTCCGCATCCTTCCTGCTCATTTCTTCCAGGCGAATATAAATTCGCTGTACATTATCCCTTACTTCATTATAAATATCAAATTTTGCATCATTTGAAGACCTGCTCAAATTATGAATGTTAGAACTTACATCTTTCGCACTTTTTGCCGCATGCATAGCGCTTCTGACGGAGGAGATCATTTGTTCGAGACGTTCTATCTGTTGTGCTGACAAACCCTTACTACGAAGAGAAAGATAAATCATCTGCAGTTCACCCTGCAGGCTTTTCAGAAACTCATACTGTTCGGAGTGGGATTTCAGAAATATTCCTCTTTTATCATCCAATGAACGCCATACGGAACTGAATCCATTACTCACCGACTTTAATCCAAGCAGATCAAGATTGAATACCATGGCAACATGAACAAAATAATCTGTTTCCCGCGAAAACAAGTCGAGTGCCGTACCGGGATCAACCATATCCTCTTTGGTAATAAATGATGTCAGGCTTACAAAGTCATCCCTGTATCTTCTCTCCAGAAAACGGGCAAAATAATTAATGAGCGGCAGGAAAATAATAATAGAAATAATATTTATGATACTTTGAAATGCAACCAGTCCTGAAAGCGGATCCTTCATATTGAATACCTCCGTAATCAGGTAAGTAAGCTGAAAAAGTAATATATATGCAAGAAGGGCGCTCACCACATTAATAATGAAATTACCCAGAGCCAGGCGTTTTTTTGCAGCCATACCGTCCATCGCTCCAAAAAATATTTTAATAGTGGTACCTACTTCCGAGCCGATGACGACAGCAGCCGCAGCATTAAAATCCAATGCATGGCTATACAGTGCGCTTAGCGCAAGTGTCATGGTTGCAAGACTTGACTGAATCAAAACAGTAATTAACAATCCTGCCAGCACAAATTTCCATAATGCCACTCCCTTCCACGTATCAAAATTAAACGTGTTCAGCTGATCCAACACGGATTGCTTCATCACCGATACACTCAGGAACAGCAAACCAAATCCCATCAGCAAACGGGAATAATGAGTAAACTTTTCCCTTGAAGGAAACATCTGTAATACCGCTGCCAATATGATTGCCGGAAAGGAAAAGGATTCTATGTTTACTTTAAAACCGAGTACCGCAACGACCCAGCTGTCGAGCGTAGTACCAATATTTGCTCCAAGAATAAAGGCCAGTGCTCCACTCATCGACAAAACGCCGGCACCCAGCAATGCAAGCACCATTACCATCAGTACGGAACTGCCTTGCAGCAATGCGGCCAGCACAGCGCTGCCCAGTACGGCCAGCAACTTATTTCTGGTAAGTCGTTGCAGGAGTATCTTAAATGAGCGGCCGGCAAGGCTTTTCACTGCATCCTCAATCAATTTCAGCGCGAAGACAAAGAGCCCTACTCCAGCGAGCAACATCAATAGCATCCCGATTCCTGACATAATTCCATAACAAACTTACAGGTTTTTACAATGAATGATACGCTATAATTGAAAGACACAAAATAATTATCAGTACCTAAAATTCCGAACCAATGTCAAGAGGAAGGAAACATGTTTCCACTGGTATCCGAAGGTATCCATCATTTTGGAATCATAAAGTATAACAGACGGCTAAGGAAACCATATACCCATAAGACAATACATACTCAATTAAAGTGAAGTCCGGCATAACATTCCTGCTTCATTAAATTTACAATAGCCCTTTATCTGTCTGTTCATGGCTGATAATTAGGCAGCTTCACTTCATGTTAAATGCAGCCACCGCCACCAGGCCTGCGGTTTCTGTCCGGAGCCGGTTTTCACCCAAAGAAAGGGGCAGAAAGCCCATCTGTAATGCCAGCTTCACTTCCTCACCGGTAAAATCCCCTTCAGGTCCTACAAGCACTGAAGCCTGGATATCCTGGATCAGAGAAGAGAGTGTATATTTATCCCCGGGGTCACAAAAAGCGATATACGGTTTTCCAATAATCTATTCCTTTAA
>CAZHSC010000026.1:24922-42366 GCA_964534995.1 uncultured Bifidobacterium sp.
ATCTCTTATTTCAGGAAACCAGAAATTCCGGGACTGCTTTGCGGCTGCCACTACCAGTTTCCGGATGCGCTCCATATTGATCACTTTACGCTCTGAGTGTTTACATACAACAGGACTTATTTTCCAAACGCCAATTTCTGTAGCTTTTTCAACAAACCATTCAAACCTGTCCATGTTTTTAGTAGGTGCAATAGCGATATGCAAGCTTCGGGACGGAGGCTGTATGCGCTTGCTTTGAACAACTGCAAGCCGGACTTCTTTTTTTGTAAGAGAAGATATGGTGCATCGTGCAAGCATACCTTTTCCATCGGTGAGCTCCACCTCCTGGCCCAGTTGCAAACGGAGAACATGTTGCAGGTGATGAGCTTCCTCCTCGGGTAATAAAACCAGCGATCCATAAATTTCCGGAGCATAGAAGAGGTTCATTCCCCAAAAATACAGTATCAACGCTGATAAAGGCCAAACAAATTGTTCCGTACGGACAAATAAAAAGGGGACCTTCTGTGGCCCCCTCTTTGATAAATTTCAACTGATAGCATCAGGCGATTTCAGGAACTGAAGGTGCTGCGGAAAGAATTTCGGCGGAAGCACCATCAGCATACTGGGCAAAATTTTTGACAAACTTAACTGCCAGATCTACGGCAGTCTGGTCATAGGCTGCCTTATCACTCCATGTATTACGAGGATTCATTATTTCATCGGGAACGCCGGTACACTTAACCGGCATTTGCAGGCGAAAAACAGGTAATTCCTCAAATTTCACTTTGTCAAATTCTCCATTCAGGGCAGCGGTAATCATGGCCCTTGTATAACTTAATTTCATCCGGGAACCGACTCCAAAAGCGCCTCCACTCCATCCGGTATTCACGAGCCATACTTTAATATCCGGATTATCTTTTAATTTTTTACCCAACAATTCAGCATATTTTGCCGGGTGCAAGGGAAGAAATGCTTTTCCGAAGCAAGCAGAGAAAGTAGTGGTGGGTTCGGTTATACCCATTTCGGTACCGGCAACTTTTGCCGTATAACCAGAAATAAAATGGTACATCGCCTGTGCATTGGTAAGACGGCTAATAGGGGGTAAAATACCAAAAGCATCACAGGTAAGGAAGAAAATATTTTTGGGAGGTTTGGCGACGGAGGGCTCTACCGCATTATCAATAAAGTGAATGGGATATGCTACGCGGGTATTCTCCGTTTTTGAAATATTATCATAGTCGGTAGTGGTAGTACCCGGATAGAACTCCGTATTCTCGAGAAGAGATCCAAAACGGATGGCATTAAAAATCTGAGGTTCTTTTTCGGCAGAGAGGTTCACGCATTTTGCATAACACCCACCTTCAAAATTAAATACGGAATCATCACTCCAGCCATGTTCATCATCACCTATCAGTTCACGGTGTGGGTCAGCGCTCAAAGTTGTTTTCCCGGTTCCGGAGAGGCCAAAGAACAGCGCGGTATCCCCTTTTTCACCAATGTTGGCTGAACAATGCATACTCAACACCCCTTTGTGTTGCGGGAGCACGTAATTTAACACTGTAAAAATACCCTTCTTTATCTCACCTGTATACCCGGTACCGCCGATCAGAATCATCTTCCGGGTAAAATTGATCATTGCAAAATTATGCTGGCGTGTACCATCAATTTCAGGTTCGGCCAGAAAACCCGGTGCATTGATAATTACCCAATCGGGCTGTATGCTTTCAATTTCATCACGATTGGGACGTAAAAAAAGATTATTTACGAAAAGGTTTTGCCATGGATATTCCGTTACGACCCGGACATTAATCCGATACCGCTGATCGGCACATGCGTAGGCATCACGTACATACACCTCGCGTCCGGTAAAATATGCTGAGATACGGGTAAGCATCTGATCAAATTTAGCTGCATCAAACTTTATATTTATGTCGCCCCACCAAACTGTTTTTTCGGTTTCTGCATCGCAAACTGTAAATTTATCTTTGGGTGAACGACCGGTGAATTCCCCGGTGTCAATGGCAAGAGCCCCGGTATCCGTTAGTTCTCCCATGCCCTGAACCAGGGTTTCTTCCACTAATTCGGCAGGAGAAAGGTTCCAATATGCGGTTCCGACATTTTTAAGTCCCAGATCTGCTACAGATGCATTGGGGTTCTTTAATCCAAATTCGTTCATAGTGTTTTTAGCTGGCGCAAATTTACATTAAATTAATGTGGTCATGCAATAAAAAAGTGGTGATACCTGTCAGGGTTTGAAACGGTTTTTAAAATTTTCATTAATCTGAATAAGTTCACGACCTGTCATGACACGACGTAACTGTTCAATGAAATCTGTTTGTTCTGAGATACTTAACTCTGAAAGTGTAAAACAGCAATCCACTTCCCCCTCTCTTCCCCAGGGTATCATAATATATGAAATGTTTTTTCCGGATCTCTTTTTAAAATCCAGTATATAATTGTCTAAAAAAGCTTTACCATCGGGATCGGTACCTGCACCGATACTGATAAAAGTGACCACCAGCCTGAATGAATCCGGACCTGCGTTTGCCTGTTCACGTGACCAGCTTTCTGTTTTTACCATCTCTGTTACATTTCCGATTTGACCTGTTTTTACCGCAGTATCGCTTGTTTGGTTCGTTTGGGATGAATTGGTACCATTGCCGGTATCCTTTCCTGATTTACATGATATGAAACCTATGGGAAACAGCAGCAACATGCAGATAAATGACATTTTCATAGACACCGAAAGTACTATTTAAAAAAATATTGCAGGTATATATTTTTTATTTTTTAGGAACAATACCCCGTGCAAGGAGGAGCCAGGCAATAATCAGGCAAAGTCCACCGATTGGGGTGATGGGGCCCATCCACAATATATTATAATCCAACAAATTGCGCACAGACAATACATAAATTGAAACACTAAACAGGAAGATACCTGCCAGGAAAAACCTGTATGCCCACTGGAGAAATTTGGCATTGCTTTCTGTAAAGAGCATCCCTGTAAGTAAGATAGCAAAGGCATGATACATTTGATAACGGCAGGCGGTTTCCCAATTCAGTAATGACTTTTCATCAATCAATTCTTTCAGCTTATGCGCACCGAAAGCACCAAGAATGACAGTCAGGCAGGCAAATAACGCCCCGGTGCGGATCATTTTGTAATTCATACTTCCAAAGATAATATCAAAATGCTGTAAAGAAACAAAATGAAATCAGATATAAGTCATGGCTGTGTGGCTTACCGGGCCCCAGTTGATTTAGATGTGGAAATAAAGACGGTTATCGTCTGGACCCGATATAATCGTTCAGTTCTTCAATCGAACTTTCAAAGGTAAATGCATCATTAACCTTAAAATAATTTCCAATATCATAGGTCCGGTCGTAGGCAAACTTCGCAAAATCAAGACGGGTTTGTTCAAAGGTAAAGCTCAGCATCATTTGTTTCACCTGGGAAACCAGCATGCAGCGGTCTTGCAACACCTGTTTTGCGATGGTAAACTTTGTTTCTTCAAAAGATTTGGAAGCTACCGATCCTTTCAGATCTTCGAAATCCTGAGGACTCATGGGAACCGGACATCCTACCGGACCGTTGTAACCTGGTAAATACACCACATTGGGGGAAGGCGGCGGGGGTACAGCGTTCACTGTGCTGCCAGAAGTGGTGGTGGTAGTGGTTGTGGTTTGAGTTTGTGTAATCACCGTACTGCTGCTTTGCTGTGGAGCAGACTCCATACCCGACACATTGATGCTTATATTTCCGCCCATACCATCTACGTTCATACCCATATTAACATTCACAGACTCAGGATTTGCTGATGAACTACCCTGGGTGGTGGTGGTAGTGGTTACAGTATGAGAAGTTGCCACTTCTTCCACAGGTGCGGGGGAAGGATGGGCATGGTATACCACCACCGACTGGGCCGGGGTACTGCGTGGAGCTTCTGCCAGTGGAACGGAGCCCATAAATCTAAGCACAAACTCTCCTTTGTTATTTTTTCTAATAACAAAAGTATTCTCCTTGCCCAATTCAAGACTCAGGTTAAAATTTTTCTCTCCCAGCGAGGTGCTTTCAAAAATCACCTTTAGCTTATAAAACTCCGCATTTAAACCGGTGATTTTAACATTTGTTTCGGGTTTGTCATTTTGCCTCACACCATTGAGGATCGCCGTAAAGCGTTCACCATTTTCAGTAAATAATATAGCATTAGACAACTGGGCAAAGGAGATGAAAGAAATCATGAGCATTGCCAGTGTGAGGGATAAACTTTTCATAATAAGTTCCTTTGTTATATATTTCAACACAAAGGTATAAATAGAATTACTCTCCTCCTAACTTTTGTACATTTACCGCATTCAATTACTATGAAAAACATCCTGCTGCTTGGCGCCGGTAAATCCTCAGGTTCACTGATATCGTATCTGCTAAAGAATGCTGAAAACAAAGAATTTGTCCTGAAAATCGGAGACCGGGAATTACAGGCGGCAGAAGAAAAGATCAAGGGTCACGCACGTGGTATTGCCCTGCAATTTGACATTGAAGATGAAACGCAGCGGGCGGAGGAGATCCGCAAAGCGGATCTTGTTATTTCTTTATTACCACCCTCTTTACATTTTCTGGCAGCTACTGAATGTTTAAAATTCGGCAAAAACCTGGTAACTGCCAGTTATGTTTCAAAAGAAATTTCCGCCATGCATGAAGAAGCCGTCCGGCAAGGTATTTTGTTTCTGAACGAATGTGGTCTGGATCCGGGTATTGACCACATGTCGGCCATGGAGATCATCATAAGACTTAAAAATAAAGGGGCAGCTATCCATGCATTCCGGTCATATACCGGAGGACTGATAGCGCCAGAATCTATTGACAATCCATGGGGTTACAAGTTCACATGGAATCCACGCAACGTCATTTTAGCCGGGCAGGGAACCGCGAAATACATTCAGAACGGTAAATACCATTATATACCTTATCACAGGCTCTTCAGCGAATCTGTAAAAATACCGGTAGAAGGGCTGGGGAAATTTGACGGATATGCCAACCGTGATTCATTATCCTACCGGCATCATTATGGCATTGATAACATTCCAACCCTGATCAGGGGGACACTTCGCCATGAAGGTTTTTGCAGTGCCTGGCAGGTATTTGTAAGCCTGGGCATTACCGATGACAGTTTCAAGGTAGAAAACAGCGAACAGTTGAGTTACCGTGAATTTATCGAAGCGTTTATACCTCCCTCTCTGATGGGCGCTGACCTTGAAGAGAAAATTGCTAACTACTGTAAAATTGATCCTGATGGACCTGCCATGGAACGAATCCGGTCAACAGGAATCCTGGAAGAAAAAAATATCGGGATTAAAGACGCGAGCCCGGCCCGGATATTACAACATTTACTCGAGCAAAAATGGGTACTTCGTCCCGGTGACAAGGACATGATTGTTATGCAGCACCAGTTTGATTACAGCCTTGATGGACTGGAAAAGAAGCTGACATCCACGCTGGTAGTTAAAGGAGAGGATACCACCCAAACAGCGATGGCAAAAACTGTAGGACTCCCTCTTGGAATAGTGGCCTTAGAAATATTGGATGGCAACATTAAAATGAAAGGGGTACAACTTCCTGTTCATGAAGAAATTTTCATGCCTGTCCTGAAAGAATTGAAGAAAATGGGAATACAATTTACGGAGATTGAACGATAGCTTACCGATTAAAAAGCAGGGTAATAATCGCCGGTTAATTTTTTATATTCCTCGGTAAATTGCCTGTTATCATAATGGATCACCAGTTCCTTTTCTTCCAATTCCTCTTCACGTCTGCTGAACTCCATCAACACCCGTTTATAGGGTTTATCCAATCCGGTTTTCACATTCACAAGTTTATTGCAAAACAAACCACTTTGTTCCGCTTTTTCTCTGAAAATCAGCCCTTCTTTATACGGCAGAATGACACAAAACCTTCCGGTATTATTCAAAAGGCGCACCACACCATTTAACAGTTCTTCATAGGTAAGGGAGGCAGAAGCAGAGCGGGCGAGATTACGTGCTTCATCCGTTGCTGCATAGCTGTCAATAAAATAAGGGGGGTTGCTGACGATAAGGTCATAGCGGTAACCGGGTTTATAATCGCGCAATGCCGAATGTACAATACGGATGCGATCAGCCCACGGGGACAACTTCACATTTTCGGTAGCTTGTTGGCAGGCTGATAAGTCTATATCAATGGCATCAATAAAAGCGGTAGAACGTTGTGCCACCATCAGGGCAATAAGACCGGTACCTGTACCGATGTCCAGTACTTTTTTATCTACAGGAACCCCCACCCATGCTCCCAGCAAGACCCCATCTGTGCCAACTTTCATTGCACAGCGGTCTTGATGGATGGTAAAACGCTTGAAATGAAAAACCGTTGATGGCATAAACAGCTTGTTAAACAAAGGTAAACAACTGCATGAATCCGGCAAACCGGGTCGGTTTTAAAGTAACTTTCTGATTGATAAACTGCATTATTGGCATCTAAGATCAAGTTGAGTAAAAATAAAATGAGCATGGGTTGCAGGATGAAATGAAAGCAAGAGAAAACAGGCAGAAAAAAATGGGTTGCACGGAATGAAAAAAGAACTAATTTCATTATATTATTCTTATTTACAATAAATTACAACACACCCGCGGGGTCTAAGACCTCGCGGGTGTTATACGCCATTAACCCAGCACTTTACATGGAGACTTTTTCTTGCCTCCATTTATAAATATGCCCCTTCTCCTGCATTTATTCAATATTCAATTTTTAAATTTCAGGCTTCAAAGGAGCCTACAAAAAATTATTTTTAATTGAATATCAATAATATAATGAATTAAAAGGTACTTTGTATTGCATAGTACCTTAGTTAATCAGTATGTTTGTATTACCAACAGTAAACCGCAGGTGTTGATGATCACAACATCTGCAACAAAAAACAAATCAAAAATGAGCAATCTCGAAAACACCCAGGCCCAGATGCGAAAAGGGGTATTAGAGTTTTGCATACTCAGCATAATTGCAAGAGGCGAAGTTTATCCCTCCGATATTATTGCCAGGATGAAAGAAGCAAAACTTATGGTAGTGGAAGGTACGCTCTACCCTCTCCTCACGCGACTGAAAAACCAGGGGCTGCTCGCCTATACCTGGAAAGAATCTACTTCCGGGCCGCCCCGCAAATATTACAAACTAACCCCCATCGGCGAACAATTTACATCGGAACTCCAAAACACCTGGAAGGAACTTGTAGATGCCGTACATCAAACTACTTTAAACAACCCTAATCATGAATAAGACTGTAACCGTAAATATTGGAGGCATGGTCTTCCATATTGAAGAACAAGCATACGACCAGCTTCGAAAATACCTCGAAGCCATACGTGGGTATTTCACAACCTCCGATGGCCGGGATGAAATCATACAGGATATTGAATCGCGAATTGCTGAAATGTTCAGCGAAAGAATCGGAACCAGCCGTCAGGTGGTTACTTCCGCGGATGTTGATTTTATGGTCAACACAATGGGCAAACCGGAACAGGTAGCCGGTGCCGATGAAGAAAAGAGTAACTCCAGCCAGGGTGCTTCTTGGACCGGTACAGAACAACGGGGTTACCGGCGCTTATACAGAGACCCTGATGATAAAGTTGTGGGAGGTGTCTGCAGCGGGTTAAGCCACTATATTGGCATGGATCCTATATGGCTGCGTTTGATCTTTGCCATTGCTTTCTTTGTATGGGGATCAGGGTTTCTATTATATCTCTTGCTGCTGATCATTATTCCAAAGGCAAAAACAACTTCTGAAAAACTGGAAATGAAAGGTCAGCCGGTAAATATTGACAACATCAAAAAAACAATTGAAGAAGAAGTTGAAGAAATTAAAAACCGTATTTCAGGAAAGCCGGGCGTTAGAACACGTGGCCGCAGTGCCATCGCAAATTTTTTTGAAGCCATCGGAGCTATCCTGATAGCTGCCATTAAGTTCTTCGTTGGCTTTATAGGTGTAATTATGGCAATCGTACTTATTGCGATTTTATTCGCCTTGTTTATGGTTTTACTCGGGATGACCGGCTTTATTGGCGATGCTTCCCTGCCCATTTTCCTCACGCATTCTTTCCTCGAACCATGGCAGTTAAACACCATGACACTTGCGCTGGGACTTGTAGTAGGTATACCTGCCATGGTTTTGCTGTATCGTATTGTCCGCTCTATCTTTAAAATCAAGAGCGAATCCAAACTCTTTAACTATACTTCCGCCATACTGTGGGGAGCCGGTATTCTTATCGCTACCTTCTTAGGAATACAAATTGCGCGTGAGTTCAGGGTGAGCGACAGCAACCGTGTGCAAATACCTATTGCACAACCCGCAAGTGATACGCTGCATCTGGCTATCCTGAATCCGTATGATCATAAAGATGACAGGTTTAATACGGGAGACTGGACCGTAATGACAGATGGTTGGTCTATTAACAACAGTCAGGATACCGTTCGCATTGAGGAAGTTCAATTGGATGTGCAGCGGGCTGATGGCGATCAATTTGAATTGGTAAAAATAACAACAGCAAGGGGACCTAACAGAAAAGAAGCGGAAGAAAATGCATTTGGGGTCAGTTATGAAATTCAACAAATGGATGATGTTGTCAAATTGTCGAGGGACTACATTCTTCCAAAAGATGTTCGCTTCCGTGCCCAGAAAATTCAGTTGATCCTCAAAGTACCGGTGGGTAAAAGTGTATTCTTAGGAGAGAATACAGAAGATATCATTTATGATATTAAAAATACTACAAATACCTGGGACAATGATATGGTTGGACATACCTGGACCATGACGCAACGGGGCCTGGAGTGCATCAATTGCAACCTGGAAAACAACTCTTCAAAATCTGATGACGAGGATGTTCATGTCAGGGTAAATGGAGAAGATGTAAACATTAATATGGACAGCGACACCATCAACTGGGACAATAAGGACGTGAAAATCAAAATCGATGATAAAGGTATTATCATTGACGCGAAAGAAAAAAATAAATAAAATTAACGCCCTTTAAACAAAAGCCGGTCTGAAGACCGGCTTTTGTTTTTTATCCGAGTTCATCCCATCCCCGCAGGAATAAATACAACTATTATTACCGCGACAATCACTGCACATTTTACCGGTCCGAATTGCTCCCTACTTATTACATGAATATTTGTTCATGGACTTTTTCCTCATGTATGTCGTACAAAAATCCAATTCTGTCGATAATAAATACCAGAAAACTTTAATACAAAACCCGGGGACACTTTCTCGAGCTAACACCTCACAGGTTAAATTAATGTTAATGCAAAATTTAAATCATACATCGCAATAATTTTCCCATCACTACAGTTCTATCAGAACACAGTTCAGCGCGCATATTTGACGTTCCGTAAGAAAACGAATTGCAATTATTAAATATGAGTGCATCTTTGCTTCATCAAAAAAAAATAAAAGTGCTGTAACAAAACAGACATTGAAACAGTCACACATCAAACAGAACATTTAACAATTAAAAAAAATAATCATGAAAACAACCTATTCTTTGATGCGTCGCTCATTCGCAACCTTACTGGTAATAATGGGTTTAATGAACGCTGCAAATACGGCAAGCGCCCAGGGCAGCGGAGAAGTACCGGCCGAAACCCGTTCAGAAATCGAACAACTGAATCATGTTATTGAAAAAGCAATGTCATCCAAAGATATGGCGACAATCATTGACCTCTACGCTGATGATGCTACTATCATCGTTCCCGGCGGACAAAAGATTCAGGGTCGTAAAGCCATTGCCGAATACTGGTACGGAATGTCAGGCGCAAAAAGCATCAAATCGGAGATCACTGAATTGGGCGGCAATGCAAAAATGATATACCAGATTGGAAAATGGACGGTTACCAAAGTTGAAAACGGAGTGGAAAAAACACTTGCCACTGATGTAGTGATGGTATGGAAAAGAGGAAATGATTACTCCTATAAAATTCAACTCAACAGCTCTAACAACCCGGTAGCCAGCACCATTAAAAAGAGTGATGTCTTTGAAGCTGTACAGCCATAAGAAATAGCGTTTAGTTTGTAGGTTAGGTTTGAAAGGTCTCCTCCAAAAGGGAGATCTTTCTTTTTTAATCTTATTTACTTTGCAAAAAAAGAATCCGGAACACCCTTATTAAAAATGTAATTGGAAAAACTAATAACAATTTTTCCTGTTTTTTCAGGTTTCGGGTTTTTCTCTGCTGATGCTTTTGAATTGATATCGGCGGCTATCGCTTTCGGAATTTTAAACCGCTTCACATCAATGGTAAAAATGATCTTATCCGGAAGTGCATAGTCTGCATATTCCCCATGAATATAATCAACCAGCACGGTACCATTTGACCTGGTTGTAAGCTGTGACTTAACAATAAGATCCTCTGAAGAATCAATCCAGATTTTTGCAAGAACGAGATCAGAAGTGTCGCTCAGAGGGACAATATTCACAACACTGATACTTTTACCGTTCATTGCTTCCCGGCCGGTCAAAAATGCCATGAATGTACTTTCGTCAGAAATCAGTCTGAACAACTGATCAAAATTCTGCTTTGGAAGTATCGCGATTCCTTTCGACTTCACCCTGAATTTATCCGGCGATTTATAGTATACCCTTGCCTTCTGAGGAAGGATTTTTAAAAAAGAAATTCTCGCATCAATAAGGGCATCGGCCTGATAATCCCGCACCATCGAAAATTTTTTGTTCACTGCTCTTAACAGAAACAATGCATCCGGAGAACTTTGTGACATAAGTATAGTACTCTTTACCAAAAGAAATACTAAAACCATCAGACGCTTTTCCATCAGCTCAGTACATCTTTTTTGTTAAAAACAATACACGACAAAGACAGAAACAGTATAATGTGAAATACCAAAACAGAAATCGAAGTACATATTTGATAATAATCCAATGTCTGATCAAACATATTCCTCCAGATCACCATATGGGTAGTAAACAGAAATGGCTTTATTTTTTCAAACAAGGGGATATCCATGGTTCCTATAATGGTAAAAAGTATAATTACAGCCATGGTAGTAATAATCGGGCCGATAGAGTTTTCGGACATGCATGATAATAACAATGAAAAAGCCGATACTACCATTAAACTGACAAAGGCAATTCCCAAAGCAGATAAAAAACGCCATAAGGTATCATCCCCCTGAAGAATAGTTAACTCCTCGCTCTTTATCACAATGAGGTCGCCGGGACCGAAAAGAAACAAACCCAGACCCAGTGCCAGGATACCCAGCCATGCTAGTAACAGGAACACGTAAAGATTGCCGGCTATGAATTTGGAAAGCAATAATTGTACGCGGCTTACCGGGCGGCTTACCAATAACCGGACAGTACCCATTGCCGCTTCCCCCGAAACAAGATCACCGGTAACCAGCGCAACCAGGAGGGGAATCTGAATGATCAAAGTTTGCAAAATAATAAAACAAACCAGGTTTCCGTTTAAAATGCTTCCTTCCAAAAAGAAATTGGTTTGAACCGGCGTTGTAATGAAACTGATATAATTCAATCCATCCAGATACATGGCAAGGTGGATGAGACCCACAATTACGGCAATGGCCACGAATCCAATATAACTCCTTGGTTTATAAGCTATTTTAAGTAATTCCGATTGAACAATCAGTAACATATAGACCAGTATGTTATCCCTAACAATGTTAACACAAACGTATAAAACTACGACTTTGTTTAACAGCGGAATCAAATTCACACCAATCCGTTAAAAAAAAATCAAGAACAACCGGGAAGAGCTTTTCTATAGTGTATATTTACCATATGAAAATCCGTATGCCGGCCACCATACCTTCATGGGCGAAAAACAAATATGTTCTTACCATCATCGCTTTTGTAATTTGGGTAAGCTTTTTTGACCGGAACGATCTTTTTTCACAATACAACTACCGTAAGCAACTAGAGAAGCTGGAGGTTGACAAACAATATTACCTCACTGAAATCGAGAAAAACAAAAAGGACATGCAAGAGCTTATGTCTGATCCGGACCATCTCGAAAAATACGCGCGTGAGCATTACCTCATGAAAAAGGACAATGAGGAAATTTTTTTAATAGAAGAGGTAGTTGAGGAAGACCGTTAAGATATTTTATTACTGTCATTTCTTTTTATTTGACCAGTACCGCCCTGTTTTAAAATGATTTCAATTCTCCGGCCCATTAAAAAGGGGTACCAGGGGAATATCTTAGGCAATACTTTACCAGGAAGTAAATAAACCTATTTACCTGATATACCGTTACCCTATCGTACAAAATTCCATAACCATGAACCATTTTGTTTAAACGATATGGGGATAATCCTGTGGGGCCGGCAGTTGATGATTTCACCTGATAAAACCTGAATCGCTCATTTAACTGCCAGACATGTAATGAATTTGTCAAGATAGAAAATATAAAGAGAAATAAAAAATAGTTTAAAAAGGTATAATTACTTTTTAAAACTTAAAATTTCCTGCACTGACATACGGATACCGTTTGCGATTTCATCGGTGGGAAGGTCATTGGAATCAGAGCCAAATGGATCTTCGATTTCTTCAGCGATAAGTTCCAGGCTGGCCAATACATAAAAAATAATGGCAACCACGGGAACCGTAAAATAGCCCAGAGAAAACACAAAGCCGAAAGGCAGGGTCATCACATAGAGAAACATGAATTTCTTGAGGAATACGGAATATGAATATGGAATCGGAGTATTGCGTATCCTTTCGCAGGCACCCGTCGTTTCCGTAAAGTTGGTTAGTTCCGGCTGGAGGAATAAAAGATGTTCTGACTTTAACTTTCCCGATTTTTCGAGTGCAAGCGTGTACTGCATAATCTGGCTCACAATTTTATTGGGGAGATGGATATCCCCGGTTTCAGCAACGGCAAAACCTTCTACAGGTTCGAGTTCTTCCGCAAGGTGTACTCTTCGCAAATGATTCTTCAAGGCAAATGCGAAATTGGGGATCATTACACTGTAGTAACCTACCTCTTGCGGTACCAGCGCCCGAATTTTTAATGCGAGATTTCGACTCGAATTCACGAGTCCACCCCAAACCTTCCTTCCCTCCCACCACCGCTCATAGGCTGTATTGGTCCGAAACACCAACAGCAACGAAATCACCATGCCCAATGAAGTATGAATCAATGAAAGATTCTTCACATGACTTTTTTCGCTCAGTTTCCACACTTCTGATTCCAGCCATGTAATCAGAAAGGCATACAATGAAAGCGCGACAATCATCGGTAACAATTTCCGGAAGGTATCCGCCTTGTGAAATTTAAAAATGATGAGAAACCAATCTTTGGGGTTGTAGCGAATCATAAAGTAAAATTAACAACAAAGCAGCAAAATACACCTCTTTTGAATATTATTTTAGAGGGGTAAGTGTTTCATTGATTGTAACAGTATCCTTTTGCTGCCGGCCGCTTGCTGCTGGCTGCTTGCTGCTTGCTGCTTGCTTTTTTTGGGGAGATGTTAAAATGATTTAGTAGGATATAGTTTACTGCGCCTCTCTTAAGAGCTTGTGCGCGACCCTCGGTCTTCGTAGATTACGCCGTCGCTAACTTTGTACGCCAAAGCCTTAGCGACGGAGTAAGCTTTGGCGCACACGTTAGCGAAGGAGACCCTCTGTCTTCGTAGCTATAGTGAAGGAGACTGCGGCCGCGACCACAGCGATCTCGCAGCGCGTTTACCTACCGGCTAGCAGGAGCCGAGAAAAATTTTATAAAGTCCAACTTCTGCAAACTATCCAAGGATTTTTCTTAAATTTGATAAATGCTCTCACCCAGGAACTCCTCCTATAAATTCGCCGCCATCCGCCTGGACGATGTAGAGCGATTTGTGTTAGGGGATTCAACCGACGTGGCTCACAGAAATTCAATTAACAATTCAATTTATGGAATTCGGGCGATAAACTCCGGTTTTGAAGTTTATAATAATGAGTTCAGTGAAATTGAGAATTTTGATAGTTGGCCATCGAATCAACTCGGTGGAAGTGCTGTTTTCGCGGATGGGTTCAATGATGGAGCAGATAGAAATGTGTTGATTGGAGCAACGACAGCGGGTACAGGTTTGAGAAATGCTTTTACTTCATCGGTCAATGGTATTGTTTCGGTTGGAGAAGGGAACTTGAAGGTGTTTAATAATGTGTTTGGAACACTCAATGACGCATCTGAAAGCCCTTCCTCGCATTCTGTATTTACAGTTAATTCTAAACATAAGAAAGTGTACATTACCCGTGAAAATACTTTTCACAACTTCAATCTTGGTGTGCGTGCTTATGGATCGAACTTTCAGGGACTTTATCATATTGGCGACAATTATTTTGAAACAGCAATGCCCAATATACCTTCCAATCCTACTGCTTTTCAGGGCACTGCTATATGGGTAGGGAATCCCATCAGATTTCCCGGTTTTGCTGAAGTTCCTTACCTGAAAATCTTTAACAACCGTATCGGAAATGCAGAAAACAGTACACAAGCCCGTCTTGGTATTTTCGTTTCTTCGATAGTGGACCCGCTTATTGAATATAACGAAATTTTCTTTCAGGAAGATGCAGTACCATCCTCTCCCATGGTAGGTATCTGGACACAAAATTGTTTATACCCAAAAGTGGTTGACAATGAAATCCTGAATGAAGAGAGTTACGCGAGCCATACAACGCTACTGACCGGTATTCGTTCAGACATGAATACCTTGGGATGTTTTAGCAAGAATCAACTGAATTATCTCGGTAAAAGCTTTCATTTTATGGGGAATCACGGTCAAATAGGTTTTTCAGAAAATGAAATGAATTACTATGATAATGCAATTTTCATAAATAATGCCGACATTGGTGTGCAAGGCTTTGCCGATTTCAATATTCCTATCTACCGTACCGACGATAACAGGTTTATTCATGACCCATTGAGTTTGCAACCGGACAGGGTAGTCGGGAATACGTTTACCAATCTTCCGATTTCATGGTATTTCAATAATTCCGATAACCAATTGTATAATCCAGATATTAATGGGAATATTAATACATTATTACTTGATGAGGCTGGTGTATCACCATCACCCGGGCAGGTGCCATTAGAATGCCCGGAAATATCAGACCCTATAGCGCGAAACAAGGCCTATGGATTTATTGTCCGCGATACTGCACGATATGATGAAACTTATGCTACCAATTTCAATTACCATGCGAAACACGGCTTGTACGATATACTAAAATATAATCCGGAGATAATAGACATGGATGATTCGTCAGATGTATATTACGAAAGCTTTTTTGATGAAATGAGCATAAGTAATCTGGCGAAGTTTGACAGTGTGCGGCAGTTTACAGAAGCTGGTGATATTACTTCCGCTCTGATCATCTTAAACAGTATTGAAGATACCAATGCAGTAGAAGAGTATTATAAGTTTACTTTTGGAATAGGCTTAAATAAGTTGCATACAGATTCTGTTTTATCAGACGAGGATAGTACCGAATTTTATGATATAGCGAACCTGCATGTTTTAACTACAGGAGAAGCAGGGTTTATGACACGCAATATGTTGTTTTATGAAGTACACGACGATGTTTTAGGTGGCGGATCAAGAATAGCACTGGTAAGAAAACCGGAAAAAGCAAAATTTAAAGTTGAATTGTACCCGGTGCCGGTTAAGGATGTTGTTTATTTCAGGTATGAGAATGGCACTCCGGATGAAATAGAAATAGAAATATATGATATGCAACAACGTTGTATACTGAAATCCGGACCTGCAAATCGTATAGAAGTGACATCATTATCACCTGGAAGCTACTTTATACGTTTCCTGCAAGGTAGTGAAGTTCTGACCACAAAAAAACTGATCAGGATACGATGAGAAATATCAGTTTAACAGTCTCCGCGATCATTATTTCTTTGCTCAGCTTAGCCTCCAATGCTGGCAATGCTCAATTTAACAACAATTACTGGTTATTTGGAGATAGTGCAGGTATCAACTGGACGAATCCTGCAAATCCGATATTACTTACTTCTATGTTAAAAGGAAGAGGTACTTCGGTTTCTTTATCTGATACTAATGGAGTAATCATATATTCAGGAACCGGTCAAAAGATCAATTTCATGGATCGCACAAAAACTTTTAATAAATTTAATGAAAAAGTACCCAATAGTGATAGCATAAATGGAGAAGGTTGGTACCATGAAATGTTGCTGATACCTCACCCGGGAAATGATTCGTTGGTTTATTTAGTTTCAATTGGAGTTAATGGTTACAAAGGGTTGTTTTATACACTAATCAACTACAAAGCTAACAATGATTCCGGAATGGTGATCCAAAAAAACATAGCTCTGCAACAAGTACCTGCATTTGATGGTCTAACCGCTGTTCAGCACGGAAATGGAAGAGACTGGTGGGTGTTGTTTAAGACCTTTGACCAGACTTTTCCTTATGTGAATAATAACTTATTTTATTTGTACTTAGTTAAGGATGTTGGAATAACCTTCATTCAATCGTTTAGTGTTGGGAGTTTGCATAATGATGGAGGAGGTCAACTTATCTTTTCCAACAATGGTAATCAACTTTGTTTAATTACTTGGGGTGGGCTTATCGAAATATACAGCTTTGATAGGTGCACAGGTCAGATTACTAACCCGACAAATATCGAGCAGTTTCGTACTATTGCACCATATCCATATTATATTTCTGCTTCTTTCTCACCAGATGACAGCAAACTCTATGTTATGAGTGTTTCCCCTGCAAATTTACCAGGTGAAAATGACACGTTGTTCCAATATGATTTGTATGCGCCAAACATACAAGCGAGTAAACAAATAATATACGTCTATCCAACTTATGAATCAGGAATGGGAAACATGAAACTGGCACCTGATAATAAAATTTACATTACAGCGGCAGATGAAATTGCCAGCATCCCTTATCCGGATTCATTATTCACCACCATCAACAACAACCTCAGTGTTATCAACTACCCTGATAGTTTAGGTGCCGCTTGTAATTTCCAGCCCTTCAGTTTTAATCTTGGTGCAGGAAAAACTTACTTTGGCCTGCCTAACAATCCCGATTACGAGCTCGGTGCCTGGGTGGGTTCGCCTTGTGATACGCTGAGTGTTGGGTTACCGCAGCCGGCTGCAATCGATACACCGCTCTTTCAGGCATGGTACAACAGTGAATGGAATATGATTCACGTCAACGCCTCCAAACTCAAAGGAAGAACAGGTAGTTTGCGGTTGTTTGATATGGAAGGCAGACTGGTGTACGAGAAAAAAGTGGAGGTGATAGCGGGAGGGTATGTGACGGGAGAGATACCGATGAATGCGGTGGCGAAGGGGGTTTATCTTGTTAATTTAATTACTGACTTCGAAAGTGTTTCAACTAAGTTAGTCAAATATTAGGTGAGTAAGGATTTTAGGTGCC
>CAZHSC010000027.1:0-30218 GCA_964534995.1 uncultured Bifidobacterium sp.
ACAATATTTTAAAAAATGGTTTCTGGGCCAAAACACAAAGCGAGGAGCGTCCGGCCAACTTTAACATCGGCCTCCTGAGTAGGGTGGAAGATGTTACTTCCATGATTCTTGACAGCGTTCCGGCTGACGGGGATGAAGCGACAAGGACCAAGGCCATTGCCGCCGCGAATAAGGCCGCCACATCAAAACTTAAAGAAGCCATGGGCGCTGATAAGGATATGTATGTGATTGAAGTGGTACCTTTTTGGTCGGGTAACCGTTACCTCGCAATGTATTATGAAGTATTTACAGATATCCGTCTGGTGGGAACCCCACCCGAAAATATCGGGAAATTCGGAGGTGAAACGGATAACTGGATGTGGCCACGCCATACCTGCGATATCAGCCTCTTCAGGATATATACCGACGCGAATAACAAACCCGCGAAATACAGCAAGGACAATAAGCCCTATGCACCAAAGCACTTTTTCCCGATCAATATTCAGGGCCCGCAGGAAAACAGTTATGCGATGATTCTCGGATATCCGGGACGTACACAACGCTATACCTACAGCGAAGGAATCAAGTTTTACGCGGAAAAAGAGCGCCCGATGCGGGTAAAGGTGCGTCGTGATATCCTCGATATTTATGAGGAGTCCATGCTGAAGGATCCGAAAATCAAACTCATGTATGCCGACAAATACGCGGGACTGAGCAATTACTGGAAGAAGTTTATGGGAGAAGCCGATGCTTTGAAAAAACTGAATATCTATGAACGCAGGAAGGAGGAAGAAAATAAATTTTCCAATTGGGTGAAGAATGGTAATCATTCGAAATACAGCGAGGTGATTTCCCTCTATGAGCAGGCCTACGGTCAGGTAAAGAAATATGGTATTTTTAGCGTGTACCTGCAGGATGGTATCAGTAATTCACAGCCAATGACTTTTGCCATGGGTATGGGTCCGCTGGAGAAATTACTGGAGGATAAATCCAAAAAGGAGGATGCAAAGAAGATGGCTGCTGAAATGGCCGCTGATCTTGACACGGACTTTAAAGAATTCCATGAACCCATCGAAAAGAAAGTACTGGCCTCCGTGCTGATGCACCTGGTGGAGGACCTTGATAATGCCATGCTGCCCTCGTCTTTGGTGGAGATGGCCGCGAAGTATAAGAAAGACTATACGGCCATGGCCAATGACATGTGGAAGAAATCTTTTTTAACAAGCAGGGAGAAGTTTGAGAAATTCCTGAAATCACCTTCTTTAAAGACCCTGAAGAAAGATCCCATCTATACCGTCACCAACGGATATCTGACGGAGCTTACCACTAAAATGCAGCCTGAAATCACCAAAATCAACACACAGCTTGGAAAAGCCAACCGCCTGTTTCAGGCTGGAGTGATGGAAATGAGCCCGAATCGCCTCTTTACACCTGATGCCAATGGTACCATGAGGCTCACTTACGGTCGCGTATTACCGTACAAGGGCAAAGATGCCGTATCTTTTAAGGAGTTCACCACTTCACGCGGAGTGATCGAAAAATTTTCGCCGGGAGATGTCGAGTTTGACGCGCCTGCGAAGCTGATCGATATGATGAAAAAGAAGGACTTCGGCCAGTATGCCGATAAAGACGGGGAGCTGCATATTTGCTTCCTTACCGACAATGACATAACAGGAGGTAACTCCGGCAGCCCGGTCATCAACGGGAAAGGAGAGCTGATTGGAACAGCATTCGACGGAAACTGGGAAGCCATCTCCAGTGATTTCGCTTTCGAACCGCAATACCAGCGCACGATTTGTGTGGATATACGTTATACATTGTTTATCCTTGATAAGTTCGGCGGTGCGGGACATCTGCTGAATGAAATGAAAATCATCCGCTGATTCATCCTATTTGCTTATTGCCGGGCGGCCATCCACTTCAGTGGATGGCCGCCTGCCATTCAGGGATATCTTCATTGATCGCGGGTCGTCCGCCTAACCCGGTAAATTGAAAGTGCTGCTGCGTTGAACCCGGATGTCTTGCGAGCATTAAATAACAGTATCTTTGATTAAAATAATTTCCGTTTGTACCCGGATCCAACTGACAGCATGCATACCCTCGATAAACTCCTATCGGCAAATAAGAAATGGGCAGGTGAAATGGTGGAAAAAGATCCACTGTTTTTTGAAAATCTGGTGAGCGTCCAAACGCCGGATTTCCTGTGGATAGGCTGCTCCGACAGCCGGGTGCCTCCGGATGCCATTACACAAACAAAGCCCGGGCAGATTTTCATTCACAGAAATATCGCCAACATGGTGGTGCATACCGATCTCAACCTGCTCAGCGTGCTGCAGTACGCGGTAGAAATACTGAAGGTAAAGCATATCATTGTGTGCGGACACTATGGTTGCGGAGGAGTAAAGGCCGCCATGACCAAACATAGTTTTGGAATCATTAACAAATGGCTGAGAAATATTAAAGATGTGTACCGTTACCATCAGGATGAAATTGAAAGCCTGGCCACTGAGGATGAAAAAGTGAACCGGCTCATTGAACTGAATGTGATGGAGCAGGTGTTGAATCTCGCGAAGACTTCGATCGTCCAGAAATCATGGCTGGAAAATGACAGCCCGCATCTGCATGGCTGGGTATACGATTTGCATGATGGCATTATTCGCCCCCAGGTACATATGCCTCCCGGATCGAAGCTGGATCATCCGATTTTTGAGTACGATAATCTTGGTGAATAACCTGATTCAACACCCTGTACTGAATGAAAAGCTCCCGAAGCGCTGTTGATTGTTTCAGGAGGTAAATTCATTGCATTAAAAAACCCCGGTACACAAGGCACCGGGGTTTTGTTTTGGACTTTCTGTGCTGTTATTACTTAATTACATTGAATCGTTTTACCGCAATTTGTCCATCGGCCACAACCTGCAGCAGGTATGCACCGGCATTCAGTGCTTTGATGTCAACTGAAATGGTATTGCTGTTGCCGGACACCGGCTGAGCGAAAATCACTTTACCGGTAATATCGCATACCTGTATAGCTTCAGCAGCGTTTTCCGCACTTAATGCCACCTGGATCATTTCAGTAGCCGGATTCGGATACAGGTTTTCCAGCAGGTTGTTATTGATTTCATTAAGACCCGTTGCTACAGGGAAAGGAATAACCGTACCATCGGCAAGGGCAGCAAACAAGCCAAATGCTTCTCCGTTTTGGTTAGACGAAGGGTTGAGGAATCCGGAAGCGAATACCACAGCGCTTCCACCACCCAATGAAGAAAGATCAGCTGCGTACTGAGCAATCACCAGGCTGTTGTTCACTGGATCAGTAACCTGAAGTGTATACGCTGAAGACGCAACGGAAATGTAGGAGGTGATGTCAGTGTAGGCGGCATTATCCACAATGATACCCGCACCTGCGGCAACAACATCTACGGTAGGAGCATCCGTTGAACCATGCAGGACACGGAAATCAACATCCGTTCCGTTGGCGGAAGATTCACGCATCTGGTTTTGCAGCAATAAGGTAAATCCGGTGGGACGTCCGTCGGGATTTACCGCGAAAGAGGCAGGAGCAAGTACCCCGCTGGCTATGGCTGCATAGGTTTCACCGTTTTCGAATGTTAAAGAATAATTTACCAGTGTATCCGCCGCCGTGACTGAATTTTTAGGTGCGATGCCAATTTCGATCCATACATCACCCGGTACATCAATATACGGGGTAGCGGTGCGGAAAGCAAAGTTGTCAAGCAATAAGGCTCCGTTTACATAAACGTCCACGCTGTCGGCAGCAGGATCCGCGCAATTGTGAATTACCTGTAAACGCGCCTGACTGGTAGCAGGTAATGTTATTACCGTACCATTGGGGAGCGCGGCGAATAATCCGAAAGCTTCACCATTCTGGTTGTTGGCAGGATTTAAAAACCCGGAAGCAAATACAACGGCCGATTGATCACTGATCAGGTTCAGAGGAGCTTCAAAACTTGCCACAATGGTATTCGTACCGGCAGCTTTAACGTCTAACAGATACGGGTTGGCGGGTACCGAAATATAAGCGGTAATATCTGTATAAGCAGCACCACTCACCAGCGTAGCCACATTTCTGGCAGCAACATCCACCGCAGGTGCATCGCTTGCGCCGTGCAATACGCGGAAATCTACTTCGCCGGAATTGAGGGCATTTTCACGCATGCCACCGCTAAGGATCAAGCGGAAACCGGTGGATACCAGATCGGGATTCGGAGCAAAGTTAGCTGGTGTAAGAACGCCGGTAGCAATGGCAGTATAGGTTTCCCCGTTTGTAAGGGTAACCGGAATATTGACTATCGTATCGTTTGCCGAAGCGCTGCTTCCGGGAGCAATACCGATATTTAATTCAACACCGGAAGGAACGTCAATGTATGGAGTGGCGGTGCGGAATGCAAAGTCGTTCAGTAACAAAGAACCATTCACATAAACATCTACCGTATCGGCAGCAGGATCAGCAGCGTTATGAATGATCTGCAAACGGGAATTGCTGGTGTCGCTTAAGGCGATGACCGTGCCGTTGGGGAGCGCGGCAAACAAGCCGAAGGCTTCGCCATTCTGATTGGCTGATGGGTTTAGAAAACCGGAAGCGAAAACAACGGCCGCTCCTCCGGGTAAACTGCTGAGGGGCGCAAAATAGCTCGCTACAATAGGGTTACCTGCCGCAAGTGTGATGTCAATGAGGTAATCGGCAGGCGGTACCGAAAGGTAGCCTTGTAACCCGGTGTAGGTAATGCTGTCGATGAGTTGAGCAACGTTGCGTGCATATACATCCACTGCCGGCGCATCACTTGCGCCATGAAGTACCGCCAGGTCTACGTCAGAAGGGTTTTGTGCTGCCTCCTGCATGCCGTTAAACAGTAAGAGGCGGAATGCGGTGGATATCCCTTCAGGATTGGCGGCAAAAGCGGAGGGATTCAATACTCCGTTTGCAACAGCTACATAGGTCTCACCATCGTTTAACAACACCGGAATGTTCACCAGGGTGTCGTCGGCATTGTTGCTGTTGGAGGATGCTATACCGATGTTCAGCGTTTGTCCGCTGTTTACGTCAATGAAGGGAGTGGCCGCGCGGAAATTGAAATTGTCAATGAGCAGGGCGCCATTCAGGTAAACGTCCACCGCGGCAGCTGCGGGGTCGGCAGCATTGTGAATGACCTGCAGGCGGGCGTTACCCACTTTGTTCAGTGCGATGACCGTACCGTTGGGAAGCGCTGCGTAAAGGCCGAATGCGGGACCATTTTGATTTTGTGAAGGATCGAGGAAGCCCGATGCAAATACGATGGCGGCACCACCGGCCAGACCACTTAATTCTGCAGAATAGGTAGCCACAACGGGATTACCGGCAGCCAGGGTTACATCCAGTAAATAATTACCGGCAGGTACGCTGATGTAAGAGGTAATGTCGGTATACGAAGCATCGTTAACCAGGGTACCTACTCCTTGCGCGATTACATCCACGGTGGGAGCATCGGTAGCACCGTGCAATACCCTGAAATCTACTTCGCCCGCATTCTGAGCTGCGTTGCGGATGTTACCGGCAAATCTCAGGCGGAACCCGGTACCGTTACCATCCGGGTTGGACGCAAAGGCGGTGGTATCAAGAACACCGCTCGCAATGGCCACATATCTCTGATTCTGAACAAAGGTTCTTTCAATATTTACAAGGGTATCATTAACACCTGTGCTGTTGCCGGGCGCGATGCCGATGTTGATGGTTACACCCGATGGTATGTTCAGGAAGGGTGTGGCAGTTCTGAATGCGAAATCATTCAGTGTTAAAGTTCCATTGACATAAACGTCAACAGTGTCGGCAGCCGGATCTGCACAGTTGTGAATCACCTGGAGCTGCGATTGAGCCCCTGCCTGATTGGAAACACCGGCTGCAAATAATAAAGCAAATAAGAATTTTTTCATGTTTTTTGATTTTAGTGTTTTGTGTTTACATCAGTTGTAATAACACATATACAATTTTATTGTTTAATAATAGTCGTAAAAGATTAAACAAAAATTGATTAATATACAGAAAATCAGATTAATAAATAATCATTAAAAAACTACTTCGTAGGCGCCGGTTTAACCGCATTTACAGTATCCGTATAAAAAGTACCCATTCATACTGAAACAAACAGAACAGGAGGCAAGCATGAAAAAATTTCATCTTCCGGCAGTACTTATATGAATAATACTACAGCATTTCTTTCGTCCGGCGCTTTTAAGTAATCGAAGCTGAACCTTCCCCGCTATTAGCAGAATTTACATTCAAATTTTTGAATAGCTCTGTTATGTCCAGCCCGGATAACTTTTCAGACAAGGAATAGCCCTGGCAGGGAAATGCCTGTCATTTACAGAAATGCGCCCTGGTAAATGTGGCGAGGTCGTAAATTACTCTTTGATGAATTTGCTGCTCATTTGAACGCTTTCAGTCTGGACACTCAGCAAATACATTCCGGGGGCAAGTCCTGATATATCGCAGGTATAGGTATTTTCATTTTGAATAAACCGAATGGCTACCTGTACGCCACTGTTATTGGTGAGCTGTATATCCTTTACCTGATCAGGCAACTCAAATGAAATACTTTCGCGGGCTGGGTTGGGATGGATGCTCAGCGGTTTTTCATCGGAAATTCCATTTTCCATCCTGAGTGAACCATTGGAAAACTGCTGCAACAGGATGCTGTCGGCTGTTTGCGTGCCGCCATTGTTATATACATAATGACTAAATCCCGCAGCATAATAATAAGTGCTTCTTCCCCTGACAATATCCGTAAACCCTGATTGCAGTTGGGTTGGATTAAAAGGAAGGTTCCAGGAAAAATTGAAATCAAACAGCTTTTTTCCATACTTGCTGTAACGCAACAGCATATACGACCGTGTTTTCAGGGTACCTCCTCCCTGTAATGGGTAGGTATATTGTTTGTCACCGCAAATGATCAGGGAGCCGTCGTTTTCTACCTGCAGGTGAACGGCCTTTGATTTATTGCCGAAATAGCGTTGCCAGTGTAAAACACCATCTTTAAGAAAAAGGCGGTAAATCTTGGTATCGTAGCCTGATGGGTTGTTTGAACTATTACCAATGCTGTGTACATAGGAGCTTTTACTGATCGATTTAACAAAATCACGGACTTCCCAGGTCTGGTAATTCCATTTCAGGTTCCCATTGTAAGTGTAGCAACGAATAACCCCATGGCAACGGTTCATCGTATCGCCGGGAGCCAGTCCGTACATGGTTCCGCTCACCACTACCTGGCTGTTGGTATTTGTGGTATATACATGCAGGCTGGATACATGATTGTCTTCAAAATTTCCGGGTATCAACTGGTCCTTGATCTCAAATACGAGGGTCATGGAGGAGTTTAGTTTCTCCAGGAAAAAGAAATTACCATACAGGCTTTCTTTTCTCGAACCGCCGATAAAAATATTACCGGATGGCGTTACCGTAAAATCACGGATGGTATAGCCGTCATTACTGGCCTGGCCCGCTTTGGCGAGACTCGTTTTATAAGTGCCGGCTGCGTTTTTACGGCAAATCCCCCGTCCCCAGATCTGATCGGCAAGGTCGCGGTAACGGTAGATCAGAAATTTGTTGGAGGCATTGTCAATTCCTCCTCCAAAGAATTCTAAACTGTCAACGCTTGTTTTCAACAGGGAAAAAGAAGCGGAATCGGTATCCGTCAGATTATAGTCCATTACTTTAAGGTGCATATTGAATTGCACGGCGTCGGAAGTCTGGGTTGAAATCAGTAATCGTTGTTGTACGGTGTCAATCAGGAAAGCACGGATCGAGGGCAGTCCGCCGGAAACGTTTACAGTAACCTGGTTCAGTTGGGTTCCCGTTGAATCAAAAAGCCTGATTTTATAGGAATACGGAGCCTGGTTGTAGTCATAGGTGAGCAGATAAATGTTGCCGTTGGGTGTATTTTCCAGCATAGATAGTTTGGTGGCCAGTGCATCATTTTCGGTTAAATTCCAGCCGGTTTGCGCCTTTAGGGAGAGGGAAAGCGAGAGCAGGAAAATTAAAATCAGGTTTTTGTTCATGTGTATAGGGTTCGATGCAAAGTTATCGAGGTGTTAAGCCCATGTTAATCACCTTATAAAAGTCTATTCACCAATTGACTGTGAATAAAGTGGGCACCCATCCCTCAAGAATTTTCGGGAAGGTATATGCCGGAAAACTCAATTGCCTCAAAACAGTAAATCCCGGTTCCCTCTTTCTGGTCAAAAACATCAGGCAAACAAACGCTGATAACCTGCCTGTTCTTTTGCAAAGTCTTTAAGTCATTAAACTGACTGATGTTACAATTCCGGCAATTTTACATCATCCGGTACGATAAAAGCTGATTTGTAATGGCTTTCCAGTTTTTTCAAAAAGCCTGACGCCTCAAGTCTTGTTCTGAAATCACCCACCCTCACTTTAAAATTGGGCTGCTGGTAAATCAGATAGGCGGGGGTATCACCAAAATATTGTAAAAATTCGGTACGGATTTCCTGCGCTCTGTTCCTGTCATTGCCAAAATAAATCTGAATCCTGAAGCCGGGCATGGCCATCTTCATGGCATTTACTTTCTTGTGTCTTTCAATGAGTTCGTCGGCTTTAACGCCTGCAGCATTTGTTTGAGCCGGTGCGGTGGAGGGCAAGAAAAATAAAATCAGGAGCAATAGACGCATGTGGCAAATATCTGAAATTAGCCTTTTGTTATTCAGATACTTGGATGATCCGCCTGCAAATCAATCATTTATTTTACGGGACGTATTCAATGGACTGTTTTTGAACAGGTAACCCGCTTACAGGCTGAAATCAGGATTGCTTTTGATACAATTAAAGCATTGATAATTAAAACGAAATTTTTTTAACTGTTAAAAAAAGGCAATCTGGTAAGAAAAACATTGGTGTGGGTGGCAGGTGATTGTCAATAACATTAATGCCGCTGATTAGAATGAATCAAAATTTGGGAAATTTTATTGATTTAATAGTTCGGAATATAGTTTATGCTAAATTTGGCGCTCAGAAAATCAGACTTTATTGTCAATTTAAGGTAAAATAATTCGCTTAAAACTTATTAAAAATACATCGAGCTTATGCTGCGCTACGGATACAGGTGTTTGAAAATCACGATTCTGGCCTTGTCTCTGATCTTAATCTTTCAACGTTCTTCCCAGGCACAGCCGGATGGTGAGGCTTTATTTAAGTCGAACTGTACCGCTTGCCATTTGGTTACAGAAGACGTTGTGGTGGGTCCGGGATTGAAAAATGTACATACCAAGTACAAAGAAGACTGGCTGATCAAATGGATTAAAAATTCTTCGGCACTGATCAAAGCGGGCGACCCTGCGGCTGTTAAAGTGTATGAGCAATTTAATAAGGTGGCCATGCCTGCTTTCAACTTAAGCGATGATGAGATCAAGGCCATCATTGCCTACATGAAGGCGGAAAGTGAAAAAGCGCCTGCTGCACCCGCTCCGGGGGATGCAGGCGCCACTGCTGCAACAGATGGCGCCGCCTCTAAAAGTGATAATTTCCCGACGGTCCTTTTACTGGTTACCATATTGCTTGTTGCGCTGTATGCCATACTTACCAAAGTTCAGAAGGGCCTTAAGCGCATCGTTGATCAGCGTGAAGGGCTTCCTGAGCCTGTAGTTTTGAAAGGTAAGGCGGGTGTCAAACACTGGATCCGTGAACATAAGAAACTCATCGCCGTAATTTTAATTATTGGCGCCACCTGGGGAAGTGTTGCCGGATGGAATGCATTGGCCGGTATCGGAATACAGCAGGGATATACCCCTGATCAACCCATCAAGTTTTCGCATAAACTGCATGTGGGTCAAAATAAAATTGATTGCCGTTACTGCCACTCGGGCGCGGAAAAGTCCAAAAATGCCGGCATCCCTTCGCCCAACCTTTGCATGAACTGCCATAAGTATGTGAAGAAAGGACCGGTATATGGAACCACGGAGATAGCTAAAATTTACGAAGCCATCGGCTGGGATGTTGATAAGCAGCAATACACCGGAAAGCAAAAGCCGGTGAAATGGGTACGCATTCATAACCTTCCCGACCTGGCTTATTTTAATCACTCCCAACACGTGAAAGTAGGCGGCGTGGCATGTGAAACCTGCCATGGTCCGGTGGCGGAGATGGATGAGATGCAGCAGTTTTCTCCTCTAACCATGGGATGGTGTATACAGTGTCACCGTGACACCCAGGTGAAAACGGACGGCAACGCTTACTATAAAGAAGTACACGAAAAAATGAAGAAGCAATATGGCGATGATGTGAAACTGACTGTTGAGAAGTTGGGTGGAACAGAATGCGCACGTTGCCATTATTAAAAATAAATCAAACAATACTGTTGCTATTGCTGACAGTGAATAAATAAAACCCTGGTATAACCCACCAAGTCCGTTATGGAGAAACGATATTGGAAAGGAGTTGAAGAACTCAATAATGATCCTGAGTTTATACGCCTTCGCGACAATGAGTTCTTTGAACACTTACCCCTGGATGAAAGTCTGCAGAAGAAGGCAGATTCCACTTCATCCACAAGTCGCAGAGATTTCCTGAAATTCCTTGGATTCAGTGTTGCCGCGGCCTCTCTGGCTGCCTGCGAAGCACCTGTTAAAAAGGCAATCCCTTATGTAGTTAAACCGGAAGAGGTAACGCTGGGAGTCCCTAACTATTACGCATCTACGTATGCCGATGGTTCGGACTATTGCAGCATCCTGGTTAAAACACGTGAAGGAAGGCCCATCAAGATAGAAGGGAATGAGCTTTCTGCCGTTACCGGTGGAGCGGCGAATGCCCGCGTTCAGGCATCGGTTCTGAGCCTGTATGACAGCGCCCGTCTTCAACAGCCCATGGCGAATAAAAAGCGTGTTGACTGGGATAAGGTGGATGCTGATATCGTGTCTAAACTGACCAGCCAGAGTGCCGCAGGAAAGAAGATAGCCATCGTAAGTTCATCCATCGTGAGCCCTTCGGCTAAGCAGGCCGTTAGTGATTTCATGGCAAAGTACCCTGGTTCTTCTCATGTCGTGTATGATGCCGTTTCCGGTTATGGTATTATCAGGGGAAATGAGCTTTCTTTCGGTAAAGCCGTTATTCCTTCTTACAGTTTCGACAAGGCGGAAGTGATAGTAAGCTTCGGTGCCGATTTTCTTACCAATTGGTTGTCGCCGGTTGAATTTGCACGTCAGTACGGGGAAACCCGCAAACTGCGTAATGGTAAAAAGACGCTTTCCAGACATTATCAGTTTGAAGCCATGCTCAGCCTCAGCGGTGCCAATGCCGACCATCGCTAGAAAATAAAACCCAGCCAGCAGTCGGCGGTGGTAGCTTCCCTGTATAATAAGATCGCGGCCCGCAGCGGTGCCGCTACGGTAAGCACCTCTTCCACCCCTTATGATAAAAATCTTGAAAACCTGGCCGGCGAACTACTGAGCGCCAAGGGTAAAAGTGTGGTCATCAGCGGCTCTAACGATCCCAATGAACAGGTTATCGTTAACGCCATCAATCACCTGCTTGGAAATTACGGAACTACCCTCAACCTTGACCGCTCCAGCAACCTGAAAAGCAGTAACGACGCGGCTGTGGCTACTTTGTTGAGTGATATGAACAGCGGCAATGTGGGTGCTGTTATTTTCTGGAATTGCAATCCTGCCTATTCAATGCCCGATGCCAAATCGTTTGCGGCGGCGCTGGCAAAAGTGCCGGTGAAGGTTTCCTTCGCCGACCGTGAAGACGAAACAGCAGCCCTCTGCGATTATATCTGTCCCGACCACCATTACCTGGAGTCATGGGGTGACGCGGAACCATATAAAGGATCCTTCAGCCTGATGCAGCCTACCATACGTCCTTTGTTTAATACACGTCAGGCTGCCGAGAGTATCATGAAGTGGGCAGGTGTAGCCCAGGCCGATTATTACTCCTATGTGCGTGAATACTGGAGGGTACATGTATACCCGATGCAAAGCGATATCAGCTCCTTTGATGCTTTTTGGACTAAATCATTGCGGGATGGGGTATTTAGTGCGTCCTTCGTAATGGGAGGCACCAGTACCTTTTCTGGGGATGTCAATGCCGCTGCAGCGCAGCTGACCAAACCTGCAAGTGGCATCGAACTGTTAACCTATGAAAAAGCCGGTATCGGCAATGGAGCCTTTGCCAACAACCCCTGGTTGCAGGAGTTGCCTGACCCCATTACCAAAGTATGCTGGGATAATTATTTTGCCGTTCTGCCTTCCTTCGCTGAGAAAATGGGATGGAGGCAGGGTACCGTGATCGAAGTGAAATCTGGATCCGCCAAGGTGAAGGGACCCGTTTTGTTGCAGCCCGCCATGGCCGATGAAACCATCGCAGTCGCCCTTGGTTACGGACGTACCGCCACCGGTAAAGCGGGCAATAATGTAGGTGTAAATGCCTATCCTTTTGTAAGTATTTCCAATGGGGTGTTTAAATATTCAGCCAGCGGCGTCAATGTAAACAAGACGGTGGAGGATGATTATAAGCTGGCAGCAACCCAAACCCATCATACCATGATGGGTCGTGATATCGTAAAAGAAACCAGTCTGGCAGCCTGGCTCAAGGATCCTTCTTCCGGAAACCACGTGCACCTTATTGAATCCCCATATGGACCTAAGAAACCGGAGGAACTGGATTTGTGGGCGACGGAAAAAAATCCTGCACATGAACGCCCGAACCACGCCTGGGGACTGGGAATTGACCTGAACAGCTGCATCGGTTGCGGCGCCTGTGTCATCGCCTGTAACGCCGAGAACAATGTGCCGGTGGTAGGTAAAGATGAAATCGGCCGTTCACGTGAAATGCACTGGATACGTATTGACCGCTATTACAGCAGTGACACCAATAAAGAGAACGCGGCCGAAAAGGGCCTCGGTAAACTGGATATGTACGGTGAAATGGAAATTCCGGCCGCCGATAATCCCCAGGTGATGTTCCAGCCTGTAATGTGCCAGCATTGCAACCACGCACCCTGCGAAACGGTGTGCCCGGTGGCTGCTACTACGCACAGTTCCGATGGCTTGAATATGATGGCCTATAATCGTTGTGTGGGAACAAGGTATTGCGCCAACAACTGCCCGTACAAAGTGCGCCGTTACAACTGGTTTAAGTACAGCGATAATGAGCAGTTCCCCTATAACATGAACGATAGCCTGGGTAAGATGGTATTGAATCCTGATGTTACCGTTCGTTCACGCGGGGTGATGGAAAAATGCTCCATGTGCGTACAACGGATTCAGTATGGCCGCCTCGAAGCTAAAAAGGAAAACAGGAAAGTAAAGGACGGTGAAATCAAAACCGCCTGCGCGCAATCCTGTCCTACCAATGCCATCATCTTTGGTGATTTCAACGATGCCAACAGCCAGTTGAGTCAGCTCTTCAAAGATGAACGCAGCTATCATCTGCTTGCCGAGGTGAAGACAAAGCCCTCAGTATTCTATCAAACAAAGGTGTGGAACCGTCCGGCCACGGAATCAGCCAAGCACCATTCTTAATCGAAAAAATAACCTCCAGTATAGTATTATTCCCCTATGCAGAAAGAATCGGAACTTCGCCCGCCATTGATACTTGGTAACAAGACATGGCACGACATCTCAGAAGATGTTTGTCGCCCGGTGGAATCAAAAGCCAACAAATGGTGGTGGCTGGCTTTCACACTATCACTCCTTGCCTTTTTGTGGTGGGTGATCGCGGTATCGTATACCGTCGGCACCGGCCTCGGCGTTTGGGGCCTCAACAAAACAGTAGGCTGGGCCTGGGATATTACCAACTTCGTTTGGTGGGTGGGTATTGGTCACGCCGGAACCCTGATTTCGGCCATCCTTCTCCTCTTCCGCCAGAAGTGGCGCCTTTCCATCAACCGCTCCGCTGAGGCGATGACGATCTTCGCGGTAATCTGCGCGGCGAGTTTTATCGTTTCCCACATGGGACGCCCCTGGGTAGCCTACTGGCCTCTGCCATTGCCCAACCAGTTCGGGTCGCTGTGGGTGAATTTCAACTCACCGCTGGTGTGGGACGTTTTCGCCATCTCGACTTATTTCAGCGTTTCTCTGGCGTTCTGGTATACAGGTCTGATTCCTGACTTTGCGGTAATCCGTGACCGTGCCAACACCAAATGGCGCAAGCGGATTTATACCATCCTGAGTTTCGGATGGGTGGGTACCGCTAAAAACTGGCAACGTTTTGAAGAGGTTTCTCTCGTGCTGGCCGGCCTCTCAACACCCCTGGTGCTTTCCGTGCACTCGGTAGTATCCATGGACTTCGCCACCTCGGTAGTACCTGGATGGCATACTACCATCTTTCCGCCCTACTTCGTTGCCGGTGCGATCTTCTCGGGATTTGCCATGGTGCAAACCCTGCTGATTATCGTACGCAAAGTGCTGACCCTCGAGGATTACATCACCATTTACCACATTGACATGATGAACCGGATTATCCTGATTACCGGTTCTATCGTGGGTGTGGCCTATATTACTGAGTTCTTCATCGCCTGGTACAGCGGCGTGGAGTATGAACAGTACGCCTTCATCAATAGGGCTACCGGTCCATACTGGTGGGCTTACTGGAGTATGATGACCTGCAATGTAATTACGCCCCAGCTCTTCTGGTCGAAGAAACTGCGCGAAAGCGTATTCGCCACTTTCGTTATTTCCATCTTCGTGAACATAGGGATGTGGTTTGAGCGTTTTGTGATTATCGTTACTTCACTGCACAGGGATTATCTCCCCAGCAGCTGGACCATGTATTCACCTACCTGGGTGGAAGCGGGAATCTTCATCGGGTCACTGGGTTTATTCTTTACCTGTTTCCTGCTCTTCGCCCGTGTTTTCCCGGTAATTGCGATGAGCGAATTAAAAACGATCATTAAATCATCTTCTGAAGGCGCCAAGAAAAAGCAGGCTTCTGAAGCAAAACATGAAATCAACGCATGAGCGCAAAAAATAAAAAATTCGTTTACGGCATCTTCAACGACGATGAGGTTGTGATGAATGCCATTCCGGCACTGAGAGGTCAGGGTCTGCGTGTAAAGGATGTTATCTCCCCCTTTCCGATTCACGGATTGGACCACGCGCTCGGTCTTGACCGGACCCGTATTTCCATCACCTGTTTTCTCTATGGGATGACGGGATGCAGCCTGGCCTTGTTAATGATGTATTACATGAACATTTTTGACTGGCCCATGGACATAGGAGGTAAACCCAGTTTCGCTTTTTATAAAAACCTGCCGGCCTTTATTCCGGTGACTTTTGAGAGTACGGTACTCTGCGCCGCGCATGGAATGGTGATCACCTTCCTGCTGCGTAGCAAGCTCCTGCCGGGCGTAGAACCGCATGTGGTACATCCCCGTATGTCAGACGATCATTTCGTGATGGCTGTTCAGATAACAGATGACAATGAAGCAGCGAATGTTGAATCAAAGCTCCGTGCTGCCGGTGCAATAGAAACTAAAAAGTAAAACACCGAGAAATTATCTCTATGAATAAGCCCGCTGTGTTCCTTACTGCCCTTGCAGGCGCTGTTGTTGTTCTGATGACATCCTGCGGCAAGGATCCTAAGGACCCCGGTATTGTATTTATGCCGGATATGTACGAATCCCCATCGTACGAAGTATATTCTTCCAACCCCAACTTCCCCGACAGCATCACGCTGCAGGCTCCTGTGAAGGGTACGGTTCCCCAGGGATATACCTTTTTTGACTATCCTTCCACCAACGAAGGCTACGAAGCTGCCGGACGTGATGTGAAGAATCCGCTGCCTGCCACTCCCGAAAACCTGGCCGAGGGCGAGCGCCTCTTTGGAATCTATTGCATTGTTTGCCACGGAGAAACCGGACTCGGTGACGGCAACCTTGTTGCGATTGGTAAGTTCCCACCTCCTCCAAGCTATGCTACCGGTGTGTCCAGCCGTGGAGGCAATATGAAAGACCTCAGCGACGGGAAAATATTTCATACAATTACGTATGGCATCAACCTGATGGGTTCGCATGCCTCTCAGATAAACCCCGAAGAAAGATGGAAGATCGTAATGTTCGTCCATAAGCTTCAGGGTAATGCCGTAGCCACTGCCAGTGGCGATACCACCGCCAAAGACACTACCGCTGCCACCGTAATGGCGAATTAATAAAACTGAAAAAGAATTTATGGGACATCACGGACATATCGAAGTTAAAAGTACAATGCCATACGAGTTCACGTCGCGTAATAAGATGATAGCGATTGTGATGATCGTGATCGGGCTTGTGTCGGTCATCGCTCAGTTTGCCACGCACCATGAGCAGACCTGGGCTAATCTCCTCTGGAATAATTTTATTTTCATGGCCATCGCGCTCTGCGCCACTTTCTTCCTGGCCGTACAATACGTAGCCGAAGTAGGATGGAGCGCCGTAATTAAAAGGCCGCTGGAAGCCATGGGGCAATACCTGCCTGTGGCAGGAATCATCATGATTATCATTATTGCACTCGGTGGTAAGTCCTTGTATCACTGGATGGAAAGCGGGATTACTGATCCCAACGCGCCCAATTATGACGAAATCATTGCCGGCAAAAGCGCCTTCCTCAATCCTGCCTTTTTCTGGATTCGCGTCATCGCTTACTTCGCCATCTGGAGTTTCTTTGCACGTTACTTCCGTAGCAACTCCCTGCAGATGGACGCCAGTCCTAACCTGGGCGCCTATCTGAAAAATAGGAAATTCGGTGCCGCTTTCCTCGTACTTTTTGCCGTAACCGAGTCACTGATGTCATGGGACTTCATTATGTCGCTCGAATCCCACTGGTACAGCACGCTGTTCGCCTGGTATACCTTCGCCGGAATGTTCGTTACCTCCCTGGCCGCCCTTGCTTTTATCGTGACCTACCTCCAGCACCGCGGATATATGCAGGAAATCACCGAACACCATCTGCATGATATTGGTAAGTTTATGTTCGCCTTTAGTATTTTCTGGACCTACCTCTGGTTTTCACAGTTCATGCTGATCTGGTATTCTAATATTTCTGAAGAAGTAACCTATTTCATGCTGCGCCAGGATCACTATCGTGGAATATGGCTGGCTGCCTTCTTCATCAATTTCATTGCCCCCTTCCTGATTCTGATGACCCGCGATGCCAAGCGGAAGAAGTACCTGCTTATGTTCATGTCCGTCATCATCTTTTTAGGACACTGGTTGGATTTCTACATCATGGTGATTCCAGGATCTATGGTAACTGCCAGCCACCATGCTGCCGCGCATGCAGCGGAAGGCGCTCACGGAATGATATTCGGAAGCATTGGCCTTATGGAAATTGGTACCACCATCGGGTTTATGGGTCTCTTCTCCTACGTTACCCAGCTATTCCTCAGTAAGTCACCACTGGTGGTAAAGCATCATCCGATGATGGAGGAAAGCCTGCATCACGCTATCTGAAAATTAAAGCAATCTAAAATTTAAAATATTAAATATACGATATGAATCTCTTGCTCACTCTGGCAATCGTGTTTGGTGTCCTGGTGCTTATACGCATCGCTAACGTTGCGCAAATGGCTGCGGAGCTCTCCGGAGAAAATGAAGAAGATGAACAGGACAAATCAAACAAATGGAATGCAACCGGATTCCTTTTGTTCATGATTTTCGGGCTGGCGCTGCTGACCTGGAGTACCCTGGAGTGGTTGCCCCTGACCCTGCCGGTAGCCGCTTCCGAACATGGTGTGGAAGTCGATAACCTGATGAATATTAACTGGGCGGTGTTGATTGTCGTATTCTTTATCACGCAGTTCCTCTTGTTCTGGTTTGCCTATAAATTCAGATATAACCGTAACAGGAGATCCTTTTATTTCCATGACAACAATAAACTGGAAGCTTTGTGGACCATTGTTCCCACCATAGTGTTGGCAGGATTAATTGTTACCGGTTTGGTTGAATGGAATAAAATTACCGACCGCGCTGAGATGAGTAAAGGCATCAAGATTCAGGTATATTCCAAGCAATTTGATTTTACCACGCGGTATGCGGGTAAGGATAATGAACTGGGCTCTTCATTTTTCAAGAACATCACCGATGAAAACCCGCTGGGTGTTGATAGCTCAGATCCCAAAGCGAAGGATGATAAAATTTCCAAGGAGCTGGTGATGCCGGTGGGTGAAGAAATTGAGCTGGTCATCAATTCACGGGATGTGATCCATTCCGTTTATCTCCCTCATTTCCGGGTGCAGATGAATGCCGTGCCCGGTATGACCACCCGCTTTCATTTTAAGCCAACGGTTACGACGGCAAAGATGAAGGAGATTACAGGGGATGATAAATTTGAATACATCATGTTGTGCAACAAAATCTGCGGTGTTGCGCATTACAATATGAAAATGCCGGTGCGTGTAGTTGAAAAGGACGAGTATAAAAAATGGTTGCTGAAGGAAAAGAAAGTGTTCACCAAATCACCTTCGGCGCCCACTGCGGACGCAGGCAATCCTGCAGCGGCCAAATAATATTTTGCGGATAAGAGTAAATACAATAACAGATAAGAGACAAAAATCACACAATGGAAGTGAATCAGCATAGCCCAGCGGCAAAGCACGACGAACATGCTCACCACGGGCATGATCATCACCACGAGCATGAGGAGAGCAATAACTTCTTTGCGAAGTATATCTTCTCCACAGATCATAAGATGATTTCCAAACAGTTTCTAATTACGGCCATCGTCATGGCATTCCTGGCTATGGGGATGTCACTTATTTTCCGTTTACAGCTGGCCTGGCCCGACACCAAATTCCCCTTCCTCGAAGACATTATCGGACGCTGGGGTAAGGATGGTAAACTGGATCCCGGTTTTTACCTGGCCCTGGTTACCCTGCATGGTACCATCATGGTGTTCTTTGTATTGACAGGCGGACTGTCCGGTACCTTCTCAAATTTGCTGATACCTTTTCAGGTGGGGGCGAGGGATATGGCCTCAGGTTTTCTGAATGCCCTTTCTTTCTGGTTCTTCTTCGCGTCAACCGTGGTGATGTGCGCGTCCATTTTCATCGAGAGCGGACCCGCTTCAGCAGGCTGGACGGTGTATCCTCCGCTGAGCGCCTTGCCGCAGGCCATTCCGGGTTCAGGCCTGGGAATGACGCTGTGGCTGATCTCCATGGCTTTGTTCATCGCTTCTTCGCTGCTGGGAGGTATTAATTATATCACTACGGTGCTGAATCTCCGCACCAAAGGAATGACCATGACCAGGCTCCCACTGACCATCTGGGCTTTCTTTATCACTGCCATCCTGGGTGTTCTTTCCTTCCCGGTACTGCTCGCTGCCGCCCTGCTGCTTATCTTCGATCGCAGCTTCGGCACCAGTTTTTACCTGAGTGATATTTTTATTGACGGGGCACCGTTAGATTATTCCGGCGGCTCACCGATACTTTTTCAGCACCTGTTCTGGTTCCTTGGACACCCCGAGGTATATATCGTCCTGCTGCCGGCTTTAGGTCTCGCTTCAGAAGTGATTTCGGTAAACGCGCGTAAACCCATCTTCGGCTATAAGGCGATGATCGGTTCCATGCTGGTAATCGCGTTCCTCTCTTTTATTGTATGGGGACATCATATGTTTGTTACAGGAATGAATCCTTTCCTGGGTTCCGTATTCGTATTCACCACCCTGCTGGTGGCCATCCCTTCGGCGGTAAAAGTGTTTAATTACCTCACAACCTTGTGGAGGGGAAATATTCAGTTTACGCCACAGATGATGTTTGCAATGGGACTGGTGTCCACCTTTATTTCAGGTGGATTGACCGGAATTATACTTGGTGACTCTACTCTTGACATTAATGTGCACGATACCTACTTTGTGGTGGCGCATTTCCATATTGTGATGGGATCTTCCGCGATCTTCGGAATGTTCGCCGGAGTGTACCACTGGTTCCCGAGGATGTATGGAAGGATGATGAATAAAAAACTGGGTTACGTGCATTTCTGGCTTACCATTTTCGGTGTCTATGGCGTATTCTTCCCTATGCATTTTCTGGGACTGGGTGGTGTGCCCCGCCGTTACTATTCCAACACTGCTTACGAGGCGTTTAATGCCTTTGTCGATATCAATGTGTTTATCACTATAGCAGCTATCATTGGCGGACTGGCCCAGCTGATTTTCGCCTTCAACTTTTTCTACAGCATCTGGAAAGGTAAGAAGGCGGTGCAGAACCCCTGGAAATCCAATACCATCGAATGGACAGCACCTGTGGAGCACCATCATGGCAACTGGCCCGGTGAACTTCCTGAAGTACACAGGTGGCCTTATGACTATGGCAAGCCCGGGGCGAAGGAGGATTTTATCCCGCAAACAGTACCTTATTCACAAACACCTGAAAGCAACACCGCCGAAGACCTCCGGCATTAAAAAGTAATACCTTATTGAAGCCCTGCATCCTTGGATGCAGGGCTTCGTTGTTTGATAAAAGGGATACGCCTCCATCACACTGTTTCGGGTCATACACACTTATATTGTTAACTTAGCTGCAATGTTTACCTTCATCAATAGCAGGGAATGGGCGCAGGCAAGAGATCAACAGGATCCCCTGGCCTCATTCAGAAAGGAATTCTTTATACCGGAACATCAGGGCAAAGAGGTGGTTTATCTTTGCGGTAACTCACTGGGCCTGCAACCGCGAAATGCCGCCAGATATGTGAATGAGGAGTTAAATGACTGGGCCAGGCTGGGAGTAGAAGGGCATTTCAAGAAGGATACCGGCTGGTTTTCCTGTCATGAGCTCCTGCGCGGAAGTACCGCACGGCTGGTGGGCGCGTCCCCCCGCGGAGTAGGGGTGGGGAATCGGGTCACGGTGAACCTGCATTTGCTGCTGGTTTCCTTTTACCGCCCCACCGCCGACCGCTACCGTATTATATGTGAAGGGGGGGCTTTCCCTTCCGACCGCTATGCCCTGCAGTCACAGGTGGCCTGGCATGGTTTCGAAGCCGGCGATGCGCTCGTGGAATTGCAGCCGCGCAAGGGTGAGGATACCCTCCGCCAGGAAGATATTATCGAAGCGATTGAAGATTGCGGTGATACCCTGGCGTTAGTAATGATGGGCGGGGTTCATTATTTTACCGGACAGGTACTCGACATGAAGGCGATTGCCGCGGCGGCGCATGAAGTGGATGCCTATGCCGGTTTCGACCTTGCCCACGCGGCAGGCAACCTGAACCTGAAGCTGCATGAATGGAATGTAGACTTCGCGGCCTGGTGCTCCTATAAATACCTGAACGGCGGGCCTGGTACGGTGGGTGGGGCTTATATCCATGAACGGCATGCGCGCAATCCGCACCTGCCCCGTTTCGCGGGCTGGTGGGGTAATGACCCAGCCACCCGCTTTACCATGCCTCACCGCTTTATCCCCGTCGCCACTGCCGATAGCTGGCAGTTGAGCAATGCCCCTGTACTGGAAATGGCCGCCCTCCGGGCTTCCATGGAACTGTTTGATAAAGCGGGAATGGACGCGCTGACCTGTAAAAGTTTTGAACTGACATCTTATCTCCTCTTTGTGATCCGTGACGTGCTGAATCAGCAGGGCAAATCCGGCGATATCCGCGTCATTACACCTTTTGAAACCCAACAGCAGGGCTGCCAGCTTTCACTGCAAATGGGAAGCAACGGAAAAGCGGTGTTTGATGCACTGACCGCCGGAGGCGTTGTGGCTGACTGGAGGGAACCCGATCAGGAAGGACGGGAAGGGGGAGTGATTCGCGTAGCTCCTGTACCGTTATATACTTCATTTACCGATATACAGTGCTTCGGTGAAATACTCAGTACTGCCATCTGATCAGGAAATGAGCGCGCCTGTACACCACAAAGCCGCTTCCGGGCGGGTGGATCATTATCTGGCCGCCATGCCCTCCTGGTCGCGGGAAATATGTGAAAAGCTGAGAGCGCTTGTACTAAGCGTCTCGCCCGGTATCACCGAAGACTGGAAATGGGGCCCGCATTATTATTACGAAGGCATGCTCTGCGGTTTCGGCGCCTTTAAAAATCATGTGTCCTTTGTCTTCTTCCGGGGTGCTGAGTTGGAGGATGTAGCGGGAATTTTTCAGCGGGAAATGGGCGGCGCTAAAACCCGGCGTTTGCGGTTTACCGCAATGGAACAGGTAAAAGTGACGCTACTAAAAAAGTATATACGCGAGGCCATGCGGATCAACAAAAGTATGCCGAAGCCTGTGCGTGCCGTAAAAGCACCGGCCGTTCTGCACCCCGATTTCGCCGCCGCGCTTACCCGGAGAAAACTGCATGCCAGATTTGAAGTATTCGCCCCGTACCGTAAAAGGGAAATCGCTGAGTGGATCAGCTCGGCGAAAAGAGAGGAAACCAGGATCAGAAGAATTGAAGCGGCCATTGCGCTTGTAAGTAACGGAAAAAGCATCAACGATAAATATCGCAGCCGCAAATAATAAAAAGCACATACCCCCGGCTGTTACAGGTCAGGAACAGGTATTAATAATACATAGTAATTACACCCATGAAAAAATTCACACTCATCGGAGCAGGCCTGGTTGGATCCCTCCTTTCCATTTATCTGTCAAGACGCGGTTATAAGGTAACCATGTATGAAAGGAGGCCCGACCTTCGTAAAAACCGCATCAGCGCCGGTCGTTCCATCAACCTGGCCCTCAGCGACAGGGGGTGGCGTGGCCTGGATAAAGTGGGCGTAGGCGATGAAATCCGTAAGGTAGCCCTGCCCATGAAGGGAAGGATTATGCATGGTATCGACACTACCCTGTCCTATCAGCCCTATGGAAAAGAGGGGCAGGCGATTTATTCCGTTTCACGTGGCGGCTTGAATTGCGTACTCATGGACCTTGCTGAAAAACATGGCGTCGAAATCATGTATAATGAGCGCTGCACCCATGTTGATATGAAAGCTACGCAGGCCTTCTTCGAAAATACCGAAAACGGCAAGGTGACGAAAGTGGATGCTGATCATATCATCTCCTCTGATGGGGCCTTCTCAGCAGGACGCCTGCAGATGCAGCTTAGTACCGATCGTTTCACCTATTCACAAACCTATCTCGAACACGGATACAAGGAACTGACCATTCCGCCTGCTGCCGGAGGGGATTTTGCTATGGACCCCAACGCGCTTCATATCTGGCCCCGCGGTTCTTTCATGCTCATTGCCCTGCCGAACCTGGACAAAACATTTACCTGTACCCTCTTCTTCCCCTTCGAAGGGGAGTATTCATTCAGCTCACTGGATAGCGAAGAGAAGTTAATGCAGTTTTTCAAAAGGACATTTCCCGATGCGGTGAGCCTCATGCCCTCCCTCAGGGAAGAGTATTTTGCGAATCCCAGTTCGTCACTGGCCATCGTTAGATGTTTTCCCTGGAGTTTTGAAGACAAACTCCTGCTCATCGGCGATGCGGCCCATGCCATCGTTCCCTTTTACGGACAAGGAATGAATTGCGGCTTTGAAGATTGTGTTGTACTGGATACGCTGATGGATACCTTTGGCGAAGACTGGAATCAGATTTTCAGAAATTTTGAAAAGTTGCGTAAGCCCGATGGCGATGCAATTGCCGATCTGGCCCTGGCAAATTTTGTGGAGATGAGGGATCGTGTGGGCCATCCAGAATTCCTCCTGCAGAAAAAAATTGAAGCCTGGTTCAGCGAACGCCACCCCGACCGCTGGATACCCCTCTATACCATGGTGACCTTTAGTCCCGATATCCGTTACAGTGAGGCCTTGCGCGAAGGGCAAAGACAGGAAGCCATTATGCAACAGGTGATGCAGTTTCCGGGTATTGAAAACAGGTGGAATAGCCCTGAAGTAGAAGACCTGATGCTGCGCCTCCTTTCAGCCACCCGGTGACAGGAAGCTTCAATGTATTAAGAATTTACTGCTGAACCTGATCATTCGATAGCGCGCATGATTGGAAGCGCCAGGATTTTTATACCGCATCAGGGGAGCCTGTACGGGACGCATGGAAATATGGAGAAGCAAAATGCTGCTGCCCGCAATGCTCATCACCTCATTACCCAATTTTTTCGAGGAGCGCTTTCGCTTCATCAGCAGCCCGGCGGCAGTGATTCCTGACCTGAAATACCCTGGAAAGCAGTTTGGCTACTTTTTCTGTTTTAGATTCTTCCTCTATTTCAAGAATCAGTTTCAGGGTACCCTGCATACCGAATGCGACCAGGTATTGCCTGAGATGTTCCAGAGATAACAATATCGGTGATGACTCATTTTTTCCGATGGCTTCATCGAGTGTCTTCATAATAAAAGGCAACTGAGCCATGTATTCATTCAGGATATTGCGGATAGCCTTTGTTTCACCATTGTTATATTTCCCGAGTATTTCAGGCCTGATGAGTACGAGTTCAACTTCCTGAAGTTTGTAGGTAATGTCCCTGCCGCCTGAAGGTGCCGCGGGGCGCGAAATTTCGGCGGGAGCACTTACTGCCGGAGGGGTGCTGAGGGGAGTAGGAGCAGCGGGGCCTGCTGCTGTGGATGCAGGTTTTTTTGAGGAAGGGGTGGCTTCCGGAGCGGGTACCGATGCCTGTATAGGAGGCATGGCCCTGGGAAGCGAGGGGGCGGGTGAGGGCGGGGAATGTCGCAGACGTTGCAGAGTTCCGTTCATCAGAAAAATAATAACCACCAGCAAGGCGCAAAGGGCCGAAAGGATATAGACCCATTTTTTCCAGGTGCCGGCTTCATCCTGCACCGCGCTCCTGTCGTCATCCGTCTGGCGCTGCAGGGTTTCTATCTTTTCGGATAAGCCGGTAATGACATCCTGCAGGGAGTCGGTAGCGGCAGACATCTCCCTGCGGTTAAGGCTGTCTCTGATTTTCCATGCCGCTTCGCGGGCTACTATGGCCGTTTTGGGATTTCCGGATTGCAGGTGCCATTCGGAATAAGCTTCATAGGATTTCAACAGTTCATCACCCAGGGCATACTGCTCCGACCACCGCAGGGCGCTGTCAAGAAAGGGGGAAGCCGCCTTGACTTTTCGCTGTGCCTGCAAAAAGTTGGCCGTCCAGAGGGAGGCCTTGATTTTTGTGGAAGCATTGCCGGGATTAATGCTTTGCCAGGCTATGGTGTCCAGTGATATATAGGCTTCCCTTGCTTTTCCCGACTGCCAGCATTGTACGGCCCGGGTGAGCGTTTCCCGAAGGGTACTGTCATGTAAAGCAGGTGCTTGTGTGTAAGCCCTTGCCGGAAAGCACAACAAGAGGAGCCATGAAAGGAGATGATTAAAACGTAGGTTCATATGCCTTGCGAAATTAATCGCTTTTATTCTGGGCGGGAGCATTTACTTGCGGTGACTTATTCACGATGAAACAAACTGCCTATCAATATGCCATGAGTTTGCAGGGCATACACTGTGAAAAAGATCATCTTTTCTGTGGCTGCTTTTAGTTAGGTTTGCAGATATTTCACAGACATGTCCACAACCCTTCAGCAGTCCGTTTCTTACCCGGTTTCAGGTATGGCCGAAACACTTATTGGTTCGGAAATCATCAAATTGGGCAATGAAGTCAATGAAAGGATCAAAGCGGGTGAGAAAATTTCAAACCTGACCATCGGTGACTTCGACCCTTCGGTATTTCCCATTCCGGAGGCCCTGCTGGAAGAAATAATCAAAGCCTACAGAGAGGGATATACCAATTATCCGATGGCCAATGGTATGCCTGAATTACGTGCTGCCGTGTCGGACTGGACAAGGCAAACCTATGGCCTGGAGTATTCTCCTGCGGAAGTATTGATTGCCGGAGGTGCGCGGCCGGTGATATACGGGATATATGCCACCCTCATTGACAAGGGCGATAAGGTGATTTATCCCGTTCCCTCCTGGAATAACAATCATTATTGTCACCTTTTTGGTGCGGAATCCCTGCAGGTGGAATGCAAGCCAGAAAATAATTTCATGCCCCTGGCCTCTGAAATAAAACCCTTTATCCACGATGCCGCGATGCTGGCGCTCTGTTCACCGCAAAACCCCACCGGCACCCTTTTCACTAAGGAGCAGTTAGAGGAAATTTGCGATATGGTGTTGGCCGAAAATCTGCGGCGCGGCAGTGCAAAAAAACCGCTGTACATCATGTATGACCAGATTTACGGCGCGCTGGTGTATGGCGATAACAGCCACGTGGATCCTGTTTCCCTGCGCCCTGAATTGCGTCCCTATACCGTGTATGTGGATGGCATTTCGAAGTCCTTCGCCGCCACCGGTGTACGTGTGGGCTGGGCTTTAGGACCCGGATTTATCATTGACAAAATGAAAGCGATTATAGGGCATATCGGCGCCTGGTCACCCAAAGCGGAGCAAATAGCTACCGCACGCTTTCTGACAAATACGGAAGCCATGGCGTCCTTCATGCAGACATTCAGGAAAGAAATTACCGACAGGTTGCATGCAATTTACGATGGCTTTGAGGCCTTGCGCAGGGAGGGCTACGCCGTTCATTGCATTGAACCTTGCGGTGCCATCTATCTTACGGTGCAATTTGACCTGAAGGGGAAAGTAACTTCTGCAGGTAAGATGCTTGGCACCACGGCGGATGTCACCGCTTATATCCTCAATGAAGCCAAACTGGCCATGGTGCCTTTCTCGGCCTTCGGCGCTTCTGCCGACAGCAGCTGGTATCGCTTGTCGGTAGGCACCTGCAGGAAGGAAAGCATCACGGAATTGTTCGAAAGGCTGAAAGTGGCCTTGTTGGCGCTTTCCTGAAAATCCCTGAAGTGGAAATCACAGGCTTTCATCTGTTAATTGTTACGGCTGGTCGTAAGGTGGATTGACTTAGCTCTTTTTTTACTTGCTTTGCGGCAACCAAAACATAATTTGAATTATCAAGGCCTTGTCAAAATGAAAAATAATTATTGTGTTATAATGGCCGGTGGCGTGGGAAGCCGTTTTTGGCCCATGAGCCGCAATGCCCGGCCAAAACAGTTTCTGGACGTTCTGGGCATTGGTAAAACACTGATTCAGCAGACCTATGAACGGTTTTTAGAAGTTTGTCCGAAGGAAAATATCATCATTGTCACCAATTCAGATTACACGGAAGCGGTACTGGAACAGCTCCCCGGCATGCATCCCGACCAGGTACTTTCCGAGCCCCTGCGCAGGAACACGGCGCCCTGTATGGCCTATGCCGCTCATAAAATCCTGAAACGTAATCCGGATGCCAATATGGTGGTGGCACCCAGTGATCATGTGATCATGAATGAAAGGGCATTTATCGAAGCCCTGAAGAAATGCTTTGAGTTTACAGCGAACCAGGAAGTTTTGCTCACCCTGGGTATCAAGCCCAGCAGGCCCGATACCGGCTACGGCTATATTCAGTTTATCGACGATAAAATCGACGGCCACAATAAGATAGCCAAGGTGAAAACCTTTACAGAAAAGCCCAACCTCGAAATGGCGAAATTTTTTCTGCAAACGGGGGAATTCCTCTGGAACGCCGGAATTTTTATCTGGAACGTGAAAGCCATCATACATTCCTTTGATGAATACCTGCCCGAAATGGCGGCTGTTTTCAGAGAGGGCAGGGAGGTGTATGATACCCCGAAGGAGGAGGAGTTTATCAAAACGGCTTATGAGCAGTGCACCAATATTTCCATTGACTTTGGCATCATGGAAAAAGCGAAGAATGTGCATGTTATGAGTGCCGAATTCGGCTGGAGTGACCTGGGTACCTGGGGATCACTGTATGAACATATCCGCCACGATGAAAATGCCAATGCCGTGGTGGGTAAGAATGTGATGATGTATGATTCAAGTAATTGCATTGTACATGTGCCCAAGGATAAACTGGTGGTGTTGCAGGGGCTGGATGATTACATCGTGGTGGAATCGGATAGTATCCTGCTCGTATGCAGAAAAGCGGAGGAGCAGCAGATACGCCAGTTCGTGAACGACGTGAAACTGAAAAAAGGAGAGAAGTTCGTGTGACCGTCCCGCACTTCAGCGCGGTGCCGGACAACAGGTACTGAAGCTAAGCTCAGGGCGTTGCCTTCTTATAATTTTTAAAAAAACTTTTCAGTTTCATGCCCAGTACGCCAAAGACAGCTTCGCTGAAAATACTCCCGCTCATTTTACTCTGTCCTTCACTCCTGTCGGTGAAAATAATGGGAACCTCCTTCAGGGTAAAACCGAGTTTCCAGGCGGCGAATTTCATTTCAATCTGGAAAGCGTATCCCGTAAACTTTATTTTACCCAGGTCGATGGTTTCAAGCACCTTCCTGCGGTAACATTTGAAGCCCGCCGTGGTATCGCGGATAGGCATACCGGTTATAATACGCACATACATCGAAGCAAAGTACGACATCATTACCCTGCCCATAGGCCAGTTGACAACGTTTACACCGGTAATATACCTTGAGCCTATGCTGAGGTCGGCGCCTTCCGCGCTGCACGCGTTATACAGCCTGACAAGGTCATCGGGGTTGTGCGAAAAATCAGCATCCATCTCAAAAATATACTGGTAATTGTTGCGCAGGGCCCAGTGGAAACCATGGATGTAGGCGGTACCCAGGCCCAGTTTTCCCGCCCGTTGTTCCATAAAGAGCCGGTCGCCGAATTCCTGCTGCAGGTCCTTCACAATAGCGGCGGTGCCGTCCTTTGAGTTATCATCAATAATCAGCAGGTGGAAAGGATGGGGCAGGTGCATCACCGTGCGGATCATTTTGCCGATGTTCTCCTTTTCGTTGTAAGTTGGTATGATAACTAAACTGTCGGCCACTTTTTTCGGATAGGATAAGTAATTACTAAATTAAAAAATTACCGTTACAATATCACATTACCTGAAATTTACCGTTTATTTTTCGGGCTTGCAGGCAGTACCGGCGCTGAAGACCCGTAGTCATGATAAGTTGTGCAGGCGCTTTTCTTTTCTGCATACTACAGCCCTGCCGTTTTACCATTTCAGCAGCCAGGCAAATACGAGCGGCGCTACAATGCTGGCATCAGATTCAATGATGAATTTGGGTGTGGTGATATCCAGCTTTCCCCAGGTGATTTTTTCGTTGGGTACTGCGCCCGAATAAGAACCGTAGCTGGTGGTGGAATCACTGATCTGGCAGAAATAACTCCAGAAAGGAATTTTATCCATCTCAAGATCCTGATAGAGCATGGGCACCACGCAAATAGGGAAGTCACCGGCAATACCGCCTCCGATCTGGAAGAAACCGATTCCTTTACCCACCGAATTTTTGATGTAATAGTCGGCAAGCCAGGTCATGTATTCGATGCCGCTTTTCATGGTGGAGGGCATCAACTCCCCTTTAATGCAGTACGAAGCAAAGATATTGCCCATGGTAGAGTCCTCCCATCCCGGTACAATGATGGGCAGGTTTCGTTCAGCGGCGGCCAGCATCCAGCTGTTCTTCGGATCTATTTCATAGTATTGTTCCATCTCCCTGCTGAGAAGCATTTTGTACATGTACTCATGCGGGAAATAGCGCTCGCCTTTGTCCTGCGCTCCTTTCCATTGTTTGAAGATGTGCTGCTGGATTCTCCGGAAAGCTTCTTCTTCGGGGATGCAGGTATCGGTCACCCTGTTATATCCGCCTTCCAGTAGCTCCCACTCGTCTTTGGGGCCCAGGTCGCGGTAATGCGGTACCCGCTTGTAATGCGTGTGCGCTACCAGGTTCATGATGTCTTCTTCCAGGTTGGCTCCGGTACAGGAAATGATATCCACCTTGCCCTGGCGGATCATTTCAGCCAGGGAAATGCCCAGCTCGGCGGTGCTCATGGCCCCGGCGAGGGTGATCATCATTTTTCCTCCTTCCAGCAGATGCTGTTCATAGCCTTTGGAGGCATCTACCAGTGCGGCAGCATTGAAATGGAGGTAATGCTTCTCCATAAATTGTGAAATAGGACCTCGTTGCATAGTGTGTGTAATGAGAAGGCGCAAAAGTAAAGATTAAAACGGTGCTTATCCCCTTCCGCTTTTCATTTTGGTGATTTCCGCCGCCAGCCTCTCTGCCTGTTTGCAGCCGATCCGGAAAGCGGGACCTCCTTCCAGCTGCAGCAACAGTGCCCCTTTGCCTTCTGAGTAGAATTTGTACTCACCGCCTTCAAGCACATTGAAAACCGGATTGTTGAAATGGTACTTACTGTAATCGGCCACTTCTGTGCTTTGGATGCTGTGCAGGGGCAGGTGAATGACTTTTTTACGTAGCGATTTTAGCTGCAGTTCGTCCTTTTGCAAACGGATGGTGTACAGGGGTACAAACAGAAGCAGCAGGCTGGCAGCCAGGATGATGAAGC
>CAZHSC010000027.1:30228-40527 GCA_964534995.1 uncultured Bifidobacterium sp.
ACAGTTCTTCACCGTAATAGTGCGCGGCGAAACAAAAGAGCATCATCACGATCCTGCGCGACAGGCCGTAGGTATTTCTGCCCAGGTACTGCTTTTCAAAGAATACAGGTTCAGTGCTCATCGGGTGTCCAAAGGATGTATAGTATCTCTTCCGTACTTTCGGTAATCCGGTAACGTTGGTCAATGCGCTCGCCGGCAACCCAGATAATTTCTCCACCGCTGAGTACCAGCGGTATTTTGCGCTTTTCGGGCAGGGATATTTTCCGGTCGGTGAAGTAGTCGCTGAGTTTCCGTGACTGATTCATGCCCAGCGGGTAGAAACGGTCGCCTTCCCGCCAGGTTCTTACGGTAAGGGGGAAGCTGACCCGCGCCGCGTCGAGGCAGGCGCAGCGTGGGTTTTTCAGTAATGCAGGATCCATGAGACCCCGCTCCACCCGCAGACTGAGGGAACCGCCCGGCACTTGTACAGGCTTACCGTCGGTAGCGGGAATCTGTAATTCAGGCGACGCCGCGTGTGTTGTTTTTTCAATCAGCAAACGGCTGCGGTCGGTGGTCAGCGTGTACGCTCCCGCAATAAAAGACTTGCCGGACTGTGTAGTACTTGCGGCGATATTTTCCACGACGGGGCCGTCAAAGCCATAGGGGGAGAGCAGTTTCCATAAAAGTGTTTTTTTTGCAGGATGGTCTTCGATGCGCTGGAGGTGAATCACCGTGACGCTTTCCTTCTCTTCTACCGCGGCCGCGAGAATATGCCGCATGCCTTCTTCCGCAAGCAGGTTCCATTCATGCATTCTTTCCCCCAGCCGGCTGATCTGCTCTTCCGCCGCGGGGTTCAGCACATGAATCAGGGGCATAATTTCTTTCCGTAAAAAATTGCGCTTGTATTTCAGCTGTTCATTGCTGCTGTCATCTCTCCACCGCAGCTTCCTGCTGCTGGCATATTGAAAAAGCTCGGTGCGGGTACAGGACAGCAATGGCCGGACAATATTTTTATTTCTCACCGGGATCCCGGCCAGGCTTCCGATGCCTTTTCCGCTCACCATGTTGAGCAGTATGGTTTCCGCCTGGTCATTGCTGTGATGCGCGGTAGCGATGCAATGATATCCATGCGCTGTCACCAGGGTACTGAACCAGTCATAACGCAGGGCGCGCGCCGCCATCTGGATGGACATTTTATTTTCGCCCGCATAGGTCTTTGTATCGAATCGCCGGGAGGTAAAAGGCACCTTCATCTCCCGGCACAGCACAGTGCAAAAGGCTTCATCTCCGTCAGCTTCCTCTCCCCTGAGCAGGAAGTTACAATGAGCCGCCCCTACCGTGAAACCAAATTTTTTAAGTAGGTGCAGCAGCACCACCGAGTCCAGGCCGCCGCTCAGCGCCAGTAAAACAGTATCCTCTTTCTTCAGCAGCCGCTGCCGGTGGAGGAAGCCGTATACTTTTTTTTCGAGAGAAAGAGGAAACATGGCACAAAATTACCCGTATTTTAAACGCTGCAAGCCTCTGCGTTGAAAATTTGTACTTCCCGATTAGAATCCGGTATGGAGCCGGCCATCAGTAGTAGTGATTTTTTCCGGCTGAAGCATATGATACATCCCTTCGGCTTTCAGGAGACACTCTTCAAATTCTTTTTCCGGATCGCTGCCCATGGTGATGGCGCTTCCGGCAGGAAAGAAAATGTCTCCGCAACTGCTGTCATACAAAATACTCCGTATAACCACATTAAAATCAAAATCACCGTCGGGTGAAATGTAGCCTACCGATCCGGAGTACAAGCCCCTGCTGAATATTTCCAGTTCCTCAATGATTTGCATGGCCCTGAATTTGGGGGCTCCCGTCATGGATCCCATAGGAAAAAGGGCCTGCAATATCGAGGTAAAAGAGGTGCCTTGTTTCAGCTGAGCACTGATGGTGGAGATCATCTGGTGCACATGTCTGTAACTGTATATGCCAAACAGTTCATCCACCTTCACGGTGCCGGTTTGGGCAATGTGTCCGAGATCATTTCGTACCAGGTCAACGATCATCACATTTTCTGCCCGCTCTTTGTCGCTGTTCATCAATTCCTGCCTTTGCCGATCGTCCTCTTCGGGATTGCTGCCGCGCCGGGAGGTGCCTTTGATGGGCTGTGAAATAATAGTTTGACCTTCCTTCCTGATAAAACGCTCCGGACTGCAGCATAAAAGCCAGTTCTCATGGTCGCGGTACAGCGCGCCAAAGGGGGACTGCTGTTCTTCCTGCATACGCTTCCACAGTAGCTGTGGCGCATGGATGTTTCCGCGATGATTGAAAGGAACGCAATAGTTGATTTCGTAGATGTCACCCCGCTGCAGGTGCTGCCTGATAGCATGCAGAGACTGGAGGTAGGCTTCCCTGCAGAACTCCAGCCGGCCGCTATGCAAGTATGCTGCGCCATCTCCCGTTTCGGCTACTGAATGATGGACAATACGCTGAAAAATATCTGCAGGACTAAGGCCGTCACGGCCTTCATCCTGAATGCATATGGTGACACTTTCATCTTTAATCAGGCAGGTTGCTCCGGGAACAAAAAAAGACAATACCGGAAAGCCGCTGATCTTTTCATGATGGCTGTGGAGTTTGGGTTCAAGAATGTTTTTTAATTCATAGTTAATATGACCGAATATCCATTTTCCCCTGTGTAAATCCAGGAAATCGTTTAACTTGATGAGGGAATCTGTTCCGGAGTTCAGGGTAAATGCTGACACTTCATCCCATCCGGCAAGCAATCTGAAAGAAGAGCTCTGTGGATCCATGGTGGCACCGGTATCGAGTATGGAAAAGCGGCTGTAGCCTGAAATAAAATCGATTAACTGATCTCTGAAGAGACCGGTATCCCCCTTGTCCAATACAAAGGTGCCTAAACGGGTATTCATGGTGCCAAAGTATGAAATGCCTGATTTTTTGCGGATTTTTCCTTTTTTTTACCATGAGAAAAGCATCGTTTACCTATGAAATTGTACTTTTAATAGAAAGTGTAGTATAAATCCCCTACACCTATATTGCAATTTGAATCCTATTTGTTTACATTTACACGAAATTTAATGGTAATATGAAGATAGACTAACCTTTCCTTACAGGGCAGGTGAATGTCACAGAGTGAAAAAGACCGGAAAATAAGAGAGGAATTAGTTATAAATACGCGGATCAGTACCCGCAACACACGCAATAAAAAACCAAAACTTACAATAGTAATAACCCGAAAACTGTGACTGAAGCAACCCTTCTTCAGGATACAGGAAGTTAAAAAACAAGTTATAAGCATGAAAAACAACTACTTACTTGCAAATCCGGTAAAGGCAGTAACGATTACCCTGCTGCTGATAATGGCTACATTTATTCCGGACAAGGCACAGGCCCAGGCGCTTGTGCAGCAGTTAGAGTCCTTTGAAAGTGCAACGGCCGGTGCGCCTGCCATCTTCCCCTCACCGGGATGGCGTCAGCAAAAGTATGTTACCAACATCACCGCTGCATTTTCCATTCAGACTGCCGCTACTGCCACCAACCCTGCCTGCGGAGCCTCTCCCGGCGGCGGAGCCAATGTGTTGTTATTTAACTCCTATGCCGGTTTCAACAACGATACATCCATACTTATCACCAAGCCCTATGATTTTTCCAATAATGGAGGAACCAATCCCCAGTTCAGTTTTTACATGTACAGGGATGGCGGTTTCCTGCTCAATGACGACCATATCCGGGTGTATATCAATACTACTCCCTCCATGTCGGGTGCCACCCTGCTTACCAATACGCTGGGCTCCAACCAGATTTTAAGGAGGAATAATGCAGCCCCCGTCGCTGGCGCCAATACCTGGAACCAATATACCTACGATCTGGCAGCAGGTACCTATAATGGCAACCGCTATTATTTTATCATCATGGGCGTATGCCGTGATGGTAACAACATTTATCTTGACCAGGTCAGAACCAACACCTATCCCTCAGCCATGAATTCCACCGACGTGAGTTTTAACCTGTTCCTGCAAAACGGAGCATCAGTGGGTACCAATATCCGTAACCACATGGTAGTGGGTATCCGCTGTATTGTGGGTGGAACCAGCGGTTGTGGTAATATTGCCCTGGGTACCGCTAAAAAACTGGATTCCCTTTTATTAAATACCAATGGTACTACCAATGTGCTGGATATTGATGACGCGAAAATCTACTATACCGGTGGTAGCATACAGTTTGATACCAACTACGTATCTCCTTTCCCGGTAACTGCAGGTACCGACGATTACCCCTCACGCCGCTATGGACAGATTATCGCTGTGCCGGGTACCAACCTTGATTTCATTAACGGAGCCCTCTCCTGTTTTAACCTGGAATATGATACCACCTATTTCTGGTTGGCCTATGATATTAAAGCTACCGCCACCGGTGGAAATTTTGTGGATGGTGACTTACGCGGCGCTGCTGTGGGTGGTACTGCCGGTACCTGCCCCTCACCCGGTGGTACTTCAACACCCATTGAACCCAGCCCGGGTGGATTCTCCATTGCCGGCGCCAGCCAGATTGACCTCCCTTACTGCGTTGGAACCTATACGGTGGGTACTTCCTGGCTCAGTGGATCTTATACCAACAATGACTATGTACAGTCCGTAATATTAAACGGAGTTGTTCCCACCCTCATCAATACCAATGTGGGTGCTTCCAACAATAACTTCGGACTTCCTACCAACCTGGCCTGTTACCCCAACTGTGACTTCACAGCCCATCCACCTGATTATGAATTATGGCCCGCTGTTTCCGGAAGAACCGTTGTTTTAACTCAGGGGATGCCCTATACAGTAACCGTACAGGCAGGAACCTGGTTCTCCTCCAATAATATTGCTGTATTTATAGATTATAACCGTGACGGTGACTTCCTGGATGCCGGCGAAAAGCTGGGACAGGTATCACTTAACGCAAACCAAAGCCAGGCTATCAATTTCAATGTTCCCGCCGCCGGTTATACCGGAGTTACCCGTATGCGTGTAAGGGAAGTATGGGCCGTAAGTAATATTGACCCCTGCGCCCAGTATACCTATGGCGAGATAGAAGATTTTACCATTATCATTTCACCCAGTTGCCCTGTAGGATATAAATTGTGGTTAGGAAATACCGACGACTGGAATAATCCCGCCAACTGGTGCGGTGGCGTTCCCACCATTACAGACGATGCCGTCATTGATGCCAACCAGGTGTTCCCATTGGCGCCGGTAGGCACGCCCACACGTCCTTATTATAAGCCTACCATTAAATCAAATATCCTGGCCAACTGTAATAACCTGACCATTTCCGCCAAGGATACCCTGATCATCAATGCGCCTTCTCCTTCAACCAATTCCCTGAAGGTGCGTAAAGACCTTACCAATAACGGAAGGATCACCGTCATCAGCGCCTTTAATAATAACGTAACGTACAGCAACGGTACGCTGGTAAATAACATTTATACCCCCTTCAAATCACAAAGTACCGATGCACGGACGCAGATCATTTACTCCCAGGCTGAACTTACACTGGCAGGTTTGATCAACGGAGATAAAATCACCGGCATCCGCTTCGATATTTCATTTAAAGGAAGCACTGCTGCCTTCTCCGGATTTACGGTAAGCTACGCCCTGGTGCCATTCACCGCACATGCTTCTTCCACACCATATGCCGGACCCTTCACCACCGTATATGGCCCGCTGGCTCAGAGTACCGTGCTGGGTACCAATACACTGACCCTTACCACACCCATAATTTGGGACGGTTCCAGCAACCTGTTGATCCAGTATTGCTTTGACAATGCTTCTAACGTAGGATCCAATGACGACCGTATCAACATCACACAAACTACGGGTATCAAGTCTACGCTTATATTATCCTCAACCACCAATGCGGCTGCAGGTTGTGCTCTTACTCCAATCGCTGGTGTTACTGATAACTTCTTCAGCGGATTGGGAACCTGGAGGCCCAATTTCACCTTCCTGGTGGAGCGTCCCTACGGCAAAGCCCTGGTCACCGTTCAGGAAGACTGGATCAACAACGGCGCCTTCACTGCCGGCTACAGCCGGGTGATCATGGACAGCACCATCGCGCAAACCATTGGCGGTACCCAATCCACCACCTTTGCCGAGTTGCAGATGAACAAAGGTGCCGCTTCGCAAACCGTTACCCTGCTGCGTCCTACCCTCATTGATTCTTCGCTCATATTGAGCCAGGGATCGATGCTCATGAATTCACAGACGCTTACCATGAACAATCCGGCAGTTTCAACCGGAAGTTTAGTTGCACCTACAGGGCCTTTTACCCGTACCAATGGCTTCCTCATCAGTGAAAACGCCGCCGCTTATGTCATCTGGAAAAATGTAAACACCTTCGGTTTCCGCGTCATTCCTTTTGGCAGCGAAGCCATCGCGACGCCGGTATACATTCCCTTCTCCTATAACCTCAAGGGCGGTGCTTTGGGCGACCTGAGTATTTCCACTTATAAAGCGGTGGGTAACCTGCCCTGGCCTCCGGGAGTAACGCATTTTAACCCCACCTCCGGACCCGGTAACAATGCCGCCGCGGCGGTGGATCGCTTCTGGATGGTTGGTAAAACAGGTGCTGCACCGGTAGCGGATATTGTCTTCCGCTTTACCACTGCCGAAAGGCCGGTGGGTATGAGTACGGCCATTGCTGCCAACCAGGGCCGTGCGCAACCGTGGAGGACTCAATTGCAGAACAATGCCTGGATACGTCTGGTGAATCCATATACTACGCTAACATATACCCAAAATTATGGACAAATAGGTGGACCTTCCGATTCAGTGAGGGTGGTCAACTGGGATTGGCCAACCTTACCTGTGGGTCCGGCGCCCTTCTTCGCGGCCTCAGGACCTATCGGTAACCTGAACCCCTGGACCATCACCATCAACCAGACCCCATTGCCGGTAAGCCTCGTGAAATTCGATGCGGAGAAAGTGGGCAATAAAGTCCGTCTCTTCTGGTCTACCGCTTCGGAGGTGAACAATGATTACTTTACAGTAGAGCGTGCTGATAAAACCATGGATGAATTTAATTTCATCGCCAAGGTGAACTCGTACATGAACAACAGCAATATCCTGCTCGATTATGAAGCATGGGATGAGAACCCCTTGCAGGGTTTGCAGTACTATCGTCTCAAGCAGACTGACTTCGACGGCCAGTACAGCTATTCGGAAGTGAAACCCATTTACTTTGGTGATTCCAAATCCTTTGAGATCACTAACGTATACGGCCATACGCAGGCTGACGGACAATTCCAGGTTGAATTCATTTACGACAGTGAGATGCCGCTTACCGCCATCATCACCGATGCTCTGGGCCGTGTATTGTACCGCGAGGAGAACATCTCTGCCACACCCGGACTCAATAAACTTTACCTGAATCAGTCACTGCCCCGCGGAATGTACTTTATCATTCTGCAGAACCAGGAAAGCAAAGTCAACCGCAAGTTCTTCTATTGATAAGCTTCCTTCAATAACCAACAGCGAAAAACCCCGGGCAACCGGGGTTTTTCGTTTATTGAACTTTTTCAGTATGTGATGATGGATGCAGTCAGGCGTATTAAACGACAATAAACGTTTATAAACGGAACGCTTTCTGATCTTTTATGAATATTGCACCGGCGTTGGATATCCGTTTTTCATACCGGGTATCACTTATGATTTTATTGTAAATACGATGGAGGATCAGGAAGAAGAATTTATTGTGAAAGAGGGCTTGCCTGCTAAATTGGTAAAAACCTATGCAGCCACCATTATCGGGGTAGATGCTACCACGGTACACCTTGAAGTGCATGCCGCGCAGGGGCAGCCTAAAACATTCTGGTCCGGTTTGCCGGACAATGCCGTGAGAGAAAGCCAGTCGCGGATGGAGGCGGCGCTCAAGGTAAACGGCTTTCGCTGGCCCGGCATGCGCCTGGTCATCAACCTCGCGCCAGCGGATATCCGAAAAGAAGGATCCGCTTATGACCTGCCCATTGCTCTTGCCATTCTGGCGGCTTCGGGGCAGATATCTTCATCGAGGTTCGCCTCCTTCATGATGATGGGGGAGCTCTCCCTGGATGGGAAACTGATGCCGGTACGGGGGGCATTGCCGGTAGCCATCCAGGCGCGCAACGAAGGCTTTAAGGGTATCATTGTACCCCAATGCAACAGCATGGAGGCGGCGGTGGTAGAGGGCCTTGAAGTATATGGCATGGATAATCTCCGTGAGGTAATCGGATTTCTGACCGGTTTAAACCGGCATATGCCGGTATCATTCAATATACACGAAACACTTAATGCGAACAAGGCGCCGGACATGGACTTTGCGGATGTTAAAGGCCAGGAGAACATTAAACGTGCCCTGGAAGTGGCGGCAGCCGGTGGCCACAATGTCATCCTGATAGGCCCTCCCGGAGCGGGGAAAACGATGCTCGCGCGGCGCATGCCGGGGATCCTTCCGGGTCTGACCGCTGAAGAAGCGCTGGAGACTACCAAAATACATTCAGTAGCCGGTAAACTGAGCAGAGGTACCGGACTCATCCGTGAGCGGCCATTCAGGGCGCCACACCATACCATCAGCGACGTGGCCCTGGTAGGCGGGGGGGGCTATCCGAAACCGGGAGAAATATCCCTTGCTCATAACGGCGTACTTTTTCTGGATGAGCTGCCGGAGTTTAAACGTACTGTGCTGGAAGTGATGCGTCAGCCGCTGGAAGACCGCAAGGTTACCATCTCGCGGGCGAGGTTCGCGGTGGAATACCCCAGCAGCTTTATGTTACTGGCAAGCATGAATCCATGCCCCTGCGGATTTCTAAACCATCCGGAGAAAGACTGTACCTGTGGTTTCGGAGTGGTAGACCGTTATCTGCAGCGTATTTCCGGGCCACTGCTGGACAGGATTGATTTACACATAGAAGTGGTGCCCGTCCCTTTTCGCGAGTTGAATTCCGTTCAATCCGCAGAGCCAAGTGAAGTGATCCGACAGCGCGTGATGAAAGCGCGTGCCATACAATCGGAACGATACCAGGAAGAACCGGGCATACATTGTAACGCGATGATGAACAGTAAGCACCTGCGCAGCTATTGCCGTATTGAAGAGGCGGGGCAGCGATTGCTGAAGACGGCCATGGAACGGCTGGACCTGAGTGCCAGGGCTTATGACCGCATATTAAAAGTGGCCAGAACCATTGCCGACCTGGATAACAGTATGTATATACGAAACGAACACCTTGCTGAGGCTATCAATTACAGGAGCATGGACAGGGCCAATTGGGGTAAGAAATGAATATGATAAGCCCGGTATGCGAAAGGTGATGATATGTATTGTTATTGAAAGGAGAATTTATTGTTATAACACAAGCGTACACCTTGGTTTTATAGAAATTATTTTCGGTATCCCGGCAGGATTGTAGGTGATGGTTCATCGGAACCAGGCCGGACTTGCCGGCGTCGAACTAATGCGATCAAAGTAGGCCGACAGAAGCAATCTCAATTGGTTTCATTCTGACTTTTTGTTGTGTTTGAGATGAAGTCCGTGAACAGGATCAGTGGAGACATGATTAACATCCTGCTTCAGATGACAAGCAAAGGTTCTGGTAAATACCCTGTTGTTTTACTGAACCGGATGTAACGATGCCGGCGTGCATATTGAATTTTATATATGCAGAATCAAGCTGCTTTTTGGCGCTATTAATATTTTAAAATTTCATATATAAATACCGGGGGGGCTTCAGCCCCGCCCCAGTATAAAGTTACATTAAAGAAAATATTGAGTCGTATGATAAACGATTAAGTACGATTATTTCAGGATGTTTTTCCGGGATATTTTTTTAAAAATTGAATCGGCATAAAACGGGGGAAGCCGTCCCCGCCCCAAATAAAGATCGCGAAAAAAAAATTACTTGAAAAAGGAATAAATATTTGTATTCGTTTAAATCATCCTTTCATTTATTGAAGCCGGGGGACTTGCATCCCCGCCCCTAATGAAGATCGTAAAAATAATTTACATGAACAAGGAATAAGCATTTGTATCCGTTTGCAGGGTGTTACTGGTCAGGGGACTTGCATCCCCGCCCCTAATGAAGATCGTAAAAATAATTTACATGAACAAGGAATAAGCATTTGTATCCGTTTGCAGGGTGTTACTGGTCGGGGGACTTGCGTCCCCGCCCCAAATGAAGATCGTAAAAATAATTTACATGTACAAGGAATAAGCATTTGTATCCGTTTGCATTGTGTTACATGCCGGGGGACGAGAGTGTTTCATAAAGTGTGTCAGTTTAAAGAAAACACTAACTTTAAACTA
>CAZHSC010000028.1:0-39961 GCA_964534995.1 uncultured Bifidobacterium sp.
AGGAATAAATATTTATATCCGCTTATTTCCGTTTGCAGGGTGTTACATACCGGGGAACTGGCGTCCCCGCCCCAATGAAAGATCGCGAATAAAATTTACATGAAAAAGAAAAAAGCATTTATATACGTTTATATCCTTCATTCCTCTCTAAACAACCGGGGGACTAGCGTCCCCGCCCCAATGAAAGATCGCGATAAAATTTTACATGAACAAGAAACAAATATTTATATCCGTTTGTATCCGTTCCCTGAAGCAGTGCGAAGCACGCTTCAGGGAAACCATATGAGTTGACTGTCGGGGTGTAAATGAGCACAACGCCATCTGCACGGGGGAACCTTGCATTTCCACCCTCATTTTAGTCGCGAAAAAAATTTGCATGAGCAAGGAATAAATATTTATATCCGCTTATTTCCGTTTGCAGGGTGTTACATACCGGGGGACTGGCGTCCCCACCCCAAATAAAAATAGTAATAATTTTTTAGACGGGCAAGTTATAAGCATTTGTATACGCTTATATATGTTTGTCAATATAAATAACCGGGGGACTAGCGTCCCCGCCCCTATTAAAATTAGTGATAATTATTTAGATGAGCAAGGAATAAACACTTGTATACGTTTACATCAGCAACCATCATCATGCTGCCCCATGATACTTTTAAATTTCAATAAATACACTACGCACTTTATAGGGCTTACTCCTTCGCTGCGGTTAGCCGGCAGGTAGACAATGTCAGCGTTCAATCTTTTTTAATAGAAAACCCTACTCTCCCCATTACCTGCAACGAAATTCAAGCATATGTCATTGCAGCATTTACGGACACCGATCCAATACCATTGTTTCCCGAGGTTAACCGGGTATCCTTTTCTTTCCGCCTGGAAGCCCAAATATGGGCAACCTATGAGCTCGAAAAAGAAAAAGTCTATAAACTTTTACCTTCTTCAGGTTCCGGGAATATCCTGCTATCTTCGCCACGATATGGAATTAAACCTACAACATAAAACCGCGCTTGTTTGTGGCAGCACTCAGGGAATTGGCAGGGCCGCCGCCGAAGAAATAGCCAGGCTAGGCGCTTCTGTAATTTTGCTGGCACGTAACGAGGAAAAACTCAGGGAAACGCTGCGTATTTTGGATACCTCTGCAGGGCAAAGCCACAAATACCTGGTTGCCGATTACGGTGAACCGGATCAACTCAAATCAAAACTGGAAGCCCTGGTAAAAAGCAATGAAGCTATCCACATACTGGTAAACAATACCGGAGGGCCTCCCGGCGGACTGATCACCAATGCTAAAACAGAAGAATTTCAGGTCGCATTTACCAGCCACCTGGTTTGTAACCATATCCTGGTTCAGGCGCTGCTGGAAGGAATGAAGAAAGAAAAATACGGCCGTATCATTAATGTAATCAGCACCTCCGTAAAGCAACCCCTGAAAGGGCTGGGTGTTTCAAATACAGTACGGGCGGCGGTGGCCAACTGGTCAAAAACCCTGGCCGGTGAAGTGGCGGGATTTGGAATCACAGTAAACAATGTGTTGCCTGGCGCCACCAATACCCAACGTCTGCAAAATATTATTGAAACCAAATCCAGGAATTCAGGGGAATCGGAAAATGAAATTATCAACGAGATGGAAAGCGAAATTCCGATGGGGCGATTTGCTGAACCCTCAGAAATTGCCAATGCCATCGCCTTTCTTGCAAGCCCTGCAGCCTCTTATATTACAGGTATCAATGTACCCGTCGACGGCGGCAGAACGGCCTGCCTGTAAAAACAGGTGAAACATGTAAAATACCCGGCAGCATATTATTAAAGCTTCCTGACGGAATGTCATCCCAAAAAAGAAAAGTACCCTATTTATTACTGCTCTTTTCAGTACTGCTTACCACCCTCTTACTTCTTTATAAAACAGACCGGAGGGAAAATGACAATACCCTCCGGCGGTACGATACGCAAGAACCCGATTTTCGCAACCGTAAACCTTATTATACAAAGCATGCCATTTGTCGGATGGAATGCCGGTCAATTGATGAAACAGAAGTACTGGAGATATTAAGGGAGGGAACAATTAATTACAATAAGAGTGATCTTAGTGCCTCGCCTTGCCCCAGCTACGCTGTAGAAGGAATGACGCATGACCGTCAAAAGGTACGGGTTGTTGTAGCGGATTGCAGCTCCCAACCCGGAATTATAACCGTGATTGACCTGGGAAAGGACGATGACTGCCAATGCGATTAATCCATGAAAATGGCATTTTTATGTGAAAACCTGCGACTCAGCTTTTTACCCTGACCAGCCAAGGCATCAGGTCGTGCTATGCCTGAAACGCTACTGCTGTAATATGACAAAACAGGTAAAAAATGGCCCGTTATGACGGCCACGTGAAAAAGCATCATTAGTTTTACAGTCTCTGAACAGGGAATATGCAAAAAATACTTAATTATATTAATGGAAAATTGAGGGAACCGGCTTCCGGAAAGTACATTGATAATTACAATCCCGCTACCGGTCAGGTATACAGCCTCATTGCCGACAGTGATGAACGCGATGTGGAAGAAGCAGTGATCGCGGCTGAAAAAGCGTTTCCTAAATGGTGCGGTATGCGTACCGAAGACCGTTCGGCAATTCTGATACGGCTGAGTGAGCTGATAGAAAAAAACCTGGAAAGGTTCGCCATAGCCGAATCTGTTGATAACGGTAAGCCGCTATGGTTAGCCCGTACTGTGGATATACCCCGGGCGGTATCCAACTTCCACTTCTACGCAACTGCCGCATTGCATATGGCAACCGAAGCGCATTCCATGGGAGATATCGCCATCAACTACACGCTGCGTACTCCTATCGGCATTGCCGGTTGCATCTCTCCATGGAACCTGCCCCTTTACCTCTTCTCATGGAAAATAGCCCCAGCCCTGGCTTCCGGTAACTGTGTAGTAGCCAAGCCATCTGAAATAACACCTATGACCGCTTTTCTTCTCTCGGAACTGGCTATGGAATCCGGTATGCCCGCAGGTGTTTTGAATATTATACACGGACATGGCACCAAGGTTGGTAAGGCGATCGTAGCCCACCCTAAAATCCAGGCAGTGTCATTTACCGGCGGCACAAAAACAGGAGAGGAAATTTCACGCATCGCCGCTCCCATGTTTAAAAAGCTGTCGCTTGAACTGGGAGGGAAAAACCCCAATATCATTTTCGCGGACTGCGATTTTGATAAAGCGGTAAAAACAAGCGTACGTTCTTCCTTTGCCAACCAGGGAGAAATCTGCCTTTGCGGTTCAAGAATTTTTATAGAAAAGGGAATTTATGAAAAATTTAAATCCGCTTTTGTGGAGGAAGTGAAGAAACTTAAAACGGGAGATCCGCTGGATGACAACCACTGGCTGGGCGCCATCGTTTCCAGACAGCATATGGAAAAAATCCTGCATTACATTGATCTTGCAAAACATGAAGGAGGCCGGGTGCTGACCGGGGGAAAGCGATTGCATTTAAGCGGTATCCACAGCGACGGATATTATATTGAACCCACGGTGATAGAAGGGCTCCCTTTCGACTGTCGTACCAACCAGGAAGAAATTTTTGGTCCCGTAGTGACATTACAGCCTTTTGAAACTGAAGAAGAGGTCTTGTCATATGCCAATAGTACTACCTATGGACTGGCCGCAACACTCTGGACGCAACACCTGACACGCGCGCACAGGGTAGCTGCCAAACTGCATAACGGCATCGTATGGGTGAATTGCTGGTTGCTCAGAGACCTGCGCACCCCCTTTGGCGGTATGAAAGCATCCGGTGTTGGCAGGGAAGGCGGCTTTGAAGCCCTGAATTTCTTTACAGAAGAAAAAAACATCTGCATAAAACTTTAAGAAAAAAAGCCGGTACTATACCGCACTGTAGCAGGAGTGTTTTACCTGCTATACTCCCTGATGCGTGCCGCACATTATACAATACCCTATCAAATATGAAAGTATTGCTCATTTCACTCTTTCTGACAGTTCATATCGTTTCCGGACAAGGATCAATGAAATACAATCTGAAGCGTCCTGCAATACAGCGGCAACTCCCTCCTGTTCTGAACGAAATTTCAGGCCTCACGGATATCGATGCCAGCCGGATTGCCTGCGTGCAGGATGAACTGGGAATTGTTTTCATTTATAACTTTAAAAAAGATTCCATTGAATCCTATTTCCCATTTGACAGTACCGGAGATTTTGAAGGGCTGACCATGGCAACTAACGCATTATATATTTTGCGGAGCGACGGACGGCTCACAGAATTGGATAATTACAAAGAAGGCGGGAAGGAAATGCAACACGATACCTTGGCACTTCAAACCTCAAACAATGAAGGACTCTGTTTCGATGCCCGGTATCATCGACTGCTTATTGCCGCTAAAAGCAAACCCATACCGCCCGGTAATAAATCGGAAAGATTCATTTATGCCTACGATCTTAATACAAAACAACTCAGCGAAAAACCACTGTACAGTCTTAACGTAGAATACCTGGCTTCCATTGCCCCATCTTTTAATATCCAACAAAGAGATACCAATGCAAGAGGTCAGATTAAAGCCTTTAATTTCAGACCATCCAGTCTTTCCGTTCACCCGCTTACCGATGATATTTATATCATTTCCGCTGCCGACAAACTCATGATCATCATGAACCGTGAGGGTCAGGTAGTCCATATGGAATCCCTCCATCCCCAACTGTTTGCCAAAGCGGAAGGGATTACTTTTCTCAGCGACGGAACCATGATTATTACCAACGAAGCCGCGGGAAAAACACCCAGTCTCTATGTTTTTAATATGCAGCAATAATTATAATTTAACGTACACCTGCTTATTCCCGGAAAAAGAATCTCAATCAACGAAAAAATGCCATTACTTGAAAATGAAATTCTGAAAATAGAAATTAAAGCCGCCGGAGCCGAGCTTTGCAGCATTTTTCACAAAGCAAAGAAAATCGAATACATGTGGCAGGCAGGCAGGGAATGGCCCAAACACGCTCCAGTTCTGTTTCCTATTGTCGGACAACTGAGAGACAACAAATATCACTTCAAAGGAAAAGAATATTCTTTGCCGCGCCACGGCTTCGCCAGGGAAAGGAACTTTGCTGTTGTCAAACAAGACGATTACAGTGTCACTTTCCGACTGAAAGAGGATGCAGCCACACTAAAAAGCTACCCTTTTCATTTTAACTTTGATATACAGTACCTGCTACGTAAACGGGAGCTGTTTATTACATACAATGTTTTGAATACCGGAAATGAAGTCATGTATTTCTCAGTGGGTGCGCATCCCGCCTTTCGAGTACCCAACGATGTTCGTGATCCCTATGATGACTACTACCTTGAATTTGACAGCGATGAAGATTCATTAATATGGCCGCTGAAAGAGGGCCTGATCGACCAGGCACCCGTCCGCTTTTTGAACTCACGAAAGATGCCGCTTTCAAAAGCACTTTTTGAAAAAGACGCTTTGGTATTTAAAAATATCCGGTCGGAAAATATACACCTGGGCAGTAACAGGCAAGGGCATGTATTAAGTGTGCGCGTAAGTCAATGTCCTTTTCTCGGAATATGGGCAGCCAAGGGCGCTGACTTTCTTTGCATCGAACCATGGCAGGGCATCGCAGATAGCGTGGATGCCACCGGAAATATATGTGAAAAGGAAGGAATACACCCACTTCCGGTCAGTCAGAATTTCCGTTATGAATGGGGTATAAAGGTTTGGTAACAACTTGACATCAGGTGGAACATGCTGTTCCCCATACTGCGTTTATGTGCCGGATTTTCACGTTACAGACAGACGGGCAGATGCTGTTCTTTGAAAATCGTTGCCGGACTTTATGAAATTAGCATCGCAGCCTTATTGGCTGAATTCAACGTACAAGGGTAACCCGACCCGTATAACTATGGGGATTACCAAAAACGTCTTTTATATCCACTCTATACACATAAACGTCCATCGCTGCCTGTTCACCAAGGCAGGTGCCATCCCAACCTTTCGCATCATCGGTACTGGCGTAAATGCGCTGACCCCAGCGATTAAAAATACTCATTTCATAATCAGAATAACCGAATCCTTTCACCTGAAACAGATCATTGCTGCCATCCTGATTTGGGCTAAAGGCATTGGGAATCCACAGGACAAAATCATCCCTCACCTCCAGCACTTTCCATACTGTATCCCTGCAGCCTTCCGCACTGATGACAATCAACATAACGGTATATTCGCCGGGTTGAGTATAACGGTATACAGGATGCTGCTCCGTGGAAACAGATACCGGGGTAGCCGTATCTCCAAAATCCCAGTGCCACTGCGATGCTCCGGCGGATTGATCATAAAAATTCACCTCTGGCATGAATACACCGGGATGTTCCGGATCATAGCGGAAGGCGGCAACCGGATTGGGAAACACCTCAATATATGCCGGATATACCGTGTCATTGGTGCAGCCGAGCGTGGTAGTTACCTGCAACGATACCCCATACAAGCCCGGGCCGGAATAAAGATTACCTGTTGATGCCCCTGAGCCAGTGCTGTTATCTCCGAAATCCCATATCCATGAATTTATTACACCATCCAAAGCCGAAGAAGAATCATTGAAATACACCTGCAGGGGTTCGCAACCACTTCTCACATCCGCCTGCAATGCTGGATCCGGTAAATGCCATATCCTTACAGGCAGCGACACCGAATCCGAACAACCTTTGTCGCTCGTGGCAAAAAGTGTTGCTGTGTAATTACCCCCTGAAACATAAACATGGGATGGGGTATAAGCATTATCCGAAAAACCATCACCGAAGATCCAGTTCCAGGAAACAATACTTCCGGAAGCTATTACTGATCTGTTGGAAAAAGAGGTGGGCAAGCCTTCGCAAACCGTGTCGGTTGAAAAGGAAGCCTGCGGAAGCGGATAGACCGTAACAGGTCGCCATGCGGTATCCCGGCAGCCAAAGGAAGAGGTGGCTACCATGCTTACCGTATATGTTCCTGGCTGCGGATACAAATGCACGGGGGACTGAATGGTGCTTAACGGAGAAGCATCTCCGAAATTCCATTCCCAGCTACTGACCGTACTTCCCGCAACAATAGTGCTTTGATCAGTGAATGGCACAGGCACTCCCGGACACTGATCCGTGTGGGTAAATGCAGCCAGCGGTTCAGGATAAACCACAATAGGAAGCAATGTATCCGCTGAACAGCCATCAGCATTGGTTATTTTCAGATAAACCTGGAAGGTACCCGGTTGTTGATAGCTATGCACAGGTGCCGGCAACTGAGAGGTGTCACCATCACCAAAATTCCAGTTCCAGCTTTGCAGCGGGCTGGCGGAGAGTGAATTTTCAGAAAAGAGCACCGGGGTTTCTTCGCAGGCATTCTGAGTACTGAAGACCGGATCCGGAGCCGGAAGAATTTGAATCGTGTTGATCATCGTATCCCTGCAAGCATTGCTGCCCGTTACAATCAGTGATACAATAAAGCTACCGGGTTGCTGGAAACCGATCACCGGGTTTGCGAGGTTGCTTCCATTACCGTTGCCGAAGTCCCACTGATTGCTGACTATGGTACCTCCAGGCAGGAAGGATGTGTTTGATGTGGCTACCGGCGACGATTCACAATAAGGGCCAATGGTTGAAAAAGCGGCAACAGGCGCTTCCTTCACCCCCACAAATGCCATCACCGTATCACGGCATCCCAGGCTGGAAATAGCCACCAGTTGCACGGGGTAGCTGCCTGAACCGGGGTAAACATGTGCTGGAGAAGCTACACCTGATACTACCGGTGTGCCATCACCGAAATTCCAGGACCACCCGGAAATACTTCCCTGTGGCGTTGTGCTGATATCCGTAAACTGACTGGTGTCGCCGGGGCATGCGGCTCCCGCGGTAAAGGCAGCCTGTGGCAATGGAAATACCGTAACCTCGTTGACAACGCTGGCCAGACAACCCTGGTCACTGACAGCGGTTAGCTGAACGTAAAAGGTGCCTGCACCGTTAAAAACATGTGTTGGACTGGAGGCATTGGAGCCAGCGGAGCCATCGTCGAAATCCCAGGTAAAGGAAACAAGGTTGCCCGGATTCACAGAGGAAAGGTTGGCAAATAACACGGTGTCTTTAGCGCAACCGGAAGGAATAAAATAAGCTGCCACCGGAAGAGGCGCCGTCGTCACCAGGTGCTGTACCGAATCTATGCAGCCATTGCTGGCGGTAACAACCAGATGCACCACATATGACCCTGCGGCGTTAAAGACATGCTGAGAAGATGCCCCATTCGCCGGATTGCTGCCATCCCCAAAATCCCATTGCCAGGCAGTAATAGTACCAGCGCCAAAGACCGACTGACTGGTGAACTGCGCGGGGGTTCCGGGACAGGCAGGACTGGTAGTAAAAGCTGCCAGGGGTGAAGGCAATACCGTTACCTGCTGTATTACTGTGTCGCTACATCCGTTGCTGCCTGTAGCGATAAGCGTCACTGTATAATTTCCACCGGTGGCGTATGAATGAACAGGATGTTGCACAGATGACGATGCCGTTCCATCTCCGAAATCCCAATGCCAGGCGTTTACAGATCCAACAATGGTAGCAGACATATCGTTGAACTGCACAACCTGACCTTCACAGGCCAGGTTATTTGTAAATGCAGCCACCGGAACAGACTGCACATCTATCACCCCTGCAACAGTATCTGTACAACCGTTGGTGGCAGTTATCACCAAAGTGGCCGTATAAGATCCGGAACCGGGGTATCCATAAACAGGCGTGGGGGTGCCTGTGAACACGGGACTTCCATCGCCGAAATTCCACTCCCATGATGAAATCGCAGTTCCCGCAACCAAAGATGTATCCTGAAAGGCGATCTGGCTGTTAACACAGGCGGAAACATAACTAAAACCCGCTACCGGCCCCGGAAGCGTTGATAAATTCTGCAGGAGGCTATCGCGACAGCCCAGGCTATCGGATATCACCAGTAACACCGGATAGGTACCAGGCGCGTTATAAATATGCGATGGATGCTGCAGCGTATCAGGCGGAGTTCCATCGCCAAAATCCCAATACCACGCGTTCACAGGACCATTCGGGCTGCTGCTGCCATCTGTAAAAAAAACGCTGGAGCCGGGACATACAGGTGCGGTGGAGAAGGAAGGCACCGGAACAGGATTGACAATAACCGTCTGCGTGATGCTGTCCCTGCATCCTCCCATATTGGTCACCGTTAGTGAAACCGTGTAATTTCCGGCTGCCGGAAAACTATGCAGGGGATGCTGGAGTGTTGAAGAACTTCCATCGCCAAAATCCCAGTCCCATTGCTGTATGGGTGTTCCTGTAATCACCACAGATGAATCCATAAACTGAGTGGCATTCTGGCACAAGGCGGTCTGACCATAGGCCCCTGCAATTACTGTTGGGGTGAGAATGGCAGTTAAGGTTATGGTACAACCTGTAACAGATGTCATGGTACACTGATACTGTGTTCCCACAATGGCATTTACAACTGTAATAGATTGTGTAGTATCGCCGGTATTCCATGCATAGGATTCAAAACCGATGGGAGCGGTAAGTGTAGTAGCGTTAGCACCCGAACAGAAATCGGTAAGAATTTTCAAAGGGCTGCAATAGCAATCCACGTAGGCATAGCCGAAATGGCCTCCCAGTGCGCAGTCACCTGTTGAAAACTCTATTGTAACCATTTGACCGATGTAAGGGGACAGGTCGATTCCAACTGTTGTCCAGTCTTTATAATGAATGGTGCTGCCAAACGAATTGACAATCGTAACAAAACCGGGGATACCCGCCGAAGCATACACATTATAGGTGCCGCAACCTACTGCGAGTCCGTTTTGATCATATACACGAATTTCAAAGCGAGGCTGTTCCTGAGGAGTATGATTAGGATCTTCGAGCACCACCGCGTAACGGTAAATGAACAACGCATTGGATGTATCCACATTTATCTGATAACTTAGTTGCTCCGCCTCTGCGCCAATGTTATCATTACCCAGGCGGGCTGAATACTGACCTCCCGGAGCCACCACAGTTACTGCACCATTGGTATTTGGATCAGTTCCGGGACCGGTCATGATGGTATGCCTGCCGGCAACAATTCCGGGTACCGTTGAATTTACGGGGCAACACCAGCCGGTGGTTGCATTCCAGTTGACAAAACTGTTCAACTCGAAATCAGCATTGGTGCACGAACTCAACTGGGCAAGTGAAGTTGCCGCCGGTATTAAAAGCAGCATACAACTAAAAAGAAGCCTGATCATCCGAGCCATGTTTAAGTTTTTCAAAGATGCATATTATCTCACGTCATGTTAAATTAATTTATCTGAGCGGGAAAAATTGCCTGTTTTACCCGTATTATTACAGGTTAAGATAAAAATAATTCTTCTTTAAATGGAAAAAAAACTTTTAAATCCTTATCTTCTCCCTGGTAAGCATGCGGCAGGAAACCCAATCAAAACCAGTCATTGTTCGATATACAGCATTGTGAATCTGATATTTATGGGCATAAAAAAGAACAAAAAAATCCCTGATAAAAACACCTGCAATCTTTGTACCTTTGCACTCTCAAATTTCAATATTTCATGAAAAACGCAACTATTGCCGATACAGATTACAAGATCAGTGAAATGCTCAAAACTTTAGGAATTGAATCGCTGAATCATGGCGCGTCAACCGGCAGCACCTGGATAAAAACCAGCGGAGAAATTCTTGAGTCTTTTTCACCTGCCGATGGTCAGTTGATTGCCACCGTTCAACAAGCTACCACTGAGGACTATGAGCACATCATGGAAAAAGCAAGGGAAGCTTTTAACGTGTGGCGTATGATGCCGGCACCTAAGCGCGGAGAAATCGTACGACAAATGGGCGACGCCCTGCGTGAATACAAAGAACCACTCGGAAGACTGGTTTCATACGAGATGGGTAAGATATACCAGGAGGGGCTCGGGGAGGTGCAGGAGATGATCGACATCTGCGACTTCGCGGTTGGCCTTTCCCGCCAGCTTTATGGACTGACCATGCACAGCGAACGTTCACGGCACCGCATGTACGAACAATATCATCCCCTTGGCATTACAGGAGTAATCAGCGCTTTCAATTTTCCTGTCGCTGTATGGAGTTGGAATGCAATGCTGGCGCTGGTATGCGGCGACGTTGTGGTCTGGAAACCTTCCAGTAAAGTACCTTTGTGCGCCATTGCCACACATAAAATCATTCAAAAAGTACTTACTGCCAATCAGGTACCCGAAGGCGTACTCAACCTGGTGGTAGCTAACTCCAAACATGTAGGTGATAATTTCCTTGCCGATAAACGTGTGCCTCTTATTTCAGTTACCGGCTCCACAAGGGTGGGTCGCCGCGCAGGAAAAATCGTTGGTGAACGACTGGGACGTTGCCTCCTCGAACTGGGGGGTAATAATGCCATCATCATCAGTGAAAAGGCCGACCTGGACATGGCGCTTCGCGCGGTGCTCTTCGGCGCAGTGGGTACTGCCGGACAACGTTGTACCAGCACCCGCAGGCTCATCATACAGGAGAGTGTGTATGATAAATTTACCCAAAAACTCAAATCCGCCTATGAACATATCCGTATCGGTCATCCTCTCGACAGCAAGACGCTTGTTGGGCCTCTCATAGATAAAAGCGCAGTAAATGATTTTGTCAATGCCATCACTTCAGCACGCAAAGAAGGCGGCCATGTACTTTTTGGAGGCGAGGTTTTGAGTGGTGATGGCTATGAAAGCGGAAATTATGTGATTCCATGTATCATTGAAGCCAAAAATCATTTCCATATCGTTCAGGAAGAAACCTTCGCGCCCATCCTGTACCTCATGAAATATGAAACCCTGGAAGAAGCCATCGCTTTACAAAATGATGTTCCGCAGGGATTATCTTCCTCCATTTTCACCCTTGACATGCAGGAATCCGAAACCTTTCTCTCACATGAGGGAAGTGATTGCGGTATCGCCAACGTAAACATCGGCACTTCCGGCGCTGAAATAGGTGGTGCTTTCGGCGGAGAAAAAGATACCGGTGGTGGTCGTGAATCAGGCAGCGATGCGTGGAAAGTATATATGCGCCGGCAAACCAATACCATCAATTACTCCAAAGAGCTCCCGCTGGCGCAAGGCATCCGCTTTGACGTATAGGCACAGATTTTCACATTTAAATGATAAAGACGGTCGTTGTATAGAAACAACGGCCGTCTTTTTTTTTCAATGCCATAAAAAGTCAATAATCGAAAATCATTCGTCCACCGCGCTTCGGGAGCGCTGTCAGGCAAAGCCCATTGAACCCTTCCTGCAACATACACCGTAGGTTCTCATCATCACTTAGGACCTCATCATATGCATCCGGAAATTGTAAACCGATCTGAATTAAGTTGAATATCTACCTGCCTGCAGTAATGTAAAAGTTTGTAATTAATAAACTAAACAAATAAAAGAGCCACTTGAGTAAATTCCTGTAAGCCACTCCTGATGGCCTGCTGTCACAACATATCTTTCAAGTACAAGAGGCATACACCCACTTCTCTATTGCGTTATAATTCCTTAATTTTGGAATCGGGATAAATTTGTGGTCCTTCCCTTGTCATAAACCGGTAAAAGCTTCCGTCTTCCTTAAAACCAATAAACAATCCGCTACCTGAGCGGTCTTCACAGAATCCCATGTTCACCATCGATATCCACACACATATTATTCCGGAACATCTGCCGGACTTTAAAAAGAAATACGGCTACGGGGGATTTATCTCCCTTGATCATCACAAGCCCTGTTGCGCCCGTATGATGATCGATGACCGCTTTTTCCGGGAAATACAGGACAATTGCTGGGCGGCAGAGATCCGAATCAGGGACTGTGACCATCATCATGTGGATGTTCAGGTGCTGAGTACTATTCCTGTCATGTTCAGTTATTGGGCAAAGCCATCCGACGCGCTCGATCTGAGCATGTTCCTTAACGACCATATTGCCACTATCGTTAATGACTATCCGAAAAGATTCGCCGGGCTCGGTACTATTCCACTCCAGGCACCCGGGCTTGCTGTTAAAGAACTGGAGCGATGCATGCAGATCGGACTGCGGGGTATTCAGATTGGTTCACATGTCAATGACTGGAACCTGAACGCCCCTGAACTTTTTCCCGTCTTTGAAGCCGCGCAGGCACTGGGCGCCGCTGTTTTTGTACATCCCTGGGATATGATGGCCAAGGAGAAGATGACTAAATACTGGCTTCCCTGGCTTGTGGGGATGCCGGCAGAGACATCTCTTGCCATTTGCTCCATGATTTTCGGTGGAGTATTCGAACGTCTGCCCGGTCTTAAAGTAGCATTTGCACATGGTGGTGGATCCTTTCCATCATCAATAGGACGCATTGAACATGGATTCCATGTACGCCCTGATCTGGTGGCGGTGGACAATCAGGTAAATCCCCGTGAGTACCTCGATAAATTTTACCTCGATACGCTGGTGCATGACCCGATGATGCTTGACTTTTTAATGCAACTGATGGGTCCGGGTCAGCTGGCCCTGGGTAGCGATTATCCTTTTCCTCTTGGGGAACTTGAGCCGGGAAAACTGATTGCTTCGATGCCCTATGACAAGACTACCAAAGAACGCTTGCTAAATGGTACCGCCTTAGAATGGCTGGGGCTGGAAAAGAAATATTTTCTTTGATGGAAAAGAATCCCGTTCTTTCAAGAATGACAGGGTTCGTAAACTTAGCATTGAACATTCAGTAAAGATATTTTACCTGCAAAACTGTACCTAATTTTAATTGCCTATTAAAACTTCAAAGAAATGCTTCATTTATGAAAATTACAATTCACCCAAATTGTAAATAATAGTTCTTAATCTGCAGTGGGACGGAAAATAAAATCCGACATGACCTGCTACTTTGCCCATACGTCGCAATATTCTTATCCGCTAAGCACAAGGTCATATAACCTGGTAATGCTCAAAGAATAAAAGAAACCATAGAAATTTATGTAGCAATTTTGAGTTATTCTAAGCGAAAGAAACTTCAATCAACCGTAATTAGAATCTCCCCGCTGAACCAATTGCATATCTGTCATTAAATTCAATAATTTGTTTATTCACATCAAAGTTAATCAAGAGTCGGGGGACTTATGTCCCCGCCCCTTATAAAAATCGTGATAATATTTCACATGAGCTAGGAATAAGCATTTATACCCGTTTGTATCCGTTTGCAGTATGTTACAGACCGGGGAACTGGCGTTCCCACCCCAAATAAAAATCGTGATAATATTTTACATGAGCAAGGAATAAGCATTTGTATACGTTTACATCCTTCTTTCCAGTTTAAAAAAATCGGGGGACTGCCGTCCCCACCCCAATTAAAGATCGGAAAAAAAATTTAGTTAAACAAGGGATAAACATTTGTATACGTTTACATCCTTCTTTCCAGTTTAAAAAAATCGGGAGACTGCCGTCCCCACCCCAATTAAAGATCGGAAAAAAAATTTAGTTAAACAAGGGATAAACATTTGTATACGTTTACATCCTTCTTTCCAGTTTAAAAAAATCGGGAGACAGCCGTCCCCATGCCAAATTAATTAGTGATAATTTTTTAGACGATCAAAGAAAAAACTTTGAAATACGTTTACATCCGTTTCTGATAAAACGCTGCATCATAATTCAATCCACCGATGGTGTATAAACAAAGTGCGGTAGCTCTGGGTCAGTCAAAGCTCAGCACCTGCCTGTAGAAAAATAGTTCAAATGGAAATAAAAAGAATATACAAACACACTGTTAACTTTATTGGTTTTACGATTCCCTTTGTGACTGATAAAACGCTTATATAAATTGCTTATACTTTATACAACTAAGGTCTGAATTTTCCTGTAAAGTGTATGGATAAAGTAGGAAATCAGTGCAACAAATTGCCGATGAATGGCAGTGCTTTCATACTGAAACATATAACAGACTACGTATTAAATTGTGAATACTCTTGAAATATTAAATCCTATCCGGATGCCACCATTTCCCCATTTGGTATCGGTGTAAGGAAGAAACTGATTTTCTACCAAACCAAAAGAGTTGGTTACATGCATTTGAAAAACGTGGCCACCTGTTTCAATTTCAAAGCCAATTCCAAAACTGTCGTAATAATCCCTTTCGCTGTATGAATTCACACGAAACGCGTATTCGGCAGTAAGGGCCATGCTCCTTGAAAATTTATAGCGCAAAGCGCCTGCTACACCATACATATCATTGGCATCCAAAATACCGTCCACCTGATTGTAGTGAACAAACCAGGGCGCAATCTGTGCGGAGAAGTGTTTATTGAATTTCCTGCCAGCTATAGCCTGGTAGCTATATGAAAGTCTGCTATAAAAATTATCATACCTTCCAAACCCTGTTGTTTGCTTCATGATATCCTTTACTGTTGTGCAATACATACCGGCAAGTAAAGTAACACTCACGGGCATTCCCTTTTCCTCGGTTTGACGCAACAGACGGTATTTTACGAATCCATCCAGCATCTTCTGATAACTTGTGCGGCCAATGCCAAACATAAGCCGGCCATCATAGCTATATTCCAATCCCAGGCGGATACTTGCCCCGCCGTCAATGCCCCAGAAATTATCCACACCACTGTTAAGAGGGCCGAAGCGATGAGAGATGCGGAAATCAAGGGTACGTTCTCCAAGCGTTTCCAACGTATGAAAGTTTATAAGTCGTGTTGTTTTAAAGGTTGCAATACTCAGGGTTTTCACATCCTGCGTATTATCTTCAAGAATTTTTGATATATCATCCTGAGCCATTGCAGGAAGCAGAACCACATTCAACAGGAATGCCAGTCTATATTTTAGGTAATTCATATCCGTTAGTTATTTAATTTCCCTTCATCAATCCACTTCTGAATCAGGGTAATCCTGCAATTGTCAAGCTTACCTCCTCCTTTGGGCATGGCAGAAGCCCCGTTTTCATGACGGATAGCATCCATCAGGTTGTCAGAGGCTGATAATGAGACATCCGCATGGGTAACCAATGGGATGCTACTCGTTGCGTTATTACCATGACAGGACGAGGCGGCACTTCCACTGGTACCACAGTAAGTTGTAAGAATAGGTTGAATACGCTGACTGAAAGAAATAACACCGGCAGTGTCACAATTTCCAATCTGCCCGAAATTCGGATCCAGTTCTTCAACACTGTCGTAATAACAAGCGCTTAATAAGGTCAATCCTCCAAACAGGATAAGACTCCAACATGAGGGTTTTCTTTTCATGACTTTCAATCTTCTCTTAATTATCCTTTGCGCCCTGTTCAATCCACCAGTAAATCAATTTAACATTTTCCGCATTTACTTCTACATAGCCGCTGGGTGGCATTCGTTCTTCCACAAGTCCGCGCCTGGTAATTACCTGATACAATTTACTACCATGGGCATTTCCGGCCTTCACGTATCCCATCACGTCATTGTATGTAGTAAGCGAACCTGCTTCTCCTCCGCCGCTGCTATGGCATCCTTCAAAATTACAGTGGGCAGATAAAATCCCCTGCACTTCTCCACTAAACTTAATTTCAGGTACATTTTCCAGATCGGGCTCTGTAGTACAGGCAGAAAAAATAACCGGTACTGTGAGCAAAACAACCGCTAACCAGGTTTTCATTATTTCACAATTTTACGGCAAAGATAAATTAATTACAAATGACAAAATGGTTTCCATTCCGGAAATATCCACCCGGCTTTTAATCTTAATCATCTCAATTCAAAGAATGCCGAGTTCAAGTCATAAGTGCAATTCCAAAGATAAAAATTTTCGCCCCTAGACCATTTGAAGGGTCTGGGGCGAAAATTTGGCTGAGAAGTGTAATCTTTGGAGTGTCTATGTCTAAAAACTACAATCAACTCAGCCAGGAACAAAGGTATCAGATTGAAGCATTACTTCGCACCGGTGCCAAACAAAGAGAAATTGCCATAATTATTGGCACATCGCCATCTACAATAAGTCGTGAGATAAGGAGAAATACAGCTCAACGTGGGCGCGGAGCTAAAGTGTACTCGGCACTGAATGCGCAACGCAAGACGCTGATTCGTCATCGACAAAAGCCCAAGCAAATACGTTTCACAGAAGAAGATAAACTTAAGGCTCAGGATTGGTTATTGCAGTTCAGGTATAGCCCGGAGCTGATCCATATAGAGGGCAAACGACAATATGGGGACTTTGTAAGCCATGAAACAATCTACAAATGGATCTGGTATTGTAAACAGAGTCACCATCGCAGGGATATTAAATACCAAGGTCTGTATAGATATTTGGCACATAGAAAACGACGCAGGAAACGAGGCTTAAGAAGAGATAGCCGAGGTTTAATTTTGAATAGGGTATCCATAGCAGATAGGCCAGCAATAGTAGCTAAAAGAAAACGACTTGGCGATTTCGAAATAGATTTAATGATGGGTAAGAACCACAAGGGAGCACTTCTGGTAATGACAGACAGGGCCTCATTAATGACACGATTACAACTCTTACCGTCGAAAGATAGTGGCCTGGTAGAGCAAGGAATTAAAAAGAGATTAAGACCCATCCGCCATATAGTAAAAACACTTACCTTTGATAATGATCAAGCCTTCAGTCAACACATAGCTGTCGGTAAGCATCTCAAAGCTTCAACATATTTTACTCGTCCTTATACCTCACAAGATAAGGGAACAGTAGAAAATAGAATCGGAGTGATTAGAAGGTTATTCCCAAAGAAGACTGTTCTAACTACGATATCAAAAGAAAGAATAAAAGAAGTAGAGTATCTAATCAACAATCGTCCAGTCAGAAAATTTAACTATAAAACACCTAATCAAGTCTTCTCAGAAAAAATTGCACTTTTTAGTTGAACTTACAAATTAAGAGCATAAACAATTAAAAAGAAAATTAGGAGGAATCACCGCACTTTGCGTAATTTTGTAACTTAGAAAATTCCCATGAGCGACGCTCTACACCACGAATGCGGAATCGCATTGGTCAGGTTGTTAAAACCCCTTGATTTTTACCTGAATAAATACGGTAGTTCCCTTTACGGAGTGAACAAATTATCGCTTTTGATGGAAAAGCAGCACAACCGTGGTCAGGATGGTGCCGGGGTGGCCTGCATTAAACTGGATATGGCACCGGGTGAAAAATATATCAGCCGCTACCGATCCATCGAAAAAAATGCCATTGCCGACATCTTCGGTGTTATCAATAGGCCCTTCCGGGATATCCAAAAAGAAGATCCTGAAAAGCTAAAGGATATAACATGGCTGAAAAAGAATGCCAATTTCATGGGTGAACTTTTACTTGGCCACCTCCGCTATGGCACTTTTGGCGGTAATAATATTGAAAGTTGCCACCCTTTCTTACGGCAAAATAACTGGATGACACGTAACCTGGTAGTGGCAGGTAACTTCAACCTGACAAATGTGGAAGAACTTTTCAACAACCTCGTTGACATTGGCCAGCACCCCCGTGAAAAAGCGGATACCGTTACGGTAATGGAAAACATTGGACACTGGCTGGATGAAGAAAATGACCTTTTGTACTATCGTTATAAACAGGAGGGATACACCAAAAAAGAAATCAGTCCGATTATCGCCGAAAAACTAGATATCGGTAATATCCTCCGCCGCTCCAGCAAATACTGGGATGGAGGCTATGTCATGGCAGGGCTTATCGGACATGGTGATGCCTTCGTACTTCGCGACCCTTCGGGCATCCGGCCGGCATGGTATTATGCCGACGAGGAAGTAGTTGTGGTTTCAAGCGAACGTCCGCAGATACAGACTGCATTCAATGTCCCCGCCGATAGCATCCGGGAAGTTAAGCCCGGCCATGCCCTCATTATCAAGAAAAGCGGACGTGTAATTGAAGAACAGGTTCGCGAACCGCTCGAACGTAAATCCTGCTCTTTTGAACGCATCTATTTTTCACGAGGCAGTGATAAAGACATTTACCGCGAGCGTCAACAACTGGGCCGAAACCTGTGTCCGGCGATTCTCGAAAGTGTTGAAATGGACCTTAAGCATACTGTATTCTCCTACATACCCAATACCGCGGAGGTGGCCTTTTATGGAATGATCAAAGGTATGGACGACTACCTCAGCGATGTAAAAATGCAGAAGATCCTGGCTATGGGCAGTGCTATCAACCAGCAAAAATTATCTGAGATACTGGCCATACGTACACGCGCCGAAAAAATCGCGATCAAAGATGCAAAACTGCGCACCTTCATCACCAACGATAACGAGCGTAGTGATATGGTTGCGCATGTGTACGACATCACTTACGGAACCCTGCAAGCAGGTATTGATAATCTTGTGGTAATCGATGATTCCATAGTTCGCGGAACAACTCTCAAAAACAGCATTATCCGGATGCTTGACAGGCTGAATCCGAAAAAAATAGTGATCGTTTCTTCGGCACCCCAAATCCGTTATCCCGATTGTTATGGCATTGATATGGCCAGGATCGGCGACCTCATCGTATTCAGGGCGGCTGTCAGTTTGCTGGAAGAACGCAATATGGAATCCCTGATCGACCAGGTTTTTGAAGAATGCAAAGGGGAGCTGGCAAAGGGGAATTCAGCAGCCAATGTGGTTAAAAAAATATATGCTCCCTTCAGCGATGAGGAATTGTCGGCCCGTGTTGCCAAACTTGTTACACCGGAGGACTGTCACGCTGAAGTTGAAGTTATTTTCCAGAAAATTGAAGATCTGCACAAAGCCTGTCCTCATCACACCGGTGACTGGTACTTCAGCGGCAACTACCCCACACCGGGAGGAAACAGGGTTGCCTGCAGGGCCTTTATCAATTACGTATCGGGATTGAATGAAAGAGCCTATTGATGTGCCTTTCCTTTCAAGTAGTGCTTGGTTGAACAAACGTTAAATATCTGCTTCCATCTGTTGCAGATCAGGGCATACCTTTCACAACCCAACATACCAGGGAATTTCTTGTCTATTTCATGTAGAAAACTTGTGTATATGGTAATTTCCATTTGTTACTACAGCAAACCGGGGCACTGGCGTCCCCGGGTCACATAAAGTTTGCAAATATTTTACATGATCAAGGAATAAGCATTTGTATACGCTTATATCCTTCATCAAGCAACAAACAGCCGGGGGACTAGCGTCCCCGCCCCAAATAAAGATCGCAAAATAATTTACGTGATCAAGAAATAAGCATTTGTATACCTTTTACTTTATTTCATATTTAACGCTACTTAATATTTCAATACTCATCAGATGAAAATACTTTTATTCCACTGTTCACTTCATGTCTACGTGGTTTAACAAGCCAATACCACCGTGATTCATTTATCAGACCCGGACTTGATTCTCTTAAAAATGTAGTTCACGTAATATTTAATGATGGGGCGGTCTGCTCTGTACCCCGACTCCCTTTTTTCTTGATAGAAAAAGGAAGCAAAAAGATCAAGGCCTGCACCAAACCCTTTCCGCTTTCGCGTAATTTAATTCGTTTATTCCGTCGGGTATCAGGGGGATTTCCTCACTGTATTCGCAGCTACCCTTCGCAAGTTTCAACTTCCCATGCGCTCCAAATTATTATCATGAAGCGTGCTATGCACTGCTTAGCTTTTCCCTGAAGCGTGCTTAACTCTGCTTCAGGGAAACCGGATGTGCTGAGGGCCGGGTTATTTATAAATAAACACATCTCAACGCCGGGGACTACCGTCCCCGCCCCAAATAAAGATCGTGGAAAAATTTTACATGAACAAGCAATAAATACTTTTACCCGTTTGTATTCGTTTGTAGCGTGCTAAAGGCCGGGGAACCGGCGTTCCCGCCCCAAATAAAAATAGTAATAATTTTTTAGACGGGCAAGTTATAAGCATTTCTATTCGCTTATATCCGTTTGTCAATATAAATAACCGGGGGACTACCGTCCCCGCCCCAAATAAAGATCGTGGAAAAATTTTACATGAACAAGAAACAAATATTTATATCCGTTTAAAACCGCCAAGGCCCTAAAACACGATGATAACCTATTGTCATCATCCCAGCAGAATCAGCAGAAATATTTTCAATAGCTATTAATAAACAACACAGTTTATCCCACACAGGCAACAGTTTCTGGATCTTGCATGTGTTTTTATATTAGAAGTTGCGTCACTACTGCATGTCCAAATCCTCAATTTACTCAACTATAACATTCACATTACGCCTTCAACCTGCCCGTCTCACTGCTGTTGCTGTCAGGGATAAGGACAATTACACCAGAAGCGAAATTTGAAATGCCGGTGGTTTATGCACCAACCGGGTGCCAGGTTGTTTTTATTTCCTGGGCAGAAAGAATACGATAGGGTGAACATAGCTCCTCTTTGGAAAAATCGATAACGCGTTTAACGTTGAATGCCGCGTTGACCTGGGCCAACTTGCGCTGTTCCATATCCAGGTCACTATAAAAAATAGCGTTGATGTCCATGTGAGAAGAAGCATGACCCAGGAGTTCCCTGCGATGACCCGTAAGTATATTCACTACACCCCCCGGGAGGTCAGAAGCGTTCAATACCTCTGCAAAATCAACCGCCGTTAAAGGATACCTTTCACTTGCGATTACCGTACATACATTTCCTCCAACAATCATCGGCGCTACCATACTTACCAACCCCAAAAGTCCCTGCTTCGCCGGTGTGAAGACACTCACCACACCCATCGGTTCATGATATGAAAAATTAAAATGGGAACTCTCCACCGGATTCACACTGCTGAATACCTGAATATATTTATCACTCCAACCGGCATAGTATACCATGATATCAATAGCTGCCTCCACTTCCTGCCGGGCGCTGTTCAGGCTGTCCCCCTGCAGCACCAGTGTTTCTATAAATTGTGCACGCCTTCCTTCCAGGGTTTCAGCAATGCGATATAAAATCTGTGCTTTATTATACGCAGAGCGTCCTGCCCAGGCATCCTGCGCTTTTCGGTTTGACACCACACTGTCGCGGAAGTCCTTTCTTGACCCACGGCATACGTTGGCGATCACTTTACCTCCCGGATCTTTCAGGGCAAAAACTCTTCCCGATTCTGTCCGGGGAAATTTTCCATCTATATACAGTTTGTAGGTCTTACGTATCTCCAGCCGATTTGACGGTACTTCATGACCGTTACCAGGCACTTTCACCTGAATCCCTTTTACTTTCAATAGTTGCTTTGTTGCCATGTGTTTATCAATGAAGCATTACACCAGTTTAACATAAGGCCATAATCCATGCAGCCCTCCTTCGCGGCCCATACCACTTTCTTTGTATCCTCCAAATGGACTGGTTGGATCAAACTTGTTATAGGTATTAGCCCACAAAACGCCCGCTTTGATTTTTCCGGTTACTTTAAAAATTTTAGCTCCTTTATCTGTCCATACACCACCGCTAAGGCCATAGGGGGTATTGTTTGCTTTCTCTACCGCTTCTTCAAGGGTCCGGAATGTTTGAATAGCGAGTACCGGTCCGAATATTTCTTCCTGAACAATTCGGTGCGACTGGGCTACATTGGTGAAAAGAGTCGGACGGAACCAGAATCCTTTTGCAGGGACTTTGCAGTCAGGCTGCCAGCATTCTCCACCCTCGCGGATCCCTGCATTTACGAGTGACCTGATCTTTGCAAGTTGTGCCTTCGAATTGATGGCGCCGATATCGGTATTTTTATCCAGCGGATCGCCCACAATCAGGGTGGATATCCGGTCTTTGAGTTTACGCAGCACTTCTTTTGCGACTCCTTCCTGAACAAAGAGGCGGGAACCGGCACAGCATACATGACCCTGGTTGAAAAAGATACCATTAATGATACCTTCCACCGCCTGATCAATGGCTGCGTCTTCAAAAATAATATTGGCAGCTTTTCCTCCGAGTTCCAGTGTATACTTCTTATCTGTTCCTGCAAGTGCTTTCTGTATCCGTTTTCCCACATCGGTAGATCCGGTAAACGCTACCTTATCAATACCCGGATGATTCACCAGGGCGGCCCCGGTAGCTCCAGCACCTGTAATGATATTGACAACTCCGGGAGGTAAATCGGCTTCCTGTAATATCTCGGCAAGCTTAAGGGCTGTGAGCGGTGTTGTCTCAGCAGGTTTGAGCACAAGGGTATTTCCACATGCCAGCGCGGGAGCAATCTTCCAGGCTGCCATCAATAGCGGAAAGTTCCATGGGATAATCTGACCGGCGACCCCCAGCGGCTGCGCTTTCTTTCCAGGAAATGCATAGTCCAGTTTATCGGCCCATCCCGCATAATAGAAGAAATGCGCGGCGGCAAGCGGCACATCTATATCGCGGGACTCACGGATAGGCTTACCGCCATCCATACTTTCAATTACGGCCAACTCGCGGGATTTTTCCTGCAGCAGCCTTGCTATCCGGAACAGGTATTTCCCTCTCTCCGCTGCCGGCATCTTCGACCAGATTTTATCATAGGCATTACGTGCTGCTTTCACCGCCTTATCTACATCGGTGGCACCAGCATCGGCAACAACTGCAATTTTTTTCTCTGTGGCAGGGTTCAGCGTATCGAAATATGCCCCGTTTCCGGGTGCAATGAATTTTCCGTTGATAAACAATTCATAACGGTCCTTCAATTGAATGTGCCCGGTATCTTCCGGTGCCGGTGAATATTTCCAGGAAGTGGAAAAGTTGAGCGGCCTGACCTTTACTGCTTTCTTCATACCGTAAAATTTTTACGAATTTAATCGCTTGCAACATGCGATCCGCCGGATAGGATAAATATTCCAAACCCTGCCGGTTGGCTTTCACCTCCTTTATATTCCGGTATACAAGGCCCTGTCATAATGTAAAGACAAGAGGGGGTACAGGAAGCAGAACACCCCTTCGTTTAACAAGTTAGTTACTTTTTCCTACCCAATGTCAATCAGGACATCAGTTCGGCCAGTACTTCATGCGAGCGGATACTAAAACCCTGCGTATGGTGCAATTCAAAGTAGGTAATGATGGCCTGCAGCAATTGTTTTCGCTCGCCGGCATAGAAACGAACTTCGTGCAGGTTTTCAAATGTGATGGACAGCAATTCCCCGAAAAGTTCACTCAGGCGCGGTCCGAGAAAATAAGGATGTGACGGGCGGCTTTCGCGAAACACCCCTTCTTTAAGATCAAAGTACCGGCTCATGGAACCATAACTTCCTCCGGGATAAAAACCAAGGTAGCGACTGAGCTGGATACAGAATACCAGATGAAAGCAGGAAATCGTTTCAGGATGTAAATCAAGCATCTGTACCGCGTGGTCAACAAAGGAAAAAAGACCGGGATTGGGCTCCTCTTCACGTATGCTGCGGTACAGCATCTCCGCCAGAAAGAGTGCAAGTGTGGTTTTCACCGTATCATAAGGGATATGAACCAGAGGGGGCGATGAGGACACTTCTGCAACACGATGCAATCCACCCTGTTTTTTAAAATAAGCTACCAGTTCAACAATGGTAAGCGGCTGAAAAAGGTTACTTGCAAATCGCGCCTTTTGCTTCCGGACACCGTTAACAAGGAAACTCTGCAAACCATGGGTCCCGGTGTATGCCTTTACAATAATGCTCGCTTCAGCATAGGGTGTAATATCGAGAACAATGGCACGGGTCTTAACTAACATCAGACAAGTATTTATCCACTATTGAAGCAGGATAGTTCGTATAAACGCAAAGGTTTAACCGGAATAAACCATTACATCCTTTCCGATATCTTTCCGGTAATAAGCGTAGTCAAAATTAATTGATTTTGCCGCGGCATAGGTTTTCTCCAAGGCTACCGTGAGCGTATCCGCCAGTGTTGTGAGGGCCAGCACCCTCCCGCCATTGGTAAGCACCTCGCCCCCACTCAGTGAAGTTCCGGCATGGAAAACAAGCGTGTCGCCAGCCTTATCCAGATTGGTAATTACAAAGCCCTTTTCATAATTACCGGGATACCCACCCGAAACCATCACAACGGTTGCGGCGGTACGGGCATCTATTTTCAATTGCAGTGCATCCAGCTTTCCCAGCGCTACGGCATCCATCAGTTCCACAAAATCATTTTGAATCCGGGGCAACACCGCTTCTGTTTCAGGATCGCCCATCCGGCAATTGTATTCGATGACATAGGGTTCTCCATCCACGTTCATCAGTCCAATGAAAATAAATCCGATGTAGGAGATCTTTTCGGCAGCCAGACCCGCTATGGTTGGTTTCACAATCCTTTCCTCTACCTTTCTCCGGAATGCATCGTCCACAAAAGGCACCGGACTTACTGCACCCATACCCCCCGTATTTAAACCCTTGTCACCTTCTCCTATCCGTTTATAATCCTTGGCCTCCGGAAGAATCTTATAATTCACTCCATCTGTCAGCACAAAAAATGACACTTCGATCCCATTCAGAAATTCCTCAATCACCACCTTTTCGCCGGCTTTACCAAATTTACCATCGCCCATCATCGCTTTCAATTCCGACTTTGCCTCCTCCGGAGTATCCAGGATGAGGACACCCTTCCCTGCGGCAAGTCCGTCCGCCTTCAGAACATAAGGCGGTTGCAGGGTATCGATAAATGCAAAGCCTTCTTCAAGTTTAGAATAGGTAAAGGTTTCATAAGCAGCAGTTGGGATCCCATGTCTTTTCATGAAGGCTTTTGAAAAATCCTTACTGCCTTCCAGCTGCGCCCCTGCCTTTGAGGGGCCAATCACAGGAATGTGCTTTAACATGGTATCCATTAAGAAAAAGTCTGAAACACCATTCACGAGGGGATCTTCAGGACCTACAACCACGAGATTGATTTGGTTTTCGAGTACAAAATTTTTCAGCCCGGGAAAATCATTCGGTGATATGTTAACGTTAGTTCCCAGCTGCAGAGTACCGGCGTTTCCGGGGGCAATATAGAGGTGCCTGCAACGCGGACTCATGGACAGGCTGCGCGCAAAAGCATGCTCCCGGCCTCCGGAACCGAGGAGAAGAATGGATAATTTATCTGGCATAGTATTTCATTGTATACACGGATGGAGGGATCAAAAGGATAACGGGAAGCGCCCTGCTAACCATACCTTTTACCATTTAGGTGTAACACCCATATTATAGAACATGAACGAATACGTATCCGCCAATTCTTCAATGGTTTTACTGAGTGGCTTTCCGGCACCGTGCCCGGCTTTTATGTCGATGCGGATCAGTACCGGGTCCGGAGCTTTCTGATTCTCCTGCAACGCGGCTATGTACTTAAATGAGTGCGCAGGAACCACACGGTCATCGTGATCAGCGGTTGTTACCATAACGGCGGGATAATTTAAAGGCCGGATATTATGTAGTGGAGAATAGTTATACAGGTTTCTGAAATCCTGAATACTGTCACTGGAGCCATACTCCACTACCCATCCCCAACCTACAGTGAATTTGTGAAAGCGAAGCATATCCATTACACCAACCGCTGGAAAGGCCACTTTAAAAAGTTCTGGGCGTTGATTGACAACTGCACCTACCAGCAAACCGCCATTGGAACCTCCCTGAACAGCGAGGAAAGCGGGAGAGGTATACTTTTCCTTGATAAGATATTCTGCCGCCGCGATAAAATCATCGAACACATTTTGCTTATTCATCAGCATTCCCGCTTTGTGCCAGGCATCACCGTATTCACCGCCCCCACGTATATTGGCCAGTGCGAAAATGGCTCCCTGCTCCAACAGGGCCAGCCGCGATGCGCTGAAAGAAGGGGTAAGATTTACATTAAATCCTCCATAGCCATACAGTAAAGCGGGATTCTTACCATTTCTGACAAGGCCCTTTTTATAGACAATGAACATAGGGACTTTGGTTCCATCCTTGCTCTGGTAAAATACCTGATCGGTAGTATAGTCAGCAGGATTATACTTAACAGATGAAGCCCGGAACTCAGAAACCTTTCTATCGGAGATTACATACCGGTAAATAGTGGGAGGGTACGTAAATGAAGTAAAAGTGAAAAACACTTCCTTATCATCCGAATTCCCGCCAAAGCCACCGGCACTTCCAATAGCTGGTAAGGCGATTTCATTTTCCCGCACTCCATCGAAGGAGTAGACATACACATGCGATGAAACGTCCTGCAGGTAATTCAGGAAGAGTTTGCCTCCTGCTGATGAAACATTATCGAGCAGCGAGGTAGTTTCCGGAACCAATACCTTCCAGGATTTTTCATAATCACCCGAAGGATCGAATTTACCCAGCTCCAACGTAATTACATGGTTATTGGCTGCACCGTGATTGGTACTCACAAATATTTTATTTCCGATATTATCGATCACACCATACTCATATCTGAAGCCTTTAAACAAGGTAGCGGGTTTGCTTCCGGGAACGGTAAGGTCCTGGTACAGGATCTCCGTACCATAGGTCCCCATAGAGACATAGATAAAAAGGTATTTTTCATCCTCTGTAACCTGCGATCCATAATAGCGCAAAGGATTGGCTTTATCTTCAAAGACGAGCTTATCTTCTTTCTGACTGGTTCCGAGTTTATGATACCATACCTGGTGATGTTCATTCTTTCCACTGAACTCAGTGCCCTTTTCAGGATCCGGGTAACGGGAATAATAAAAACCATCTTTATACCATGCGGCTCCGCTGAACTTCACCCACTGCAGTTCATCCTCCAGGTCCGTGGCACTTTCCACCTGCCTGACTTTGATGGTTTGCCAGTCGGAACCACTCTGGTTTACTGCATACGCTACATACTTTTTATCTTTTGAAAAGCCCAGCATACTCACCGCGGCCGTACCATCCTTTGACAGCGTATTCGGATCCAGAAACACCATTGGGGTTCCACTTATACCTTTCTGATAATAGATTACAGACTGGTTTTGCAAGCCATCGTTTTTACTGAAAAAATAATAATCACCGGCACGACTGGGAGCAGAATAACGCTCATAATTCATGATGTCGGTTAAACGTTTCTTAAAGCCATCACGATACGGTATCCTGGAGAGGAATTCAAAAGTGACTTTATTCTGACTTTCCACCCATTTCTTCACGTTATCGGCAGTATCCACTTCCAGCCAGCGATAAGGATCTTTCACAACGGTACCATGGTAATTGTCCTGGTCATTCCCCTTGTCCGTGCGGGGGTAGCTGATTGGTTGCGCCATAGCATCAGGGAATAAGGATATGCTGCCAAAGAACAGCAAACTGAGCATTTTGAGTTTCATTGCTTATGTTAATGGGGAGAACAAAAGTAATCAAGAATTGGTATAAAATTATTTATACCGGCAACAGCATTATATGGAGATAGAAATTTGCTATAAAAAGAAGCGGTCAGCGTGGCATGGCCAGTTCCTTTGCATTCAACTGAAAACCGGACACCACTACTCCATTTTTATCAATGGCCACCATCTTCAGTATACGGTCATTTTTAGGGCCGGTAACATCAAATCGGCAGAAATTATTAATGGTTACCAGCGTTTCCGGAACACGGTAGGGATTTGCGGTTTCCTTAGCACTCAGGGGGTGTGATTTTGAGGTAAGCGGCGAACAGGTGAAATCATACATTTTATATCCGCCTTTCGGTTGCCAGGCTATTACTTCAGAAAAATGACGGTCGCCCGACAGGAAAACCACACCTTCAATCCGGTAAGAGATAATGAAAGACATCAGGTCATAAAACTCGCAGGGATAATCGCGAAAATGTTCTTTTTCGGCGATGGGATTCAGCATCTGATTTCCCACAGCAATAAACTTAAATGTAGCTTTTGAATTCATCAACTTATCTTTGAGCCACGACAACTGCAATTCTCCGAAAAACGACTTTTCACAATTTGGCTTCCCACCCACGGAGTCTTTCATTACGTTAGGAGCACGGTTGGAACGATCGTCCATCAGGAAGAAATCACAATCGCTCCAGGAGAAGGAACTGTAAATACCACGGTCATACTCAGTGCCATAAGTTTTATTTCCCCAATAGGCACGAAAAACATCCTGTGAAGCAGATTTGAGTTCAAAAGAACGGTTTGAGTCATCAGGACCAAAGTCATGATCATCCCAGATGGCGTAATTCGGCCGGGAGGCGAACAATTCGGCCAATTCAGGAGCCTTACGCTGCAGGGAATAACGGTATTGTATACCCGCAGTAGAGCCATAATCGGAAGGACGCAGATAGACATTATCCCCCATCCAGAGCATAAAGTCGGTTTTAAGGCTTGACATGGTGCGGAAAATATAGGGATCCTGGCCATAGGGAACGCCCACAGCATCCAGAACAGGGTCATTTAAATAGGTACAGGAGCCGGCGAGGAAAGAAAAATTCAATGGTTCCGCGTCGGGATTTGCCTGATGCGGCTTTGTGGTAAAGGAGTTCTGCCTTGGGGAAGGCATCACCTTTCCATTTAAGACCAGCTCATACAGGTAAGTAGTGTTCAGCTTCAGTTTCACCAGTTCAAAATGAACAGGATTATAAGGTTTTCCCAATTCACCGGAATAGTCCATCTCATAAAAAAAATCCACATCATTCTTCTCCCAATAACGCAAGGAAGCCGTTTTTACACTTTGTCCTACTTCATACCAGACCAGCACGGAACGATGTTCGCTAAATCCCAGCATGGGTCCTGATATCAGCAAGGGTTCTTGCTGCGCCATTACTAATACTGCCTGAAAAAACAGTATAAAGATCGTGGTGATTCGTTTCATAGTTAGTAAATAAAATATAAAAGTATAAAAAATAAACAAATTGGTAAAAGCCCTGTATCTGTTTTCCCTTTCGGGTATGAAATACCCTAAACCATACTAACAGGTAAGGTAAGCAATTGTGAAAATGACATGGGCAGGCTTTTTCAAAATAAGGATGATGACTCACGTGTATAAATTACCGAAAAAGCGGAAAAAAATCTATATATCCTTTACGGCATGTTTAACCTCAACCGAAAGACAGAAAAATGACCGGGAATTGATTATTTTACTGTTTCTCCTACTTTAACAAAATATTATTCTGACATTAATTTTCCTATTTTTAATCTCTAAATGAAAAAGCTGCTTCTAGTTCTCATCGTACTCTTCCATGTAGTACATGCTTCAGCCCAAACCTTCAGCGGTACCGGCGGCAACATCCCCGATGACGGGTCAAGTATTCGCTTTCCCATAACAGTCAGTGGGTTACCATCATCCATTGATTCCACCTTTGGACTTATCCATATATGTCTCAACATTGTTCATCCTTATGTATCAGACCTTAACATCTGGCTGATTGCCCCGGACAGTACATATATTGAATTAAGTACGGGCAACGGGGGGAGTGGTGACAATTACTGGAATACCTGCTTTTATGATACGGTACCTGCATTTATCACGAATGGAAATGCTCCATTCAGCGGATCATTCAGGCCGGAAAGTCCTATGTACAATGTCAATAACGGCCAGCAACCCAATTCCACCTGGCAGTTACTCATACATGACACTTATCCATTTGCTGACGCGGGTATATTAACCACCTGGACTATCGGTTTTTCCAATAATCCGCCACAGGGCCTCGTTCTTCAATCCTCCAATTTACCGATCATTAAGATAAGCACCTTCGGCCAGGCGATACCAGATGACCCAAAAATCACAGCACTCATGCAGATCATTGATAACGGTATGGGTATACGAAATTACAGCAGTGATCCTCCCACAACCTATAATGGTACAATCGGCATTGAAGTCAGGGGCTCCAGTTCACAGATGTTTCCGAAAAAGTCATACGGAATAGAAACACGTGACAGCAGCGGGAATGACCTGGACACTTCTCTTTTTGGTATGCCACCGGAAAGCGACTGGATACTGGGTGCAAATTATACAGATAAATCTTTCATGAGAAATGTATTGGCCTATGACCGTGCAAGGGCCATGGGACATTATGCCACGCGTACGCAATATTGTGAACTGATTCTGAACGGACAGTATCAGGGCATCTATGTATTTACGGAAAAAATAAAAAGAGGACCTGGCAGGGTTGACATTGCTAAAATGACACCTACCGATACCAGTGGTGACGATCTCACAGGAGGATATATATTGAAGATCGATAAAAATACAGGCAGTGGAGGAGGGGGCGGTTGGATCACACTATTTAATCCACCCAACGGAGGGCCAAAGCCGAATATCCAACATGAATACCCGGATATTACTGATATCTTACCAGTGCAGTCACAGTACATTGAGGAATATTGCGATAGTTTCGAAATTGCATTACATGGACCTTCCTATACTGATCCGGTAAACGGATACCGGAAATTTATCGATATCAATTCATGGATAGATTACCTGCTCCTCAACGAACTATCCAAAAATGTAGATGGATACCGCATCAGCACCTTCTTTAGCAAAGCGAAAGACAGTGACGGAGGCAAATTACATATGGGGCCGGTATGGGATTATGACATCGCCTGGGGAAATGCTGATTATTACGGAGGCGATGTTACTACAGGATACAGTTACCAGTTCACCAATACAACAGATGGCAACCAGGTGCCTTTTTGGTGGAGCAGGCTGATGCAAGACACAAGTTTCAGAAATGCTGTACGTTGCAGATGGGATTATCTCAGAAACAACGTGCTTTCCACTGCTACACTACACAACTGGATTGACAGTGTTGGGATGGTGCTGGATGAAAGCCAGGGTCGTAACTTCAGCATGTGGCCAATACTGGGCGTTTACGTATGGCCTAACCCGAGCCCATTTCCACCCGATTATACAGGAGTTAAACAAGAGTTAAAGAACTGGATCAGCAACCGTTCTAGCTGGATGGATGCCAACCTTCCCGGCTCATGCATACAGACAGGTACCGAAATGCTTGATGAAGAAACCAGCGTTTTAGCCTATCCGAATCCTGCCAAAGACTATTTATTAATAACCCTTCCTGCTGATTATCAGGCGCCGGTGCAAATACGAATCAGAAACATACTGGGGCAATATACTGAAGCCAAAGCCGAATACAGCCATGCCCAACAACTACGCATTGACCTTAAAAATGTGGCTGAAGGAATTTATGTAACGGAAATACTTTTGGGAGAAAAAATGCTGCAAAAAGTTTTTGTAAAGCGATTGTGATTTAAACGCTGATTGTTCATCATGGGTACCTCCACAGAAAATCGCTGAATTTGTAACACGATTTTAAAAGAAACAAGGCTTATGGTTAGGGTAAAGAGAGTGAAAAAAAGGCTTTTTTCAATTTAACTTATTGATTTATTGTGTTTTAAAATGCACCCGCGGGGTCTTAAACCTCGCGTACTTTCTGATGATATTTTAAATTTATTTTTCAGAGTTAAGTTTTAGGACAATGCCAGTCTTAACCTGACAATCACATGCACATTTTTCTATATATAATATTGATTTATAAATAATTAAAAAGAACCCGCGGGGTCTTAGACCTCGCGGGTTTTAAAACAATTATGTATTAAGTATTTCCGCCACACAAAAAGCATTTACTTAACTCCACCTCCCCCTACCTTCACCTTCTCGATAACTTAAGGCCACTCCTCTCTTTTTCTATCTTCTTATTCCTGTTTTTATAAATTACCAAAGTATATTGTAAAAACCAGGTTTCCAACCCCTTTATCAGGACGTGAATTATCTTTTCAGCTGATCCCGTCTCAGTTCTAATAAGCGCTTGTTAACATGGATTATTAGTCCCATTTATATATCTGAATCCTTACAATTATCATAAGTCTTCAGAAAGGGTTTTACGATCACTTGATTTTCCTAAGTCTGGCATCCAGGCTAAACCGGCCCGGACCCGTCAACAAAACAGTAAGAAATCCTGCCAAAAACAGGAGCGAAGCTTCCCGGTCGGACAAGGGATCGCCGGCATGAACTACCAAAGCAGCTACTGCCATGGTAAAGGCAGGCAGGAAAGCTGCCCAACGTGTATAAAGACCAACAAAGATTAGCAGAGGAGCCATGAACTCACCGATGACAGTAAGTATTAATGAAAGTTCCGGTCCAAGACCCATAAAATCATAGAATTTAATTTCTCCGCCGGCAATCAGCTTTTGCAATTTCGGCCAACCGTGCGTCATCATCAGCAGTGACATTCCGGAACGTAAAATCAAAATACCAAAGTCCGACAAATATTTCATGTTGTAGTGAATTAGTCCAGCTTGAGTACCGCCAGAAAAGCCTGTTGTGGAATTTCTACAGAACCTACCTGTCGCATCCGCTTTTTCCCTTCTTTCTGCTTTTCCAACAGTTTCCGTTTACGTGAGATATCGCCACCGTAACACTTCGCAGTTACGTCTTTCCTTAGTGCCTTCACCGTTTCACGTGCAATTATCTTCGCTCCAATAGCCGCCTGAATGACAATCTCAAATTGCTGCCTTGTGATGAGTTCTTTTAATTTTTCACAAATTTTCTTTCCAAATGTAAAAGCATGGTCCCTGTGTATCAGTGCCGATAATGCATCTACAGGCTCACCATTCAATCTGATATCAAGTCGCACAAGATCACTGGGACGATATCCGATCTGGTGATAATCAAAGGAGGCATATCCCTTCGAAATTGATTTCAATTTGTCATAAAAATCAAATACAATTTCGGCCAGGGGCATATTAAAAATCAGTTCTACCCGGTCGGTTGTAAGATAACTTTGATTTACAATCTCGCCTCTTTTACCAATGCATAATCCCATGACTGCGCCAACAAATTCAGCCTTGGTAATAATGGTGGCTTTTATATATGGCTCTTCAATCCGGTCGAGTTTACTGGGGTCGGGAAAATCACTGGGGTTATTTACCTGAAATTCCTCACCATTAGTAAGATAAGCAAAGTAAGATACGTTGGGAACTGTAGTTATTACAGTCATATTAAATTCCCTTTCCAGGCGCTCCTGGATGATCTCCATATGCAGCATACCCAGGAATCCGCAACGAAAACCAAATCCCAAAGCTGCCGATGATTCAGGTTCAAATACCAGGGAGGCATCGTTCAACTGCAGTTTCTCGATAGAAGTTCGCAATTCCTCATATTCATCGGTATCAACCGGGTAGATACCGGCAAAAACCATCGGTTTTACATCTTCAAAACCGGCAACTGCATTTGAACATGGACGGTCAACATGTGTAATGGTATCGCCGACTTTTACCTCTTTCGCGTTTTTTATTCCCGAAATAATATAGCCAACGTCCCCGGTCTTCACCACATCGCGGGGTGATTTATCCAATCGCAAAATGCCAATTTCATCGGCGTGGTAAAACGATTGAGTGGCTACAAACTTCACATGGTCCCCTTTGCGAATTTCACCATCAATGACTTTGTAATACGCAATGATGCCTCTGAAAGAATTAAAAACGGAATCGAATATCAGCGCTTTAAACGGCGCCTTCGGATCTCCCTTTGGAGAAGGTATTCTTTCCACAATAGCCCTGAGTATGTCAAAAACGCCGAGACCTGTTTTGCCAGAAGCAGGAATGATTTCTTCCCTTTTGCACCCCAATAAGTCTACTATCTGGTCCTTAACCAATTCCGGCTCCGCACTTGGGAGATCTATTTTATTCAGTATCGGTATAATAGTAAGATCATTTTCCAGTGCCAGGTAGAGGTTAGATATCGTTTGCGCCTGGATGCCCTGGGCGGCGTCTACAATCAGGAGTGCCCCTTCACAGGCGGCGATAGAACGTGATACCTCGTAGCTGAAATCAACGTGGCCGGGGGTATCAATCAGATTTAAAGTGAATTTTTTCCCGTCAAGTTCATAATCCATCTGGATAGCATGACTCTTAATGGTAATACCACGTTCCCTTTCAAGATCCATATCATCCAGCACCTGAGCCTGTAAATCCTTCTTCGACACAGTATTAGTGTATTCGAGTAGACGATCGGCTAAGGTGGATTTTCCGTGATCAATATGTGCAATTATGCAGAAATTCCGGATGTGCTCCATAAGCCGGCAAAGGTATGAAATTAAGCGTTGCCATGTATAAATAAACCCATGCTGCTCTGTTGAAATAACAGCTAAGTTATCTCTGTAAAATTCAATTATTACCAGATAAAGCCCCCCTGTTTCATCCGGGCATTCAAGAACGCTTACAGGATTAAACTTTTTTATTTATCATGAAAACCAACATTTTGATTAAATACTTAACTTCACGTGCAACCACAAGCTCTGTTTATCCATCTATGCATATACTGAACCGGAAAGAGATGACCGATGAGCAACTGGTTGAAGCCATACTTCGTCAGCAGGCACCCGCTCAACGGTTGCTATACGATAAGTATGCAAGAAAGATGTTTGGAGTATGCCTTCGCTACGCCAAGGGAAAAGAAGAAGCGGAAGACCTCTTGCAGGAAGGCTTTATCAAAGTGTTTCAGAAGTTAAGTTCTTACAAAGCAGAAGGTTCCCTGGAAGGTTGGATCAGGAGAATAATCATTAATACATCCCTCGATTATATCCGCCGTCAAAAAATAAACTGGACAGATATTGAACATATCCATGAACCCGGCAGCGAGCCTGAGATTATGCAAAAAATGGGAACCCTTGAATTATTGTCGCTGGTACAAAAACTTCCTACCGGCTTCAGGACCATTTTCAACCTCTATGCGGTTGAGGGATTCAGCCACCGGGAAATCGGAGTTATGTTAAACATTTCCGAAGGAACCAGTAAATCGCAGTATTCACGGGCAAGAAGTCAGTTACTACAAATGCTTTGTGAAATCAATAAAGAAAACAGTATACACGCAAACGAATAGAAAATGAACCGTTTCGAAGATCAATTTAAAGACGCCTTCGAACACTTCGAACCCGAAGTGGATCCGAAGCTCTGGCAACAAATCAGCCAGCAGCTTCCCGCTGTTCCACAGGCAGATCCGGGTTCTTTTGCCGGTTTAAAAAATTTGCTCGCTAAACTCGGACTGAAAGGCGGGATTAGCCTCCTGGCCCTCGCGGGGATCACACTTACCGCTATCCTCTACTTCACGAATAATAATTCCGAATCGGTTAATAGCAATTCAGCAGTTGAAAATGCCCTTCCGCAAGCACCATTAGCTTCCGAAAATGTCTCTATAAATGTCAATGATATTACAGCGAATCCAGAAGGCCTGGAAATAAAAAACTATGAATTCAATCATTCAATAAATGAAAACGCAGCAGCCGGAACCAAGAAAAATCCTGCTGTTGCATCCGACAATCTCACCCAGGTTGCGTTGACCGGAGATGTTGCCGTAGGCAAAGGGGAACCTTCATCCAGGGTTGGTTCCCCTTCTGCCGAATCTTCAGTCCCTGCAGTAAAAGCTATTGAATCTACTTCCTCTGACACTCCCCCCGTTAAAGAAAATACTATTAATCAGCAGGTTGCGCCAATATTGATCGTTTCTGGAAAAGGTGGGTTTGCCCCATTTACTGTAACCGCATTAACTAACAAACCAGGGCAAACAGCGGAATATGACTTTGGTGATGGTAGCCATGTCATGAAAGCCGCATCGGCACATCATACCTATACCGAACCAGGAATCTATACCATACAATGCGAATTGGATGGTCATACCCTTGAACAAAAAATTGAAGTGATTGGTAAAATTCCAAGTGCCTTTAGCCCTAATGGTGACGGAATCAATGACTCTTTCACAATCAACGACATAGAGGGATTTTCTGTTGAATTAAGAATTTACAATCGTACCGGAAAACTGATGTATAACAGTAAAGGCTACGCTATTGCCTGGGATGGTAAAACCCCGGACGGGCAGGAGGCGGAGGCCGGTACGTATTTATATGATATATTTGCTACCTCAGATGGTGGCTGTTCATACAAACAAAAAGGAACAATACACCTATTCCGATGAAAAATAAAAACCAATCCAATAAAAATTACACGGTTATGAAAAAACTGTTTACCCTGTTCGCGATGGCCCTTATTGCCATGTTATCCGCACCCAATGATGCCAAGGCATCACATATGGCGGGTGTTGATATTACTTATGAATATACAGGGACTCCCAACCAATACCTTGTGCGGTTAAAATTTTACCGCGACTGTGTGGGTATTCCGGCTCCAACACAAGTAACCATTTGCTATGCTTCTTTGACTACCGGACAAAGCGGAACCGTTATCGCCCCAAATATTTCGATGACGCCGGTTCCTAATACACCTTGCGTTAATGCCATCCCTACCTGCCCCGGCGGTGTGGGAGATATTGAGGAATACGTGTATGAAACCATTGTGAGTCTTCCCGGACAAGCTCCCGATTGGACCTTCTCCTGGCAGGATTGCTGCCGTAACGGTGCCATTACCACCCTCCAGCCTAATGGTATGTACATCAGTTGTACGCTGGACAATGTAATTGCCCCTACCAACTCCTCCCCTTCTTTCTTAAATCTTGCCTATACACGTTTCTGTGTTGGAAACCAGTTCTTCTATGATCAGGGTGCCATCGATATCGATGGTGACTCACTGGTATTCTCGCTGGTTACCGCCGAAGATGGAAACTTTGGTTGCCCCAGTAATCCTTTTCCCAATACCTACATTGCCCCTTACTCTCCTACCAACCCGCTTGCCTCATCAATTCCTATCACGATTAACTCGACTACCGGCGTAGTTAATTTCATCCCTTCACAAGTGCAGGTGGCCGTTATTTGTGTACTGGTACGTGAATATCGTAATGGCGTTCTGATTGGCCAGGTGAAACGTGATATCCAGATTAACATCGTTGCACAATGCAATCAGATTTTCCCATCCTTCAACAATAACATACTTACCGTGGGCAGTGGTTCTATCCTGGCAAACTGTAACGATACCCAGGTAATTATTCCTTTCGATACTACCTTCCAGTGCGGATCTGCTGTACCTACCGACTTACGTATTTTAAGTCCTTTCGGCATTCCAAATCCTGCTGTTAGCGTACAACCCATAAATTGCACCAATGGTAAATCTGACTCCCTCCTGGTTACTTTCCTGAATCCGCTGAGCGTTGGTGAAACCTATGTATGGATCAAACGTGGCTTTGATGGAAATACGCTGCTATCGGAGTGTGGCTCTGAAATTCCGGAGTTTGTTGATACTGTCAGAATCCTGGTTACCGATAACAGTATTTGGGCCCCGATTACCGATTCGGTAGGATGCCTGTTCAATAACATGACCATTACCTTGTCTGATAGCATTTATTGTTTCTCAGTGGTGAACGATGGAAGCGATTTTCAGTTGGTAGATGGCAGCGGCACCAATTACCCGATTGCATCCGCTTATCCCTATTGTACTCCAAATGGTTTAAAAACCAATCAGCTCCTGATAAATATGGCCGGCAATACCAGCGCTTCGGGCCCCTTGTACTTATTGCTGACTAACGGTGGTGGATCTGACCAAAATACCATTGCCAATAACTGCGGCCGCTTCCTGAATAGCACGGATACACTCGCGATACTCTACGTTGACAATGTAATTCATGTGAACCTTGGTGCCGATCAGGATATCTGCAGCTTCGATCCTATTCCTACCCTTGATTGCGGATACCAGAATCTTACCTATCAATGGTATGATGCTTCCGGCGCCATCTCCGGTGCCACTTCACAGACTTATACCCCTACCACCAGTGGTACTTACGTGGTGGTGGTAAATAACGGTCCCGGTTGTTCCGGATCAGATACCGTAAGCCTCAATATCATCCCTGCTCCCTCTGATAACCTCGGAGGTGATTTAACACTTTGTATTAACGACCCGCTTCCTACCCTTGATGCCGGAAACCCAGGCGCTACTTATCAGTGGTTCCTCAACGGAAACCCGATTCCCGGTGCTACTTCTCAAACCTATACTCCCGCAGCAGGTCCTGCCGGCACTTACACCTACTCGGTTGAAGTGAATACAGGAAATGTACAGTGTGTCGGTGTATTTGATGTAGTAATTGTTACAACCGGTGCGTTCACCGTTTCTACGCTCAGCGACCAGACTATCTGCGACAATGGCACTTATCCTTTGCTTGATGCCGGTAACCCGGGTGCTCCTTCTTATCAGTGGTCACTTAACGGTACCCCGATCTCGGGAGCTGTTTCACAAACCTATCAAACTTCACAAGCCGGTACTTACAGTGTAACCGTAGGGGCTGGTACCTGTGCAGGTTCAGGATCCATGATCCTTACCGTTAACGCCTCACCGGTCGTTACCTTAAACAACAGCACCATCTGTGATTATGATGCCATCCCCACCCTGGATGCAGGCAGTTTCCCCAATGCCAGCTATCAGTGGTTGCAAAATGGAAACGCCATCTCCGGTGCTACCAGTCAGACTTATCAGCCTTCAGTTGCCGGAGATTATAGCGTAAACGTTACCGTTCCTCCGGGTTGTACCGGCAGCAGTCTCATGACGCTTACCATTAATCCCGCCCCGGTACTGGCAGTTGCGGATGGTAACTTCTGTGCCGATCAGCAAACCCTCCTGGATGCCGGCATAACAGGTGCCTCTTACCTTTGGTCAACAGGTGCCACTACACAAACCATCAGCCCCTCCGCTGTTGGAACTTACATCGTTACCGTTACCCAAAACAATTGTGCCGCCACCGATACTACCGAATTATTCATTACCAGCTTTGGGGCTCCTATCGTTTCCTGTAACCCCGGTAGCGGTACATTTAAGTTTATCTACTTATGGGCGGCAATACCCGGTGCTACCAGCTATGAAGTAAGTGAAGATGGCGGCGCTACCTGGATAGCAGCCAATACACCTAGCAGTCCTGAATCACACGGTGTAAACGTTTCCATCCCCGACTTCCTCGTTCGGGTGGTTGGACCTGCCCCGCTCAGCTGCCGTGGTTTACAGTCTGAACCTGCTGCCTGTGAAATAATTATTCCGAATATCTTCACTCCGAATGGAGATAATACCAATGAGTTCTTCGAGATAAAGAACATTGAGCAGTATCCGAACAATACCGTACAAATTTTTAACCGCTGGGGTAAAGAAGTGTACAATGAAGGAGGGTATAACAATACTTCTAAGAAATTTGATGGTAAAGACCTTCCCGATGGAGTGTACTTCTATATCGTTGATGTAGGTGATGGTTCT
>CAZHSC010000029.1:0-37541 GCA_964534995.1 uncultured Bifidobacterium sp.
GATGGAGGAGCTACCACAATTACCTCACCCGTGTATGATTTAACTTCCTATACCTATCCCACCATTGAGTATTACCGCTGGTTCACCAACGACCAGGGTGCCACACCGGGTACAGATTACTGGCAGGTATATATCAGCAATGATGGAACAAATTATATCCCGGTTGAAAATACAAATGTGTCTGACCACAGCTGGCGCAGGTTTGTATTCAGAGTGAATGATCACCTCCCATCTACAACGACATTTACCGTGCGCTTTGTTGCCGAAGATGCGAATGACGGAAGCCTTATTGAGGCATTGATGGATGAATTTTCCCTGTACGATGGTCCCGGAACTACCTCCATCCAGGAAATCAATGATTTCACTAGCCTGCAGGCCTGGCCCAATCCAAGTGCAGAAAATCTACAGGTAAGCTGTACACTGAAGAAAGCCGGCACCTATACTATGGATATCAGCGATGCCACAGGAAAGATAATTGAAAGGAAAAGCATTTCATTAAACAGTGGTATCAATACTTTGCAGATCCCTGTTAAAAACATTTCTAATGGTTTATACTATTTGAATTTATCCGGTGAAAATGGCAGCCGCAATCTGAAATTCTCAGTATTACACTAAGGTAAATCACGCTCACAAAAGCCCTGCCCCTTCGGCAGGGCTTTTATTTTAATTCAAGGGCAAAGTGATGGCTCGTAATATTAAAACCAAAATTCAGATACAGGCGATGGGCATTGTATCTGTTTTCACCCAGGCCGGAATCCAGATGGATCTGTTGGCAATGGGCATCCAATGCGATTTTCTTAACCTGCTCCAGCAAGATCCGGGCATATCCTTTATTGCGATAACCCGCGAGGGTTGACAGGTCATCGATATACACCGCTTTCCCCCAGTGGAGGTGTTCGGTGAAGCGATAACCCAGGGCGGCCACATATTTACCTCCTTCCTGCACTCCTAGCAGATGATACCCCCTTTTCATCATACCCCCCAAAATCATTTCCACATTACTGCTGTTTAACTGAGGGCGTAGCGCGCTCATCACTTCCAGGGCCATGATAATATCGGATGAGTCTTTGATTTCATTTACCATTTTACAGATTTTAATCAGCAAACATAAATAATTGACTGTAGCAGATAGCGGCATTAAAATTGATTCTGTCAGCTCCTGTTTACTTTGTAATTTCGCCATTCATTGCATAGATTATGAGATCCTATCTGATTACCGCAGTCCTGACCTTTCTGCTCTGTGCCGGGGCAAATTCACAGAATCTTTTTATCAAAGAACTCAGGTTTAACCAAAGTATCATAATTGCCGATGGCAGTCCCGCTTCGCCCAATGCATCTGTGCTGATCAGCAAACTGGCCGAAGGCAACGGAAAAACGCCCAGAAGCACCTCCTTCCGTATTGAATTTGAACAGGTATTGAAGGTCAATACCCGTGAACCCAATTTTGTTTTTGAAATCCAATCAGGTAAACTGAGGCTGAACGGCGATATCGCTTACCGGGGATTCGATATGTCGGAGGAGTTGATTCCTGCGGAACTAACATTTATACTGAGGCTTAAAAAACCCGGAGGTTCCTTCAGGGATGTTTCACTGACCTCCGCTGTTATGAACGCAAAGCCTGAAAACAGCAGTTACCATCAACAGGATTCCATCAACGAATTTTCCTCCTATGATTTATTGAATCATGTATTCCGCTTTGGTAATTCAAATGAATTTGAAAACAAAATTAAAATCATTAAAAACTATTACCGAAGCATCGCTGAACTTGACGGAGGCTTCCAGCTATTGCAATCCGTAAATCCTGAAATCACCGATCAATTCCGGAATAATCAGAAAAACCTCATCTTGGCTGAGAAGCAGTTGAACGAAACGGAAGCCTGTCACTTTGAGAATATTCTTCCACTGCTGCAAAACGATCCGGGACGGCTACTCAGCAAACTGAATGCCTACCGATCCCTGCTGGAGCAGAAAAGGAATATCATGGGTCAGGTACTCAGCACCCTGCATCTAAATTTTTATGACAGGGGTATATATCAACTCAAAAAAGGGAATTACAGCAGGGCACGTGAGTTTTTCCACTGGTCGCTGGAAGTAAACCCGCTCTACTCCCCCTCCCTCTTTCAACTGGCTGTTATAGATTTCAGAACCGGTGATTTTCATGAGACCATCTGCAAAGCTGATGACATTTTATATAACCTTCCCACTGACCCTGAAACCAGGAGCATGACATTTACACTGCTGAACGATGTGTATGCCGGTTACCTTGATCGCGGCTATCAGCATTATAAAAAAAACAACCTGTATAATGCCCTCGATGAATACGAATCAGCAAAAAGGATTTGTCATAAATACACCCAGGTAAGATGTACCGAAGCATTGAAAAATGGTATCACCCTTGTAAAAAAAGGCATTTATTCAGAGTATCTGGATGAAGCCAGGAATTTCAGTATCCTGAATGATTTTGACCGGGCGGAGAGCATCGCCAAAGAGGCTGTCAGTTACCAGTTTAAAAACAAAGAAGAAATCAAAGATGCTTCAGAAGCGATGGAAGTGCTTTACGGCATACGCCAGAAAAGATACGATCAATTGATTCAGAAAGCCATTCGCCTTACTGATCAGAAAATGTACGATGCCGCGCTGAGGTCTTTCCAGGCTGCCGACAGTTTATTGATTACTCATGACCTTGCTGAAATGAAAGATGTACGTAAATACACTTTGATGGCAGCGCGTCCAAGAATCATTGAACTGCTGTATGAAGGCGAATACAACGTCACCAACAATAACCTTGAAAAAGCGAGAGAATGTTATCGACGCTCCGGCGAAGTTCAAAACAAATACGGGCTTCTCGATGACAAAGACATCGTCAAACACACGCAGACTCTGAGGAAAAACATCTTTACTCAGCAATGTATAAATGTTCAGAATTACGCTGATTCCTGTTATAACAAAGGTCAGTCTTTTGAAGCCGACTCCAGGTATATCGAGGCCAACCAGGCTTATGAAGCAGGGCATGCATACATCCGTTTGCATGCTGATTGCGACCTGGGTGCCGACAGTCTGGAAAGTGCTTTATTGCAGATACGGAATGCAGTAACTTATCTTGAGTTAATGAACACCGTTAAAAAAAATCAGGAAGAAGGAAGTTACCAGGCCGCCCTCGAAAATTTCCAGAAGGCTTCCACCTATTTCAGTGAGATGAAGGTGCAACGATTCGGTCTCGAACATAACCCCGATATTTTCAGGTTCATCAGGGAAAAAGGATCCACCGGCCTCATTAATTACTCAGGCGACTGGTACCGTGAAAAGGGCGAACTTGAAAACTCCCTGTCAATGTACAAACTGCTAGTTGACAGAAATTATGACGCTAAGTTCCTGTCAGGCTCATTGTACAAACTTGGTCTGAGGCTGGGGCAAAGGGATAAAAAACTAAATCCCGGTTCCTCCTGGAAAGAACTCGTTAAGGAATATACGGGAGGCGATAAGAAACTTAAGAGACTGGCCAAAGGCTATAAATCCGGTTTTAAGGGATAACAAATTACCTCCGAAAACGTCTTCAATTGCTTTCCGGTAAAATTCAAGACATCCTTACATCACCTATTTCGTTTTAGAGGCATCCGCAAGAAATTTGGCAAGACCGCTGTCAGTCAATGGATGCTTCAATAAATCCAGAATAGGCTGCAAAGGACAGGTGGCTACATCGGCCCCTAATTCCGCACATTTGATAATATGCATTGGATGACGGATGGAAGCAGCCAGTACCTGGGTTTCATATCCATAGGTACCATATATGTGTACAATCTGTTCAATGAGGTCAAGGCCGTCGGTAGAAACATCATCCAGTCTTCCGATAAAAGGAGATACATAGGTAGCTCCCGCTTTGGCTGCCAGTAAAGCTTGTCCGGCTGAAAATACCAGGGTGCAATTGGTTTTAATACCTTTACGGGAGAAGTATCGGATGGCTTTGATGCCGTCTTTGATCATAGGAACTTTAACCACAATCTGCGGATGCAACTCCGACAGTTCTTCTCCTTCTTTAACAATACCCTCATAATCCGTTGCAAGCACTTCGGCACTCACATCACCCCCTTTGGCAATATCACATATATCTACATAATGCTTTAATACATTGTTTTTTCCTTTTATCCCTTCTTTGGCCATTAACGAAGGATTAGTGGTGACTCCGTCCAGTACCCCCAGGTCGTAGGCTTCGCGGATCTGGTCGAGGTTTGCAGTATCAATAAAGAATTTCATGGTTTATATAATTGAATCGCAAAACTAATATTCTTAGCTGATTAAAATTCGTTTGTTAACAAACCATGCTTATACCTGGATTTACTACTTTTGCGGTGGGTAAGTCTTATACGACCAGCTCCCTCGAACCTCCCCAGGGCCGGAAGGCAGCAAGGATAAGGGGTTGAGCGGTGCGATATAAGTAGCTTACCCTTTTTTATTTACATATAAGGAAATCAGTTTTTTCCGATTGCTATTTCCGTTATTTTTGCGAAGATGGAATCTCCGCCAATTCTTAAAACCGCATTAAATTTCGGCGCCTTAAGTGGTGTCGGGAGTTTTGTTGTTTTTCTTATCCTTTATGCCCTGGATAAAAACCCTCTTGGTCCGGCCTCATGGGCAGGAGCCTGGATTCCCGTATTATTTATGGTATTGGCTACCAGATATTACCGAAATCATGAAAACAGGGGTTATATCTCCTACTGGCAAGGCTTCAGACTGGGCTTCTTAACGGCATCCTCAGGGGCACTCTTGTTCGGGGCGCTTTCCTGGCTTTTTGTAACCGTGATCGACAACAGCATTCTGGATGCCTTTAAACAGGAAAGTCTGGAGGCCCTTGAGTTAACCGAAGGAATGATGAAATCCATGATTGGCGAGAGTGCTTTTGAGCAGTCAGTAGAAAACATCAATAATATGACAATGAACGATGTAGCCACCTCGGATGTTTTCAATAAAATGCTGGGTGGTTTACTGGTTGCCTTTATCACCGCTGCATTTTTAAGACGTGAACCCAATTTCAAAGAGGAAGAATGAACAGAGAGTTTATTGACATTTCAGTAGTGGTTCCGCTCTTTAATGAAGAGGAATCATTGCCGGAATTAAGTGCCTGGATTGACCGTGTGATGCAGGCGAACCACTTTAGCTATGAAGTGATATTGGTGGATGACGGCAGCAAGGATAAGTCATGGCCTGTTATTGAAAAAATATGCGCCGGAAATTCCTCTTTCAGAGGTATAAAATTCCGAAGAAATTACGGTAAATCAGCGGCACTTCAAAAAGGTTTTGAAGCCTGCCGGGGAAATGTAGTCATCACCATGGATGCTGATTTACAGGACAGCCCGGACGAAATACCTTCATTGTATAAAATGATTGCTGAGGATGGTTATGACCTGGTTTCGGGCTGGAAACAGAAGCGCTATGATCCGGTATCAAAAACAATCCCCAGTAAATTTTTTAACTGGGCAACCCGGAAAATGTCAGGAATTAACAATCTTCACGATTTTAACTGCGGCCTTAAATCCTATAAAAGGGATGTCATAAAAAGTATAGAAGTTTACGGTGAGATGCACCGATATATTCCGGTCATTGCCAAATGGGCGGGCTTTACAAAAATTACCGAAAAGGCCGTTGAACACAGGGCACGAAAGTATGGCACCACCAAATTCGGACTGGAGCGGTTTATCAACGGCTTCCTGGACCTTCTTTCCATCACTTTCGTTTCAAGATTCGGGAAAAGACCGATGCACCTCTTTGGTACCCTGGGTACATTGATGTTCATGGCCGGTTTCCTGCTGGCCGCCTACCTTGGGGCAAGTAAATTATGGGCGGTGTATAACAATGAATATGCAAGGCTGATTACCAACCGCCCCTCCTTCTACATCGCGCTAACCTGTATGATTTTAGGGACACAACTTTTTGTGGCAGGTTTCATCAGTGAACTTGTTGGCAGAAACAGTGCTGAGCGCAACCACTACCTCATTGAAAAAGAAATATAGTAATGGCCAAAAGAATAGTCATTCTTGGCTCAGCTTATCCGCTCAGAGGTGGCTTGTCGGCATATAACGAGCGTTTGGCGAGGGAGTTTATGGCGGAAGGCCATGAAGTGAGCATCTACACCTTTTCACTTCAGTATCCTGATTTTTTGTTTCCCGGCACCACACAATATTCGGCTGATCCTCCTCCCTCCGACCTGCGAATCAAGGTATGTGTAAATTCGGTGAATCCACTGAGCTGGCTCCGCGTTGGCAGGGAATTAAAAAGAATAAAACCCGATCTGCTTGTGATAAAATTCTGGCTCCCTTTTATGGGGCCTTGTTTTGGTACCATTGCCCGATTGGTAAAGGGAAACCATCATACCCGGGTACTCACCATTCTTGATAATGTGATTCCTCATGAAAAAAGGCCGGGAGATAAAGTAATGACCCGCTATTTTCTGAATGCCTGTGACGGTTTTATCGCCATGTCTGCGAAAGTGCTCAATGACCTTAAAATTTTTACCGGGAGTCCCCGTCACCTGTTAATTCCACATCCTATTTATGATAATTTTGGAAAGAAGGCGGATAAAGATGTTTCCTGCCGTCACCTCCATATTGATGAAAAAGGAAAATACATTTTGTTTTTTGGATTTATACGTGATTACAAAGGCCTCGACCTCCTGTTAAAGGCCATGGCAATACCGGCCATCAAAGAAAGTGGGATCAGGTTAATCATCGCCGGTGAATACTATGAAGATGCCAGACCTTATCAGGATTTGATTGCTTCACTTGGAATTGAAAACCAACTTATTATTGCCACCGATTTTATTCCGGACAACGAAGTGAAATATTATTTCGGGGCTTCTGACCTTGTAGTGCAGCCCTATAAGTCAGCTACGCAGAGTGGCATTTCACAAATTGCTTATCATTTTGAGAAACCCATGGTGGTTACCGAGGTTGGCGGCTTACCTGAAATCGTGCCTGATGGGAAAGCCGGATTTGTGGTAAAGGTGGATCCGGAGGCTATCGCGGTGGCCATTCTTTCATTTTTTACGGATGAGGCTTTAGCAGGAAAGCTGCAGCAGGGTGTGATTGAAGAAAAGAAGCAATACAGCTGGTCGCGGATAACCCGGGGCCTGATTGAGCTTTCAGAGGCCTGATCACAACCACTTTACCATTACAAAAGTTATCTTTGCATAATGATCATCAGAAGTAAAGCGCCGCTTAGAATTGGACTTGCCGGTGGTGGAACGGACGTAAGCCCTTTTTCGGACCTTTACGGAGGTGCCATTCTGAATACCACCATTTCACTCTTTGCCATCACCAGCATAGAACCCCTTGATAACGGAAAAATTGAATTTCACGCACTCGACAAAGGGGAGATTGTTACGGAAAATGCTGCTCTTGAACTGGCCATTGATGGGAAACTGGATTTATTGAAGGGTATTTACAACAGGGTGGTTAAAGATTTTACCCATAAACCACTTTCCTTCAGGATGACCACTTATGTGGATGTTCCTCCGGGTTCCGGCCTGGGGACTTCTTCTACTCTCGTGGTTTCTGCCCTGGGGGCTTTTATGGAATGGCTTAAACTCCCCTTAGGGGATTATGATCTGGCGCACCTGGCCTATGAAATCGAAAGACTTGATTTAAAACAGGCCGGTGGCAAACAGGACCAATATGCGGCCACCTTTGGAGGCGTTAACTTCATGGAATTTTACGGAGAACAGAAAGTAATTGTGAATCCACTGAGAATAAAACAGCAATACCTGCATGAACTGGAGCATAACCTTCTTTTGTATTATACAGCCACCAGCAGGTATTCTTCCACCATCATTGAAGAGCAAAGCAGAAATGTTACCAATAAAAATGAAAAGTCGATTGAGGCCATGCACAACCTGAAAGAACAGGCGGTACTCATGAAAGAGGCCTTGCTGAAAGGGAATGTGGACGCCATAGGTGAAATTCTGGATTATGGCTTTCAGAATAAAAAGAACATGGCCAGCGGAATCAGCAATACCCTGATGGACGACATTTACCTTTCGGCAAAAAATGCCGGGGCCACAGGCGGAAAAATTTCAGGAGCCGGCGGAGGAGGGTTCATGATTTTTTATTGCCCCGGAAATACCCGTTATGCTGTGATGGATGCACTCAGTAAATTTGGAGGTTCATTTAAAAAATATTCGTTTGTACAGGAAGGACTCACTACCTGGACCATTTAAAAATTCAATATGGCTGCAGATATCAAAACACTGATCCGGGCATCTATCGAAACCAAAGAACTGATCCTGAAAGATCAGCCTCTTATCGATGAAATTCAAAAGGCAGTAAGTCTCATCGTTACCGCACTTAAAAATGGTAACAAAATTTTGTTTTGCGGTAATGGCGGCAGCGCTGCCGATGCACAACATATAGCCGCTGAACTATCGGGACGCTTTTATACCGACCGTGACCCGCTGTATGCGGAGGCATTGCATGTAAATACTTCCTATCTCACCGCGGTAGCCAATGACTACTCCTTTGATGTGGTATATAGCCGCATGTTAAAAGGTTGTGGACGTAAAGGAGATGTATTGGTAGCCATTTCAACTTCCGGCAATTCAAAAAACATCCTCCTGGCGCTGGAGGAAGCCCGCAGGCAAAATATGCAAACCATCGGAATGAGCGGTGCCGACGGAGGTAAAATGAACGGCATGTGCGATGTTCTGCTCAAAATACCCAGTAAAGACACACCGAGGATCCAGGAATCACATATTTTAATCGGCCATATCATTTGTCAGCTTATTGAAGAAAGCCTTTTCAGTAAGAATTAATGGCAACCGAATGCATTATTCTTGCCGGCGGTCTCGGAACACGTCTGCGCAGTGTGGTCGATCAGCTTCCCAAGGTGATGGCCCCGGTAAACCATTTTCCATTTCTTCACTATCTGATTGAACATTTGGGAACGCAGGGCATCCACAATATCATCCTTGCAACCGGGTATAAACATGAACTCATTGAAGAATGGGTGAATACCAGGGAAGGCGGCTTCAATTTTCAGTTTTCTAGGGAAGAAGAACCCCTCGGAACAGGAGGCGCGATTTATAAGGCGCTGCAAATGGCAAAATCTGAAGACGTACTCATCATAAACGGAGATTCTTTTTTCAATATCAGTTTTCTAAATATGCTTGCGTTTCACAGGAAGCACCGCTCCGATTTTACGATAGCGCTTAAGCCCATGAACAAATTCGACCGTTATGGCTGTGTTGAAACCGATGCACAGGGAAGGATCACCGCATTTCTGGAAAAAGAATACCGTGAACAGGGCTTGATCAATGCAGGGGTATACCTGATGAACCGGAACGCATTCCTTCAAATTTCCTTTCCTGAAAAATTTTCCATGGAAAAAGATTATATGGAAAAATATGTCGGGAAAATCGCCATGTTTGGTTTTCTGTCAGAAGGTTATTTTATAGACATCGGTATACCCGATGATTATGAAAAAGCCCAACATGACTTTCGGCTAGGCTTCCACCAGGGACATTCAAATTTTTGATGATCGAAAAATCTTTACCCCTTGATAGCAACAGAAAACAATCCTTCCACCCTCTTCCTTGACCGCGACGGTGTCATTAATGTGGAACGTGAAAAAGACTATGTGAAAACATGGAATGAATTTCACTTTATCCCCGGCGTATTTGATGCGCTTTTGATATTAAAAAAATATTTCGATCGAATGATTATTATCACCAACCAACGGGGAGTGGGCGCAGGATTGATGAGTCAGCAAGATCTGGATGCGATTCATGCCAGCATGCTCGCAGAATTTGAAAAAAAACAAATCCACATCGATAAAATCTACAGCGCTACCGACGAAGACCGAAACAGCATCAGAAGAAAACCCCATCCCTATATGGGGCACTGCGCGCAACAGGATTTCCCGGATATTATATTCAGGAAATCATGGATGGCAGGCAATACGCCCTCCGATATGGCATTCGGCAAATCACTTGGGATGAAAACAGTTTACATTGACGATAAAAAAGTGATTTCATCCGTCAGCCAGCTGGCAAACACAGACTATGAAGTTGATTCCCTGCTTGAATTCGCAGAAAGTGTAGAAAAGAAAGTACTAATGCTCTAGGCTTGCCTCACCTGTCCAATAATTCAATACGTTCATTGATTTCATCAAAATCTGGATCCTCGATAAATTCCTTCTTTATCTGTTGAATGAGGGTTTGTGCTATTTTCAATTCCACGTTACGGACTTCATTGAATTTCTCATCGCTGACTTTGTTTACACTCATGGCAATTGCTTTATAGTCGTCGCCCACATCGCATAAAAAGCTGCGACAAACCAACTCCATCATGGTGTACATCATATACAATTCATCCTTTGTGAGTTCAATTTTATCACCCTCCGATGAAAGACTGAATTTATTGGCCAGCATCGCCACCCCTTCTTTGTTTACCAGGTCGAGCATCATGGCCCTTTGTACAAAATCATACTTTTCCTGCTGAAAAATAAACTGGTAGCTGGCTGCCATGGATCGTACAAAGAGTTTTAGCTCCCTGGTAACCGATATATCGATAGCATCTTTAAAAATCTTACGTTCCATAGTTTGTTCCTGAACTGCAAAAATACATTCATTTCAGGGAATGGATAACTAAATGAGTTCGAACACCCCCGCAATTTAACATCGTTTCGTTAAAAAATGTGTCATTTCTTTCTTTTTCAGGCGACCGGATTAAATACATTTGAAAAAAACATGGATTTTCACTATATTAGTAAAATGAAACTAAAGTAACTACGTTAAACAATAATTCGTACCACAGCCAAAATAATTGCATATGCAGACCATTGCCAAACTGATAATTCCAGGTATTCTTACGGTTTTGTCTTTTTCAATACTATCCTGCAACCAGGTTCAGAAAGCCGAAGCGCAGAAGTCGCAAATGGTGGCACTTACGGAATCTCCATACATCAGAAAAGTGGTTATCAGCAGTGAAGATACCCTGACCCTGGAGTTTGTAAACGGTCAACGAATTTTTTCTGAGGGCTGGGACACTCTTTCTCAGGCACAATTCTGGAAGCAAATCATGTGTTTATCTCCTGACTCCTGCATTATCAATGTTGCCAGAACCCGAAATCCCATACAAACCACCTGCTACCGTACCTGGTGTTCACAAACCGAAACGCAAAAGTCAGCCGTGAAGTCGCGCCTGATAGAAGAGCATTGTGTTGATGATGGCGATGAACTGTTTGTTACCAACGGTAAAAGGGAATTTTACGAGCACCGTAAATCTGTTCCCGTCATCAGCCAGGCGGTAAGTTATTTCAGAGAGTACGGCGTAGATCCCTGGTATGCGCAAACCATATTATTAATAGAAAGTCCGGGTAAACACTTGTCCAAATCCTATGCGGGAGCCAGCGGCCCCTTTCAACTTATGAAAAGTGTGGCGATAAAATACGGCCTGAAGGTGAATAAATACACGGACGAAAGGAGTAACCTGAAAAGAGCCGCATATGGAGCTTCAAAACTAATCAGCACCATTTGTATTCCAAAGGTGAAAAACATGCTGGATTCACGGAATATCCCCTATCATGAAACCGATATATGGTTCCGTTTGCTGGTGTTACACGCCTACCATGCCGGCGCAGGTAACCTGGCCTGCGCAATCAACAAAATCAATCCAACTGAAGGCGGTCAGGAATTAATAAAAACGCTGTGGAAAACGCAATGCGGTGGTTTTAAAAACGAATCACAGAATTACTCCCAGATTGCACTGGCAGCCCTGCTTAATTTTGAAGATATTCTCCATGTAGACGGCGATACCGTTTTCATGGTACAGGGCAATAAGGTAATGGCGAATCTTGAAAGAAGTAAATCTATACAGCCGGAAGAGAAAAGCGAAGCCTTACTTTATGGTTTACTGATGTATGAAAGAGACCTTGTGGATGGCACCATAACATTTGACTTTTATAAAAGCAGACTGGACAAAACCCTTCCAACAAAAAACACCTCCGCCTCATCAACTGCTTTCGTAAAATATCCGCTCAATGAGGAGCAGTTGCTGCGTTTATCGTCGGAGTTATTGAAAAAACGTAAAACCGAAGATGCCATCAGGGTATTGCGAATGAACCTGGAGTTCTACCCTAATTCTTCCGCTACTGCAGAACAACTCAGTAAAGTATACAGACTAAACGGAAATATCGGTTTGTCGCAAAAGTACCTGAGCAAATCCAACGAGCTTGGCAATTTGCCCTGATATAAAAATCAAGCTAAACCGCCACCTTACTCTTTTTTCTTCCTGCTTGCATCCTCCTTTTCAACGATTACCAGGTTGCTCATTTCAGCCAGGGTTTTGACATTTCCAAAAAGTACAGTTACTTTATCTTCCTTCACCGACTGAACGATGCCGCTAACCCGTCCATTTTTCAGACGCACCTGCACGCCCCTTTTGATATTGCGTCGGTTGAAAGCCAAAACCTCCTCCATTTTAAGGCTATCTTTCTCGCTCAATACCGTTACCCGTTCCCGGAGTTTTTTGTTGTATTTCTCCAATACGGCCTTTTTATTCTTCGCTTCTTTCCAGTCTTTTACAAAACGATGAAACTTATCTTCCATTTGACGGGAGAGGCGTAACTCCTTTTGCCTTACCCGTTCGTCCTGCATTTCAATTTTCTGTTCCTGGTGAACTACGTTCTTTTCATATTTATTCACCAGCTCCTTGAGTTTCTGTTCCTGCGCTTTATTTATTTCCAGAAGCCGTGTCAGTTCACTTTTTTCTCTTTCCACCTTATTCAGCAATTCGTCCAGCAGGAGTGTGTTTTTCCTGACTTTTTTTCGCGCTTTATTGATCACAAAATGGGGCAATCCGCTTCTCTCGGCCACCACAAAGGTGTATGAACTTCCGGGTTTACCTACTTCCAGGCGGAACAGCGGTTCAAGCTTTTTCGCGTCAAAAGCCATGGAGCCATTGATAATGCCTTTAGTTCTGTCGGCCATCACCTTCAGGTTCATATAATGGGTAGTGATAATTCCCACTGACTTTTTGTAATTCATTTCTTCAAGAATGGCTTCGGCCAGGGCCCCACCCAGGGCAGGATCAGTACCGGTACCGAATTCATCAATAAGAAACAAGGAGTCACCGGAGGCCTTTTGTAAAAAAACCTTCATGTGCCGCAATCTTGAACTATAGGTACTTAACTCAAATTCGAGCGATTGTGAGTCGCCGATATCCACCAATAAATTCTGAAAAATTCCAAAGCGGGAGTTTGCATCCGCCGTAACCAGAAAACCTGCCTGAAGCATCATTTGTAACAGGCCTATCGTCTTCATGCATACAGTTTTTCCTCCCGCATTGGGGCCACTGATCACAAGGATGCGCTCCTCACCCTGCAGTTTTAAGCTAAAAGGAATGGTGGGTTTACCATTGGCGGCATGATAGAGATACAACAAAGGATGCCTTGCATCCCTGACCTCTACTTTAGGATCCGGATCCACATAAGGCAAGGAGGCCTTCATCCTGATGGCGAGCTTTGCCTTTGCATACACCACGTCATACACTTCGAGCAGCTTAGCATAGGATAATAACTGCGAATGATATTTCCGAAGAAAAGCCGTTAAATCGTACATGATACGCCTGATCTCGGCGCGCTCTTCCTCTTCAAGTGTCAGCACCAGATTGTTGATGCCAATGGCTTCCTCGGGTTCAACAAAACAGGTTTTACCGGTTGCGGAAATATCATGAACAATCCCTCTTACACTTCTCTTTTGCTCGGCAACAATCGATACCACCCTTCTCCCGTTTTTCCAGCTTTCTTCCACATCGGCCAGCCAGCCGCTTTTACGGTATTTCTGAATGATGGCACTGTAAATCTGATCAGATTCTGCTCTTTTCCTCGAAAGGAGTTTCCGGATTCGTCCTAATTCAGCTGAGGCGCTTGTCAGTACATTCCCGGCTTCATCCATCACCGCGTTTATCGCTTCTGTAATTTCTGAATTGAAGGGAACTTCCGTCAAATGTCTGTTAAGCAATGGATAATGTATCCCCCTGATTTTAAAGAAGGAAAAAATATGCTGTGCTAAAACAACAACCCTGCTGATTTGCAATATCTGCTGCACATTCAATACCGCATTGCGGATGGCCAGTAATTTTAACTCTGCAGATATATCAGGATAACGATCCAGGGGAAAAGCTTCGCCGTTACTTAAAACCCGCCGCATTTCATCGGTTTCCTCCAGTAGCACTAAAATACCGGCATAATCGGTGAGAAAAGGTATTGCACTTAAAGCCGAACGGCCTGATTCACCGTGACACTCAGCGATGGTAAGCAAGCGCACCTTTTCAAATTCCTCCCTGATCAGGGAATGCTCGGGGAATATTTTCATTCAATTGCAAAAGTATATTCACCAGACCGAGTCTCAATAAAAATGTCTGATTAAAAACACGCATTTGATAAATTCTGAAGAATTATTCACAAATACAGGGCATTTGTTGAAAAAGGCAACATTCTGATGAATGCAGAAGTTATTTTTGCTTAATAAAAGCTGAACATGACTGAAATCAATACGCTCCAGGAACTTGTCATTCAAACAAGGCGAGATATACTAAGAATGGTACACGGCGTGCAAAGCGGGCATCCTGGCGGTTCACTGGGATGTACTGAATTCATGGTAGTACTTTATTCAGATATTCTGAGACATGCCCCTGAAAAATGGAGTATGGATGGTATAGGTCAGGATCTTTTTTTTCTGTCAAACGGCCACATCTCCCCGCTTTGGTACAGCGTACTTGCCAGGAACTCATACTTTCCGGTAGCGGAACTGTCCACTTTCCGGAAATTAAATTCAAGACTGCAGGGGCATCCTGCCACGCACGATGGTTTGCCCGGGGTTAGGGTGGCATCCGGCTCACTGGGCCAGGGATTATCTGTGGCTATTGGCGCCGCATTAAGTAAAAAGTTAAACAATGATGACAGCCTGGTTTACGTTTTAATGGGTGATGGCGAAATTCAGGAAGGCCAGGTGTGGGAAGCAGCCATGTTTGCCGCGGCGAAAAAAGTAGATAACCTGATTGCCACCATCGATCTGAACGGCCAGCAGATTGATGGCAGTACGGAGGAAGTCATGCCTTTGGGTGATGTGAGGATGAAATGGGAAGCTTTCGGTTGGCAGGTACTGGAAATGAACGGAAATGACATTGAAGCTGTAAGGGCCACCTTACTGAAGGCCAGAACACTGACCGGATTAGGAAAACCACTGGTTATTCTCATGAAAACAATAATGGGTCATGGTGTTGATTTTATGATGCATTCGCACAAATGGCATGGTGTAGCCCCCAGCGATGAACAATTACAAAAAGCACTTGATCAAAATCCCGTTACGACAGGGGACTATTAAATTGAAAAGAAAGTTTACATCACAAAGAAATATTTTTATCCTGCTTGCAGTATTACGCTGCTGCAGCTATGATGCTTATGGCCAGCGTAAGGAACCTGAACAGCCTACCAGAATCCTATTTCTGTTTGACGCCTCTCAAAGCATGTACGCAAAATGGGAAAGTAATACCAAGTTTGAAGTGGCAAAAAAAATGCTCGGAGAAATGGTCGACAGTCTGCAGGCTTTCAACAACCTCGAACTGGCTCTCAGGATTTACGGACATACCAAAAGATATCCTCCCCAGGATTGTGATGACACAAGGCTTGAAATACCCTTTGGTAAACAAAATGGTTATGCCATTAAAAGACGGCTGGATGAAATAAATCCTTCCGGAACTACTCCCATTGCCCGTTCACTGGAAGCCTGCGGAAGTGATTTTCCTAAAAGTCCTGCCAGAAACATTATCATCCTTATCACCGATGGTGTGGAGGAGTGCAATGGCGACCCCTGCGCGGTTTCTGCCTTGCTGCAACGAAAGGGAATTATCCTGAAGCCATTCATCATCGGATTGGGATTGAACAAGGATTTTATAAAGTCATTCGATTGTGTGGGAAACTATTTCGATGCCACGGATGAAACCCAATTCAGAAATGCGTTCAATATTGTTATTACCCAGGCATTGAACAATACCACCGTTCAGGTAAATCTGCTCGACATCAACGGCCATCCCACAGAAACCAATGCAACAATGACTTTTTATGATATGCATACGGGAGGGATCCGTTACAACTTTATGCATACCATCAATGCCAAAGGAGTTCCCGATACCTTGCAGATAGATCCGCTTGGCGCTTACAAGCTCACCATTCATACGATTCCGGAAGTGAAAAAGGATAGCATTCTGATAACACCCGGCAAACACAATATCATTGCCGCCGAAGTGCCCCAGGGCGACCTTCAGTTGAAAATCGATGGGTCCAACGAATATAAAAAACTAAAAGCCATCGTCAGGGAGAAAGGTAAAATGACTACCTTACATGTACAGGACTTCGACGACATTACCCGGTATATCGTAGGCGAATACGACCTTGAAATACTGACCTTGCCAAGAATTTATATCAATAGTGTCCGCATCGATCAGAGTAAAACCACCACGGTTCAGATCCCCAGCCCCGGTTACGCTACCATAGTTTGCAACGCGCCCGGTTACGGCGATATCCTGCTCGAAGAAGACAATCAGTTAAAGTGGGTTCACCGGATTGCTCTCAACAGCATCAAAGAAAGTGTGGTGCTTCAGCCGGGCCTGTATCGCATCATCTTCAGACCAAAAAACTCAACATCTTCACTATACACTATTGAAAAAACGTTCAGGATCGGATCAGGCAGCAGCATCAGTGTAAATGTTAACTGATTTTATTTGTCGGTAAATACCGGTAATTAAGTTCAGGCTGCTTCAAGGGCACCACTAATTCATAAAAAAAACAATCATGAAAAAATACACCTACACCGAGAAAAAAGATACACGCTCCGGGTTTGGCGCCGGATTGCTTGAAATCGGAAGAATAAACAATGATGTCGTTGCGTTATGTGCTGACCTGACAGGTTCACTGAAAATGGACGCGTTTGCAAAAGAATTTCCTGATCGCTTTTTCCAGGTGGGCATTGCCGAAGCGAATATGATGGGCATTGCGGCAGGACTAAGCATTGGAGGTAAAATTCCGTTTACCGGGACTTTTGCAAACTTTAGTACCGGTAGGGTGTACGATCAGATCCGGCAATCCATAGCCTATTCTGAAAAGAATGTTAAAATATGTGCTTCGCATGCAGGTTTAACGCTTGGGGAGGATGGCGCTACACATCAGATACTGGAAGATATCGGATTAATGCGCATGTTACCCGGCATGGTTGTGATCAATACCTGCGATTATAATCAAACCAAAGCGGCCACCATTGCTATTGCCGGCCATCATGGACCTGTGTATTTACGCTTTGGAAGGCCTTCGGTACCCAACTTCACTGCGGCCAACCAAAAGTTTGAAATCGGGAAAGCAATAGTGCTTAACGAAGGCACGGATGTAAGTATTATCGCTACCGGACATCTGGTATGGAAAGCCATTGAAGCCGGGGAGAAACTGGCCGAAGCCGGCATTTCAGCTGAGATTATCAACATCCACACGATCAAACCAATCGATTCCGAAGCCATCCTGCGCTCGGCATTAAAAACAGGTTGTGTAGTTAGTGCCGAAGAGCATAATCGAATCGGTGGACTTGGAGAGGCGATTGCCCAGGTATTGGCGCTGTCGGCTCCCGTCCCACAGGAATTTATTGCGGTAAATGACAGCTTTGGAGAAAGCGGAACGCCGGATCAACTCATGAAAAAATACGGACTGGAAACAGAAAATATTATCCATGCAGTAGAGAAAGTGCTCAGAAGAAAAAACGTACACGCCTGATAATTAATACTTTTAATAGTAAAACGATAGCCATGTAATTTATCATGGACTTAAACATGCTGCTTTAAACTATTGCTTTTAACCGGCATCTAATTTTCAGGTTGAAAGTTGCAAATCAATATATGGAAGGATACACGGATCAGGAACTATTACAGCGATTCCGTGACCATGACAACCATAACAGGCATTATGCCTTCAACCTGCTGGTCAACAAATACCAGCAAAAAGTATATTCACATGTCAGGCGCATGGTAATTGACCATGATGACACCAATGACCTTGTACAAAATACTTTCATCAAAGTCTGGCATAACCTTGAAAACTTCAGAGAAGACAGTCAGCTTTTTACCTGGATATACAGAATCGCAACCAACGAGTGTCTCGCGTTTCTTAAGCAAAAAAGAAAGCGGTTCTTTTTGCCGATTCATGATGTGGAAAGGGAATTGTCCGATAAACTTCAACAGGATACAGGCATTAATGCCAAAAAACTCGAATTAAAACTTCAGCAGGCCATTTTAAGCCTGCCTGAAAAGCAAAGGATCGTATTTAACCTTCGCTATTATGACAATATGAAATACGAGGAGATGTCGGTAATTCTTGATACCTCGGTAGGTGCTTTAAAAGCATCCTATCACCACGCAGTGGCTAAAATTGAAAAAATAATCAGAGGAAATTAAACTATTTCAGGATAATATCATCATACAAACAAATGGAAAAGAAGTTATTTGATCACCCTGAAGAAGATGAACTTCAACATGCTCCGCTTTTGCGATCATTGAAGGGCTCTATGCCTTTCCATGAACCGGATGGATACTTTTCTACCCTTGGTTCACACATACAGCAGCGCATACATGATAATTCGGTCCGTACTGAAAATGTATCTTTTTACCGTCGTCCGGCCTTTGCCGTAGCCGGCATACTTGCAATTGCCCTTGCCTTCATATTTTTCAACTTAAATACAGAAAACAAGAAAGAGGACAGCCTGGCACATGCGGAAGAAGCGATATCCTGTGAAGATATTTTAGAAAGCGAGTATTACCTTGAATTGGATGAAGATGTCATTGCCATCGCATTGGCCTCCGATGCCGGGACCTATACACCCAACGACACCCTCTCAACCGGTGAAATCGAAAACTACCTCATTCAGAATGCAGATGAATTATTATTTACTTCAGAATTATAAAATCATGAAAACATATATCAACCTATGCCTGGTGTTGTTATTAACCTTTTCGGATGCTACTTCATTAATCGCACAGGCTCCCGGCCCCCGGCCACAGATGGACCGGGAAAATATTGAATCCCTCAAAATCGCTTTCCTTACCAAAAGATTAAACCTGACACCCGAAGAAGCTCAGAAATTCTGGCCGGTGTATAATAAATACTCTGATGAGCTGAAGGGAATCAGGGATGACCGGGCAAACAGAATGAAAGACAAAAAGGAGATGCTCGACAATATGCCCGACAAGGACATTGAAAAGCTAATTGACGCCGAAATTAATTCCCGGCAGCAGGAACTCGATCTTCTTAAAAAATATCACACGCAGTTTAAATCCACCTTACCTGTTAAAAAGGTGGCATTGCTCTATCGTTCGGAAGAAGACTTTAAGCGAGAGTTGATGGAAAGAATCAGAGAAAGGAGAGGAGAAAAAAGAGGAAGGGATTAATTTCTTTTAAAATTTAATAAGCCTTCCGGTACTGCATGCTGGGCCCGTCATCACTTTGACAAAATAAAGTCCCGGTGTAATTTGCGAAACATCGAGTTTAGTACTTGCCGCTTCACTCATCATACTTTGTATCAATCTGCCCTGCGCGTCATAAAGCTGAACCCATACCGGGGGATGCTCATACCCTTCCAGTATTACTTCACTGAAAGCCGGGTTGGGAAATAATTTCAGGTTCCGCTGTTCATTACCTTCTGCAAGGAACAAAGGGATATAACAAAGTTTGCACAACCAGATATCGCCGCCCCCTATATTCATAAAAGAACGCATTCCTCCGGTATCCGCCGTTGTAAAATTAATGCCGGTATAGCAATTATCAAGCACAGGAATAGCCAAGGCCATTTCATCATGACCTGTCGTAAAAAAAGTTTTATCCCATATTTTTTGACCACTTGTATCCGTTAGGATCATCCATATTTGCTCAGCGCCCATATTGTTTTCCGATTTTTCGCCCCCTGCATTTGAATAGGACTCACCACTGATCAGAATTTGCTGCTGTTGATTGATGCTAATTGCATTTAACTCGTCAAAATCACTTCCGCCAAAGGTCTTGTCCCACGCTATGCTTCCATTGGGAAGAAGATATACCAACCAGTAATCATCGGCACCTCTCGAGGAGTCCGTTTTTTCATTTCCCGCACCTGAAAAGGAATCCCCTCCTATAAGAAATCCCCGGGAGGATCCGGGATGTTCTGTCACGGCAAATGCATAATCATCTCCGCTGCCCCCCATGGTTTTATCCCAGATTTTCCTTCCCAGGCTATCCACGCGCACTACCCAGTAATCAAATCCGCCTCTGGAGGGACTACTCTTGGAGAATGAAACCGGACTGTTGCTATAACCTGCAAGCAGTGCCCCGCCGTCGTTGGTAGCCACCATCGCGTAGCAATTGTCAGCCAGCAATCCGCCAAGCGTATTTTCCAGCAAAAAATTTCCGGAAAGATCCAGTTTCACCAGCCAGAAATCAAAATCTCCATATGAGGGACTCACTTTATCAGCGCCGCTTCCACTCAAAGTCCAGCCGGATAACATGAGATTAAAATCGGAAGTCAGCGTGATGGCATTCAGTTGATCAGACAAGAGGCCACCTATGGTTTTATCCCATTGCAGCTGCCCGGCGGTATCTACTGCCACCACCCAGAAATCAGCCACACCCCTCAGCGAATCTGTTTTCTCACCACTGATGGGTGAAGAAGAGGTTCCGCCCAGTACAAATCCATGGGGAAGAACCAATAAAGAGGAAGGTATATCGCTGTTACTGCCACCATAGGTTTTGTCCCAGATCTTATTTCCATATTTATCCAGACGGATTAACCAGAAATCTGATGTTAAACCTGAGGGATCACGGTTGGCATCAGATTTATCCACACCAAGCCCTGACAGTGAGGAAGCAAGTACAATGTAACCGCTATCCGGTAACTGCTTAAAAGCTACCGGTTGATCCGATGAAAGGCCGGCAATATTTCTATCCCAGCTCTTGATAAATGACTGACCGGATACTTGCGTAAGGTAAGTACAAACAAAGAGCGATAAAGCAATCCACCGTTTCACATCCCCTAAGATAGGAAATTTGTCAGGCCATCGACCAAAAAGCTTTGACAGAATTATACGGCAAGGTACATTACCTCTTTTACTGCTTTAATGACACGGGTGGGATTAGGAAGGTAGGCATCAATGAGCGTAGGTGCATAGGGAAGCGGCACATCACCACCCATCACCCGCAAAATGGGTGCATCCAGATAATCAAAAGCGTCTTTCTGAACCTTAAACCCAACTTCAGAGGCAATGGATGCAAGGGGCCAGCTTTCTTCGACAATCACCAGCCGGTTCGTTTTTTTCACGGATTGAATTACCGTAGTATAATCAATGGGGCGTACGCTTCTGAGGTCGATCACCTCTGCGTTGATATTCTCTTTAGCAAGTTCTTCGGCAGCCTTCAGTGCCACCTTCATCATTTTGCCGAAAGACACAATCGTGACATCCGTGCCTTCCCTTTTAATATCTGCCACGCCTATAGGCATGAGGTATTCTCCTTCCGGAACCGGGCCCTTGTCGCCATACATCTGCTCTGACTCCATGAAAATAACAGGATCATTGTCGCGAATTGCTGTCTTTAATAATCCTTTCGCATCTGCCGGATTAGAAGGCACAACTACTTTTAATCCCGGGCAATTGGCATACCAGTTTTCAAAGGCCTGGCTGTGCTGTGAACTCAGCATGCCCGCGGAGGCAGTAGGTCCTCTGAAAACAATCGGCACATTAAAATGGCCACCACTCATACTCATCATCTTTGCCGCTGAATTTACAACCTGGTCAATGGCCACCAATGAAAAGTTAAAAGTCATGAATTCAATAATGGGGCGCAATCCATTCATGGCGGCACCTACCCCAATTCCTGCAAAGCCAAGCTCAGCAATCGGCGTATCGATGATACGTTTAGGGCCAAATTCATCCAACATACCCTGGCTTACTTTATACGCTCCATTGTATTCCGCCACTTCCTCCCCCATCAGAAATACACTTTCATCTCTGCGCATTTCCTCTGACATGGCCTCTCTTAAGGCCTCTCTGAACTGAATTTCTCTCATACTTTTTTATCCCGGTATTCTGGCAAAAATAAACGTTTCACAGATCAGATACCGAATCTGTTTTTCAAGAAAAAATGAGATCCTTCAATAAAGTCTAACAGAAAATTCGTCCGCCCTTAAAATAACGACACAATATATTAGTAATCAATATCATCCAACAGAAAACTCAATTCGTTTGCGGTATGATTATTATTTTGTTGAATGGCAATCCCTCTGCCTTGTTCTGCAATTCGTTTTGATTCCTCTATAATGCCAGTTTCCTTTAGAAGAAAGGCAAGCTGATAATACGCGGGTAAATAATCCGGATGCTTTTGAAGCAGCGCTTTTAAGATAGCAATGGCTTCATTTACCGAGTCTTTATCCGAAGCGTACTCCAGAGCCAGTGCATAATGACAAAAGGGATCACCGGGATCCCGGGAAATCCATTTTTTCAATTCCAGTACTCTTTGCTCATTCATCTTTTTACCGGGGATAAAAATAGGTTGAAACAGCTATTCAGGCCGGGTATTTCTTTTCACCAAATGTAAGTTATTTAAAAAATCGTATTGGCAAATTGCCCTGATTAGAGTAGGTTTGCACTTTCAAAAATAATTCAACACATTATGAAAATACTTGTCTGCATCAGTCATGTACCTGATACAACTACCAAGATAAATTTCAGCGATGACTCCACCACTTTTTTAACAACAGGGGTTCAATTCATCATTAATCCTTATGATGAAATTGCTTTAACCAGAGCACTTGAATTAACTGAATCACAAGGGGGTACAGTTACAGTGATACACGTAGGTGACCCGGGTACGGAAGCCACCATACGCAAGGCTTTGGCCATTGGCGCCAGTGATGCGGTTCGTATCAATGCTGTACCCAGAGATGCTTATTTTGTGGCCAGCCAGATTGCCAAATATGCCCGTGAGAATAATTTTGATTTGATTTTGACAGGTAGAGAATCAATAGATTACAATGGTTCGCAGGTAGCTTCCATGCTGGGGGAAATGTTGGATTTGCCCGCAGTATCCATTGTGAAATCCTTGTTGATTGAAGGAAATACTGCCACCCTCGAACGTGAAATTGAAGGGGGTAAAGAAGTAATTACCTGCCCTTTGCCTTTGGTGGCCAGCGCTACCGAAGGTATGGCGGAACCCAGAATACCCAATATGCGGGGAATCATGAGTGCCCGTACCAAGACGTTGCAGGTGATTGAGCCGGTGGAAGTACCCCAACTGCAGCACATTGTCAAATTTGAAAAGCCGCAAAGCAGAAGTCAGGTTACTTTGGTAAATGCGGATGATGTCAATAAACTGGTGGAACTTTTACATTCGGAAGCCAAGGTAATTTAATTAAAAAAATCTAAAAAAACTACGACATGTCAGTGCTTATATACGCAGAAAACACCGGAGGAAAATTTAAAAAATCCACCTACGAAGTCGTCTCTTACGCCAACTATATTGCCAAGGAATTAAATACAAACCTGGTGGCTCTTTCAATCGGGAATGTAGACCCTGTTGAATTAGAGAAGTTAGGCAAATATGGCGCCGATAAAATTTTATCGGTCTCCAATGAACAGCTTAAAACTTTTGTAAATCAGGCATATGCTTCAGTTATCGCTGAAGCAGCTAAAGCCAATTCCGCTACGGTTGTTTTGCTCTCCGCTTCCTTTAGTGGCAAAGGACTGGCACCCAGGATTGCAGTTAAGCTTGAAGCCGGCTATGTGGACGGTGCCATCAGTCTTCCAAGCCTTGGCGGTACCTTTACAGTGCGCAAAGGTGCATTTTCGGGAAAAGCATTTGCTGATGTTACGCTGAGCAGCGCTGTTAAAGTGATCAGCCTGGTCCCAAATTCTTATATGGTAGTGGAGGATGCAAAAAATCCGCAGGTAGAATCATTTTCACCGGTTGTAAAAGAAAGTGATTTCCGCACCATGATCAAAGAAATTGTCAGGGCGGCCGATAAGATTTCCCTGCCTGAAGCAGAAATTGTGGTATCAGGTGGAAGGGGATTAAAAGGTCCCGAAAACTGGGGAATTGTAGAAGAGCTGGCTTCCCTGCTCGGAGCTGCTACCGCGTGTTCGAAACCTGTGAGTGACGCGCACTGGCGCCCGCACAGTGAACACGTCGGTCAGACAGGCATTGCCGTCAGCCCGAATCTTTACATCGCCATTGGCATTTCCGGTGCCATTCAGCACCTGGCAGGAGTAAGTTCATCCAAAACCATCGTGGTGATCAACAAAGATCCTGAAGCACCTTTTTTCAAAGCCGCTGATTACGGTATAGTAGGTGACGCTTTTGAAGTGGTTCCCAGGTTAATTGAAGCAGTGAAAGAATTTAAATCGGCACATGCCTGATTTTTTTTATCTTCACATTGCAGTTTATGGAAAAAATTAAACTTGAAATTATTGGGCTATCTTTCAGCCAAACACAAAGTGGTGCCTACGCGCTTATACTGGGTGAAGAGGATGGAAAAAGACGATTGCCCATTATTATCGGAGGGTTTGAAGCACAGGCAATTGCTGTTGAACTTGAAAACATGCAACCCAGCAGGCCGCTCACCCATGATCTTTTCAGAAACTTCGCGCTCGAATTTGACATTAAAATTGAAGAGGTAATAATTTACAATCTCAAAGAAGGTATTTTCTACTCAAAGTTAATTTGCAGCAATAATGCAGGAGAGGTAAAAGAAATAGACGCGAGGACTTCCGATGCCATTGCCATGGCGGTACGTTTCAACTGCCCCATATACTCCTATGAATTTATTTTATCATCTGCCGGCATGGTCCTGGATGAAACGGAATCTACAAGCGGCGAAGAGGAAAAACCCAAGAGCCTGCCTAAAAAGAGTTCCGTGAAAAAAGAGGTTTCATCAGCAAATGATTACGGATCATTGAGTGTTGAGGAACTAAAGGAAGCGCTGATGAAGGCGATTGATGAAGAAGCCTACGAAACTGCCTCCAAAATAAGGGATGAACTTAATAAAAGAAAAAAATCTACCGAACAGTAGTTCTCTTTTTTTACAACTATTCATAAGAAGAATTATTTTTCTTACAAGCCTTATAGTATTCGCTTTTTCGCAGGCAAGAAGTCAGTTCCCTGCCCATCTTGTCCGAACCTGGAAATACATCCGAATTGAAAACAGCCGGGGTGAAGCTGTGAAAAGTATCGGAGAAAATGACAACATGATTTTGCATGCGGATTCGACCGTAAGAACATTTCACTATTCGCTTGAGCTGGAAAAAATACATTCGGAAGGTACCTGGAATTTAGTGGACAGTATACTGCAATTTACCTATCCGGCGCTCCGTGGAGCTGATCAATTACCCCTCGTAAGGAAATTCAAAATCCTGTTGCTGGAAAAAAACATCCTGCATATGCAGGAGCAAACTGCAGGTAATTCCACAGGGTTGATATTTAAATATATTTCCGCTACCCAATAATCGTATCATTTCGGGCTGACCTGAAAACCTTTTTCAGCAAGCACCGTAAAAAAGTCAATTAACAACATGAAAAAAGCAGCATTCTCCTCCCTCCTGTTTATCTGGATGTCATTACCGGCACAAGCACAATGGAAATGGCTTCATCCTTCTCCACAGGGTAATACCATACACAAGCTCAGTTTTATTTCAACAAGCACCGGTTGGGCTGCCGGAGAAAAAAGTGCATTGATTAAAACCACCAATGGTGGCAATACCTGGATTTTGCAATATCCCGGACATGTAGATGATATCAACGAACTACAGTTCATCGACAGTTTACATGGCTTTATGGCGGCGGCAAGTGAATGTTATCAATCCTCCAACAGCGGCCAATCCTGGAGTGTTCTGTACCGCTTTCCGGCCTATACCATCAGTGGCCTGTTCATGATCAATGCCGATACCGGTTTGATAGCCCTGAAAAACGGAACATCAAGCGGGCAGTTGTATCAAACAAAAAACGGAGGACTCAGCTGGCAACAGGTACTCAGCAATACCAGCGGCGACATTGAAGATATCGAGCTGACGAGTTCAGGAAACGGTATCATTGCCGGTTCATCGGGACTGGTAATGAAAACAAGCAATTTCGGAGATACATGGACCCCGCTTAGCCTCCCCGGCACCGCCGACCTTCATGATATCAGCATGCCTTCCGCTCAAAATATTTATATTGCCGGACGGACGGATTTATTCAAGTCAACCGACGGTGGCCAGACTTTTTCTTCTATCGGCAATCCCGGCCAGTCTGCGGGCGCCGATCTTCTTTCAGTTGATTTTGCCAATGCTAGCAATGGTGTGGCAGGATGCAGTGCCGGTGCCGTGTATTTTACCAATGATGGCGGTAGTACCTGGAATAACTATACCTCTAACCCCTGGTTTGATGCCAATGCAGCTGTTGCCAACACTTCATCTAATTTCTTTGTATCCGGTACAGGAGGCTCGCTTTTAAAATCGGGCAATGGCGGCAGCAGTTGGACCGAACTTCAGGACCGTATCTCAGAAAACATACTGTATGCCATTGATGCCGTCAATACTACCGAAGCTTTTGCAGCAGGCATGGCGGGCACCATTCTTCATAGCAGTAACAGCGGCAACACCTGGACGGCCCAATCCAGCAATGCCGGTGGTGAAGATCTTTTTGACATCCTGTTCATCAATACAACTACCGGTATCGCCGTAGGCAGTAATGGCACCATCGTTAAAACCACCGACGGGGGCAACAACTGGAATTTCATATTCAGCGGTATTGGCGAACATCTATATGGTTTGCATGCTGCCAGCGGAAATAAAATTTTTGTCTGCGGTGCCAACGCCAAACTGGCATTCTCTACCAACAATGGCGATACCTGGACCGATATACCAACCGGCTTTCAGGGACTGGGCTATGATTTTAAACAAATACAAAGTTTCGGTACCGATACCCTCATCATTTCGACCAACCAGCCCTATCTGGCCGCGACCTATGACAATGGCTTAAGCTGGAACCTGATCAATAACGGCAGCACATCACCCGGTTCGGCTATGTTTTTCGCAAACAGTATGAACGGTTGGATTGGCACCAGCATCGGTGAAATTCTGTCCACTACCGACGGTGGTAACAACTGGACACTTGAATACCAAACCCTGGGCAATGATGCCATCACAGCGCTACGGTTTACCGACCCTTTAAATGGTTGGTTTTTTTCAGGCAATGAAATTTTCAGGACCGCCAATGGCGGCACAGTATGGGGCAAGGAAATCAACCCGAGTAAATCCATCCTTTACGACCTGGATTTTCTCGTTGGAAACAATGCCCTTGCCGTGGGTGAGGGCATCAGCACGATCCTCGCAAGAAATAACGATATGCAGCTAAGCCTGCCCGTGAGTACCTTTTGCACCGACAACAGTTATACCCTGGCAATAAATGCTATTGGCACCTGGAATCCGGGCAATCAGTTCAGGATAGAACTATCAGATGAGTTTGGTGAATTTATTTATCCCACCACCATTGGTTCCACCACTGCCACCGGATCTACAACTGTGTTTGTATCCGTACCTAACGGACTTGTTGACGGCACAGATTACAGAATACGCATTTTCTCCACCAACCCGCCGATGTGGAGCCCCTTGAATTCAATACCCCTGGAAGTACGAACGTCACCTGATGCCTATATTACTGCCGGAGGACCCACCGCCTTTTGTCAGGGATCCTCTGTCACATTATATGCCTTTACGGGTATCAATTGGGTATATCAATGGTTCAAAGACGGAGTGCCGATTAATGGCGCTACTGCCGACACCCTTTTTGTAAACCAAACGGGCAATTACACCGTAAATGTAAGCGATGGCATTTGCGACCTCACCTCTCCCATTACCGATGTATTGGTAATAAACTGCAGTTCCATAGCAGAAACGTCAAACACCAGTGCATACCTGCTCTATCCGAATCCCGCCAGGGATTTTATCAGGATCATTTCCAAAAGTGCTGCAGAAATCAAACGCGTCACCATCACTGACCTTGCCGGAAGAATCATTGATATCATCACAACCGGTCAGACAACATCCATTCAGATTCCGCTGGCACATTATCAGGCTGGAATGTACCATGTGATCATTGAAGGAAACAAGCCCCAGGTTATGAAGTTCTGCAAAAACTGATCTACACCTTCAGCGATTGCAGTTTCCTGAATACACGACGCACATTTGCGCGTTTTCCGGAAAGTGTGATATTGATGACTGACAATAATCTCTTCTTCTTATCTTCCCGTAAATTCAGGTCACTGATGGAAGCTTGCAGTACGTACATATCATGCCAGTCGCCAAGTTGCTTTTGGAGTTTCTCCGCCAGCGGATGACTTAAATTAAGAAACAGTTTCGCCCTTTGAGCCTTCCTAATAAATACATTCAAAAAGAGGCTGCGTTTCAAAAGAATGCGCGCCCTGTGCCAATCCTTGTCCTTATGTAAATTTTTAAAAACGTCCCTTAACTCACGTAAAGCATCATCCAGTATCTTCATCGTTTGTTTTGACGAAATCCTTCCTGCTGCCGAAAGCCCTTTTGCCCTTTTTTCAAGCAGCAAGTGACGGGCTGGACCATAGGCTTTTTTTAAGGTATCCCACCTCCTGTACATTTCTCTCTTCTTAATCTTCAGAGAAGGGTCATTGCTGAACTCCGTTATCAAAGAGTTGTGTACGTGACAAGATCTTATATCACCGGCCAAAGCAGCTATTTTTTTCCATTCCCGGAAACAGGATGCGCTCTTTCCCCTGCCGTGTACTTTACGGAAGAGCCAGGCAAAAGCGAGGATCCTTTTCATGGAAAGCCTTGCCTGATGCAAATCTTCCGCTTCACCCGTAACAATAAAACGGTCAAGCTGATGAATGGCAGTATCAATATTCTCTTTTAGCCAGGCACGCATTTTCATAGTTTCCGAATCGCGCTAATGTGAAAACAGAAATGAGATTATTAAAAATTACGCTATGAATTTACGATATTCGTTGTTAATACTACTAAAATAAAATACCATGCCGCAGTTCTCCCCTATTTATTATTACAGGACAGCAATGATCATGATTACATTGACTGCTTTGCTTAAGCCCAATACACTGCATAGCCAGGTGATGATTGAATTTAAAGGGGGGTCCTCATCGGTTTACCGCCTTGCTGGCGGAGATGAATTCAATGGTACGGAACTGGACCACAGCAAGTGGCTAACATCATATCCATGGGCCAGGCATCTATACTGTAGCATGGATGTCAATTATTATTCCGATGGTGAAGACCTCATGTTACAGTCAGGTCACCTGAACATCACCGCCCGTAAAAGTACAATACGGGCAAAGGCCATTCCCTATGAAAGTGACAGTTTTCGACTCAACTGCGACTTTAAACCTCCGGTCAACAATCTCATGGATTTCGCATACCAGAGTGGTATGATATATTCAAAAGAAAAGTACACGTACGGCTACTTTGAAATCCGCTTCAGGACTGATATCAGTTCAGGATTATGGCCGGCCTTCTGGCTCTTCGGCGCCGACAACCAGGAAATCGATGTATTTGAAATGGGAGGATCCAGGAACAGTGAATTCCATGTGGATATTCATTGTAAAAAAGGATGTAAAGATTACCCTGTGTTTCTGGGAATGTTTAAAAAGAACTGGGGTTCCTTTTTAAAGACAACAGCCAACTGGACCGATGAATTCCACACCATTGGCGTACACTGGGAAAAAGATGGGATCACCTGGTACCTTGACGGTATACCGGTTGCCTGGTGGGAAGGTGTTTTTAAAGATCCCCTTGCAGTTATTGCCAACCTGGCGGTCACCAACAAAGAAGGCTCCTTTGGCGGTGCTGTCAATGAAAGCACGCCATTCCCTGCAAGTTTCGAAATAGATTACCTGCGCATCTGGCAAAAGACCCCATCACCAGAAATTAAATTTACAAAGCCGTCTGAAAACAGCTCCATGACACCTGAAAGGATGAAGCAGGAAAAATATCAAACCTCATCATTAACGAAAAGGAAAAGACCTGAGTACAGGCGCAAGGCTTTAAAAACACATGTACAGCGGATCAGTATACACAGGTCAGCGGACCGGATGCTGCAGATAATTTATGAGGGAAATAAAAAGGAAGCCCTGCGCATACAATTCAAGAAGCCGGACAATGGCCTTACCTTGTCCAGTCATGACATTGGCAAGGGAGTACATTATATTGAATTACCTGTCACTATACCGGCGAAAATGCTTTTGGTAATAGAATGTGACGGCCAAAAAACCGAGCTGCCGGTTGAAGTGTTGTAGTCCGGAGCCGAAACGTAGCATTTGCCGGACCAAAAAAACCGTTGTATGATTTATATTTGTATAAAATAAAAATATATGAAGCAATTCTTTAAAATATTGTTTGCCTCCATGCTGGGTACCATATTGGGCACCATCACTCTTTTTATACTCCTGATCATTATTGTTTCATTGTCTGTTTCCAGCCTGAAAGACGAAGAAATTGTCATCAGTGAAAACAGCATCCTTCACCTGAAACTTGACTTTCCCATCCATGACCGGAGTTCAAACAATCCCTTTGAAAATTTTAACATCAACCGGCTTGAGGCCAGGCAGCATATCGGACTAAATGATATTTTGAAATCCATCAAAAAAGCTTCAAAGGACCCGAAGATAAAGGGTATATACATTGATGTAACTTCGCTGCAAGGGGGCATCGCCAGCATTGATGAAATCAGAAATGCACTGCTGAAATTCAGGAAGTCCGGAAAATTTGTTGTGGCTTTCGCCGATTATTATACCCAGGGTGCCTACTACCTTGCATCCGCATCAGATCATATTTATCTGAACCCCGAAGGATCTATTGCGTTGACAGGGCTTTCGGCTGAACTTTTATTTTTCAAGGGGACTCTTGAAAAATTGGAGGTAGAACCACAGGTAATACGGCACGGAAAATACAAGAGCGCCATCGAGCCTTTCATTCTTGATAAAATGAGTGATGAGAACAGATCACAAATCGCGGAATTTGTTGATCCCATCTGGTCACATCTTTCCGGCGCCATTTCCACGCAGAGAAACATTGACGCTGCTTCCTTTAAAACAATTGTGGATTCCATGAAAGTACGCAATGCCGGAGACGCACTCCGCTTAAAACTTGTTGACAAGCTGGCTTACTATGATGAATTTGCAGCCGAATTAAACAAGAAAGCCGGCAAAAAGGCAGAGGACAAACTGCCGCTCATCTCTCTTGCGCGATACCGTAAAACACCGGAACCCAAAGGAAGCGGCAGTACCTTCCCAAAAAATAAAATCGCTGTCATATATGCTACAGGTGCCATTTCAAACGGGGATGGCAATGATGAGCAATCCATAGGATCCGATAAATTATCCGCAGCCATCCGGGATGCACGTAAAGACGAGAAAGTAAAAGCCATCGTGTTACGGGTCAATTCTCCCGGTGGTGATGCGCTCGCTTCGGAGGAGATCTGGAGAGAAGTGAGTATGGCCAGGAAAGCAAAGCCAACCATAGTATCCATGGGTGACATGGCAGCCTCCGGCGGTTATTATATCAGTTGCGCGGCCGATAAAATCGTAGTGCAGGAAAATACCCTCACCGGATCTATTGGAGTATTTGGTATTCTTTTCAATGCCGAAAAAATGCTGAAGAACAAACTGGGTATAACAGCTGACACGTATAAAACCAATCCTTTCACCGACATGGGTACCATCACACGCCCGCTTACCGCCTCCGAAAAACTGATCCTGCAACAAGAAGTAGACAGGGTATATCAGGTGTTTACAAAAAGAGTGGCGGAAGGACGCAAGCTGAGCCAGGCACAAGTGGACAGCATTGGCCAGGGAAGGGTTTGGGCGGGAGTAAAAGCCATTCAGATCGGATTGGCCGACACCCTCGGTGGACTTGAAACAGCCATTGATATAGCAGCACGTAAAGCGGGCATCAGCGACTACCGAATTACGCAATTGCCTGAACAGAAAGACCCCTTTCAGTCCATCCTTGAAGATTTCTCCGCAGAGGTGAGCAGTAAAGCCAGTCTTGAAACCCTTGGGGTTTCCTATCAATACCTTGACGCTATCAGGGAGCTGTTACACATGAGCGGTGTGCAGGCCCTCAGCCCTTACCGGCTGTCCTTTTAACACCTCTGCGTATACTGAAGGAATACTCGATTTCCATTCCGTTAACGGCAGTAGCGTTCTTGCAGGATAATGTAATAGTAAGCATAGTATGCAGGAATCCTGCCAGCACAATTTTTAAAAATTTCAAAACAAGGACCTGCTGCATTACGGATTTGCAGCAGGCACTTCATGACCGTGCATGTAAAAGATGAAGTGCCAAAAACTCCGTAACATTTTCTTTTGACAAGATTCCCTTCAATTCAGCATCCCTGTAAACGGGCAATAAAGGAAGATCCTGCTCCATCATAATCCTCCATGCTTTGTCAAGCGAATCCGACTCCTTCGCCGAAAAATCAGCAGGATGAACCGCCACCGTGATGGAGGCGTCCCTGCCATGCACCGCATATCCCTTCAGCAAATCATCACGGGTAATGAATCCCAGCACTCTTCCTTCCGATAACACCAGAAAGTCAGTGACATATCCCGACAACAGGGCGTTTACTCCTTCCTGAAAAGTACTTTCCGGTTTCAGGGAGATATAGTCAGCAATCATCAGTTCCTTTACTAAAACATTCCTGAATGCACTTTGCTGAACCGTCATTTTATACTCACCCTGCGCCCCCAGGAACACAAACACTCCGATAATGATCAGCATTGGGTTAAAAAACAATCCGCCAATCACAAACAAAGCCGCTATCACCTGACCCAATGATGCTGCCATGCGGGTAGCTTGTTCACGCGGCCATTTCATGGAGAGCAGCGCCCGGAGTACCCTGCCCCCATCCATCGGGAAGGCCGGAATCATATTGAACACTACCAAAGAAATATTCACCAGGGTTATATTCACCAGAAATCCATTGGATTCAATATCGACAAAATCAACTGCCAGCGGAAAACCTTTTCCGAAATAAATAATGACACCCAACACTGCAACGATCCATACATTTACCAGTGGACCGGCGATGGCCACCATCAGCTCCTGTTTCGGCTTCTCCGGCATCTTTTCCAGACGGGCTACACCACCAATTGGCAACAAGGTGATATCCTTCGTTTTAATGTGGTAACGTGCGGCCGTTAGGGCATGACCCAGTTCATGCAGGAGCACACATAGAAAAATGCTCAGCATAAACCCCACTTCATACAAAACGGATGACACAGATCCGTCACCGTTAATTTCACTCAGAGCCACCCAGCCCAGGAGAATGAAAAAGGTCCAGTGAATAAAAATCTGAATCCCCTTAACAGACGCTATCATCCATGAACCTTTCATATTGCTATTCCCATTTAACAAGTCATGTACATAAAATTTTTCATGAGCGTTTCCTGAAAAATAAAATTGACCTGCCTGGTAAAAATACTTAAAATCCGGTATTAATAAGATCCAATTGTCATTAATTTAGCTGTCAATTCTGATACAACATGGAAAATCATATCATCGCGGAAATCTTAGAGAATACGGCAAAGCTAATGGAGTTACACGGCGAGAACCCTTTTAAAGTTAAATCGTATCAGAACGCCGCGTTCAGAATTGACAAAACGCTGATACCGCTCGATGGAAAATCACCCGAAGAACTGGAGCAAATAGATGGAATCGGTAAAAGCCTCAGTCATAAAATCTACGCATTGATTAACACACGCAGTTTTCCCGAACTTGAAAGCCTGATCCGCATAACACCCGCCGGCGTGATGGACCTGCTAAAAATAAAAGGCATAGGCCCAAAGAAAGTAGCGCTATTATGGAAGGAATTGCATATTGAATCACCGGGAGAATTGCTATATGCCTGCAATGAAAACCGCCTCATTGAGTTAAAGGGCTTTGGCAGTAAAACTCAGGAATCCATTAAAAAGAACATTGAATTCCTCCTTTCCGGGGCGGGACAATTTCATTATGCAAGTGCCGAAGCATCGGCATTGGATTTCATCCGTCAAATGCAGGAGATGAATCCTTCTCTTCAATTTCTGGTGAGCGGTGATCTGCGCCGGAAATGTGAAACCATAGAAACAATTGTATTGCTTGCCGACAGTTCCCATGCAAAGGATCTGAATTCCTGCCTAGCTTCCTGTAATCCGGATGAAACATTAAGTCTGAATGCATCTGAGAAATCCATTACCTTCTGCCGTCCCCCGGGTCAGAAATTTGAAATCCTGTTTTACCCGGGCGCCGAAGAAGCCTATCACCTGTGGAGAACTACGGGCAATGAAAATCATATTTCCAAATGTTATCAGCTCAAAGCGGTGGAAGAAACTGTTTTAAAACAGGAAAAAAGCGAGGCAGGTATATATTCCCGGTTCGGACTCCCCTATCTGGAACCTGAATACAGAGAAGGATTATCGGAAATTGAAAAAGCCCTGCAGGGACAACTTCCAAAGCAACTGATTTCACTCCATGACCTGAAAGGTATTCTGCACAATCACAGCACTTACAGCGATGGTAAAAATACGCTCAGGGAAATGGCGCTGGCCTGCCGGGAAATGGGCTATCAGTATTTTGGGATTTGCGATCATAGCAGGAGCGCCGCCTATGCGGGAGGATTATCCATAGAAAAAGTCAAAGAACAACAGGAAGAAATCGAAGCTTTAAACCGTGAATTAAGTCCCTTCCGCATTTTTTCCGGGATTGAGTCGGATATACTTTCCGACGGAAGCCTGGACTATCCGGACGAAATTCTGGCCGGTTTTGACTTCATCGTAGCCTCGGTACATTCGGGATTAAAGATGGACAAGGAAAAGGCCACACGTCGCTTACTTAATGCCATCCGTAATCCATACACCACTATACTGGGACATCCAAGCGGCCGCTTATTATTATCGAGAGAAGGCTATCCCATCGATTATGAAGCCATACTCAGGGCCTGTGCCGAAGAAAATGTGATTGTGGAGCTCAATGCGCACCCCTACCGCCTTGATCTTGACTGGCGATGGATAGATGTAGCCACCCGCCTGGGTGTAAAAATCAGTATTAATCCGGATGCCCATTCCACCGGAGGATTCAGGGACATGTACTATGGCGTATGCGTGGCCAGAAAGGGATTTTTGGATCTCCGCAACACTTTTAATGCACTGGACAGGGATGCGGTTTCCAACTGGTTTAAAAAGAAAAGGGAGGGCTTTGAAAAAAGATCATGATTTTTTCATAATTTTAGGCTTGAAGTTCATATACTGATCATATGCCCATCCTCAATTCGGTTCTATCGTGGATCATGAAGCAGCGATTGCATCAGATTGAACTGTTCATGAAATTTCCGAACGAGGTACAGCAGGATCTCCTGAAGAAATTAATCATCGCTGCCAGGTATACCGAATTCGGACGAAGGTTTGACTTTTCCTCCATCTCCAGCAGCAGGGAGTTCAGGCAGCGCATCCCCATCCAGGATTATGAAAGCCTGAAAAATTATATATTCCGGCTCAAGGCGGGTGAACAACAATTGCTGTGGCCCAGTGAGGTTCGCTGGTTCGCTAAATCAAGCGGCACCACCAACGATAAATCCAAATTTATTCCCGTTACCACCGAAGCCCTGGAGGAATGCCATTACAAAGGCGGCAAGGATTTGCTGTGCCTGTATTTTCACAATAACCCGGAAACCCAGCTCTTCAACGGTAAATTACTGACATTAGGCGGCAGTCACCAGATCAATTCCCTCAGTAATGATTCTTTTTACGGAGATCTGAGCGCCATACTCATTCAAAACCTTCCCTTCTGGATTCAATTATTCAGGACACCCGACAAGCAGATAGCGCTCATGGATGAGTGGGAGGAGAAAATTGAAAAGATGGCCAGGACCACCATGCACGAAAATGTGACCAACATTGCAGGGGTACCCTCCTGGACCCTCGTCTTGCTCAAAAGGATCCTGGAGTTAAGCGGCAAAAATGATCTGACGGAAGTATGGCCCAACCTGGAATTATTTGTTCATGGCGCCGTAAGTTTTACCCCCTACAGGGATCAATTCAGAAAGCTGATACCCAAGCCCGACATGTATTATCTGGAAACCTATAATGCCTCAGAGGGCTTTTTCGGCATCCAGGACAGGCTGCATACCGATGATATGTTACTGATGCTCGACTATGGGATCTATTACGAGTTTCTTCCCGTTTCGGAATGGGATAAAGAAAATCCTGAAACCATCACCCTCGAACAGGTAAAACTGCAGGAGAACTACGCCATCATCATTACCACCAATGCGGGATTATGGAGATATAAAATTGGCGATACCATACAGTTTACCAGTTTACACCCTTACCGGATCCGGATCACAGGACGTACCGCCCATTTCATCAACGCCTTCGGCGAGGAGCTTATCATTGACAATGCCGACAAGGCCATTGAGGAAGCCTGCAGGCTGACCGGCGCCGTGATACGGGAATATACAGCCGGACCCGTATATTTTGATGAGCACAACAGCGGCGCGCATGAATGGCTGATTGAATTCAACCAGCCGCCGTATGATTTACATGACTTCGCGGTGGTGCTGGATGATGCCCTGAAAAAGCAAAATTCAGACTATGAAGCCAAGCGTTATAAGAATAAAATATTGTCTCTTCCCATCATACATAATCTCCCCGGAAATACATTTTATAACTGGCTCAAGAAAAAGGAAAAGCTGGGTGGACAACACAAGGTTCCCAGACTCGCCAACAACAGGACCTATATTGAAGAGATACTGAAAGATGTTAAAGTCAGTGAGTAAACCTTTCCTTTTATTCCTGTTTTTCACTTTATCCTGCGTCCGGTTAAACGGCCAGTCTGCCTCTGATACGATAAGCGGCGTCACTGATTTTTATATAGACCCCCTTGGAAACTGCTATTATCTGAAAGGGACCGATATCATCAAAATAAACCGTAACGGAAAAGAACTGGTGCGTTACAGCATGAAGAACATCGGAGCACCCAGCGCTGTTGACGTGAGCAATCCCATGCGCATATTACTCTTTTACGCTGAATTCGCTACCATTCGCATTCTTGACAATAACCTGGTTGACCAATCGGAGATCCGGCTCAGGGATGCCGGAATTTTTCAACCCAGGGCCATGGCCGGCACCCCTGATCTCAGTATATGGGTGTATGACGAGATTTCCGGCTTGCTCATCAAGCTGAATGATCGTTTACAGCCAAGCGCCTATTCCGTTGACCTCCCTCAGCTGTTAGGAAGAAGGCCCGAACCGCGTCAGATGCTTGCGAATGAGAACTGGATTGTATTACAAGACACTCATGAAATTCTGGTATTTGATCCTTTTGGATCAAAAGTGAAGACTCTGCCCATACAGACGCCAATCCAGCTCCTGCAATTGAAAGATAATGAACTTATGATCAATAGAAATGATCAGTTAATACGCTTCAACCTGTTTAAGAACA
>CAZHSC010000029.1:37551-39624 GCA_964534995.1 uncultured Bifidobacterium sp.
AGAACACTGAGCTGACGGAACGCTTTATTTGTCCTTCCGGCGGCAGTAAAAGCATCCTTTGGGGGGACAAATGCTGGTACATTCAGCAACAAAATCTTTATTTACCACAATGAACTTTTCAACAGCCTTTGGTTGACTACTCCCAAGCAGCTATTTTTGAGCCTTGCAATGGCTAATTGCGATAAAAACTCCTTTAAAAAATATAAAAATTGGCTACAAGTTCCCCCACTAAAAACATGCACATCGCCGTAGCAGGAAATATAGGTTCCGGAAAAACAACTCTAACCAGCCTGCTGGCAAAAAACCTCAAATGGGAACCACATTACGAAGATGTTGATGACAACCCTTATCTGAATGATTTTTATGAAGACATGCAACGCTGGTCTTTCAATTTACAAATTTACTTTCTGAACAGCCGCTTTAATCAGATACTGAAAATCCGCAAGAGCAATAAAACCGTTATTCAGGACCGGACCATTTATGAAGACGCATTTATCTTCGCTCCCAATCTCCACGCCATGGGTCTTATGACAACAAGGGATTTTAATAATTACCTGGAGCTTTTTAACCTGATGAGTAATTTCATACAGTCGCCCGACCTGCTGATTTACCTGAGGGGCAGCGTACCTGCGCTCGTCAATCAAATACAAAAGCGGGGCCGTGCTTATGAAAATTCCATCCGACTGGATTACCTCAAGCGCCTCAATGAACGCTATGAAGCCTGGATTTCACAGTACGAGCAGGGTAAACTGCTGGTGATTGACATTGACGACATCAACTTCGCCGAAAACCCCGAACATCTGGGTATGGTCATCAATAAAATCAACGCGGAGATCAACGGACTTTTTTAAATACCACGGAATACAACAGGATTTATCTCTTTCGGCATATGCCTCGCAACATGGGATGAGCTCATCGGCGCTAAAACGCTAATTTTAAATGGCGGATTTTGGGGAAGCAGACAGATCGACATAACCCAGTTTTCGCTTCCAGCGGAGCAATTTCTTTCTTTCCTATTTAACCCCTCCTAAAAGTCGGACTGCTTAAAAAATCACATGCTCCGCGGGCTGAAATTGTATTGCCCTAACATGACATTTACTAAAAATTTTTCATTGTTTTGTTTAGCAAAATATGTCTTAATCGCTTTTACGACCAATATTTTTCTCGATACCTGAGCTTCTAAGCTCTGATTGAAATATAGAAAACGTATTCAATCCCCATAGTATGGACCCGCGAAAGCGGGGTCCGGGCTTGTCCCGTTGATACTTCAACGGGATGCAATAGGCTTGCCTGCCGGCAGGCAGGGGTTTCATATCGTGTCCTTCGGACAATACGAAACCTTAGTTGTTAGGTACAGGGCTGCGTGTCCTGAGCAGTCAAAGATAGAATAACTGACCGGAAACTGTTTTATTTAGTGCAGATAATTACACCAAAGCCGGGTGCATTTAGCTTTTTCAGAGTCGTCTTTTTAAATCCTGCTTTTTGAGTGAATATATCCACTTCATTTTTTGAATAAGTCTTACCACCAGCCTGATGTAATAAATTCAGAGCCATATAGGAAGTGGTTGCTTTCGACATTTGTGAGCTTCCGCCTATACCTTTTATCTGGTCAAGTATCACATACATTCCTCCATTGTTGAGAGACTGGTAAACTTTTTTTGCAAGTGCTTCGTTTTCTGCTGTATTGAGCCCATGAATGATGTTAAATGCAAGAATTATGTCATTGTTGCCGGGCAGTTCGCCCTTCATGAAATCGGCAGGGAGGAATGAAACGCTATTGCTTGCTTTATGCTTCGTGATACATTCATCTGCATATTTTTTTACCGGAGGTAAGTCAACAATGGTGGCTTTTAAATTTGGATTTCGTTTGCAGAGTTCAATACTGTATAATCCATGTGAGCCTCCCAGGTCTAACATTTTTTGAGTACTTTTTGATACTGGTATTTTTCCGGCAACTTCTTTATAATTGGTGCTTGAAATATCTATCATGGCTCTTGAAAACAATTCCCACTCATAATCCGTCATTTCTTCAAGCATATTGGAATTCGCTCTTTTCCCAAGCCGAATGGTTTC
>CAZHSC010000030.1:0-38714 GCA_964534995.1 uncultured Bifidobacterium sp.
ATTTTAGGTGCCAATAGTATTTTTTGCTGCTTGCTTCTGGCTGCTTGCTTTTAATTCGACCCCATAAAACCCTCTACCTCCTTTGGTCTTTGTAGCTTACGCCGTCGCTTAAGCTTTGGCGCACACGTTAGCGAAGGAGACTGCGACTCAGCGACCCTTCGGTCTTCGAAGCTTTAGCAAAGGAGTCTCTGCGGCTCAGCGGCTCTGCGAGGCACCTTTAAAATTAATTTCTGTTGAAAATGACAGCCACCTTCAACATCTACGTCCTGATAGAAACTATTCTTTTTACCATGGAGGCGCGGAGGAATTTTCTTAAAAAACAAAATTTTTTTTCCTCACAACATTCATCAATTCATCAACTCATAAATTCATCAATTCCCGTTATAAGTCGAGGAGCCTTTTCATTGGATCCTGGCCGGAGGTGAGGAGTTGGATGGGGTCTTCGAGCATTTGTTTGACTTTAACGAGGAAGCCTACAGATTCGCGGCCATCAATAATCCGGTGATCATAGGACAGGGCGAGATACATCATCGGACGAATTTCCACCTTTCCATTTACAGCCATTGGCCGCTCCACAATATTATGCATTCCCAGAATTGCACTTTGTGGCGGGTTAAGAATGGGGGTAGACATCATGGAACCAAAAACACCCCCGTTGGTGATGGTAAAAGTACCACCGGTCATTTCTTCCAGGCTTAGCTTACCTTCGCGCGCTTTGGCGGCGAGACCCGCTATCGCCGTTTCAATTTCTGCCAGGGACATGGCCTCCGCATTTCTTACCACCGGCACCATCAGTCCTTTTGGGGCACTAACGGCGATGCCTATATCACAATATTCGTGAAAGACCATTTCTTCTCCGTCAATCTGCGCGTTGACCGCTGGAAATATCCTGAGTGCTTCACATACCGCCTTCGTGAAGAAACTCATAAACCCAAGCCCAATCCCGTGCTTTTCCTTAAACAGATCCTTGTACTGCTTCCGCACCTGCATGATGGCACTCATGTCCGCTTCATTAAAAGTGGTAAGCATGGCCGTAGTTTGTTTTACCGAAAGCAGACGTTGGGCCACTTTCTTCCTCAGCATAGACATCTTCTCTCTCCTCACCTTCCTGGTACCGGGAGCAACAGCCGTTTTCAATGCAGTGGTGTTTTGGTCATTTCCGGGTGCTTCGCCCACTTTCATGGCCCCAACCACATCCGCCCGGGTGATACGTCCCCCCTTACCGGTGGCTCTCACAGATTCCGCCAGGATATTATTTTCCTCCATCAGTTTCTTTGCCGAAACACTGGGATGTCCCGCTGCATAAGTAGCAGGGCTGTCTTTTTGCGGGATTGCTTCAACGGCAGGTGTTTTAGCAGCAGGTACATTGGCGGCGGGTTTATTCTTTGCAACTGTTTCGCTCCCGGTATCAATAGTGGCTACCACAGCGCCTACCTTAACGGTCTCCCCTTCCTTCGCCAGCAGCGTGATAATCCCGTCTGCATCGGCCACCAGCATCAATGTAGCTTTATCGGAATCAATTTCCGCGATTTCCTCATCTTTCTCAACAAAATCACCGTTGGCTTTCAGCCAGCGTGAAATCTGCACTTCAGAAATGGATTCGCCCGGTGAAGGCACCTTTAACTCGGTAGTCATCTCAAATTATTTTCGTTAATACTATGTGTTAGTGACGGGTTGCATGGATGATGATATTGAAAAGGCCTTTTTCAGTATCGCCTCCTGTTCCTTTTCATGCTGCTTGTGGGAACCGGTGGCAGGACTTGCGCTTTCGGCTCGGCCAATGTAGTTTAGGGGCACCTCATGATAAACCCGCAGCAGGTAGGTCCATGCGCCCATATTGGCAGGTTCTTCCTGCACCCAGCTATGGGTCTTTGCACCGGTATATTTCTTCAGTATTTCCCGCAGGCGGGAATAAGGAAAAGGATACAACTGCTCCAGACGTATGATGGCCACATCCAGGGCATTCTCCTCTTCCCTGCGCTGTAGCAGGTCGTAATATATTTTACCGCTGCAGAGCATGATATGTTTTACCTTGGCGGCATCGGCAACTTCATCATCCATTACTTCGCTGAATGCTCCTGCAGTAAATTCCGCGATGGTTGAAACACATTTAGGATGTCGCAACAGGCTTTTGGGTGTAAAAACCACCAGGGGTTTTCTGAATTCCCTTTTCAGCTGGCGGCGCAGCAGGTGAAAAAAATTGGCCGGTGTAGTACAATTCGCTACCTGTATATTGTCTTCGGCGCAGAGGCTCAGGAAACGTTCCATCCGGCCGCTGGAATGTTCGGCGCCCTGCCCTTCATAGCCATGAGGCAGCAACATAACAATGCCGTTCATACGGCGCCATTTATCTTCGGCGCTGCTGATATACTGATCGATGATGATTTGCGCTCCGTTGCCGAAATCGCCGAACTGAGCCTCCCAAACCACCAATGAATTGGGAGCGGAAAAGCAATAGCCATAGTCAAAGCCCAGCACGCCATACTCGCTGAGCAGGGAATTATAAATATAGAACGGTGCCTGTTTGCCACCCAGGTGATTCAGGGGAACGTACTGTTCTTCGGAATCCTCCACGCGGACTACGGCATGCCTATGGGAAAAGGTACCCCTTTCTACGTCCTGCCCGCTTACCCTTACCGGGTGGCCTTCATGCAGGAGGGTGGCATAAGCCATCAGTTCCCCCATGGCCCAGTCGAGACGCCCCGTGCCTGTCAGCATCTGTTTGCGGTCGTCAAAAAGACGGTTGATCTTACTGAAAAAAACTTTGTCGGATGGCAAACTGCATATTTTTTCAGCCAGGGCGGCGAACGTATTTCTATCCACCCCCGTTGGCGGCGACTTTTCAAAGTCACCCGGTACCGCCAGCCGCAATCCACTCCAATTGCCCTCCATAAAAACTTTCACTTTTGTTTTGGACTGCAGCTTCGACAAATCGAGGCTGCGCTGCAGGAGTTCTTTGAACTTCTTTTCCATCTCCCTCGCGAGATTCGCTTCTACGACACCCTGTGATAATAATTTCTGATTGTAGATTTCGCGCGGGTTGGCATGCGTGGTAATGGCCTTGTACAAGAGAGGCTGGGTAAAACGGGGTTCATCGCCTTCATTATGTCCGTATTTCCTGTAACAGAGAATGTCAATAAAAACATCACGGTGAAATTTCTGCCTGTATTCCATCGCGAAACGGATGGTATATACCAGCGCTTCCACATCATCGCCGTTTACGTGAAATACAGGTGACAAGGTAACTTTCCCCACATCGGTGCAATAGGTACTGGAGCGGGCATCAATGTAATTGGTGGTGAAACCCACCTGATTATTGATCACCAGGTGTATCGTTCCACCGGTACCATAGCCTTTGAGCAATGACATCTGTATCACCTCGTACACAATTCCCTGCGCGGCAACAGCGCCGTCGCCGTGAATCAGGATGGGCGCGATCTGATCCACACTGCCTCCCGGCGTATTATCAATTTTCGCTCTTACAATCCCCTGCACAACCGGATCAACGGCTTCGAGATGCGAAGGATTGGGTGTAAGGCCCAGGTGTACTTTTTTCTGATGAGGGGTGATGACATCGCTTGAAAAGCCAAGGTGATACTTCACATCGCCGTCGAAGGCATTCTCGTCATATTCCTTCCCTTCAAATTCAGAAAAAATATCCTCATAGCTTTTTCCCAGGATATTGGCCAGCACATTCAGCCGGCCCCGGTGTGCCATACCGATTACAAATTCTTTAATCCCCAGCTCCGCGCCGGCATCAATTACTGCATCCAGCGCGGGGATAAGCGTTTCGGCACCTTCCAGCGAAAAACGCTTTTGTCCCGTGAACTTGGTATGTATAAAATTTTCAAAAGCCACCGCTTCGTTCAGTTTTTCAAGGATGCGCTTTTTCTCCGCAATGGAAAACTGATAGCTGTTCTTACACGATTCCATCCGCGTCTCCATCCACCTTATCACTTCAGGATTGCGGATGTACTTGTACTCCGCGCCTACACTCTGGCAATAGGTTTGTTCGAGGTGGCTGATGATATCACTCAGCCTGGCATCGCCAATTCCGATTTCCCTTCCGGCTCTGAAAACTACGTTGAGGTCATCCTGACTCAGTCCAAAATTTTCCAGCTCCAGGCCCGGCGTATATTTTCTCCGTTCGCGCACCGGATTCGTCTTTGTAAAAAGATGCCCCCTGGTACGGTAGCCATTGATCAGGTTGATCACATTGAATTCCTTATCAAGCTGAGGAGAACTTTCCAACAACTCCGTTTCCTCCCCGTAGTGCTGCCGTGCAAATTCAAATCCGGAAAAAAAATGCTGCCAGCTTTTATCTACCGACAGTGGATCATGCTGATACTGCCGGTACATCTCTTCCAGTGCTTCCGGGCTGATATTTCCTATATAACTATGCTTGTCCATGCTCAAAATTGTCCTTAATAAGACGCTCTTTCAACGCCGCAAAGATACCCATTGACCGACTGTAAAGCGGACCGTATCCTGATTATTTTTTTCTGTGCTTTCACCGGGGTTCCGGCAATAGCCGTTAAACATCCTGATTGACAACAAAGAAGACAGCTACTTGTTAATAGATACCTGCCTCAGACATCTGAATAAAAACTAAACCTTCGTCGTCCGGTCAGCCAACAGAAATTCCGGCCCTGCTAACCGAAAAAAATATCAGGGAAAAATATTGCCCGGGTAAGCATTTACATCCACCAGGGGTAGGTTGCTGTTATACTTAGCGTTGATCACGCTGATGAACTCATTGGCGATGATGGCGTATCCCCTGCTTCCCGGGTGAATGCCATCCAGCGAAAAAACTGAATTTACAAGGTTATGGTTACCAAAGGTAACGCCATTGAAGGTATAACCGGTGGCAAACTGTTTGAAAAAAGTGTACATATCGGAAAATGCCAGGTTTTTAACCGTAGCGGCATTCTTTAGTTTTAAATTAAAGCTGATAATCGCTTGTTTGATGGTAGCCACTTCGGCGCTATCCAGCACATATCTGGAGGCAATGGGTTGCTGCGGGGTTCCCTTTCCATAGCAGCGCAAAGAATCGACAGAGATAGCCGACAACAGGAGTTCCCCTTTTTTAATCTGCCGTATAGAACCTCCTCCCGGATTACTGATCACCCATGGATTTGCTCCCGCTGTAAAGTGAATGCCGGGTGGAGAAGTTGCGTTCAAAGCAGCCGCCTGTGCTGAGTCGAGGAGGAGCCCGTTATAAGGTATCGTATTAAAAAAAGGAAATTCGGTAATATCGGGTATGTTGGCTACCAGACCAAAAGCGCCAGTAGCGGTAAGGCTGGTGATAATAGTATCAATGGAAGACTCAAAAACACTGATGGGAGTGATTTCAAGTTTTGCATTCCCATTGGATTCACCACCCGCGAGGGCATTTAACAATATATCATTGGGGCCGATCCACAGGGTGAAGAAAGTGGGATTAACCAGCGAGGCATCCCCTAAAATAGTAGAACTCAATCCGCCGGTACCACCGGTATCAGAGGCAATGCGGGAAAAAAAGGGACTGCCCACAGGGGCGCTTTTTCCGAAAATCTGCGAATGGAGGTTATAGCTTCTGGCTCCCGGAATTCCGAGGTTATTAAAGGGACCTTGCGCGCCAATATAGGTCAGGTCGGCAGGATTTACAGGCAATTGCTCTATTCTGATATCTGTCTGGAGAAGGCAGTTGGTATAGCGCTGCAATCTTATTTTTCCTGTATTCTTCAAGGTAATAAAATCATATCCGAAGCCATTGCCGGGATTCACCAGGGGCTGCCGGAAAGTTTCGCCCCCAACGAGCGCAAAACGGGATGCCAGCATGGCCGGAAAAGACTGTTGCTGACTCTCGAGGGTGAGTGCATTGTCCCTGTATCCGGCGGTGAAATCACTGCCCAGGGCCACATAGCGGCTGAAGTCGGCGGTACCGGATGTATAGTTAGGCCCTTCCAGTTCAGGAGTACAAGCCTGCAACAACAGCATAACGGCCAGGACATACCGAATTGCACTGTCAGAATTTAAATTCAACGCCCAGGCCCGCCACATATAGGTTAGATTTATAGGTTCCAATGAAATTGTTTTCCACGTTTTCAACTTCTTTTCTTTCCTTCACATCTTCAAACATAAAAGAAGCTTCCAGGCTGACGCCCTTTTTCAGGCGGTAACTTACGCCCATACCGAAAATGATCTTATCCCCGTCGGGCAGCTCGGGGGACAGATTCTGGTTCTGTACCGGGCTTTGATCGAAGCCCAGCCCTGCTCTGAATACCCATTGCTCATCATAACGGTATTGCATCCCCACCCTCAGCGCCATACTGTTTTTATATTTTTTGCCGCTACTGCTGTTCAGGTTTTCATGATCCGGGAAGAGAAAAACCAAAGAGTCATACACTTCCCATCCGGTATAGTTGAACTCGAGGATAGCCTCTATATTTTCATTTACCCGGTACGCCACCCCGGCCGAGATCACGGCGGGTAAATGAATACCTGAGTTAAAGATGGCGCTCTCCGGAAAAGTACCGTTATCAATCAGCGAAGAGGGAACATTGCTGAAAGTGGCATCCCCTCCTTCCAGGTCCATATCAATGGCCGAACGGTAGCTGACACCAAAAGAATATTTGTCGAAGGAAGCATAGATCCCGGCGTTGAAGCCAAGGCCATTGCCTTTGCCTTCCAACTCCATGGCCGCATCTTCGCCATCGCTGCCATTTAGCGGCAATGCCCTGTTCAGGCGCGCAGTGCCCATGGCCAGTACAGGAGCTGCACCGATCGAGAATTTATCGTTGATCTTGTATGCCAGGGTAGGCTGTATAAAAAGGGTTTGCAGGCGGGCCTCTCTAGAAATATAGCGGCCACTCCAGTCGTCCTCCCATTTTGTACCCAGGCCAAAGGGGGTGTTTACACTGATTCCCAATGAAATTTTCGGACCAAGACTATAATTGCCATAGAGGTAAAAAGGAAAATACATTTGTGAAGTCATGCTTTCACTGAGCCCGGTAGCACCCAGAAAAGTGGATTTGGGTATTAATAAAGACAAACCTGCATTCACATAATTTGAATCGAGTGCCGTAAGTCCTCCGGGATTGAAGAAAGCAACGGAAGCATCCTGGGCCATCCCGGTAATGGAACCTCCCATACTCATTGCTTTCTGGCTCTGTGTATTTACCTGAAAGCCACCCGCTCTGATAAAAATGGGCCAAATGATAAAACAAATTATTAAGCGGTGCTTCATAGACAAGGGGTGTGCAAACAAATGTAGGGCAGCGGCTGAATTCAGGTCAATAAGCGGCGCTGATAATTATTAACATGACAATGTGTGCTTAAAATTACAACAAGATAGCTTTACCGCGGGGTAAGTAATGTAACTTAATCATTACAGTTGATTATCCTTTCGCAGGATGACAAACCCTTTACCGGCTGTTTCGGGAAGCTTAAAGAATGTATTTTTGCATCATGTCAGATACTCAATATGATATTGTGGTGATTGGTGGTGGAATCGTTGGATTATCAACGGCCTACAAAATTAATTTATACCATCCCCATCTGAAAATAGCAGTGATGGAAAAGGAATCAAAGGTTTCTGCCCACCAGACTGGAAGAAATTCAGGGGTATTGCACAGCGGCATTTATTATAAACCCGGAAGTTACAAAGCAAAAAATTGTGTGGAGGGGCGGAGGGAGATGGTGGCCTTTGCCAGAGAACACGGTATCGGGCATGACATCTGCGGCAAGCTGATTGTCGCGACCCATGAGCGGGAGCTGGCACATATGGAGAAGGTATATCAACACGGCATTCAGAATGGCGTGGAAGACATCCGCCTCGTTGGTCCGGAAGAAATACGTGAAATCGAACCATTTTGTACCGGCATCAAAGGCATACATGTGGGTTGCACAGGCATCATTGATTTTCCGGCGGTGTGCCGCGTGCTCAGCGATCTGATCCGTGAGAAGTTTTCAGGCAGCGCGGTACTCCTTGAACATGAGGTGTTGGATTTTCAGAAAACGGAAGCGCACACAAAGGTTATCACGAACAAAGGAAATTACACAGCCCGGTTTATCGTGAATTGTTCCGGATTGCAGAGTGACCGGATTGCCAAAAAAGATAATTTCGACCCGGACATGAAAATTGTCGGCTTCAGAGGGGACTATTATGAGCTTACGCCCGCGGCGCAACACAAGGTGAAGCACCTGATTTACCCGGTTCCGGATCCACAATTTCCGTTTTTAGGGGTACATTTTACCCGTATGATCCATCATCCTACGGAATGCGGCCCCAACGCCGTATTTGTTTTTAAGCGGGAAGGCTACGGTAAGACAGATTTCAACCTGCGCGACACGATGGATGCCCTCAGCTATGGCGGTACCTGGAAGCTGTTTTTTAAACACTGGCAATTCGGATTGGACGAATACCGCAGGGCTTTCAGCAAAAAGTTGTTCCTGGAACGCCTGCAGCGCCTTATTCCCGACCTCAGGATGGAGGATATTGTTCCGGGACGGGCGGGAGTACGCGCGATGGCACTTGACAGGGACGGAAACATGATTGACGATTTCAAGATCGTACACAGTCATAACTCCCTGCATGTACTAAATGCCCCTTCGCCTGCCGCTACCGCGGGTTTAGCTATCGGGAAAGCGGTAAATGATATGGCGGAAAAATATTTCCAACTGGGATAAACGCCTATCCGGCAAAAAAATCAGGGCTTTAACTTATTCGCGAAAACCTTTTTAAACTTCTCCACTTTAGGCCGGATCACGATGTTACAATAGGGCGCCCCTCCATTTTCATTAAAATAATTCTGATGGTAATTTTCCGCTTTATAAAATGTTTTCGCAGGGCTTATTTCCGTTACTACCGGCGAAGCAAAAGCGCCGCTGACATTGAGTTTTTCCTTGTATTCTTCCGCCCATCTGCGCTGGTCTTCATTATGATAAAAGATAACCGAACGGTACTGCGTACCCACATCCGCGCCCTGACGGTTCAGTGTGGTTGGATCATGCACCGACCAAAACACTTCCAGCAGTTCTACAAAGCTGATTTCGGACGGGTTATAAGTAATCTGTATCACCTCCGCGTGACCCGTGGCACCTGAACATACCTGCTCATAGCTGGGGTTTTCTCTTGCACCGCCGGCATAGCCGCTGTACACACTCGTCACGCCTTTCAATTGCTGAAAGATGGCTTCTACGCACCAGAAACATCCCGCGCCAAATGTTGCGGTATCGGTGCCTGACGGGTTCGTTTCTTCCATGTTGGATTGCTTTTTATCATCATTAGTATGATCCATCTTGCCGGATGGCGGAGTACAGGAGGCCATGAGCAGGCTGCAGAATATTGATAGAAACACCGGAGTTGTTTTACAGATCATAGCGTTTGGCCGTGTTCAGCCTTTTTCCTTTTTCACACCCGCTACAAACTCCTTCAGGTAAAAAGGTTCGGCACGGGCAATATCGGTAAACTGCTGTTCATGGTAGGCACGCAGTCCTGGTGATAACAATCCGGTCGCCGAAAGGTTAAAAGAAATGTCAACATGCACATTTTTTGTTTCCCTGTATACTTCCACACATTTTGGCGCGGCATCGCCAAATACGAAACAGGGCCTGTCGGTATCCGTAATAAAACTGAAAGGGTGCAGGATTTCGGCACGGACCGCTTCGACATAAGCGCCGCCGGTGTCAATAGCGGCACCATATACCTCCATGCGCCGGGCATCAATCACCGGGATGAGTAACGCATCGGGCGGTAGTGTATCCCGGTATTGTCTTACATATGCGAAGGCCATAGCCAGGGGAGTGTCCACCATCAGGAGGGGCTTACCGAGTGAAAAACAAATTCCTTTGGCGCCTGCAACACCAATGCGCAAGCCGGTATAGGAACCCGGGCCTTTACTGACCACTACTCCATCAATATTTTTCAGGTCTTTACCCGACTCCTGCATGACCTGTTGTATATAAACGGCCAGCATGGAAGCATGTTCGCGTCCTGAGGTGCTGGTACGTATGGACAACAATTCCTGTCCCTGCGACAATGCTACCGAGCAGACGCCGGTAGCCGTTTCCAATAATAATAAAAGGGGCTGCGCTGACATCCTTCGCCGGTTTACATGCTGCGACAAATTATGGAAGCCTCCAATCGGCAGGCACCTTGAATGACCTGCATCTTTTCAAGGTATACATCAAAAGAACAAAAACCCGGTAATAACAGCAGCATCGTATTCGTATTACTTACTTTCCTTCTCAAAAAGCTCTTCTTTGGGTACTATGGTAATGGCTGCATGATCTTTCAGGGTTTTAGCCACGGCATTGTAAGGACCTGAAACCACCATCTCACCTTCCTTCAGTCCCTCAGTAATTTCGATATACTGACTATCCTGAATTCCGGTTTTAACAGGCCGGAGTTCCACCTTACTCTCTGAAACCACAAACACATATTCCACCACTTTTGATGAAAGCACAGGAGTTTCCGTTTTGGCTTCGCCGCTTCCACCGTTGTTTTTGTCATTCTTTTCTTTTACTGCTTTTTTCACGGTATCGCGTGTGGTTACCGATTGAATTGGAACTGTAAGTACATTGGGCGTACGGCGCGTTTTAATTTCCACTGTGGCCGACATCCCCGGCCTGAAAGGACTGTAGTTATCCGCCTTGCCTTCCAGTAAGTCCAGGTACGAATCACGCAGGATCCGCACCTTTACGGTGTAATTGGTAACCTGGTCTGTAACAGATGCTGCACTGAGGTTGGAAGAATTGGCCACTTCGGTTACGATTCCGGAAAAAGTACGTCCCAGCCAGGCATCCACTTCAATATCGGCGGTATCGCCGGTACTCACGCGTACTATATCCGTTTCACTCACATCCACACTCACTTCCATTTCATTCAGGTTGGCGAGTCGCATAATTTCAGTACCTTCCATCATGTTGGTACCCACCACGCGTTCTCCCCGCTCCTTGCTCAGCTTGGAAACCGTTCCGTCAACAGGTGCATAAATACTGGTACGGTTCAGGTTTTCCTTTGATTCCTTGAGTCCCGCTTCGGCGCTGCTTACATTAAATCCGGCAGCAGCAACACTCTGCCGCGCGGCGGCCACTTCCGCTTTTGCCACCTCATACGATGATTTTATATTTTCAAATTCAGCGACTGAAATTACTTTATCCTCAAACAGTTTTTTATTGCGGTTAAAATTAAGCGACGACTGTTCAAACTGGGCTTCCGCCTGAGTCAGCCGTGATTTACTGTTCTGGAGATTGGCTTTGGATGAATTGACGGCGGCGGTGGCACGCTCATAGTTTGAGGCATATACTTCGGGGTTTATCCGGCAAAGCAGGGTTCCCTTTTTTACCACATCGCCTTCCTTCACATACAATTCAGTGATTTCACCGCTCACATCCGCACTGATTTTAAGTTCCACTTCCGGCTGTACCTTGCCGTTAGCAGCCACCGTTTCCACCAGGTCGCGGCGAAGCACCTTTTCAGCGCTCACTTTAATGCGGTTGCTGTCGCCCATCCAGCCGGCTTTTTTAGCCACAGCGAGCAATACAATAATTACCACCGTCCCTACACCTACCCAAAACCAGATTGATCTTTTCTTTGACATATTTATGCTTGCTATGAATAGTGTTAGGTTTAGAACAGAAGGGGATTGCCCGCGTAGAAATCAAGCACCTTGATCCTGAATATATAGTCGTATTTCGCCTGAAGGAGTTCAATCTTTGTACGGGTAAGGTTGTTGGTGGCTGTCAGAAACTCCAGTGAGTTCATCAGTCCTGCATTAAACCTCTTTTCGGCATACTGGTACGCTTCATCAAAAGCCAGCACGCTTTTCTGTGTGGCATCGTACCTTTTTTTGGCTGCGAGGGCATCAGTATGGGCCTGCTGGATACTCTGATACACCTGGTTGCGGGTTTGCTGCGCGGCAAATTTTGCATTTTCAAAATTTAACCTTGCCCGTTTCACGCCGGTTCGGCTACTCATACCGTTAAATAGCGGAATATTCAGGCTCAGGCCAACCGCCTTGTTCAGGTTCTGATCAAACTGATCACTGTAGGGGTTATCTTCAAGGCGGGAGGTATAGGCAGGCGACAGGACGGTATCGCCGGCAGAGGTGATGCTGCCATCCGGTTGAAAGCCATCAAAATCGATACCGCTCACTTTTTTTGAGCTGGAAGAATAAAAGGAACTTACGGAACCGAACAGGGTGATACGGGGATAAAATCCGCCTTTGGCAACAGTAATCGCTTTTTCCGCACTCGAGATCCTGGTATCCGCCGCTTTGACTTCCGGCAATGTCTTCTGCGCAATTTCATAGATCTGGGCCGGGTTCATCGAGGCTACGCTCTCATCCGGTAAAGAAACTTCGGGTTCCTGCACATCAAAACCTTCGGGGGAGGGCAACTGAAGTAACTGCGTAAGGCTGAGTTTTGCATTCGTGAGTTGATTTTCGGCGGTAATGTTGGAGAGTTCTTCATTCGACAATTGTGACTCGGCATCCAGCAGGTTGCCCTGCACCATGGTGCCGGCATCCACCATACGCTTCACACGATCGCGCTGTTCGGTGGCCTGAAGCACCCTGGCATTGGCCACTTTCAACTGTTCCCTCGCATATAACACCTGTAAATAAGCAGAAATCACATTCAGTGAAATATCGTTTTTAATCTTCTGCAGATCCGACAAGCCGGCCATATAATCCAGCTGGCTTTGCTTTAAAGTATTTACCAGCTGAAATCCGCTGAACAGGGTTACATTGCTGTTAAGGGACAGGTTATCGGATTGCACCTGTTGTGTGGTAAAAAGATTAGTAAAAGGGTCAATGGTTCTTCCGAAATTCCAGTTCCTGCTGCCGGAAGCGTTTAAGGAAGGCAGCAATGCATACTTATTCTGCATCACGGATAACTCCGACACCTTCGCAGAAACTTCACTGCGTTTTACCGTGATGTTATTTTCGAGGGCGTAATCCACGCACTCCTTCAGCGTCCATGACTTCTGAGCGTTTGCCGGATGGCCGGCAGCGATCAGGAAGGAGGAAAGGATACATATTTTGACGAATGGCAGAAGGCGGCTCATAGAAGAAATTAATTAGCCAAAAATAATAAAGCACATATAACAAAGCCCCGGAAAGCGATAAAGTGTGAAGAAAAGCCGATGAAACGCGATCTATTGCCCATCAAGCGGAGGTACCGTCAGTTCACTACTTTCACGATAAATACGTAGTCACGCAATTTTTTCACCTGCGCGCTGCGGTCCAGGCCCTTGAGGCTTTTCCTGGAGGAGATGCTGATCTTTTCATTTGAATGGTTCCTGATATCTTCGCTCAGCCAGGTGGACTTCACGGCAAAGGAGGCTCCTTCTACGGAGGTATTCCTTCCTGAGATGATACCCACCAGGTTGCCCTGGTTATCAAAGAGGGGGCCGCCCGAGTTACCGGGGTTCACAGGAATGCTGATTTGATAGGCGGCGGTGTCGCCCTCATAACCGGTGTAGGAACTTACAGAACCCTCCCCAAAAACCATGTCTTCGCGGGGGTAGCCGAGCGTGTATACCTTTTCACCGGGATCGGCAATGGATTTTCGCATCATGAAAGGAATTTCACCAAAGCCGGAAAAGGAATCTTCATCCACTTTCAGCACGGCCATATCCAGTTTGGGGTTGGTATAAACCACTTTCATTTTCAGCTGTTCGTGCTTGTCATTGCTGATATAAATAAGTTTTGCGTCAGATATCACGTGATAGCTGGTCACCACATGCCCTTCCTTACTCAGGGCGAAACCGGAACCTGTAAAGGTGCGTTCGGCGTCATTACTGCCTTCCTGCTTTTCGTTGATATCATGGATCATCGCCTTTTGCTTCCGCTTGATATTTTCCACTTCACGGCGCAGTTCCTGATAAGCGCTGTGTTGTTTATTTCCGGCTACTCCGGTGATATTAAAGGTGAAAATAGTAGCGGATACGGCAACCACAGCCACGATGGCGGCCACAGCGATTACTTTATAACGGCGCCAGAGAGTACGAAGGCGGCTCACTTCAGGTTCCACCACTTTCAGGGGTGCCTGGTAGCAGTACTGTTCCGACTCCATCTCTTCGTGAATAGCGGCTATTTTACCGCGCAAATACAAACGCTCCTCATACACTTTAAAGGCATGGTTCACCAGTCGGTGCTCATCAATGGCCTGTGACAGCTCGGGATCACTTTCCCTCCACTGTTCAAAAATGCGCAATTCCTCGGGCGTAAGCTGCCCCAGGCAATAGCGTTCAATCAATTCATCCGTTTCCCTTCTGCTCATCATAATAGATTCCTCCGTTTTTGCCGTACACGTCGAAAAAGACTTTCTTCAGACGCTTCAGGCATTTGTACTTTTGATTCTTTGCATTATCGGCATTTGTATACCCGAACTTCTCCGTGATTTCATCCATACTCTGGTTGTTCAGGTAGAAGTCCTTTAATATGGACCGGCAAGGTTCACCGAGTGACTCCAGCGCGATATGCATGGCATTAAACTGATCCTCCTTCTCTCCCAGTTCTTCGCGGTTTAACTCTACATACTCTTCCGTATCGGTGAGTTGAGAGGTATACCGGTTTTTCCTTTGCAGCTGTTTCAGCCATAAGCGCCTGCCTACGGAATAAAGAAAGGTTTTAATTCTGCAATTCAATACAAAATCCACGTCCCTCACTTTTTCATAAAAGATGATCACCGACTCCTGGTACACATCTTTCGCTTCCTGCAGGCTTCCACCGTTGTTCATCACCAGGTTGATCACCATCTGATAATGCTGGCGGTACACCTGGCGTAGCAGTTTTTCATCGCCCTGCTGCAATAAGAGAAGAATTTCTTCTTCGGATACAGGTTGAACCTGTTTCATGCCTTGTTAATTAATTCGTTTATGATGGAAAGGTAACCCACTGAAGGGCAAATTTCTGCTTTACCCGGGCTTCTTTTTACAATTCGCTAAACTTTTACTAATTGTTTTTCAATATCTTATAAATATTTTTATTCCCGTCCTGCAATCCATGGGTTACCTTTTAAGCACCGGGGTATTAAATGTTAAGTTTATAAACTTATAAAACACATCAAACAAAAAATGAAAAAATTCGCTTCATTCCTGGCTGCTGCTACCTTCGTTGTAGCGCTTGCTTCTTGCGGTTCTAAGACTGCTGAAAACGCTGAAAACGCTGCTGAAACTGCTACTGAGACTGCAACTGAAGCTGCAACTGAAGTTGCAACTGAAGCTGCTGCTACTGTAGATTCTGCTGCTGCTGCAGTAGTTGATACTGTTGCTGCTGCTGCTACTGAAGCTGCTCACTAAGATCAGCCGAAAAGATAAGAAAGCCACCTCAACCGGGTGGCTTTTTTATTTTCATTCATGGCCCTGTCTTTCCCTGTTTGCCAACAGGCCCCATCAGTTCATTAAACCATAGCGGCGGAGCGGGTCTTCACGCTGGCTGGTGCAAGCCTCAAGGTTTAACGTTAAATAGATTTTTCCGCGGCTGTACCTGCCGGCACTTTCAGTTCATCATTTTCGCGAATCCCTTCCAGCACCTCTATGTTGATGCCATCCGAAATTCCGGTTTTAAGGACTTGCTTTTTAAAAACATGTTCCGCGGTTTTCACTTCCACGAAAGTGGTATCCCCCGAAAACTGCAACACGCTTTCGGGCACCCCGATCACCTTATCCCTCCGGTCGAGGATAATATCCGCGTTGGCACTATAACCGGCACGCAGAAAATGGGTGGTGTCCGTTTTCACCGCGGCACGTATCTGAAACTGAATGGCGCCGTTTTCGGCAATTCCTTTGGGTGCGATGTATTCCAGCGCCGCGTTGAACTTGTAATTTTCGATAGCGCCAACGGTCAGTACCAGTTCCATTCCCTGTTTAATTTTACCCACTTCCGATTCATCCACCTTTCCTTCAAAGATCATCTCGCCCATATCGGCTACCGTTGCCACAGTTGTTCCTTCATTAAAGGTATTGGATTCAATTACAGAAAAGCCTTCTTTTACCGGTACATCCAGCACCATGCCGCTGATGGTAGAACGAATAAGCGTATTGGTGGCTTTACCACTGCTTTTAGAAACACCCTCTTTAATCAGATCCAGATTATCCTGAGCGGTCGTCATTTCCTCGCGTGCCTGTCTTAGCCTGATTTCATATTGCTGGAATTCGGAAGGACTGATAATTTTATCTTTGAAGAGGCTGGCATAGCGGTCAAAATCCACCTGCGCCTGATCCAGCGAAATTTTAGCGCGGTTCACCCTGCTTTCGGCTTCATTGAGGTTGACCATATTGGGAATAATCCGCACTTTGGCAATCACGTCTCCTTTCCTGATCATTTTACCGGCAACGATATAGATTTCATCCACTATTCCGGAAACCTGGGGTTTGATAAACACCTCACGGCGAGGGATTACCGAACCTGTAGCTACCGTCTTACGGATAATACTCATCACACTTGCCTTCTCCGTTTTATATTCCACCACCGGTTTTTCCGATTTGGAATACAGGAAATACAGGGTCCAGACAAAGGTCGCGACCAGTAAAAGCACAAGAAGGATACTGCTTATTTTTTTCATAGTTTATTGAAATGTTAATCGTCGTTTTGAGTGAGTACAGGGTGAGCATCAGTTATCATAGCGCAAGGCCTCCACAGGAGGGATTTTAATCGCCTTGCGGGCGGGGATGAGACCTGCGAGCGCCCCCGCCCCTATCAGTATCCCCAGGGCGGTGAGAGCCGCGTTGAAATCAATGGTAGGGTTGCTGAACATGCCTCCTTCACCCGGAGGTATGGAAGCGGCAATACCTTCCATCAGCGCCACCGACAAGACCAGGCCGGCATACCCGGCGATGGTTGTGAGAAATACCGACTCGACGATCAGTTGTTTTACTATATGACCGGGAGGAGCGCCAATAGCCCTGCGGATACCAATTTCTTTTGTTCGTTCCTTCACCACAATCAGCATGATGTTGCTGACGCCGATGATACCGGCAAGCAAGGTGCCGGTACCTACAATCCATACCAGACCGCTGATACCCGAAAACAAACCATTCAGTTTATTAAACTCCTTTTCCATGTTCCAATGGCCAATGGCAATTGGATCATCCGGCGCAATTTTGTGCCGTTCACGCAATACCGCCAGCGCTTTATCCTCCGCAACAGAGGCGGGTACGCCCCCGGCCGACATCACGGCAAACCAGCCCACCAGATCCCCATAATTAAATGCCTGCTGGAAAGTAGTGAAGGGTATTTGCACTCTTTCACTTTGCTCTCTGCCGCGTTCACCGGATGAGGCCGGTTCAGTAACGCCAACCACCCTGAAATAAACGCCATTGATACGGATATATTCTCCCAGCGGATTTTCGTCTTTCTTAAAAAGCACTTCCTGCACTCTTTTTCCAATGACCGCCACTTTTCTTTTATCGCTGATGTCATTCTGATTCAGAAAACGTCCCTTCATGACCCTGGTCTCTTCTATCCTGCTAACCTCCGGATAGGTTCCCGACACTTCAAAACCGCCGTTGAGCATGCCCCGCACCACATTGTTGGTACCCTGGTAATTTCCCAACTGGTTCATCGGCACTACTACCGCCAGTTCAGGGATGGCTTTCAAGGCGGCAATATCATCATTGTTGAAATTAAAATTACGTCCCGGCTTCATGCCTTTATAAGGTTTGGACGTTTTTTGCGCCCAGCAAAAAAAACTGTTGGTAGCCGTTCCGGCAAATTCCTGCAAGACCCCATTGCTCAGTCCATTTCCGGAGCCAATCATTACCACAAGCATAAAGATACCCCAAAACACACCGAAGCAGGTAAGAAAGGTGCGCAGCTTATTTTTCTTTATAGTGGCAAAGATTTCCTGCCAGGAGTCAGAGTCAAACATTTTAAATTTGAAGATGGGTTAATCTCCCTGGCGGGAGACAGGTTTGAAGATTTGAAGAAGATTTAATTTGAAGATTTGAAGATGGGTTAATTTGATCGCGAAGCCCCGCTTTAGGTTTATCTCCCTGGCAGGAGATAGGTTTGTCGGGATCATTGTCGGTAGTATTGGTCATCTTCAAAGTTTCAAATTATCGCATTTTCATATTATTCATCGCGCAAGGCTTCTATAGGCTCAATTCGTGCGGCTCTGAGGGCGGGGATTAGGCCGGCGAGGGCTCCGGCAATGATTAACAAGACCAGGGCGCTGATGGCCACCCCCAGGTCCACCCCGGGGTTCAGGAAGAATTCACTGGGGGGCATAAAAGTACGGGCGGCTTCCAGTACGGCCACACCGGCTATCAGTCCGAGGTATCCGGCAACAGCGGTGATGAACACGCTTTCCTGAATGATCATAGAGATGATGGATGCCGGATCGGCGCCAATGGCTTTTCTTACCCCGATCTCCTTGGTCCTTTCCTTTACGGCGATCATCATAATATTGCTTACACCCACAATGCCCGCTATCAGGGTACCGATACCAATGACCCATACAAAAAGCCGGATATTTCCCAGCATCCCCATCACGCGGATGTACTCCACCGTATTGTTCCATACGTTGACAGCTTCTTCATCCTCCGGATTAAAATTATATTTCTTGGCAAGCATATTCCGGATATTGTGGGCCATTCTGTCGCTCTCTTCAATGCCGGCCTGTCCGGTACTCATCCAGATAACACTCAGTTTATCCTGGCCGTTAAACGCGCGTTGAGCGGTACTAACGGGGATGTAAATACGTTCATTATCTCCCCTGCCGGGATCTGTAAAAGTTCCAACTACCTTAAAAGGGATTCCATCCACATTAATATATTTTCCAAGCGGGTCTTCCATTTCGAACAGGGCTTTCTGTACAGGTTCCCCAATGGCGCACACTTTCCGGTAAGCCGTAATGTCGTTATCATTGATAAAACGCCCCAATACGATGCTGCAGTTCTCCAGGTAATCATGATCGGGCATGCAGGAGCGTACCGTGAAAGCACCGTTTTGCTTCTTATAGTTGAGTGTACGGATATTCCTTCCATCGTAGGAGGAAGTGATTTCGTTGGTGCCGGCGCTTAAGCGTCGTATCAGCGCGTAGTCTTCATTGCGCAGCTGTATATCGCGTCCCGGCTGAAAACCCTGATGGGCCTTGCTGGTGGTGCCGCCGTTGATCCAGATAGAATTGACGGCATCCGACTGAAAGCCTTTCTGGGCTCCGTTGCGGAGGCCCTCGCCGGAGCCCAGCAGGATGATGAGCATAAATATCCCCCAGGCCACGCTAAACGCCGTAAGAAAGGTGCGCAGGCGGTTTGCACGTATCGTGGAGAAAATTTCGGACCAAACCTCTTTGTTAAACATGTTGTGAACTACAGGATATCAGACAATGCGGGGATTGAACGGACAGGGTGATATGAATTGTTAATAAGCTCAAGATATTTCTTTTAATTGACTGAAAGGTTGAGGATACAGTGCAGGCATTTCAGGAACCGAGAATGAGCCCGTCCCTGATACGTATGGTGCGCTGGGTTTTGGCAGCCACATCGGCTTCATGCGTAACGATGATAACGGTGACGCCTGACCTATGTACATCGGTAAGCAGTTGCATTACCTCCTCGGTGGTATGCGAGTCGAGCGCGCCGGTGGGCTCATCGGCCAGAATCACCTTGGGTTTTGTGATCAATGCCCTGGCAATAGCAACCCTTTGTTTCTGACCGCCCGAAAGTTCATTGGGGCCGTGGTTGGCCCAGTCTTTCAAACCGACCCGATCCAGGTATTCCATAGCGATTTTATTGCGCTCCCTGCGCTTCACCTTCTGGTAGTAAAGCGGCAAAGCCACATTCTCCATGGCGTTCTTGAAGCTGAGCAGATTGAAGGACTGGAATACAAAGCCGATCAGACGGTTCCTGAAGTGGGCCGCTTTGGCCGGGTTCAGGTCCTTGATGAGGGTATCATGGAGCATATAACTGCCTGAATCGTAGTTATCCAGGATGCCCAGTATATTCAACAGGGTTGACTTCCCTGATCCGGAGGAACCCATGATGGACACCATCTCACCCTGATGTATATCGAGATCAATACCTTTCAGAACATGAAGGCGTGAAGCACCCATAGGGTAGGATTTATTGACTTGTGTGAGACGGATCATTGTAACAAAGTTAAAAGGAAGTTCCATACCTGTTGCAAGGCTTCGACCAACTGGAATTCCAGGCTGACGAAACGGAGATTAAAATGGATAAGGCGGTAATGGAAGTATTAGCACATGGACATGTCGCCCTAAATATAGAATTAACCCGTGTTCTCTGTGTCTCCCCGGTGCCCGCGGTGGTTTCCCATTTCTCCGCAGTAAAATTTTAAAATATTATTACCCCCATAATTCCTCTCCTTCCGAATAGAATTTTCTGCTTCGTCTCCTGATGGGGCCTTCTGCCCCATGCCCTGACTCAATTTCCCACCGAAGCGTACTTCGTTCTGCTTCCACCGAAGCGTACTACGTTCTGCTTCCACCGAAGCGTACTACGTTCTGCTTCGGTGGAAGCAAAAAGATCAAGGCCTGCAGCACTTCCTTTCCGCTCCCGCGGAATTTTTTTCGCTTGCTCCAGGCGGGGCTCAGGGTGATCTCCTCATTTCATTCGGAGCTTCCCTTCGCCTGTTCCGCCTTCCACTACGCTACAAATTTTTATCCTGAAGCGTGCTTTGCACTTCTTCAAGGATACCGGATGACACACCGATTGTGCTAAGCTCTACTTTCGGTGTGCTGATGGCCGGTTTATTTTCTCCGCGCCTACCTGCCGGTAGGTAAACCCGCTGCAGGACTGTTGCGCCTGCCTGGCGGCAGACAGGTTTAAAATTCGGGATTTTCAGAAAGCTACAATTTCCCTACTCTATACGACAAAGTCTCCTTCTACGTCACCATATGAATAATTAAAATGTCTGTTTTTGAACTGTTCGAAAATGGGGGTACTTACAAACTCACACCACCACCGGCTCATAACCCAACACCGGACCCAGCCAGCGTTCCGCTTCCTCCACCGACATGCCTTTGCGTTTGGCGTAATCCTCCACCTGGTCGCGTTGAATTTTTCCGAGACCAAAGTACTGGGAAGCCGGGTGTGAAAAATACAATCCGCTGACCGCCGCGGTGGGTACCATGGCCAGACTTTCGGTAAGCGTGATGCCGGCGGTAGTATCCACATCAAGTAAGTTCCAGATGGTTAATTTTTCGGTGTGATCGGGCTGCGCGGGATAGCCCGGTGCCGGCCGGATACCCTCGTATTCTTCCCTGATCAGTTCATCGTTACTCAACGTTTCATCCGCGGCATAGCCCCAAAATTCTTTACGTACCCGCTGATGCAATCGTTCCGCAAAGGCCTCTGCCAGCCGGTCGGCGAGCGCCTTCAGCAGTATGGCATTGTAGTCGTCGTGTACTGCTTCGAAGCGCGCCACGTGCTCATCCATGCCAATACCGGTGGTCAAAGCAAATGTGCCGATGTAATCCCTGATCCCCGATGCCTGCGGAGCGATAAAATCCGATAGTGCAAGATTTGCCTGTCCTTCCGGTTTCTTCGTTTGTTGCCGGAGCGTATGGAAAGTGGCACGTACTTTTTTACGCGCGTCATCTTCATACACAAGAATATCATCTCCCACAGCATTGGCAGGGAACAAGCCGATTACACCATTCGCCTGCAACCATTTTTCATCAATGATTTTCCTGAGCATCACCTGCGCATCTTCAAAAAGCTTGCTCGCCTCAGCCCCCCTCTCCGGATCCTTTAAAATTTTGGGATAGGATCCTTTCATCTCCCAGGCATGAAAAAACGGTGTCCAGTCGATAAAAGGAATTAACTCCGCGAGCGGATAATTTTCCAACACCGTGATGCCCGGTTTCAAAGGAGCTTTGGTCTTTACAAGTGACCCTTCACCTGGCCAGGCATTTGCCCGCGCCTCCTTGATGGAGATATATTTATTGGCGGCCTGTGCACCGGCATGCTGTTTACGCAAGCGATCGTATTCTGAGTTGGTTCGGTCGGTGATTTCCTGCTTCTGTTCATTGGATAAAAGTGCGCTCGCTACAGGAACCGAACGGGAGGCATCGTTCACATGAATGACGGGATGGGAATAATGCGGGGCGATTTTCACGGCGGTATGCACCTTTGAAGTAGTAGCACCGCCGATCAGCAGCGGAAGATTCAGTTTCCTTCTCTCCATTTCTTTGGCTACATGTACCATCTCATCCAGCGAAGGAGTGATCAATCCGCTGAGGCCGATGATGTCGGCATTGTGTTCGATGGCGGCATCGAGAATTTTATCGGCCGGCACCATCACACCCAGATCAATCACATCATAATTATTACAAGCCAGTACTACCCCCACAATATTTTTTCCGATATCGTGTACATCGCCTTTCACGGTAGCCATGAGGATTTTTCCCTTTTTAGCGGCTCCTTCCGTCTTTTCCGCTTCGAGGTAGGGCAATAAATACGCTACCGCTTTTTTCATTACACGAGCACTCTTGACCACCTGCGGAAGAAACATCTTTCCTTCGCCAAAAAGATCACCCACCACATTCATCCCATCCATCAGCGGACCTTCGATCAGGTGTAGGGCCTTCGGATAATTCTTCCGGGCTTCTTCCACATCGGCCTCTATGTACTCCACCACTCCTTTCACCAGAGCGTGCGTGAGCCGTTCTTCCACAGTTCCTTCCCGCCAGGCTTCATCGCGCTCCTGTTTTTTACCGGCTCCTTTTATTTGCTCTGCATAGGTGATCAGGCGTTCGGTGGCATCCTCCCGCCGGTCGAGGAGTACGTCCTCTACCATCTCCAGTAATTCCTTCGGAATCTCATCGTACACCTGCAATTGTCCGGGATTCACAATGCCCATATCCATTCCCGCTTTAATAGCATGATATAAAAACGCGGCATGAATCGCTTCACGTACATGGTCATTCCCTCTGAAGGAGAAACTCACATTGCTCACGCCACCGCTTACTTTGGCATAAGGGAGGTTCTTTTTAATCCAGGCTGTGGCTTCAAAGAAATCAAGTGCATTGCGGCGGTGTTCTTCCATGCCGGTAGCGACGGGAAAAATATTCGGATCAAAAATGATATCCTGAGGGGGAAAATGTATTTTTTCAGTAAGCAGTTTATAGGCTCTTGCACAGATATCGATGCGCCGCTGATAGGTATCCGCCTGACCGTCTTCATCAAATGCCATAACAATAACGGCGGCACCATACTTGCGAATAGTATTCGCCTGGCGTAAAAATTCGGCTTCTCCTTCTTTCATGGAGATGGAGTTCACGATACTTTTTCCCTGTGTGCATTTCAGTCCTGCTTCGATCACGAAGAACTTCGATGAATCGATCATGATGGGCAGCCTTGCGATATCCGGTTCAGCAGCGACGAGGTGCAGGAACTTCACCATGGCGGCTTTGGAATCCAGCATACCTTCGTCCATGTTGATATCGATGGCCTGTGCACCGCCCTCCACCTGATCGCGGGCGATGGCGAGGGCTTCTTCAAATTTTTCTTCGATGATGAGCTTTGCAAATTTACGGCTACCCGTTACGTTAGTACGTTCGCCCACATTCATAAAATTACTTTCCGGGCGCAGGGTAAGGGCTTCGAGGCCGCTGAGGTGCAGGAGGTGATCCCGTGCAGGAACTTTTCGTGGCGGGCATTGCTTTGCCAGCTGAGCGATTTCACGGATATGATCAGGAGTCGTACCGCAGCAACCACCCACGATGTTGAGGAAACCGCTGGTAAGAAAATCTTTTATCTGATGTCCCATGTGATGCGGAGTCTCGTCGTACTCGCCAAACTGATTGGGGAGGCCTGCATTCGGATAGGCGCTTATATAAAAAGGAGCCTTTTCGCTGAGTTCCTCGAGATAGGGTCTCATTTCCTTCGCGCCAAGGGCACAGTTAAGGCCAATACTCAGGAGATCCACGTGCGACATGGAGTTCAGGAAAGCCTCCACGGTTTGTCCGCTGAGGGTTCGGCCGCTGGCATCGGTGATGGTACCGGACACCATGACCGGCAGTTCCAGATTTCTCTCTTCAAGAATTGTCTGAATGGCAAATAGCGCCGCTTTCGCGTTCAGCGTATCAAAAACGGTTTCGATCAGTAAAAGGTCGGCCCCGCCATCAAGCAGACCATTAATTTGTTCAGCATAAGCTTCTACAAGGTCGTCGAAACTTACAGCCCGGAAACCCGGATCATTTACATCGGGGCTCAGGGATGCCGTACGGTTGGTAGGCCCGATGGCTCCGGCAACAAACTTCGGACCTCCCTTAGGGTTAGTCACCATCCATTCCTGCACCGCCTGCTTAGCCAGTTTCGCCGATGCAAGATTCATCTCATAAGCGAGCGCTTCCATCCGGTAGTCGGCGAGGGAAATCTTCTGGGCATTAAAGGTGTTGGTTTCGATGATATCGGCACCTGCATCAAGATAGTCTTTGTGAATATTGCAAATGATCTCAGGCTGGGTAAGACTCAGCAGATCATTGTTCCCTTTCAGGTCATGCGGCCAGTCGGTGAAGCGTTTGCCGCGGTAGTCATTTTCATCCAGCTGATAGCGTTGGATCATGGTACCCATGGCACCATCAATCACCAGGATACGTTGTTCTAATTGTTTACGAATCGGATGTACAGCCATACTTGTTTATTTCATGGCCGCCGGAAAAAGAAAAAATCCCTTCCGGAGGCCAGAAGAGATTTTACGAATTTTTAATTTTTAGGTTCAGATCTTCCGGACTTATCTTCTCCCGTCAGTACGGACGGGACTGGATGTGGCACCTTCTGAGATCAGGGGAGATTCCCTAAAGCGGGTTTAAGGAACTTAGGCCTGTATTCCGACTTCGACGGAACCGCATTCAGTAATTGTATCTACTTGAATGCCAAACCTGAACAAGGGTTGCCAAGGCTTCACAGGGCGCAGTCCCTCCACCTTTCTTGATAAGCTAAATAAAGAACGAGGCGCAAATATACTTTAATTCCCCCTGCCCTTATCACATTCCGCATAAAAAATGAACGGTAAACAGAAAAATGAAGAGCCCATCGCCCTGATGGAATTCCAGTGCATTCAGCACCTTTTAGTTTTTATTTAGCGGAAGCACCGGCAGGAAGAAGTGATCCTGGTCCCCTTCGTGATAATTTAACCCAGCAGGCAGGGAGAATGTTTCAGATAAAACTACCTTTGCAGCCTCATAAATGACACTACCTGTTACGATGAAACGACCCCTTCTAAGCCTGACCATAGCTCTACTTTTACCTCATTTTCTCCTCTCACAAACTGCAGGGCGCCCTTTTGCCATAGGATTATGGGGAGGATTAACCCAATACAACGGTGATTTAGGTCAGGGCTTTTACAACAGCAAAGGCCAGGATGCCCAGCTTCACATCGGGTTGACTACTTCCTGGTTTATTTCAAGTCATTTTGACTTCAGCATGAATGCTACCCTGGGTACGCTTGGCTACTATGAAAATCAGGTTAAAAATTTTGAAGCGGATCATCTGCAGTGGAACAGTCATATCAGGGCCTCTTTGTTTAAAGAAGAGCGGTTTAAAATTAATCCCTATGGCTTTGTGGGCATCGGCCTTGGCTATATGAATAATATAAAGCGGCCGGGCACCGACCTCTTCATTCCTTTTGGCGCAGGATTAAAAATCAGCCTTACGGAACGGCTGGGCATGCTGCTCCAGGAAACTTTTGCGTATACCGATCATGACAACCGTGACAAAGAGGAAAAAAAGGACAACGATGCTTTCCTGATGCACAGCCTGGGCCTTACCTGGAATTTCTCCTGTGAAAAAGACGAAGACAAGGATGGTGTAGCTGACAAAAAAGACAAATGCCCCCAAACGCCCGCCGGTACCGCAGTGAACAGTGACGGCTGTCCCCTGGACCGTGATGGCGATGGAATCCCCGACCTGACGGATGCCTGCCCCGAAATAAAGGGAGTAGCCTCCGCCAAAGGCTGCCCCGATAAAGACGGCGACAGTGTGGCCGACTCCATTGACAAATGCATAGAGGTGGCAGGACTGGTCAGCGCCAACCCTCTCCTCAACGGTTGCCCGGACAAAGATGAGGACGGTGTAACGGATGCGGATGACCGTTGTCCGGAACTGAAAGGAACAGCGGAACTGAAAGGATGCCCCGACCGGGACGGAGATCAGGTAGCCGATCCGGATGATCAGTGCCCGGATTCTGCCGGAACCACCGCCAACAAAGGATGTCCCGAGCAGCTTGCCCCGGCGGTCCCGGCCCAAACGGCACCTGCATTGCCTGTGGTATATTTTGAAACCGGCAAATACGCTTTCGGCAAAGCTTACAACAGCAAACTGGATGAGGTAGCACGAATGATGAATGAAAATCCGGCAATAACCCTTGCCATCAAAGGATATACTGACAGCACCGGCAGCAAGGAAAAGAACATGGAACTTTCGCAGCAACGTGCGGACTTTGTAAAAGTATACCTCGTGAAAAAAGGCATAGCCGAAAACCGTTTGGTATCACAGGGGTATGGCGACAGTTCGCCCGTTGGCGACAATAGCAGCGCGGCAGGAAGGGCTAAAAACAGAAGGGTAGAAATCGCGTATCCCTGATACCGTTACAGCCCATACATTTCCATTCCGTACCATGGATTACTACCTAGTATATAAACCGTATGGGGTACATTCACAATTTAAGCCCGAAGGCAACAAGCCGGGACTGGGATCCCTCTTCCATTTTCCGAATGACGTATATCCGGTAGGGCGTCTGGATGCCGACAGTGAAGGACTCCTGTTGCTTACCAACGATCCCCGGGTAAATCAACGGCTGTTACATCCCCGCTTCCAACATCAAAGAAGCTATCTCGTGCAGGTAGAGGGTATTATCAGTGACGAAGCGCTGAGCAGGTTGCGTGAGGGAGTCAGGATACGTGTAGATGGAAAGGAGTATGTTACTGCTCCGGCCATGGCCGTCAGCATTCCACCGCCATCCCTGCCCGAACGGAATCCTCCGGTACGCTTTCGTAAAACGGTACCTGATTCATGGATGGAGCTGACATTGACGGAAGGTAAAAACAGACAGGTAAGAAAAATGACGGCGGCTACCGGCTTCCCTACGCTGAGACTGGTACGCTGGCAGATCGAAGCGCTCCGCATGGAGGATCCCCTCCCCGGTAAAGTGGTGAAACTCGATAGAAGCGAAGTGTATAAAAAACTGAAGCTATAGCAGCGCCCTTCCACCTGTACCGGTGTTTCCCATGCAAAATAATGATCGCGGCTGCCGCCGCATACTCCACCTCCTGTAATCATCGAAGTGCCCTCCTGAAAATAATTTTCCAAGGCCACGCCTTTAAAATCAGGGAGCGCGCCTTTTCTATCGAATTAAATTTTAATTTTGAAACCACCATTCATCCTGCTCTTATGAAAATCTTCGCCACGCTCGCGCTTGCAGGCAGCTGTTTCATCAGCCTCAGCGCTCAAACACTCAGCCCTGAACTCCTGGTAAAACTGGGCAGGGTGTCGGATCCGCGCATTTCCCCTGACGGCAAAAATGTGATCTTCAACGTGAGGAATTTTGACATCAGCGCCAACAAAGGACAAAGCGACATTTTCATCCTGCCTGCGGGCGGAGGCACTGCCACCGCTTTGGCTGCTACCGCCGCCGATGAAGGAGCAGCACGCTGGAGGCCCGACGGAAAAAAAATAGGCTACCTGGCGGATGATAAAAACGGGGACACCCAACTATGGGAAATGAACACGGATGGCAGCGAAAAAACGCAGGTTTCATCGGTTGCCGGTGGCATCAGTAATTTCGGATATTCAAAAACGTTATCCCATATATGGTACAGCGCCGACGTTAGCCTGGACAAAAAGCCCAGTGAGATTTATCCGGATCTGCCAAAAACCGACGGCGCCAGAATCATCGACGGCCTGATGTTTAAACACTGGAATGCCTGGCACGACTATGCATACAGCCACCTCTTCATTGCCACCTATGCCAACGGCACCATCGGCCAGGGGGTTGACATCATGCCCGCTGAACGCTGGGATTCGCCCACGGGACCCTTCGGCGGTGATGAGCAGGTGCAATTTTCTCCCGACGGAAAACAACTGGCCTATACCTGTAAAAAGCTGAACGGAACAGCGGCGGCGGTCAGCACCAATACCGACATCTACCTCTACCACCTGGACAAAGGCACCACCACCAACCTTACCGAAGGCATGAACGGTTATGACAATGACCCCTGCTGGTCGCCGGACGGTAAAAAGCTGCTTTGGCTCAGCATGGAAACTCCCGGCTATGAAAGCGACCGTAACCGCCTCTTTCAATACACGGCAGATACAAAGCAAAAGAAAGAGTTATTGCCTGACTTCAATTATTCCGTGGACAATGTAGCCTGGAGTTCCGACAGCAGACACATCGTATTCAACGCGGCCAAAAACGCCACGAAGCAGATTTTTATCTATGACTCCTTTTTGAAGAGCGCCATGCCCCTGCGCCAGCTTACCTCGGCACAGGCCGACTACAATGAGCTTGCCGTTGCCGGAAGCGGTAAGACGCTGACGATAGTTACCTCAAGGACGGACATGGCCATGCCTTCGGAATTGTATTCAGTCAACGCCGTGAGCGGCGATGCCAAAAGAATTACCACAGTCACCGATGCCTTGTGGGGACCCCTTAAAAAAAGCAGGGTTAGCCCGCGCATGGTAAAAACCACCGACGGGAAAGACATGCTGGTATGGGTCATCTATCCACCCGACTTCGACCCTGCAAAAAAATACCCTGCCCTGCTCTACTGCCAGGGAGGGCCGCAGAGCGTCGTCAGCCAGTTTTTCAGCTACCGCTGGAATTTCAGCCTGCTCGCAGCGCAGGGCTATATCATTGTAGCACCTAACCGACGTGGATTACCGTCATTTGGCGAAGAGTGGAATGACCAGATCGCGGGTGACTGGGGCGGCCAGGCCATGAACGACCTGCTCTCGGCCATCGACGATGTAAGCCGGGAAAATTATGTTGATAAAAGCCGGCTGGGCGCCGTTGGTGCCAGCTTCGGCGGCTTCTCCGTGTACTGGCTTGCCGGACATCATAACAAGCGGTTCAAGGCCTTCATGGCGCATTGCGGGGTCTTCAATCTTGAATCGGAGTACGCGGCTACGGAAGAGATATTTTTCGCGCACCACGACATGGGAGGCAATTACTGGGACCAGCCGAAACCCAAAAGCTTCGATGCATTTTCCCCCCATAAATTTGTACAGAACTGGGACACCCCCATCCTGGTGGTGCATAATGAAAAGGATTTTCGTGTGCCGTTAAACCAGGGCATGGAAGCCTTTACGGCGGCACAGCTAAGAGGAGTACCCAGCCAGTTCCTGTACTTCCCGGACGAGGGGCACCATGTGCTGAAACCGCAAAACAGCATCTTATGGCACCGGGTATTTTTTAAGTTCCTGGAGACTTATCTGAAATAATGATTTATTCGGCGTCCTGAAAAGGAGTCGCCTTATTGCTTTTCCTGTTTCGCCTGTTCTTCGCTGAGACGCGTCAGGACATCGCCGTACATATCATGAAAATACGCCGGCTCACCACGGTAGTAGTTCAGGCTTTTAATGAACTGTTCGCTGTTCACCCTGTGTTTTTCAAATACCATGCGATAGCGCCCATAAGCTTCCGCCTTGAGGGTATCATTACGGCCAAGGTTCCTGACCTGGATAATGGCTTCTACCAGATGCATATCCGCGAGGATATTCACCATAGTATCGCGTGGTATCACATCCGCCGGCACTTGTACTTCCTGCCTGGAGCAGGCATAGCAGGACATGATAATCAGCAGCGCTAAAACGGATCTTGCCTTCATGCCTTTTCCCGGTGAAAGAGTAAGCGTTTACCCATGACGGCTTCATTAAAATGCCCTTTGTCGTACACCAGGTTTCCGTTTACAAAAGTCATGATTACTTTGGATGAAAACTGACGGCCTTCAAAAGGCGACCACCCGCATTTGTAGAGAATATTGGAAGGCTCCACTTTCCAGGGATGCTGCAGGTCGGCCAGTACGAGGTCGGCGAAATACCCTTCACGGATATAACCCCTGTCATGGATGCGAAACAAGGTAGCCGGCGCATGCGCCATTTTTTCCACCACCCGCTCCAGGCTGATCCATCCTTCCTTCACACCTTCCAGCATGGCTGTGAGCGCGTGCTGCACCATAGGGCCGCCGGAAGGACAGGAAAAATAAGGCTTCGACTTTTCTTCCAGCGTATGCGGGGCATGGTCGGTGGCGATCACATCGATACGGTTATCCAGCACCGCCTTGCGGATTTCGTCCCTGTCGCTGCGTTTTTTCACTGAAGGGTTCCATTTGATCAGGTTTCCTTTTGTGAGATAATCCTGATCGGTAAACCAGAGGTGGTGAATACAGGCTTCGGCGGTGATACGCTTTTCCGCCAGGGGTATATCATTGCGGAAGAGCTGCGTTTCCTTGGCGGTGGAGATGTGCAGGATGTGAAGGCGGGTACCGTGCTTCCTGGCCAGTTCCACTGCGAAAGAAGAGGATTTCCAGCAGGCTTCCTCACTTCTGATTACGGCATGGCTGGAAGGAGGCACTGCATCACCATAGGTGCTGCGGGCCGCTTCGTTGTTCCTGCGTATCGTTGCTTCATCTTCGCAATGGGTGGCAATCAGCAGGGATGACCTCGAAAAAACAGATTCCAGTACCTTATCATTGTCAACCAGCATATCGCCGGTGCTGGAGCCCATAAATATTTTGATACCACACACCCTCTCAGAATCCGTTTTCAAAACCTCTTCGAGGTTGTGGTTAGTGGTCCCCATAAAAAACGAAAAATTCGCCAGTGAACATTGTCCGGCACGCTGGTATTTTTCTTCCAGCAAGGCCTGCGTCACCGCCTGCGGCACCGTATTGGGCATTTCCATGTAAGAAGTAATGCCCCCCGCTACGGCGGCCCTTGCTTCGGTATAAATCTCCCCTTTATGGGTCAGTCCGGGTTCCCTGAAATGCACCTGGTCATCAATGGCGCCGGGCAGCAGGTAGAGACCGTGGGCATCGATTTCCTTTGCGTAGGCCCCTGCCGTTATCGTGCCGCCTGCTTTCTCAATTCTCTCGCCTCTGATCAGCACATCCCCCTCTGTAATGCTTCCCTCATTGACGATGCGTGCATTCCGGATTACGGTTTCCATCTTTAATTCCCTTTTTTATAATAAATGTTTCCGCAGCGCTGTGCCGGTTCCCGGTTACAGGTACGGGATCATTTCCGTGACACTTAACTTTTCAGTTCCCCTACCATGTCGAGGGGGTTTACCCACTGGTCGAACTGTTCGGAGGTGAGGTAACCCAGCCTGATGGCGGTTTCTTTGAGCGTACTTCCGTCGCGGTGGGCGGTCTGCGCGATCTCGGCTGCCTTGTAATAACCAATATGGGTATTGAGAGCTGTGACCAGCATAAGGGAATTGCGCAGGTTGCGGTCGATGTTTTCCTGAATCGGTGCAATCCCCAGCGCGCATTTATCATTAAACGACACGCACACATCACCAATCAGGCGTGCGGAGTGCAGGAAATTATAGATCATCACCGGCTTAAACACATTCAGTTCAAAATGACCGGTGGCTCCGCCTATATTGATGGCTACATCATTGCCCAACACCTGGGCGGCTACCATCGTCATCGCTTCGCACTGCGTTGGATTCACCTTTCCCGGCATGATGGATGAACCCGGTTCATTGTCGGGGATATACAGTTCACCGATACCGCAACGCGGACCTGAGGCAAGCAGGCGGATGTCATTGGCGATTTTCATCAGGCTCACGGCTACCGTTTTAAGAGCTCCATGCGCTTCCACAATGGCATCGTGGGCGGCGAGGGCTTCAAATTTATTTTCGGCGGTGATAAAAGGAATGCCTGTCAGCTTCGCGATATTGGCCGCAACATTTACCGCGTAAGCCGGTGGTGTGTTGATGCCCGTACCTACGGCCGTACCACCCAGGGCCAGTTCGGCAAGGTGCGGCAGAGTATGTTCAACGGCACGGAGGCCGTGATCGAGCTGGGACACGTAGCCGCTCAGTTCCTGGCCGAGTGTCAGCGGGGTGGCATCCATCAGGTGGGTGCGGCCGATTTTCACTATGTGCATGTACTCCTTCGACTTGGCGGCGAGGGTATCTCTCAGCATTCGTATACCCGGTACCGTTACCTCTTTGAGCGCCTTATACGCGGCAATATGCATCGCCGTGGGGAAGGTGTCGTTGGACGACTGTGACTTATTGACGTCATCATTGGGATGCACCGCTTTCTTTTCATCCATCAGGCTCCCTCCCTGCAACACATGCGCCCGGTAGGCAACCACCTCGTTTACGTTCATGTTGCTTTGCGTACCCGAGCCGGTTTGCCATACCACCAGCGGAAACTGATCATCCAGTTTTCCATCCAGGATTTCATCGCAGACTTTACCGATGAGATCGCTTTTCTCTTTGGGCAGTACGCCGGCTTCCATATTAGTGATGGCTGCCGCCTTCTTGAGGTATGCGAAAGCGCGGATGATTTCACGGGGCATTTTGTTGATGTCCTGCGCGATTTTAAAATTTTCGATGGAGCGCTGTGTTTGCGCACCCCAGTATACGTTTGCAGGCACCTGCACGGTACCCATCGTATCTTTTTCAATTCTGTAGTCTGACATAATTATTTTCGGGGTTAAACCACGGAGGCACTGAGGCGTCGAGGTTTACAGAGTTTTAATATTTAGGTAGTTTGGAGAATTCATCTGTAACCATTGAAATTACAGCACTTGTTATGGTCTCTACATGGAAATTAATTAATAAACCCTTGGGCTTTTTACTTAGTTTTAAATAGCTTAACAGCTGTGCTTTAAATACCGGATGAATTGTTTCTACCGCTTTTAATTCAACTACAATCGCATTCTCAACCAGTAAGTCAATTTCAAGTGCATCACCCATATCTTCGCCTTTATAAACAACGGGGAACTTGACTTTAGACATCACCCATAAGCCTGAATTATTCAATTCATTAAAAAGGCATTTATGATATACTGATTCTAATTGTCCGGGCCCTAGATGTTTATGTACTTCAATTGCACATCCAATTATTTTAAAGGACAAATCACTTAATTGCTTCTGGGTAACTATTATTTCACTCCTCCTCTCCGTGAAGCTTTGTGCCTCAGTGTCTCCGTGGTTATTCATTTCAATATTTTAATACTTCAGACCGATTCTTTTACATCACTGCTATATTCCATCAGATACGCTTTGATGAATTCATCGATTTCACCATCGAGGACAGCCTGGGTATCGGAAGTTTCGTAATCGGTGCGGTTATCTTTCACCAGCTTATAGGGATGCAACACATAGCTTCTGATCTGGCTGCCCCATTCAATTTTTTTCTTGGAGCTTTCCATGGCCTGTTTTGCCTCATTGCGTTTCCGCAATTCCAGCTCATACAGCTGCGACTTCAGCATTTTCATGGCACGCTCCTTATTTCCTCCCTGCGTACGTTCTACCTGGCAAACCACCACTATACCGGTAGGGATATGCGTAATCTGCACCTTGGTTTCCACTTTGTTTACATTTTGCCCTCCTGCACCACCCGACCGCGAAGTCTGTATTTCGATATCGGCGTCTTTTATCTCTATGTTGATGGAGTCATCAATGATCGGATAAGCGAACACCGAGGCGAAGGAGGTATGTCTGCGCGCGTTGGAATCGAAGGGGGAAATCCTGACCAGACGATGGACACCATTTTCACTTTTCAGGTATCCATAGGCATAATCTCCTTCAATTTCGTAGGTGGCCGATTTGATGCCCGCTCCGTCCCCTTCCTGGTAATCAATTTCCGTTACCTTATATCCATGCCTTTCGGCCCAGCGCAGGTACATCCGCAACAACATCGATGACCAGTCCTGGCTTTCGGTACCTCCCGCTCCGGAATTGATCGTGAGGATGGCGCTGCAGTGGTCCTCTTCGCCGCTCAGCATGTTCTTAAATTCGAGCTCCTCAATCACTTTTACGGCTTTCGCATATTGCTCGTCCACTTCCTGTTCGGAAGCTTCACCCGCCTTTTGAAACTCAAAGAGCACGGTAAGGTCCTCCACGGCGCTTTCAGCGAGCCGGAAGGCATCGGTCCAGTCTTTTTTCTGCTTTATCTTTTTGAGGATCTGCTCCGCTCTTTTGGGATCATTCCAGAAATCAGGAGCATGCGTAAGCTGCTCTTCCTGCGCTATTTGCTGAAGTCGGTTATCGACGTCAAAGATGCCTCCTCAGAGCATCGACACGTTCGGAAAGTTCTTTTAATTGCTCTATAATCATAATGGCGCAAAGGTATGAAAAAGGCTAACAGGTACACCGTGATAAAAAAGAAGGCGGGTGGGCGATATCAATCGTTGTTCAGATGATCCCAAACCAGGTCGGGTTCAAAGCCGCGTGAAAGGAGGTAATGGGCTAACTTTTGTTTTCTGCGCAGGGGATGTTTTTCCTTTTCCTCCCTGCTGCGTTTCGCTAGTACCTTTTGCAGGCGGTCCCGGTAATCGTTGTCACCGATGGACGCGAGCGCTTTTTTGATACAGTACTCCGATACCTTTTTCTGTTGTAAGGCCATCCTTATTTTCACCTTACCCCATCCCAGTTGCCTGAATTTTCCTCCCGCAAAGGCGATGGCAAAGCGTTCTTCACTGAGGAAATTCCCGGTCACCAGTCTTGCGATGATCTCCTCCACATCTTTGGTGAAGAGGCCGTAGCCGTACAGCTTATCGCGCACTTCCTGCTGGCTTCTTTCCTGGTAGGCACACCATTTACTTATTTTAAGCCAGGCGCTTTCGGCAGTATAGCGCTTTTTATGCATTTCCACCTCATCCATGTCAATGGGGAATGGCGTTGATGAGTTTTTTGGTGTATTCCGATTGCGGATGCAGGTACACTTCTTCTGCGTCGCCCATCTCCTCTACCCTGCCTTTATTCATTACCATGATGCGGTCGCTCATGAAGCGCACCACAGAGAGGTCATGCGAAATAAAAATATAGGTGAGCCCCTGTTCTTCTTTCAATTCATTGAGCAGGTTGAGTACCTGCGCCTGCACCGATACATCCAATGCCGATACGGACTCATCGCAGATGATAAATTCCGGGTTGAGAGCCAGGGCGCGTGCGATGCATATACGCTGCCGTTGTCCTCCTGAAAACTGATGCGGATAGCGGTAATAATGTTCCTCCTGCAGACCCACTTTACGGAGCAGTTGCATCACCCGTTCCTTACGGTCGCTTTCGCTGTGATACAACTGATGCACGTACATGGGCTCACGTATGGCCGCTCCCGCGGTGAGGCGGGGATTGAGAGAGGAATAAGGATCCTGGAATATCAGCTGCATCTGCTTCCGGAAAGCCCTCAGCCTCGCGCTTTCGAAGCCGCGGATATCTTCACCCCTGTAGAGAATGCGTCCGCCGGTGGGTTCAATGAGGCGGAGGATACTTCGCCCGAGGGTGGTTTTGCCACATCCCGACTCACCTACGAGACCCAGTGTTTCACCCGGGTAGACTTCAAAAGTGACATCATCCACGGCTTTCACTTCTTCCCGTGTTTTTCCGAAGAAGCCCTTTTTAAGGGGGAAGCTGGTTTGCAGCTGGTGCACGCTGAGCAAAGCTTCATTGTGCGATTTTTCCTTTTCCTTTGGCGGCAGTTGCTGCTCCTTCACTTTAAGCTGCGCGATGATATCCGCTATACTTTTTCCGGTAGCGGCATACTTTCCGTCCTCACCGGCAATCATGAAATCACTGATAACGGGCAGGCGCCGCAAGCCGGTATTATTTGCCGGCCGGCAGGCCAGCAGTCCCTGGGTATAAGGGTGCCGCGCCTGCGTAAAAACGCTTTTTACGTCGGTATGCTCCACGCTTTTCCCTTTGTACATCACCAGCACCTGATCGGCAATGCGCGATATTACGCCGAGGTCGTGAGTAATGAAAATCATGGCCATACCTGTTTCCTGCTGCAGTTCCCGGAGCAGATCCAGTACTGCAGCCTGTACGGTGACATCGAGGGCGGTGGTGGGTTCATCGGCAATCAGCACGCGGGGATCGCAGGAGATGGCCATCGCGATCATCACCCTTTGTTTCTGCCCCCCTGAAATCTGATGCGGATAGGCGTGGTACAACTCGTCGGGACGAGGCAGTTTCACCTTTTTAAACAGGCGTATGGTTTCTTCGCGCGCCGCCCTGGCAGATATCTGTTTATGCAGCATCAATGCCTCCGCAACCTGAAAACCGCAACTGAAAACCGGATTGAGCGAGGTCATAGGCTCCTGAAAGATCATGGCGATATCGTTGCCGCGGAACTTTCTGATTTCATTGTGCGGAAGTGTAAGCAGGTCCACCCGGCCGCTTCCCTTGCTCTGCAGGAGCGCGCTGCCGCTTTCTATACGTCCGGCGGGTGTAGCGATCAGCTGCATCAACGACAGGGAAGTTACGGATTTTCCGGATCCCGATTCCCCCACAATTCCGAGTGTTTCTCCGGCTCCTACGGTAAAGCTGATATCATCCACTGCCTTGAAATACTTCTCGCCGTTTCCGAAGGATACCGAAAGATTTTTTACTTCGAGTACTCCGGTTTGGTCACTTCCTTGCATGCCGTGAAATTAGGGGTTTAGGAATTACCATTCCAACTGCGTTATGGTAAATGCTCTTGACCGGAGATGAATCCAACAATGCGGGTCATTTGAGTTTGTTCCTGCTGTGCCGGATCAAACGCTGATGCCAGCCTCTGCTTTCCCGGACCTTTATAAAAAACAGTGCCCCGATCCATCAGGACCGGGGCACCATTTTATTGATGTATGGGTTTTGTTAAACCCGTGTGTGCTTATTCAACTACCACACGGATCTTCTCAACCGCATCGTTGGTGCGGAACTGCATGGTGTAGATACCGGCAGCCATACCTTTTACAGAGAATTCGAACTTGTTAGCGCCTTCATCAGCGTTGCGGTTCTCATTAAGAACTACGCGGCCGGCAGCATCCATCATGGTTACAAGAACATCCTGGTTCTCATAGCTGGTGAAGCTTACATTAAGGAGGTCACTTACCGGGTTCGGATAAGCTGAGATATTCATCGCAGCAGCATCTCCGATACGTGGGCACAGCGTGATGCTGATTCCGTTCAGGCTGCGAATCGGACCTGTTCCGCATGGGTTAGATGCGCGTACAGAGATAGTCAAACCTGAAGCAGGGTTAGCACCGGCTTTGATCACTACGTCTTTGGTACCCTGACCTGACACGATGCTAAATCCGCTTGGAACGGTCCATGTGTAAGTAGAAGCACCTGCAACTGTAGCCACACCGAAGTTGTAGTTCTGGTTAGCACACAGGCCGGTAGGACCGGTGATCGGCGAAGCCTGACCGGGAGCACCTGTTACAGTAAGAGCACGTGCAGCGCCGTTACCACAACCGTTCTGAGCGATAACAGTGATAGAACCACCACCGTAAGATCCGCTAAAGTCAACAGTAATAGAAGCTGTACCCTGGCCGCTTGTGATAGTAGCGCCGGCAGGCACATTCCACAGGTAGCTGGCAGCGCCCACTACAGGGTTGGCAGTATATGCAACACCGGTAGCACCGCAAACTCCGCTTGCCTGACCGCTGATAGCAGTAGAAGCAGGAAGGATGTTGAGGCTGATGTTACGGGTACGGGCAGGGCTGGATCCGCAGGCATTGGTAGCCACTACGCTGATCGGTCCACCGGTAAATCCGGCACTGTACTGAACCTGGATGATGTTGGTATTCTGACCGCTGATGATAGAAGCACCGGCAGGAACAGTCCATACATAGTTGTCAGCACGTGCTACAAGAGCTACAGAGTAAGTCGCGATATCTGTAGGACAAGCTTTAGCAGGTCCGGAGATAGAAGGTGGCGTTACAGGAGTAGTCAACTGTACGGAGATACCCAGGCAACTTGGGGTACCGCTACCACAGCTGTTGCTGTTGTTAGCAGTTACACAAATCTGTCCAACCACACCGTTGTGGATGTTGGTGAACGGCCAGGTAACAGTGATGCTGGTAGTACCTTGTCCGAAGAGCAGGGTAGTTCCTGCAGGAACTGACCAGGTATAAGAACTTGCACCCGGAACCGGAGCGATGCTGTAAGTGATCGTCTGATTGAAAGGATTACACAATGCAGCAGGTCCTGAGATGGCACCCGGCGATGGTGGAAGCTGCTGGATAGTCAGGGTAAGTGAGCTTACAGCAGGTACGCAGTTGATCGGGGCATCGGTAGTGAGTGTCAGAGATACGGTACCGGCCAGGATATCGGCAGGACCCGGGATATAAGTAGCGTTCAATACGCTTGCGCTTGGTGAGAAGGTACCGTCACCGCTGGTAGACCAGGTACCATTGGTAGCACCGCCGCCGATAGTACCGCTAAGGGTAGCATCCTGACCAGCACAAATAGTGATATCAGAACCGGCATTGGCAGTCGGAGGATTCACACAGGTACAACCTTCGTCAATGTTGCCATCGCAGTTGTCGTCAATCAGGTTACCACAGATTTCAGTAACGCCGGGGTTAATGGCACCGTTGGTATCATCGCAATCCAGGTCATTGGTTGCATAACCAACAGGTGTAACCGCAACACAGGTAACAAGACTTGAAGAAGCATTACCATAAGTATCACCGTCTACATCAGCGTAGTAGGTGAACAGTGGTAAACCGTCATCAGTTAATCCGTTACAGTTATCATCCACGTTGTTACAAACCTCAGCAGCACCGGGGTTGACAGCACCGTTGGTATCAT